>NZ_JAUYWJ010000012.1:0-323485 GCF_032656585.1 Streptomyces herbicida
CGTGATGTGGGCCTGCTGGCGCAACGGCGCCTGTTACGACCCCGTCATCCATCAAGCCAACAGCAAGATCAACACGCCCGCCGACACGCCTCTGGCGGCATAGAGGTTGACTCAGGAAACTCATGCGTCCCCCTCGGAGCGGGTCAGCCGCAGATACGCGGCGGAGAAGACGCCGAGCAGGACGAGGAGCATCACGCTCAGCGCGCAGGCACCGCCGAAGTCGTTGTAGAGGAAGGCGTATTTGTAGATCAGATAGAGGACCGTGACGGTGGCGTTCTCCGGTCCGCCGCCCGTGATCACGAAGGGTTCGGTGAAGACCTGCATGGTGGCGATGACCTGAAGGAGCATCAGCATCAGGATGACGAACCGCGTCTGGGGGATCGTCACGTGCCGGATGCGTTGCAGCAGACCGGCGCCGTCCAGCTCGGCCGCTTCGTACAGCTCGCCGGGGATGGACTGGAGCGCGGCCAGGTAGATCAGGACCGTACCGCCCATGTTGGCCCAGGTCGCCACGATGACGAGGGAGACGAGGGCGGTGTCGGCGCCGCTGGACCAGTTCGAGGTGGGCAGATGCACAAAGCGCAGGGCCTCGTTGGCGAGGCCGGCTCCGGGGTCGTAGAACCACTTCCACAGCAGGGCGCTGACCACCGGCGGGATCATCACCGGCAGATAGACGACGACCCGGAAGAACGCCTTGGCGTGCCGCAACTCGTTGAGGACCAGGGCGAGTACGAACGGGATCGCGAAACCGATGAGCAGGGCGAGCAGTGTGAACGTGAGGGTGTTGCGCCAGGCGGCCGTGAACTCCGGGTCGTGCAGGACACGGGTGAAGTTGGCGGTGCCGACCCACTCGGGCGGGGAGCCGGGCGTGTACTTCTGGAAGGCGATGACCACCGCGCGGATCGCCGGGTACCAGGAGAACAGCGCGAAGCAGAGCAGACCGCCGAGGAGGAAGGCGTGGGCACGGGCCTGGTCGGCCAGGCGGCGCCGCCTCCGGTCCCCTGCCGGGGGCGGCGCCTGCACCGGGTGGACGGCGATCGCCGTGGCGGGACGCCGTTGAGCCGTCTTGGTCATGGGTGTCAGCCCCGGTCAAGGATGCCGTCGATCTTGCCGGAGGCGTCCTTGAGCAGCTGGTCGATGTCGGCGTCCTTCTTGGTGAGGACGGCGGAGACGGCTCCGTCGAGGACGGAGTAGATCTGCTGGGCGTCCGGCGGCTCGATCTTCATCCGCAGCTGCTGGTTGCCGTCGAGGAAGGCCTGGTAGTTCTCCACCGGGACGTTGGCGTTGGCCTTCTTGACCTGCTGGTCCTTGGCGTCTGCCGCGCCGGTGAACAGCCGCGGCTCGGGCAGCCCCACCGGGGCGTCGTGCCTCTTGGCGCGGGCGTAGTCGCCGAGGAAGCCGTCGCCCGGGGTGAGGAACATGTGGTCGAGCCACTTCAGGCCGGCCCTGATCTGCGCGGGCGTGTCCTTCTTGTTGAACATGTAGCCGTCGCCGCCGATGAGCGTGCCCTTGCCGCCGGGCATGGGGGCCAGGGCGAGGTCCTTGTAGTTGCCGCCCTTCTCCTTCACCAGGATCGGGATGTTGTCCGGCGCGGAGAGATACATGCCGAGCTTGCCCGAACCCATCAGCTGCTGGACGTCATTGATGACGAGGAGCTGCTTGCTGCCCATCGAGTCGTCGGTCCACCGCATGTCGTGCAGGTTCTGCAGGACCGCATGGCCCTCGGGGGTGTCGATGGCGGCCTTCTTCCCGTCGACCGACACGACGACGCCGCCCTGCGAGTACAGCTCGGCCGTGAAGTGCCAGCCGCCCTGGTTCTGGGCGCTGTAGTCGGCGTAGCCGATTGTGCCGCCGCCGAGCGCGGCAATCCTCTTGGCGTCGGCGCGCACCTCGTCCCAGGTCGCGGGGGGCTTGTCGGGGTCGAGGCCGGCCTTCTCGAAGAGCCTGCGGTTGTAGATCAACCCCATGGAGTATCCGGTGCGCGGTATGCCGTAGACCTTGCCGTCGACGGTGTAGATGTCGCGCAGCTGCTTCCGGATGGTGCTGTAGCTCTTCAACTCCTTGAGGTACGGGGTGAGATCGGCGGTCTGGCCGATGTCGACGACATGCCTGGCGTCGGTGAAGTACGTGTAGAAGACGTCCTCCATCTGCCCGCCGGCGAGCTTGGCGTCGAACGTCTTCGGGTCCTGGCAGGGGAACGCGTCGTGTGCGACGACATCGATGTCCGGGTTCTGCTTCTCGAAGGAGGCGATGTCCTCCTCGAAGAACGCGCGGTCGACCTTGGCGCTCTTGGGCGGCTCGCAGTTGACGGTGATACGGGTCTTGCCGCTCGCCGTGTCGTCGCCCGATCCGCAGGCGGACGCGGAGAGCGCGAGGGAGGAACAGACGCCTAGCGCGAGGAAGGTACGGCGGAACCCGGTGCTTCTCATCGGTGGACCCCTCTGGGCAGGAGCGGTGGGCGTCGCACACTCAAGCACCGGCGACATCTGTCCGCAATATGTCGCGCAGAATCTGTAATTATTCGACAGTAGAGTGGATCTCAGGGACGAGGGGCTTGCGCGGTCGATCCTCGGACCACCAGCTCCGGCTCGAAGAGCAGTTCGTCGGCCGCTACGACACTGCCGCCGATCTGCGCGTTGAGCAGTTCCACGGCGGCCTTGCCCATGGACTCGATGGGCTGCCGGACCGTGGTCAGGGGCGGCTCGGTGCAGTTCATCAGCGCGGAGTCGTCGTATCCGACCACCGAGATCTGTGCGGGCACATCAAGTCCCTTGCGCCGGGCGGCCCGTACGGCTCCCAGGGCGAGCGGGTCGCTGGCGCAGATGAATCCGGTGACCCCGCGGTCGATCAGCTTGGCCGCCGCCGCATGGCCGCCCTCGATCGAGAAGATGGCGCGGGCCACGAACTCGTCGGGCAGGTCTGCCCCGGCGATCGCCCGCGCCGCGGCCAGCTTGCGCGCCGACGGCACATGGTCCCCGGGACCGAGCACCAGACCGATCCGCTCGTGCCCCAGGGAGGCGAGGTGGCGCCATGCCTGCTCCACGGCGACCGCGTCGTCGCAGGAGACACCCGGGAAGCCGAGGTGCTCGATGGCCGCGTTGACCAGCACCACCGGGATGTTGCGGTCGGCGAGCAGCCGGTAGTGGTCGTGCGGGGCGTCGGCCTGGGCGTACAGACCGCCGGCGAAGACGACCCCGGAGACCTGCTGCTGCAGCAGCAGCAGCGTGACGTAGTCCGCCTCGGAGACCCCGCCCTTGGTCTGGGTGCACAGCACCGGGGTGAGTCCGAGCTGGGCCAGCGCGCCACCGATGACCTCGGCGAACGCCGGGAAGATGGGGTTCTGCAGCTCCGGCAGCACCAGACCCACGAGCCGGGCGCGTTCGCCGCGCAGCTGCGTGGGCCGTTCATAGCCGAGGACGTCGAGGGCGGAGAGCACTGCCTGCCGGGTGGCTTCGGAGACCCCGGGCTTGCCGTTGAGCACCCGGCTCACCGTGGCCTCGCTGACCCCGACCTTCTTCGCCACTTCCGCAAGTCGTCGCGTCATGCACGCAAGAATAGCGCAAGTGACGCAAGCCGTTTGCGTAGGCGCGCTGCTACTACACCCGGCTGCCCGTCGCCGTGTCCGAAGACAGTCGCTGGGCGATGTAGATGGGGATCACGGACAGCAGGACGAGCACTGCCGCCACCACGTTCACCACCGGCGCCTGCTGGGGCCGGGTCATATTGTCGAAGATCCAGATGGGCAGCGTCTGGATGCCCGGTCCGGCGGTGAACGTGGTCACCACGATCTCGTCGAAGGAGAGCGCGAAGGCGAGCAGTCCGCCCGCGAACAGCGCCGAGCGCACCAGCGGGAAGGTGACGTCGGCGAAGGCCCGGAAGGTGTTGGCCCCCAGGTCCATCGCCGCCTCCTCGTACGAGCCGGAGGTACGGCGCAGCCGGGCGACCACGTTGTTGAAGACGATGACGATGCAGAAGGTGGCGTGTCCGACGACCACGGTGAACAGGCCGAGGCCCACCCCGAGCGGCTCCAGGACCGTGCCGAACGCCGAGTTGAGCGCGATGCCCGTGACGATGCCGGGCAGCGCGATCGGCAGGACGACCACGAAGGAGAGGGCGTCACGGCCGAAGAAGCGGTGCCGGGCCACCGCGAAGGCGATCAGTGTGCCGAGGACGAGCGCGATGGCCGTGGCGCCGAGTCCCGCCTTGACCGAGACCCACAGCGCGCTGCGCGCCCCCGCGTTCTGCCAGGCGACCGACCACCAGTGGGGGGTCAGCCCCGGCGGCGGCCAGCCGGCGCTCCGGTCCGGGTTCAGCGAGTTGACGAGGACCAGCAGCAGCGGCACGTAGATCACCGCGAAGCCGAACCCGGCGGCGACGCGCAGCGCGATGCGCGCGGAACGCGAGAGCTGCATGACGAGAACACCCCTCTAGAGGCTGCTGAGCGCGCCCGTGCGGCGCATCGCCAGCAGATAGACCACGATCACGACGACCGGGACCGTGCCGAGCGCGGCGGCCATGGGCAGGTTGAGTTCGATGTTGGAGTAGACGAGATTGCCGATCAGCTGGGTCTTGCCGCCGACGATCTGCACGGTGATGTAGTCGCCGAGGCTGAGCGAGAAGGTGAAGACCGAGCCGGCCGCGACCGACGGCAGCACCATCGGCAGCACGACCGAGCGGAAGGTGCGGCCGGGCCGCGCGCCCAGGTCGGCGGAGGCGTCGAGCAGATTGGCGGGCAGGTGTTCGAGGGCCGTGTGGATCGGCAGGATCATGTACGGCAGCCAGAGGTACGTCAGTGTCAGCACCGCGGCCGGGAGTCCGAACCCCGGCCCGCTCAGCCCGAACGGCTCCAGCATCCAGTCGGCGAGCCCGCCCTGGGACAGGATCAGCCGCCAGGCGTACACCTTGACCAGGTAACTCGCCCACAGCGGGGTGAGGATGGCGACCACGAGCAGCGGGCGCCACCTCGGGCGGGCCACCCTCGCGGTGTAGAAGGCCAGCGGAAAGGCGATCACCACGCACAGGACGGTGACCGCGAGGGCCACGCCGATGCTGCGCAGGATCACCTGCCGGTAGACGGGGGTGGTGAACAGCTCGTGGAAGTTGTCCGTCGACCAGACCTTCACCACCTCGGAGGTGAAGGAGTTCGTCGTCCAGAACGCGGAGACGAACAGCACGGTCAGCGAGCCGAGATAGAGCATGACCAGCCACAGCAGCGGGGCGGTCAGCAGCAGGGCGAGTCTGAGCCGCGGACGGCGGTGCAACAGCCCGGCGACGCGCCGGACGGTGCCCCCGGAGGGCCGCCCGGCGGTCTGCGCGACGACGGTCATGGTGTGGTTCAGCCCTTGATCTCGGTCCAGGCCTGGACCCACTTGGCGTACGGCACGCACTTGACGTCGGTGCGGCCGTCCAGGCACTGCTCGATGGGCGTGTTCCAGAAGGCGATGTTCTTCCAGTAGGCGGTGTCGGCCGCGTGATAGGTGGCGCAGAAGCCCTTGTCGCTGGTCAGCTCGCAGGCCTTGGCGTTGGCGGGGGCCTCGCCGAAGTACTCGGCGACCTGGGCGTTCACCTTCGGCGAGACGATCCAGTCCATCCACTTGTACGCGCAGTTGGGGTGCTTGGCCTTGGCGTAGAGCATCCAGGTGTCCGACCAGCCGGTGGAACCCTCCTTGGGCACGAAGGCCTTGACCTTGGCGCCCTCGTCGGCGGCGAGGTTGGCGATGACCTGCCAGGTGGTGCCGACCACGGAGTCACCGCTCTTGAAGGCGGAGATCTCCTTGAGGTAGTCGCTCCAGTACTCACCGATGTTCGCGTTCTGCTTCTTCAGCAGGGCGACGGCGGCGTCGAACTGCTTCTGGTCGAGCGCGTAGGGGTCCTTGATGCCCAGCTCCGGCTTGGTGGCCTTGAGATAGAGCGCGGCGTCGGCGATGTAGATCGGGGAGTCGTAGGCGGTGACATGGCCCTGATACTTCGAGGCGTCGTCGAAGACCGCGGACCAGGACGTCGGGGCGGGCGAGACCTTCTGGGTGTTGTACATCAGCAGATTGGCGCCGCGGCCGTGCGGGATGCCGTACGCCTTGCCCTTGACCGAGTTCCAGGCCTGCAGCTTCAGGTCGCCGAAGACGTCCTTGTAGTTCGGTACGAGGCCGGTGTTGACGGGAGCGGCGTCGCCGGAGGCGATCAGGCGCAGGGACGCGTCACCGGAGGCCGACACGGCGTCGTACTCCCCCGTCTTCATCAACTTGACCATCTCGTCGGAGCTGGCCGCGACCTTGGAGTGGACCTGGCATCCGGTCTGCTTCTCGAAGTCGCCGACCCAGTTCACCTTGGGGTCGTTGGAGCCGTCCTCGACATAACCGGCCCAGGCGATCAGGTTGACCTGGCCCTCGGTCTTGCCGAGCTTGGACTGCGCCTTGAGGTCGGGGGGATTGAGGCCGGTGGCCGAGGAGCCGCCGCCGGAGCCGGACCCGCAGGCGGTGGCGACGAGGAGCAGCGCGGCGGCGGCCGCGACGTGGAGGGTTCGGGTGTGGCGCACGGCGTTCTCCATGGGTGAGGAGGGGTTCAGCGGGCGGCGTCGGGGACCTGGACCGTGTGGCGCAGATGCCACTGGAGACGGACCCGGGCGCCGCGGTAGGCGGCGACGTCCTCGGCGGAGGTCTCGAGGTTCTGCTGGAGGGCGGTGAGGCGGCCACCGGCGTCGAGGTCGACGAGGAAGCGGGTCGCGTCGCCCAGATAGACGACCTCGGCGACGGTGCCGGTGGCGGAGGCGTGCTCGGGCTCGTCCGCCGTCGCCGACTCCTTGAGGACACGGATCTTCTCGGGCCGGATGCTGTAGGTGCCGGGGGTGCCGACGACGCGCTGGGCGGACTCGCCCACCAGGAGGTTCGAGGTGCCGACGAAGGACGCGACGAACGGGGTCGCCGGGCGCTCGTAGATCTCGGCGGGGGTACCGACCTGCTCGACGACGCCCTGGTGGAAGACGGCTATCCGATCGCTCATCGTCAGCGCCTCCTCCTGGTCGTGGGTGACGAACACGAAGGTGATGCCGACCTCGCGCTGGAGCGCCTTGAGCTCCACCTGCATCTGCTCGCGCAGCTTGAGGTCGAGGGCGCCCAGGGGCTCGTCGAGCAGCAGGACGCGGGGGCGGCCGACCAGGGCGCGGGCGAGGGCGACGCGCTGGCGCTGGCCGCCGGAGAGCTGGGCGGGGCGGCGCTTGCCGTACCCGTCCAGGCGCACCTCGACCAGCGCCTTCCGGGCGCGCACCAGGCGCTCCGCCTTGGGCACCTTGCGGACCTTGAGGGGGTAGGCGACGTTCTGCTCGACCGTCATGTGCGGAAACAGGGCGTAGTCCTGGAAGACGGTGTGCACGTCCCGCTCGAAGGGCGCGAGGCCGGTGACGTCCTGCCCGGCCAGTTCGATCCGGCCGGCGGTGGGGGTCTCGAAGCCGGCGATCAGGCGCAGGACGGTCGTCTTGCCGGATCCGGACGGGCCGAGCATCGAGAAGAACTCGCCGTCCCGGATCTCCAGGTCGACACCGGCGACGGCGGCCGTCTCCCCGAACGACTTGCGCAGCCCCTCGAGCCGGATCGCAATTCCCTCCATGGGCGGGAACCTTTCTGGCGCTCTTGATCGTTGCAGGGAAACCTATGAAGTCATATGTCAAATCTCAAGACTCCCTTAGGGTAAAGCTTGAGTCAACGTGCAAGGTGGTGACCGTGAAGCAACCGACTGACGGCGGGGCCCGCAGAGCCGTATTCGCGCCGGTCGACAACCGGGCGCGGGTGGACGCTGTGGTCCGCAGGCTCGGCGACGCCATAGAGCTGGGGCTGCTCGCCGACGGCGAGCAGCTGCCCGGGGAGAGCGAGCTGGCCGGGCAGCTCGGCGTGTCCACGGTGACCCTGCGGGAGGCGCTCATGGCGCTGCGCCAGCAGGGCCTGGTCACCACCCGCCGGGGGCGCGGCGGAGGGAGCTTCGTCTCGCTGCCCGCCGTGCCCGGCGAAGAGCGGCTCAAGGCCCGGCTGCGCGGCTGGAGCACGGAGGAGCTGCGCGACCTCGGCGATCACTGGGGCGCCCTGTCGGGCACCGCGGCCCGGCTAGCCGCACAGCGCACGGAACCGGACGACCTCATACAACTCAGGCGTACGGCCGTGGAGTTGGCCGAGGCCGAGGACGCGGCGGCACGCAGCCGGATGTACGGCCGCTTCCATGTGGAGCTGGCGGCGGCCGCGCAGTCCGCCCGGCTCACCCGCGCACAGGTGGCCCTGCAGACAGAGGTGGGCGCGCTGCTGTGCCTCGTGTTCGGCGACGACGAATATCGTGAAGAAGCCGCAGACCGTCACCGCTCCGTGATCTCGGCCGTGCAAGATGGGGCGCACGCCTCGGCCGGCACGCTGGCCGAAAGGTGCGTACAGGAGTCGACGGCACGGCTCATCGCGGTGCGCCTCACGCTGTAGGACTCGTCACCGGTCCCCGTCCGCTGGAGGGCGCCATGAGCAGGAGCCCCGGATTCGGCGCCCCCGCCGCGACGCTCGACGCGTCGGCCGAGGAGCGCGTGGCGGCCCGGGTGGGTGATGCGCTGGAGGCGGTCTTCGCCGCGGTCGCGCAGACGCGCGGCGATACGGCCGAGCTGCTGGCCCGGGTGTATGCGCAGGACCGCCGGCCGGCCTCCGCCGATCTGGCCGCGCTGCGTCCGGGGCTGCACCTGAGGCTGACACGCCAGGAGTTGGTCTCCGGAGTCGGCTTCATCGCGGCACCGGGTCTGCTGGCCGACGTACCCGCCTGGCTGGAGTGGTGGCAGACGACCTCCGAAGGGGACGTACGGCCGCTGCTGCTCGACCTCGACCCGAGCCGGTCGGCGTACTCGGACTACACGCACTGGGACTGGTTCGCGCTGCCCCGCGACACCGGGCGGCGGGCCGTGGCCGGGCCGTACGTCGACTACCTCTGCTCCGACGAGTACAGCCTCACCCTGTCCGCGCCGGTGGAGGTGGCGGGCCGTTTCATGGGTGTGGCCGCGGCCGACGTGTATCTGCGGCACTTCGAGGCGACCGCACTCCCCCTGCTGCGCGAGCTCCCCGGCCCCGCCCATCTGGTGAACGCCCGCGGCCGCGTGGCGGCCTCGGCGGACCCGGCCCACCTCGCCGGCTCCCTCACCAAGGGCCCGGACTTCGCGACGGTGCTGGAGCGGGCGCGAGCCACGGCGTTCGGCGGGACGCGACTGGTTCCGTGCCGCGGGGTGCCGCTGGTGCTGGTCGTCGGGGCGGGGTGAGCGGGACGCAGCCCGGGGCCGGCAGGAGCGGATCGGGCAGGTGGGCCGCCCGGCGCCGTCGGCGACCTGAACGCCGACGGTGCCGGGTCAGGCGTCCGCGGTCGGTACGACGGTCAGGTGCGTGGCGCTGCCCCGGGCCCGGCGGGGGCGGCGCGGGGCCGCGGTGGGGCGGCGGGAGTCGCGCAGGACCAGGGTGAGGCGCGTGTACCCCATGGCCTCGAGCACCTTCGGGGTGTCGCCGACGATCCGGCACTCGGTCGCGCCCCAGCGCGGGTCGGGGTGGAGCAGGGGGCGGACGGCGCCGTCGTGCTCCACGGCCTCGTCCCCCACGGCCCGGATCCAGTGCGGCAGACCGTGCCGGTACGCGGCCTCCATGATGGGGTCCTGGGAGATCTCCCGGCGGATGGCCTGCAGCTCGTGGTCATGGCCGTACCGCTCCATGGCCGCCTTGAAGTGCGCCAGCATCGGCAGGCACCAACGCGCCTCGTGCTCCCCGAGAACCGTTCCTGCGTCGGGGTGGAACAGCACGAACCGGAGCAGGTTGTCGCACGGCATCGCCGTGGGATGCGGGCCGATCCCCCGGAAAAGTGTCTCGAACGCGCCGTTGGCCAGCACCACGTCCCAGCGGTGGTCGAAGACCACGGACGGGAAGGCGACGGCCTCCAGAAGCGTGGTGTAGTCCTGCAGATACGCCTGGGCCTCAAGACTCTCGGGGACGGGCCGCGGCGCCGACCGCTGCCCACCTGCCTGATATGCCATCGGGAGGTCACCCCTCTTGCCTATGCGGCCTTCACGCGGCGATGCGATCCTGCTGCCCCGACAAGAGTCATGTCAACTATCGTGGCATTTCATGCCTGTTGACGGCTGAAATTGGCCACAGTTGTGGCGAGACCTGGATGTGAGTTCGAACCACCCGCTACTCTCCGGGAAGTTCACGGCAATCGCTTGTGAGAACCCCTTGAGCCCCTGAGAGACGTAGGAGTTCTGTCGGTGACGGATGGCTACGAGGATCCGGGCGCCACGGCGACCGCCCAGCTGCCGGCCGTCGTCGCCCGCGTCGCCGCGCTCGCCGACCGGCTCGGCGTACCGCACGCCGAGGTCTTCGACGTCCGGCGCCTCTCCGTCGCCTGCGGCGTCCCCGAGCCCGTGGTCAGGGCCCTGCTGAGCGGGCGTCCCGCGGGCGAGCCCGATGTGCAGGCCCGGTTCCTGCAGCGCCTCGACCTGCTGCGCCGGACCCGGCTCAAGCCGAACGGGCGCAAGTACACCCAGCAGGAGATAGCCGACGGCGCGGGCATGTCCCGGCAGCAGGCCGGCGCGCTCATCAACGGCGACCGGCGCCCCACCATGGAGCACTGCGACGCCATACAGCGCTTCTTCCGGGTGCACGCGGGCTTTCTCACGGCGGAGGACCCCGAGGCCCTCGCGGGCGCCCTGCAGCGCACCGAGCAGGAGCTGCTGCAGAAACTCGCCGACCGTGAACGGGCCGCGGCCGAGGCCGTGGCGGACCCGCTGGAGCGGCTGCTGCAGGACCACGGTGTCCGCGGAATCGCCTGGCGCGCCGCGCAGCTGCCCACCGACCAGCACCGGGACAAGGTCGCGGAGTGGCTCGACATGCTCCTGGAGAGCGTCAAGCGGCCCGAGTCGTGAGCCGGGGGAGAACTGTGGGCATCGGCAGGGACATGCGCAGGCTGTGCGGCGAACTGGTCGGGGAGCTGACGCTGCCCGCGCCGGCCCGGCCGCAGGACCTGTACAGCGCGCTGTGCGACGCGATGAGCCGCCGTCGCGGCCGTCCCGTCCTGTTCCGTACGGCCGCTTTCCCGCCCGGGACGGCCAGCGGGCTGTGGCTCGACATGACAGACCGGGACCTCATCGTCGTCGAGGAACGCACGGCGCCCGACCACCAGTTGGTGATCCTCGGCCACGAGCTGTGGCACATGCAGGCCGACCATGGCGGCCACCACGTCGAGGGCGTCTCGGTCGCGACCCGGCTGCTGAACAACGACACGGACCAGGATGCGCTCCAGGCGACCGTCCAGCGGGTGGCCGCCCGCACCCGCTTCCACCTCGACGAAGAACGCGACGCCGAGACCTTCGGCCTGCTGCTGGCCAGCAAGTGCCGTACCTGGCTGGCGGGTTCGGCCCTGCGCGGCCCGGTTCAGCGAAACCACCTGGCGGGCCGCATCGAGGCCTCCCTGGGCTATCTGGGACCACAGGGCTGAGCGGGGCACCCGGACCGCCGGTCAGTCGTGGCGAATCTGTCCACACATCACGTGGCGCTGCGTTCGCTCGCCTCTCGCAGGTCGCGTTCCTGTGCGTGTGTGCGGGCGGTGTCGGGGCGGCCCGGGGGGCGGCCGGCGAGGAGGAGTTCGTGCCAGTGCTCGCGGCTCCAGTCGGCGGGGGCGGTGGTGGAGGTGAACTCCTCGACCAGGGCCAGGAAGCGCGCCGGGTCGGAGTGGAAGGGGAAGTGGCCGGCGCCCTCGAAGATCTCCAGCCTGCTGCCGGGCATCGCGTCGTGGGCGCCGTGGGCGTGCCGTACCGGCACGACGCTGTCCCGGTCACCCCACAGCAGCATGGTCGGCATGCCCTGGGTGAGGTAGCAGCGGTCGAGCATGGTCACCACCTGGCCGCGCCAGTCGACGACCGCGCGCAGGGTACGGATGAAGGCGTTGCGCGAGGTCTCGTCCGGTAAGGCGTCGACGAGTGTGAGCAGTTCTGGGGCGTCCTGGCCGAGGTCCGTGTCCAGCAGCCGCATCAGGCTCACGGCGAGGCCGACCTGGGTGCGCATGCCGGGCAGCCGGAGCGCGGCGAGCATGAAGTGGGCGCCCGGCAGTGACACCAGCCTGAGCACGGGGTTGACCTCGCGGCCGACGCCGCCCGCGCTGACCAGGATGAGCCGCTCGGTGCGTTCCGGGAACTGGTAGGCGAACTGCATCGCCACTCCCCCGCCCAGCGAGTGCCCGACCAGCGTCGCGGAGTCGATGCCGAGCGCGGTGAGCAGATCGCGCACCCCGTTGGCGTACGCGGCCACTGAGTAGTCGGCCCGCGGCTTGTCGGAGGCGCCGTGGCCGAGCAGGTCGGGGGCGATGACCGTGTGGGTGCGGGCGAGTTCGGGGATCACTTCCACCCAGGTCGCCGAGGAGTCACCGATGCCGTGGATGAGGACCAGCGCCGGACCCGCGCCCGCCATGCGGAAGGCGCGGCGGTAGCCGTGCACGACGCGGTACTGCAGTTGGAGTTCTCCGGCGCGCACCGGCCTCAGCCGTGTGGCGCGCGCCGGGCGCCGTTGCGGAACGTCGACCACGCCTCAGCCTCCCCTTGCCCGGGCCGCGTCCACAGCTGCGCGAACGCCGCCGAAATCCGTTCTCTCCAGCGTAGAGAGGCAGTCACCCAGGGGATTTCGGTGAGGTTTCGCCTCCGCTAAGCGGGCGAACCGACACGCAGCCCAACGGCGTTGTCAGTGGTGGGCGGCAAGCTGGAGGTACGTGTCCTGCGGGCGCGTGACCGTGAAGCCGACCGGGGAGAGCCGACCGATGCCGACCGCCGTACTGACCGACCATGAGCGCACCGCCGTACAGGCCTACTTGCGACTGCTCCATACGGTGCGTGCGGCCTTCGACGGCCCACCCGACGGCGGCGGCGGACGTCCGGCCGTCGTCCCGCCCGCCGTGCTCGCCGAGGCGGAGCAGGCGCTGGCGGACGCGGGACTCGCGGGCAACGAGGAGGCGTTCTTCCGGCTGCTGCAGATGTGGTGTCCGCGGCCGTGAGGCGGGCCCTCAGACGTGGGGCACGACCACGGCCGTGGTCATGACTCCGCGCCGGATGCTCCACCGGCCCTCGAACTGCTGGACGCGGTGACCGCCCACCCAGGGGCCGGGGACCAGGAGTTCGGCGCGCAGACCGCCGTGCGGCCGCTCGCCGGGGTCCGCGAAGATCTCGATGTCGGCCTCGGTGAAGTCCAGCCAGCGTCCGGTGAGGGGGAACCACGCCTTGTAGACGGACTCCTTGGCGCTGAACAGGATCCGGTCCCAGTGGATGTCGGGGCGCTCCGCCGCGAGCTCGCGCAGCCGCTCGCGCTCCGTGGGCAGGAAGACGTAGGAGACGACGTCCTGCGGCAGCGGGTCGTCCGGTTCGGCGTCGATGCCGAGGGAGGCCAGGTCGGCGGCGCGGACCAGGGCGGCGGCGCAGTAGCCCTCGCTGTGCGTCATGCTGCCGACCAGGCCGTCCGGCCAGCGCGGGGCCCCGCTCTCGCCGGTCAGGATGGGCTGCGCGGGTACGCCGAGCTTCTCCATGGCCCGCCGGGCGCAGGCACGCACGGACGAGAACTCGCGGCGCCGCTTGGCCACGGCCCGGACCATGAGCGCCTCCTCCTCGGGATAGAGCGGGGCGTCCTGGATCGCGTCGTCACCGTGCAGTTCCACGGCCACGACCGAGTCCGGGAGCAACTCCTCGATCACCGGATCCGACCTCCATCGGCAGTATGCGGCGCAGCCTTCCCGGGGGTTCCGGGCGCTTGCGCCACTCGCGGGGATATCCCACGGACACCTCTTCGAAGCGGACGCCGTCGAGCCAGGTGGTCCGCGGGATGTGGAGATGACCGTAGACCATGGTGTCGACTCGGAATCGGCGGTGCCAGTCGGCGGTGAGCTCGGTGCCGCACCACATGGCGAACTCGGGATGCCACAGGACGTCGGTCGGGTGCCGGTCGAGCGGATAGTGGTTGATCAGTACGGTGGGCAGATCGTCCGGGAGTTCGGCGAGCCGGCGTTCCGTCGCGGCGACCCGGGCGCGGCACCAGGCCTCGCGGGAGGGGTAGGGGTCGGGGTGCAGCAGGTACTCGTCGTTGCAGACGATGCCGGTGCCGTGCGCGTAGGCGAGGCCCTCCTCCTTGGTCGCGCAGCCGTCGGGCAGGAACGAGTAGTCGTACAGGAGGAACAGCGGCGCCACGGCCACCGGGCCGCCGGGGCCGTCCCAGACGGGGTAGGGGTCCTCGGGGGTGGTCACGCCCAGTTCCCGGCACATCTCGACCAGGTACTCGTAGCGCGGGACGCCGCGCAGGGTGACGGGGTCCTTGGGGTGGGTCCACAGATCGTGGTTGCCGGGGACCCACAGGACCTTGCGGAAGTGGCCGGCGAGTGTCTCCAGGGCCCAGCGGATGTCGGCTGCGGTCTCCGCGACGTCACCGGCCACGATCAGCCAGTCGTCGTCCGTCCCGGGGCGCATCCGCTCGACGAGCGCACGGTTCTCGGCGTACGCGATGTGCAGGTCGCTGATGGCCAGCAACTGCCCGGCACCATCGGCCGTCGACTCCACCCGTCACCCCTTCCGATCACGCCACTGGCAACACGAGAACATATTCACCGCCCCCGAACAAGGGGGAACCCGGACGGCGCGGCGCCACGGCCCGGGCCCCACAAACACCGTTCACCCGACCCCGCGGCGGCCCTCACCCGACCCCGCCGACACGGCTCACCCAGCTCCCTCCACCCCCTCGGCCCGGCTGCGCCGGCCGGCTGAGTCGGGGTCGGGAGACCTCCCGTTGGGGCGCGTGGCCGGTCGTGAGGGAGATGGTTCGGCAGAAGCCGGAAATCCGTAACATTCGCGTTGCACGACGGGACCCTTGAAAGCCGTATGATCGCCCCAACACCACCGCCACAAACTTCCCTTCGCGCAGGGCGGTTTGGTGTCCCTCCAACCACCCCTGCCCGGGCACGGGCCGCTCCGCCCTGCCCGAAATCCCCGAAAGGCGGCCTGCATGCTCTCTCGCGTACGCGTCTGGCTCAACCGCACGTACGCGGAGAACGTGTTCTTCATGGATCAGCTGCGGAGAAATCCCAGCGACCGCGCGGTCGAGATCCATGCCACGCACGGCGACGCCGACTCCCCCGTGCTGGCCGCCGCCGACACGGCCGACCTGGAGCCGGAGGGACTGTCGCCGGCCGCGTACGTGGAGTACGCCCTGGACCAGTGCGCACGGCGCGGCATCGACGTGTTCGTGCCCCGGCTGCACCAGTCGGCGATCGTGGCGCACCGCGCCGACTTCGAGGCGGTGGGCACGGCCCTGCTCGCGCCGACGCCGGAGGCGGTGGCCGTGTTCGAGGACAAGGCGACGGCCTACGAGGCGGTGCGCTCGGTCGGCGTGCCGGTGCCGCCGTGGTGGCGGGTGCGGACGGCCGGCGAACTCGTCGCGGCCGTCGAACAGTTGGAGGCGGACGGCCACAGGGCCTGCTTCAAACCGGCCGCGGGCGCGGGCGGCGTGGGCTTCCGCGTCATCACGCGCGCCCCGTTCTCGCTCCTGCATCTCAACGGCTTCCCGGGCCCCTACGTCCAGCTGGACCTGGTCGTCGAGGCCCTGGAGAAGGCCGACCACGCCGTGGACTGGCTGGTGATGCCACGTCTGGAGCAGCCGGAGGTGTCGGTCGACTGCCTCACCGGTCCCGACAACCGGATCCGGCTGGCCGTCGGACGCACCAAGAACGGCCGCCGTCGCGGCTTCACGCTCGACGAGCGGTGGCTGGCGCCGGCACGGCTGATCGCGGGTGGCTTCGGGCTGCACTACCTGTCCAACGTCCAGTTCCGGATGTACGGCGAGCGTCCGGTGCTGCTCGACGTCAACACACGTCCGGCGGGCGGCCTGCACCAGCTGGCGCTGTGCGGAATCAACGCCCCCTGGGCGGCCGTTCAGCTGGCGCTCGGCGAGGACCCGGGCGAGATCGAGCCCCCGTTCCTGGGCCAGGACTACACGGTGGTGTCGGGACCGCGTCCGCTGCGGCCGGTGTCGCTGCCGCAGCAGCGGTCGGCCGAGGCCGGGCCGCTGCTCCCGGCGATGCCCTCGCCCGTCGCCGGGCCTGCCGCGGAGCTGACGGCCGAAGCCGGAACCCCCGCCCCCGCCGCCTCGGCCATCGCACCCGCCTAGGTCCCGCCGTCGACTCACCGGTCTGGACCAATCATGGCGCAGCCCCTTGACACCATGATTGGTCCATACCAACTTGGTTGCGCACCCCTTCCGCACATTCGTGCACTCCCGAACACCCCCATTCCTTCAGGGAGATCGCGTGCGCAACACACTCCGACGTTCCAGACGTCGTCTGCTCGCCCTGGTCGGCTCCGCGGCCCTCGCACTCGCCGGAGCCTTCGCCCTGCCCGGTACGGCCCACGCGGCCAACATCCTCACCAACCCCGGCTTCGAGTCGGGCAGCCTCTCCCCCTGGACCTGCACCGGCAATCTCGGCTCGGTCGTCTCCTCCCCCGTGCACAGCGGCTCCAAGGCCCTTGCGGGGGCGGCCAGTTCGAGTGACAACGCACAGTGCACCCAGACCGTCGCGGTCCAGCCGAACACCACCTACACGCTCAGCGGCTGGGTGCGCGGCTCCTATGTCTACCTCGGGGTGACCGGCGGCGCCTCGACGTGGACGACCTCCCCGTCCGCCTACAGCCAGCTGTCGGTGTCCTTCACCACCGGCGCCTCCCAGACCAGCGCCACCATCTACGTCCACGGCTGGTACGCGCAGGGCACGTACTACGCCGACGACATCGGCCTGGACGGCCCGGGTGGCGGCGGAGGCGGCGACACCCAGGCGCCGACCACGCCCACGGGGCTCACCTCGACGGGCAAGACCTCGTCGAGCGTGTCGCTGAAGTGGAACGCCTCGACGGACAACGTCGGTGTCACGGCCTACGACATCTACGCCGGCGCCGGCCAGGTGCTCAGCGTCTCCGGCACGACGGCCACCGTCAGCGGGCTGTCGCCGAGCACGGCGTACACCTTCACCGTCAGGGCACGGGACGCGGCGGGCAACAGGTCCGCGGCCTCCAACTCCGTCTCCGTCACCACGGACGCGGGCAGCGGCGGCACCGGATTCAAGCAGGCCGCGCCGTATCTGTACGAGGGCTGGGGCGACCCGCCGAGCCCGACCACGGTGATGAGCGCGACGGGCATCAAGTGGTTCACGATGGCGTTCGTGCTGGACTCCGGCGGCTGCAACCCCGCCTGGGACGGCAGCAGGGCGCTGGCCGGTGGCGTCGACCAGAGCGCCATCAACCAGGTCCGCTCCGCGGGCGGTGACATCGTCCCGTCGTTCGGCGGCTGGCAGGGCAGCAAGCTCGGCGCCAACTGCTCCTCCGCGAGCGCGCTCACCGGGGCGATCCAGAAGGTCATCGACGCCTACGGCCTCAAGGCCGTCGACATGGACATCGAGAACACCGACGAGTTCGAGAACGAGGCCGTCCAGGCGAAGATCCTCACCGCCCTCAAGACGGTCAAGGCCAACAACCCCGGCCTGAAGACCATCGTCACCTTCGGCACCTCGACGACCGGCCCGACCTACTACGGCAACCGCCTCATCGAGCAGGCACAGTCGCTGGGCGCCGGCATCGACGTCTTCACCATCATGCCGTTCGACTTCGGCGGCGGCTCCGACATGTACGGCAACACCGTCAACGCCGCCGAGGGCCTGAAGGCCAAGCTCAAGTCGACCTTCGGCTGGGACGACGCAACCGCGTACTCCCACATCGGCATCTCGGGCATGAACGGCCTGTCCGACCAGCAGGAGACCACCACCCCGGCGATCTGGACCCAGATCCGCGACTGGGCCAACTCCCACCACATCGCCCGGCTCGCCTTCTGGTCCGTCAACCGCGACCGGCCCTGCGCGGGCGGCGGCGTGGTGAGCAACTGCTCCGGCATCAGCCAGAACAACTGGCAGTTCACCTCGATCACGGCCGGCTTCACCGGCTGAGCGCACCACCCCTTTCGTCCCCCCGGTTCCTGGGCCGGGGGGACTCTCCTTTTCCCTCCGGACACTTCCCCGGAATTTTTTTCGTGCCGGGGTGTATCAGGGGCCGGCCCGGCGGCTCTTAACGGTGAAGCACAACGGGGGAAGTACGGGGGACAACGGGGGAGCCAGGGGGAGAACGGGGGAACCACGGGGGATCGGGCCGGTCGGCCGCTGTCACGGGGAGCGACCGGCCGGCCCGAATGACTTCACCCGGCGGTGAGCGGGAGCACGGGACCGTGCGGACGCCCCGTCAGAAGCGGCCCGCCCCGCGGTAGAGCTCCAGCTCACCGTCCAGCTCCACGGCGAGCACCGTGGCATGCGGGTCGAGGTCGGCCACGGCAGGTGCATCGATCCACAGCACACCCGGCGTCTCGTGCAGACCGCCCATGACCCGATGGCCGAGCTCCCTGCCGCTGCCCAGCACCGTCACCCCGCGCACCCTGCTGCGCAGCCCGCGCACACCGAACGCGGCGCGCGGGGCGTCGAACAGCGTCAGGTACAGGGTGCGGCGGTCGGACGAGAGCGTGCTCGGGCCGTGGTGGTGGCCGGCCGGCAGCCCTCGTACCGTCCCGTACACGGCCTCTGCGTGTCTGCCGATCCAGTCACCGAGCCCCTCCAGCCGCTCCGCCTGCTCGGCCGGTATGGTCCCGTCCTCCCGCGGGCCGACGTCGAGCAGCAGGTTGCCCCCGCCGCCGATCGTCTCGGTGAAGTAGCGGATCAGCTGGTCGACCGACTTGTGGTTGTGGTCGTGGCGCTGGAAGCCCCAGGAGTCGTTGATCGTCAGACACAGCTCCCAGGGGCCCTCCGGCGGGACCACGGGAGCGCCCTGCTCGGGCGTCGCATAGTCGCCCTCACTCAGCATGCGCGCGTTGAAGACGACGTCCGGCGAGTACGAGCGGACGAGCGCGGCGAGTTCACGGATGCGCCACTGTTCCTCGCTGCGGTCCCACTCGCCGTCGAACCACATGAGGTCGGGCCGGTAACGCTCGGCGAGTTCACGGATCTGGCCGTCCCGGTAGGCGATGAAGCGCTCCCAGGCCGCCAGGTCCTCGAACTCGGCCGCGACCTCGGAGTAACGGTTGTCCTCCTGCTCCGGCGGGCGTTGGGGCTTGCGGGTGGAGGCGTAGTCCGGGTGGCTCCAGTCGGAGTGCGAGTAGTAGAGACCGACCTTGAGACCCTCCTCGCGCAGGGCGTCCGCGTAGCCGGTGATCAGATCGCGGCCCACGTTGAGACGGCCGTGGGCGGTGTCCCAGAGGGCGACGCCGTCGTGGTGCCGGCTGGTGAGCACGGCGTACCTGGCGCCGGCGCGGGCGAACAGCTTCGCCCAGTCTCGGGGTTGGTAGCGGCAGGCCGTGAAGCGGTCGAGCTGGGACATGTACCGGTCGTAGGGGACGATGTCGTCGTAGAACGACCAGGATTCCTGGACGCCGTCGACGGCGTAGATGCCCCAGTGGACGAAGATCCCCAACTTGGCCTCGGCGAACCAGGGTTGTATCGCCACGGGTCAGCTCCCCTCGGCACGCCGCAGACGCAGGGTCAGGATCTGGAAGGGCCGCAGCGCGACCCGGATCGCGCCGGTGACGTCGGTGTCGACGTCCGTGCTCTCCAGGGGTCGCTCCAGCAGGTCGGTGACCTGGGCACCGGCGAGCGGGAAGCCGGTGCGCAGGACGCCCTGTGCCCGGCCGCCGCGGGACTCGTAGAGCCGGACGACGACGTCGCCGGACCGGTCGTCGGCGAGCTTGACCGCCTCCACCGTCACGCCCGCGCCGTCCACCGAGACCACCGGCTCCGGCTCACCCGCCGCCTCCGCCACGCGCAGCGGCAGGTTGAGGGCGTAGCCCTCGGCGACGGCGTCCTCGATGCGCGCGCCGGGCAGCAGGGAGTAGGTGAGGCGGTGCCGGCCCTGGTCGGCCTCGGGGTCGGGGACGCGCGGGGCGCGGACCAGGCTGAGACGGACCGTGGTGGTCGTGCCCCCGTCCTCGCGGACCGTGCGGGCCACGTCGTGGCCGTAGGTCGAGTCGTTGATGACCGCGACGCCGTAGCCGGGTTCGCCGATGTGCACCCAGCGGTGGCCGGACACCTCGAAGCGGGCCGCCTCCCAGCTGGTGTTGGTGTGGGTGGGGCGCTGGACATGGCCGAACTGGATCTCCGCGGAGGAGTGCGCGGCCCGGAGGTCCACCGGGAAGCCCGCCTTGAGGATCTTCTCGGCCTCGTGCCAGTCGATCTCGGTCTCGAAGTCGATCCGGGGGCTGCCCGCGCGGACGGTGATCGTCTGGGTGATCCTCGAGCCCTTGCCGAAGGAGCGCTCCACGCGGATCGCGCCGATCAGCGGGTCCTCCTCGACCACCGTGACCGACTCGGCGTCCAGGAGGTCGGTGTACCGGTTCCTGTAGTGCTTGTCGATGTCCCAGGCGTCCCAGTAGTTGGGCAGGTCCGTGTGGAGGCGCAGCAGATTGCCCTGGTCCGCGAGGACTTCACGATTCGCCCGCAGGTCGACGACGGACGACAGCGTGCCGTCCTCCGCCACCTCCACGCGAACCAGCCCGTTGTCGAGGACCCGCCCCGACACCGTCACCGGCTGCGGGGGTTCGGCGTCGGCGAGGGGCGCGCTGCCGTTCGCGGGCACCTCGACGTACGCCGGCGTCCCGTCCGTCGTGCGGATCACCTCGGCGCGGCCGTACGGGCTGGTGTTGAAGACCCGTGTCCCGCCGCCGCCGAGCGCGGCCAGGGCCTCGACGGTGAGTTGCTCCAGCTCCGCCGCCACCCTGGCGTACTCGGCCTCCGCCTCGCGGTGCACCCAGGCGATGGAGGATCCGGGCAGGATGTCGTGGAACTGGTGCAGCAGCACCGTCTTCCAGAGGCGGTCGAGCCTCTCGTACGGGTACGCATGGCCCGTTGCGTGCAGCGCGGCCGTCGTCGCCCACAACTCCGCCTCGCGAAGCCGGTGTTCCGAGCGCCGGTTGCCCTGCTTGGTGCGGGCCTGCGTGGTGTAGGTGGCGCGGTGCAGCTCAAGGTACAGCTCGCCGGCCCACACCGGCGCGTCCGGATACTCGGCGCGTGCCTTCGCGAAGAACGCGTCGGGGTGCTCCACCTCGACGCGGGCGGAGCCCTCCAAGTCCCTGAGGCGGCGCGCCCGTTCCATGATCTCGCGGGTGGGCCCGCCACCGCCGTCGCCCCAGCCGAAGGGGGCCAGCGAGCGTGTCGCGCCGCCCTTCTCGCTGTAGTTGCGCACCGCGCGGGCCATCTCCTCGCCGCTGAAGCGGGCGTTGTAGGTGTCGATGGGCGGGAAGTGGGTGAAGATGCGGGTGCCGTCGATGCCCTCCCACCAGAAGGTGTGGTGGGGGAACTTGTTGGTCTGGTTCCAGGAGATCTTCTGGGTGAGGAACCAGTCGTTGCCGGCGAGCTTGGCGAGCTGCGGATAGGCCGCGTTGTAGCCGAAGGAATCGGGCAGCCAGACGCCCTTGGTCTCGATGCCGAAGTGCTCGATGAAGAAGCGCTTGCCGTGGATCAGCTGGCGGGCGAGCGCCTCGCCGCCGGGCAGATTGCCGTCGGCCTCCACCCACATGCCGCCGACCGGCGCCCATTGGCCCTTCTTCACGGACTCCTGGATGCGGGCCCAGACGCGCGGGTAGGTGTCGCGCACCCACGCGTACTGCTGGGCCTGCGAGCAGGCGAAGACGAACTCCTCGTACTCGTCGGCCAGGGACGTGACGTTGGAGAAGGTGCGGGACGTCTTGCGCTTGGTCTCACGGATCGGCCACAGCCAGGCGGAGTCGATGTGGGCGTGGCCGACGCCGGAGACGATGTGGGCGCTGGCGTGGGCGGGCTTGGACAGCACCGGCTTCAGGGCCGCGCGCACGGCGGGCGCCGAGCCGGAGATGTCGTCCAGGTCCAGCAGGTCCATCGCCCGGTCGAGGGCGTGCATGATCTCGTGCCGGCGCGGGTCGTGCTCGCCGAGTTCCAGCATCAGCTCGCGCAGTACCTGGACGTCGAGGTCGAGGTGCCAGACGTCCTCGTCGAGTACGGCGATGTCGGCACGGCGGAAGGTGTACAGCGGGCGGTCGCCCGCCGTCAGCACATCGCCCAACGGGGTCGGGCCCGCGAAGTCGCCCGCGAGGATGTCGGGGTTGGAGGCGGCTTCGACCAGATAGTCGACCTGCTCCCCGCCCGCCGCCGGGTTGGCGATCGGCACGTACTGGTTCAGCGGGTTGACGGCCTTCAGCGGGGTGCCGTCGGTGAGATGGACGAGGGCCTCGGCCTGGTTGCCGGGCCAGTCGCCCACGAAGCCGAGGTCGATCACGGCCTCGACACGCCGGCCCGCGTACCCGGCGGGCACCTGTCCGCGCATCCGGAACCAGGTCGTCCCCCAGGGCGGGCCCCAGGGGGTGTCCATCGCGAAGGGCTCGTACGGGGCGGCCGCGGCCTCCTCGAAGGGCACGGGCTCCCCCGGAGCCTGCCAGGCCTCCACTGCGAGCGGGACGGTGGCCGCATGGATCGCCGGCTTGATGCGCTGGTTGTGGAGCCGCTCCACGCGCTCCTCGATCCGGCGGCGTTCGTCGTGCATGGAAGTCTCCAAGAAGCGAGGTGAAAGCGCTTACTCAAGATAGGCCAGGCCGGGATGGACGGCGGTGTAGCCCTCGACGAGCCTGCGGGCCACGTTCACGGAGTCGACCAGCGGATGGAGTGCGAAGGCCTTCACGGCCGTCGTACGGGAGCCGGACTCGGCGGCGGCGAGCACCTCGCGCTCGACCGCCTTGACCGCGCACACCAGGCCCGTTGCATGGCCGGGCAGCGGGTCGACCGCGACCGGGTGCGCGCCGTTGGCGTCGACCAGGCAGGGGACCTCGATGACGGCGTCACGGTCGAGCACGGAGAGGGTGCCCGCGTTGCGCACGTTCAGGATCAGGGTGGTGCGTTCGTCGCGGGCGATGGCTCGCATGAGGGCGAGCGCGACCTTCTCGTAACCGCCCGACAGATCGTCGGCATCACGCTCGCCGGCGCCGGCCGTCTCCCGGTTCTCGGACATGTAGGTGGCCTCGCGCTCCGCGCGGGTGCGGTCCCAGGCGGTGAGGGCCGACGCGTCCGGGTTGCGCATCTCCTCGTAGAAGTGGGCCTGCTGGTCGCGCAGGAAGGCGCCGCGGGTCTGCCCGGCCTGCTGGTAGGCGCCGACGGCCTCGCGGTTGAAGTAGTAGTAGTGCAGGTACTCGTTGGGGATCGCGCCCAGGGACCGCAGCCAGTCGGTGCCGAAGAGCTTGCCCTCCTCGAAGGAGCCGAGCAGGTCGGGGTCGGCGAGCAGGCGCGGGAGTTCGTCGCGCCCGGCGACCCGCAGGCCGCGCACCCAGCCGAGGTGGTTGAGACCGACGTAGTCGATCCACGCCTCCTCGGGGCTCACGCCGAGCACCCGGGCGATACGGCGGCCGAGGCCGACGGGCGAGTCGCAGATGCCGATGACGCGGTCGCCGAGATGGCGGGACATGGCCTCGGTGACCAGGCCGGCCGGGTTGGTGAAGTTGATGACCCAGGCGTCGGGGGCGAGGCGGGCCACCTGCCGGGCGATGCCGACGGCGATGGGGACCGTCCGCAGACCGTATGCGATGCCTCCCGCGCCGACCGTCTCCTGGCCGAGCACGCCCTCGGCGAGCGCGACCCGCTCGTCCTCGGCCCGGCCCGCCAGGCCGCCGACCCGGATCGCGGAGAAGACGAAGTCGGCGCCGCGCAGGGCCTCGTCGAGGTCGGTGGTGGCCGTCACCCGCGGCGCGTCGGCCACGGTCGACGCCTGTTCGGCCAGTACACGGGCGATCGCATGCAGCCGGCCGTCGTCCAGATCGTGCAGGACGACCTCCGTCACCCGCCCCTCGCCGCGGTCCGTCAGCAGTGCCCCGTACACGAGCGGGACCCGGAATCCGCCACCGCCCAGAATCGTCAGCTTCACGGCTGCACCTCTCCTGCCAGGACCACCTCGACGCCCGCCTCCTCCAGGGAGGAGCGCGTCACCGGGTCGACCGGCGCGTTCGTCACGACCACGTCCAGGTCCTCGGGACCACAGACCTTCGCCATCCCCGTACCCGGGAACTTCGCCGAGTCGGCGAGCAGGACGACCTTTTCGCTTGCCTTGATCATGGCCCGCTTGACCGGCACCTCCACGACCGTCGTGTCCATCACCTGCCCACCGGGCCGCACTCCACTGGTGCCGAGGAAGAGCCAGTCCGCGTGCAGCTGGCGCAGGTTGTCCTCGGTGAGGAAGCCGACCAGGGAGCG
This sequence comes from Streptomyces herbicida, assembly GCF_032656585.1. NCBI lineage: Bacteria > Bacillati > Actinomycetota > Actinomycetes > Kitasatosporales > Streptomycetaceae > Streptomyces > Streptomyces herbicida. The sequence continues at coordinate 24,298 of NZ_JAUYWJ010000012.1, forward strand.
GTACTCGCGGCGGACCATGCCGCCGAGCAGCACCAGCTCGATGCCCTCGTCGTCGGCGAGTTCCTCGTAGACCACCAGATTGCTGGTGATCACGGTGAGCCGACGGCCGTGCAACTGGCGCGCCAGACGGTAGGCGGTGGTGCCGATGTCGAGCAGCACCGACTGGCCGTCCCCGACCATCGCCGCCGCGCGCGCCGCTATGGCGTCCTTCTCGGGCACGCGCACCTCGGCGACCTCGGCGAAGGGCTGGTCCCCCTCCTCCACGACCGCGCCGCCGTGCACCCGCGTGAGCAGGCCGTCCTCCTCCAGTCTGAGCAGGTCGCGCCTGATCGTGGCCGGGCTCACGCCGAGCTGCTCGGAGAGGTCGGTCACGGCCGCGGGGCCGCCGGAGCGCAGGGCCCGCAGGATGAGTTGATGTCGTCGTTCTGCCAGCACGCCATGAACACTACTCGTCATCTTCAATCAAATCCATGCTCAGTTCTGCTCGGGTATTGACCAATGTCGCGGAGCAGCGCCACGATTCCGGTCACCGAATTGAAGAGTTTTGACGAGCACTCCGGACGAGAGGACGTATCCGTGGACGACGACCGGCCCGACGTGCTGCTGACCGGGCTGCTCTTCTACGACCTCGTCCTCACGGGTCTGGGCAAGCCGCCCACGCCGGGCGAGGAGATCTGGACGGCCGGCATGGGCTGCGGCCCCGGCGGCATCGCGAACCTGGCGGTGGCCGCGTCCCGGTTCGGCCTCAGGACCTCGCTGGCCACGGTCTTCGGCGACGACTTCTACGGCGAGCACTGCCGTGCCGTCCTCGACGGCCAGGAACACGTCGATCTCTCCCTCTCCCGCACCGCCGACGGCTGGCACACCCCGGTCACCGTCTCCCTGGCCCGGGGCCGGGACAGGGCCCTCGTCACCCACGGCCGGCAACCCCCGTACTCGCAGGACGCGTTGATGGGCGACCCGCCCGAGGCGCGCACCGCCCTCGTGCACCTCGAGGCCGAACCGCGCGAGTGGATCGCCAAGGCGGCCGCGGGCGGCACGCACATCTACGCCGACGTCGGCTGGGACCACACCCAGCGCTGGTCCACCGACCTGCTCGACCAACTGGCCCTGTGCCACGCCTTCCTCCCCAACGAGACCGAGGCGATGGCCTACACGCGCACCGACAGCGCCGTGGCGGCCCTCGGCACGCTCTCCGAGCTCGTACCGGTCGCCGTGGTCACCCGCGGCGGCGACGGAGCCCTGGCCGTCGACCAGACGACGGGCGAGTACGCGGAGGTCCCGGCCCTTGACATCGATGTCCTCGACACCACGGGCGCCGGTGACGTCTTCGGCGCGAGCTTCGTCGCCGCCTCGCTGGGCGGCTGGCCGCTGGAACAGCGGCTCCGGTTCGCGGTGCTCGCGGCCGGACTGTCCGTACGGCACCACGGCGGGGCACTCGCGGCCCCCGGCTGGTACGGCGTGGACCGCTGGTGGCACTCGCTGACCGACCCCGGACTGCGGCGGTCGTACGGCTTCCTCGCGGACCGCATCCCCGCGCAGGTGGGCCCACCGGTGACCTACGCCCCCGTCACCCCTCCCGCACGGCAGCACTGATCCCCGTACGTAAGTCCGAACAGATCCGAAAGGCGGTGGGAGCTGTGCGGCTCTCACGAAGAGGCCTGCTGCGCGCGGGCCTGGCCGGTCCGGCCGCCACGGCACTCGGCGGCCTGGCCACCGGCTGTGCCGTGCCGACCGGTTCGACCGGCCGGAACATGGTCCTGTGGTACTGGGACGGCGGTCTCGGCGACACCGTCGTCGAGAAGGCCAGGGCCCGCTACGACAGCACGGTGAACCTGCAGCCCATCAAGATCGGCGGCTACTACCGCTCCAAGCTGATCACCACGATGACCGGCCGTGCCCACATCCCCGACATCGCGGGCCTCAAGGGCGAGGACATGGCGTCCTATCTGCCCAACGCCGACCAGTTCGTGGACCTCAGGAGGCTGGGCGCGGACAAGTACCGGAGCCAGTACCTGCCGTGGAAGTGGGACCAGGGCCTCGCCGACGACGGCACGATGGTCGGCTTCCCCATCGACTGCGGCCCGGTCGCGCACTACTACCAGTACGACGTCTTCCGCAAGGCCGGGCTGCCGTACGAACCCGCCGACGTCTCGCGGGAGCTGAACACCTGGGAGAAGTTCTTCTCGGCCGGCGAGCGGCTCAGGAAGCGGATCCCGGGGACCTGTCTGCTCACCGACGTGAACGTCGTCTTCGAGAACGCGGTGCAGCAGGGCAGCAAGCGGTACGTCGACAAGGACCGCCACTTCATCGGCGACCAGGAGCATGTGCGCGCCGCCTGGGCACTGGCCGTGGAGGCGAAACGCCGGGGGATCGTCTCGGACTTCGTCAATGGCACTCCGGACCAGCTGTCGGCCGTCCAGGACGGCAAGCTGCCCAGCCAGCTCAACGCGTCCTGGGCCACCAACGACATCAAGAGCGGTGTACCGAAGACCAAGGGCAGATGGCGGGTGGCCCAGATGCCCGAACGGCCCTCGAACAACGGCGGCTCGTTCCTGTCGATCACCAAGGCGTGCCGTGAGCCCGAGCGGGCCTTCCAGATCATCACGTGGCTCCTCGACGCGGCCAACCAGGCCCAGGGATTCGTGGACGCGGGACTTTTCCCGTCCACCCCCGCCTCCTACGGCCTCAGGCAGCTGCGCGAACCGGACCCGTTCTTCGGCGGCCAGGTCACCATGGACATCTTCGGGCCCGCCGCGCGGCAGATCGCGGTCGCCTACAACAGCCCGTTCGACGTGGCGCTCGGGCAGCCGATCAAGGACGAGATCAAGAACGTCGGCGTCCTCGGCAAGGACCCGAAGAAGGCCTGGAGCGACGCCATGAGCACATGCAGACGCATAGCCGAGCACCTGGGGGTGAGCCACTGATGGCCACCGTCCCCGCACTGGAGAAGCCCCCGGCGGCCCTGGCCGGGGCGCGCACCGTGCGTCCCAGGAAGGGCCTGCGCACGTACTGGCACCTCTATGCCGCCATCTCCCCCTTCTACCTCCTCTTCCTCGCCTTCGGTCTGATCCCCGTCGGCTTCTCGCTCTACGTCTCCCTGCACCGCTGGGACGGCCTCGGCCCGATGGAGTGGGCGGGCCTGTCCCAGTACCAGTACCTGCTGGGCGACAACGACTTCTGGAGCTCGGTCGGCAACACCGTCGTCATCTGGGCGCTGGCCACCTTCCCCATGATCTTCCTGGCGATGGTGACTGCCGTGATGCTCAACTCGGCGGTACGCTTCAAGAACGTCTACCGCTTCGCCTACTTCCTGCCGAACGTCACCTCGGTCGTGGCCGTCGCGATCATCTTCGGCTCGGTGTTCTCCACCAACTTCGGCCTGGTGAACGCCCTGTTGCAGGCCGTGGGCCTGGACCAGGTGGCGTGGCTGAACACGCCGTGGGGCATCAAGGTCGCCATCGCGACCCTGATGACCTGGCAGTGGACCGGCTACAACGCGATCATCTTCCTCGCGGGACTGCAGACGATTCCCGGCGAACTGTACGAGGCGGCCCGGATGGACGGCGCCGGTCCCGTGCAGACCTTCGTCCGGATCACCCTGCCGATGATGCGGCCGGTGCTGCTGTTCGTGCTCGTCGTGTCCACCGTCACCGGTCTGCAGAGCTTCTCCGAACCACAGGTGCTGCTGCAGACGACCGCCAACGACTCGACGTTCTCGGGCGGTCCGGGCCACGCCGGCCGGACGATGGTCCTGTACTTCTTCCAGCAGACCTTCGACAACAACGACTTCGGCTACGGCGCCGCCGTGGCGTGGGGCGTCTTCCTCGTCGTCATCCTCTTCTCGATCATCAACTGGCGCCTGGTGCAGCGCCGGGGCGAAGACTAGGGAGGCCGCTCACCATGGCATCCATCAAGGGAACGCGCAGCCGGGGCTTCGCACTGCACACCGTGCTCGTCATCGGTCTGCTGCTGTCGGCCTTTCCGTTCTACTGGGCCGTCATCATGTCGACGCACACCTCGAGCGAGATCTTCTCGTACCCGCCGAAGCTGCTGCCCGGCTCGCACTTCCTCGAGAACGCCCGCCATCTCTTCGACAACATCGACTTCTTCGGCTCGATGTTCAACTCGCTGCTCGTCGCGGGCTCGGTGACCTTCCTGGTCCTGTTCTTCGACTCGCTGGCGGCCTTCGTGTTCGCCAAGTTCGACTTCCCCGGCAAGAACGTGCTGTTCGCACTGCTGATGGTCATCTTCATGGTGCCGGCGCAGCTCGCCGCCATCCCGCAGTTCGTGATCATGGCGAAGCTCGGCTGGATCGGCTCGATGACCTCGCTGATCGTCCCGGCGGCGGCCAACGCGTTCGGCATCTTCTGGATGCGCCAGTACATGAAGGGCGCCATCCACGACGAGCTCCTCGACGCCTCCCGGATCGACGGGGCGAACTTCCTGCGCCAGTACTGGCACGTGGCGCTCCCGGTCGTGCGCCCCGGACTCGCCTTCCTCGGCATCTTCACCTTCATGAGCCAGTGGAACGACTACGCCTGGCCCCTGGTCGCCCTCACCAACCCCGACAACGTCACCCTCCAGGTCGCGCTGTCCCAGCTCAACGGCACCCATGGCACGACCGACTACGGCATGGTGATGACCGGCGCCCTGCTCGCCCTCGTCCCGCTGCTGATCGTGTTCGCGATCGGCGCCCGGCAGATCATCGGCGACCTGGGCAAGGGGGCCATCCGCTGATGTCACGCGATCCCCTGATCGCCCTGCGCCCCCGGGAGGCACCCGAGGTGACCTCTTGGGGGCGGTTGCCGATGAACGCCGTCCGCCGCCCGGGTGCCGTGTCCCTGGACGGCGACTGGCGGTTCCGGCTGCCGCCTGCGCGGGAGGGCGCACTGCAGGTGGACTGCCGGGTGCGGGACGCGGACGGGGCCCTGCCCGCACGGTGGTACGTCACCGGTGAGCCGGAGGGTCACCTCCTCGCGCGGGACGCCGAGTCCGACCGGGTCAACGCGGAGGAGGAGCGGGAGAGACCCGAGCCGTACGGCCTGACCGTCCGCCTGCACCGCGCCGACGGAACGGTTGCGGACACCTCGCACCACCGCGTCGGCTTCCGCGACGTCGAGATCGCCGGCCGGGACCTGCTGAACGGGTCCGACCACGGGGCTCACCACGACGGGGAACGGACCAGGCCGCTGATCCAGTGCGAGTACTCGCACGCCATGGGCAACAGCAACGGCACGCCGGCCGACCATTGGGCCGCCATCGAGGCCACCCCGGGTCTTCAGGGCGGGTTCATCCGGGAGTTCTGGGACCACGGAATTCTTCAGCGCGTGAGCAACGGAAGACCGGCCGGACGCGCAGACGCCGGGCTGTATGACAACGCTGTCGCCGCGCCCGGCCATCGCTGGGCGTACGGCGGCGACTTCGGCGAGACGATCCACGACGGCGCGTTCATCGCGGACGGTGTCGTCTTCCCCGACCGCACCCCGCAGCCCGTGCTGTACGAGCACCGGGAGCTCACGGCGCCGGTGCGGATCGAGTGCTTCAGGCACGAGGGCATCGTCCTCTCCAACCATCAGCGCTTCCGGGGCCTGGACTGGCTGTCCGGCGAGTGGGAGCTGTCCCTGGCGGACGGCCGTACGCTGTCCGCGCCCGCCGAACTGCCCGATCTGCGGCCCGGCGAGACGGCGGCCGTGCCGCTTCCCTTCGCCGTGCCGCGCGACGGCGGCGAGGCCTGGCTGACGCTGCGGGTGAGCACGGCGGAGGATGTGCCGTGGGCGCCGCGCGGGACCGAGGTGTGCGTGCCGCGGATCCGGCTGCTCGGTCCGGCCGTGCTCGAGGACGTTCCTGCGGACCGGTCCGTCGAGGTCGACGGCGAGGGCCTGCTGATCCATCCGCTGCTGACGGCCGCCCCGGCTCTCTCGCTGTGGCGGGCGCCCACCGACGACGAGCTGGGCGGCATGGCGCAGCGCCGGCGGGCGGGCGGTCTCGACTCACTCGTCCGCAAGGTCGTGTCGGTACGGCGGGACGGCGGCCGGGTGACGGTGCACGCCGAGTACGCCTGGACGGTCGGGGTCGTACGGCACCGGCAGGTGTTCACGCCCGTCGCGGGCGGCGTCCGGGTCGATGAGGAGGCCGAGCTGTCATGGGGGTCTCCCCTGGTCGAGCGGAGCCGAGAGCTTGGGGGAGAGTTCGAGGACGTGGCGCGGGTCGGCACGGTCTTCGGGACGGCGCCGGGCCTGGAGCTGCTGGAGTGGTTCGGGCAGGGGCCCTGGGCGTCGTATCCCGACCGGAGTGCGGGGGCGCCCGGCCATCACTCCGTCCTCGTCGACGAGTTGTTCACGTCCTGTCTGCGTCCGCAGGCGAGCGGCGGCCGGCACGGCGTACGGCGGTTCACCCTGTCGGCACCGGACGCCACCGGCCTTGCGGTGGTGCTCGACGAGCCGCGCCAGGTCTCCGTCACCCGCCACCGCGCCCAGGACCCGGCCGCTGCCTCGCACCACGGCGAGCTGGTGCCGCTCCCCGGCTGCGTCGTGCACATCGACGCGGAGCACCGAGGGCTGGGCACGGCCTCGCGCGGACCCGACACCTCTCCCCGGTACCGCATCCCACCGGGTGTCCACCGCTGGAGCCGGACCCTGCGCGTTCTCTGAATCCCCCGGCCGCGCCACTCTCGTTCCCCCGGTCTCACCACCCTCATTCTCCTCGGTCTCACCACTCTCACGGAGCACTCGTGTGTACTTCGCATGACCACAGCCAGGGCGAGGCCGCGCAGGCCGACGCCGGACGACGCAACTTCCTCAGGGCCACCGCGCTGATCGGCGCCGCCGCCACCGCCGGGGTCGCCCTGCCGACCGTCGCCGAGGCGGCCGAGAAGAGCGGCCGGCGGCCCGACACCGCGAGCCGCCGCTTCACCCTCGCGGTGATGCCCGACACCCAGTACCTCTTCGACGGGCCCAGCATCGACAAGGCGCCGATCGAGGCGTCCCTGCGCTATCTGCTGGAGCACGGCAAGGACGACAACATCGTCTTCCTGTCCCACCTCGGCGACCTCACCCAGAACGGCGCTCAGGCCGAAGTCGCCGCGATCAGCGAGGCGTTCGGGATCCTCGACCGGCGCGGAGTCGGCTACAGCGTCCTCGCCGGCAACCACGACGTGCGGTCCTCGACCGACGACCAGCGCGGTGCGACGCCGTACCTGGACGCGTTCGGGCCGAAGCGGTTCCGGGGGAAGCCGACGTACGGCGGCGCCTCCCCGGACGGCTACAACACCTTCCATCTGTTCAGGGCCGCCGGGCGCGAGTGGATGGTGCTGGCGCTGGACTGGCGGCTGTCGGCGAAGGGGTACGCCTGGGCGAAGGACGTCCTCGCCGCCCACCCGAAGACGCCGGTCGTCCTCACCACGCACGAACTGGTCGTCGAGGACGACACGTTGTCGTCCTACGGGCAGCAGCTGTGGGACCAGCTGATCGAGGGCCACGACCAGATATTCCTCACCCTCAACGGGCACTACTGGCCCGCGGGCCGGGCGACCCGCAAGAACGCCGCGGGCAACGAGGTCCACCTGCACCTGACGAACTACCAGAACCGGTACTTCGGCGGCGCGGCGATGATCCGTCTCTACCACTTCGACCTCGACCGCAAGGTCATCGACGTCGAGACGGTCTCCCCGTGGATCCTGGGCCGCGCGGGACAGGGGCTCAACGAGCTGGAGCGGCAGGAGATCGAGCTGAGCGGCGACGCGGACCGCTTCTCGGTCGAGATCGACTTCGAGGAGCGCTTCGCGGGCTTCGACCCGGTGCCCGTGCGCCCGGTACGGCCCGCGTCGAAGATGCTGATACCCGGGACGGCGGCCTACTGGCGGTTCGAGTCGCCGCCCTCCGGCACCGTCCGTGACCTCTCGGGGCGCGGCAACGACCTCACCGTCGTCTCGGTCGGCGGCGGCACGCTCGACTGGTCCCCGGACCACCACCCCGACCAGCCCGGCCACGGCAGCCTGGAGTTCCGGGGCTACAAGTCCCCGCTGAAGGGCGCCTATCTGCGCACGGTCGACGGGGCTCCCCTCAACTCGGCCACCTTCGCGCACGGTTACACCATCGAGGCGTTCTACCGGCTGCCGGCCGACTGGGACGCCGGCCACAACGCCTGGTCCGGCCTGGTCAGCCGCACGGGCAACAACGGCTCCGCCGGACCGGTCACGGACGATCCCGACGAGCCGCTCGCCACGCTGTCGATCTCCGACGGACCTGGCCCGCAGTGGGCGGTCCATCCGCTCAACCAGCAGCAGCTCGCCACCAACTGGGGTGACGAGACCGCCCGCGAGACCTGGTGGCACCTCGCCGTCGTCAACGACGGACGGCACACGATCATGTACGTCCAGGGCTGCCCGGTGGCCCGCAACCCGCACGCCGCCGCCGTCGGCATCGCCTCGGCCGGGCTGCCCTGGCTGCTCGGCGGCTACGAGTACGCGGGGAAGATCGACCAGATCCTGCACGGCCGGCTCGGTGACGTCCGGATCGTGTCCCGGGCGCTGCCCGTCACCTCCTTCATGACCCACTGACCCCATTTCACGAGGATCACGAGGACCACCATGACCGAGCAGCAGCTGCCCGAATGGGCCGACCCGGCGGTCTCCCCCGCCGACCTCGACGCCCAGGGTGTGTCGAGACGCCAACTCCTGTGCCGTGCGGGCCTGTTCGGCGCGGCATTCGCCCTCGGCGGGGCGGCCACCCCGGCCGTCGCCGCCCCCGGCCGGGGCTTCGGCGGCGAGGACCCGCGCCTGGCCTATCTGGTCGGCGACCACCACGTCCACTCCGTCTACAGCCACGACGCGAAGTACACCTTCTCCCAGCAGGCCCGGGCCGCCGCCAAGTACGGCCTGGACTGGATGGTGTTCAACGAGCACTCCAACTTCGGCCACGCCTACTACGGCGCCAAGCTGGAGCACCAGGAGATCCTGAAGGCCCGCGCCGAGAACCCGCGCCGGCTGATCTTCCAGGGCCTGGAGTGGTACATCCCGGCCGCCGAGCACTGCACGATCTTCGCGGCCCCCGGCCCGAACGAGGTCGACCTGCTCACGCAGTTCGAGCTCGCCTACGACGGCAAGCTGCTCGGCTACACCGACGGTGCCCCCGGCAACCCGAACACGGCCCGCAACGAGGCCCACGCGGTCAAGGCCGTCCAGTGGCTCGCCCAGCAGCGCCGCACCGGCTATGTCGACGACGTCCTCGTGTTCGCCAACCACCCGCTGCGCCTGGGCATCGACTCCCCGCACGAGATGCGCAACTGGCGCGACGCCGCACCCGAGATCATGATCGGCATGGAGGGCGCGCCCGGCGCCCAGGGCGCGGCCATCCCCGGCTGGGGCGGCGCCACGTCGATCCGCGGTGAGTACCAGAACGCTCCGTCCGCCAACTCCTACGCCGGATACCCGGCCGGCGCCTACCTCACCTACGGCGGCTTCGACTGGGCGACCGCCACCGTCGGCGGCCTGTGGGACTCGATGCTGGCCGAGGGCCGGCTGTTCTCGATCACCACCAACTCCGACAACCACCGCACCGTCTTCGACACCTGGAAGAACGGCGACTGGCCGGCCGGCCAGAACTTCGACAACACCGGAAAGCTGCCCGACCCGGTCGACACCGGCACCCCGCAGCCGGGCAGCGACTTCTGGCCCGGCGAGTTCAGCCGCACCCACGTCGGCGTGACCCGCTACGGCTACCGCGCGGTGATGGCGGGCCTGCGCGCGGGCCGAGTCTGGCTCGACCACGGGCATCTGCTCGACGGCCTCGACGTACGCCTGAAGCGGGACTGCGACTTCGGGCGGGGCGTCACGCTGGGCGGCCGGCTGCGAGTGCGCAAGGGCGAGCGGATCACGCTGTACGTGACGGTGACGACCGCCTCCCGGGCGAACCCGCACGGCATCCTGCCCCAGTTGGCGCATGTGGACGTGATCCGGGGCGCGGTGCGCGGTCCGGTGACCGACCGCGACACCTGGAAGGCGCCCGACACCAAGGTCGTGCAGACCAAGGACGTGTCCGGCCGCAAGGGGACGTACACCCTGCGCATCCCGCTGACCGCCGGGGACGAGTCCTTCTACGTCCGGCTGCGCGGCAGCGACGGGAACCGGAACGGCGCGGGGTATCTGGGCGCGTCCGTGGACCCGCACGGACCGATCTCCCACGAGCCCGGCAACGGTGACCCGTGGGCCGATACGTGGTTCTATTCCAACCCCATCTTCGTAGACGTGGAAGGTTGTTGATGAAGCGTCAGCTGGTCGTCCTCGCCGCCTTGACCGCAGCTCTGACCCTCGGGGCCCCGAGCGCCTTCGCCTCCGGGGAACCGCACTGGGCGCAGACCGGAACCTCGTACACGGACACCCTCGGCGGCGGGCAGGGCCTCGCGAGCCGCGCGAACGGCTCGCTGCTGTACCGCGGGCTGCTGGACATCCCGCTGGACCTGCGGATCAAGGGCTGGAACCACGTGGGTGACCCGGACATCGCGCGCGGCTACGTCTTCGACGCCTACCAGGGCGCGGACACGGCCACGTCCAAGATGTACGCGGTCACCACGCCGTCCGGACAGCGCTACGAGTACACGCACCGGCTGAACCCGGGCGAGAAGGTCAACAACTCCTTCGCCGCCGTCTCGCCCGACGGGCAGTGGCTGGTGTCGGGCGAATGGGGCGACCAGAGCAGGCTGCAGGTCTTTCCCGCTCCCCTGCTCAACCCGGCCACCCCGGCCAAGGGCGGCGACCTGCCGGAGGCGGGGCAGATCACCCTGGACAAGCCGGTTCGCGACATCCAGGGCTGCGACTTCGTCACCGACACCCGCCTGGTGTGCGCCTCGGACGACGCCTCGGGGACGCTCTTCCCCGAGATCCGGCCGCTGCTCCAGGTCGACCTCCCGCACAAGCTGGACGGACAGCCGGTCACCGGCTCGGTGAAGAGCCTGTTCGCGCTGGACCAGACGAGCATCTGCTCGGGCACCTTCGAGGCGGAGGGCGTCGACTACGACTCGCAGTCCGGCACCCTGCGCGCGGAGGTGATCCCGCCGGGCGTCTGCGCGGTGGCGACGACCGTGTACGCGTACCGGCAGGGGTGACAGGGCCCGGGGCTCGAGCCTGGAGTCCCGGAGTCCTCAGTCCCAAAAGCAAGGGTCCCCGTGCCGTGGGGCTGCGGCACGGGGACGTTCACGGAACGGTCAACCACCGCTCGGGGATCAGCAGTTGCCCTTCGCCGCCTTGCCGTCGAACCGGTCGCCGAGCCACGCGACCACGTCGCCGACCGACTGCGGGTCGCCGGTGAGGTGATCACCGACGTACGGCGTCCACCGGGTGGTGATTCCGGCGGCGCAGTAGGCGCGCCGCGTGCCGTTGGCCATGCCGGCGGGGATCACCTCGTCGAGCATGCCGCGGTACTGCAGCACCGGGAACCCGATCTCGTAGCGGGAGCCCGAGCCGGGAGTGCCGATGCCGACGCCGAGGTTGTTGGCCTCGACGGCATCGCCCCAGGTGGTGCCGTCGGGGCCGTGCAGGGCGTACAACTGGTCGAGGGTCAGCCCGTCCTTGGTGTACTGCTCGACCCGGGCGCCCGCGAAGCGGCTGACGGTGCCGAGCGCGCACAGCGACTCGGCGTCCTTGACGGCCTTGTGGCCGCTGTCGTTGAGTACCTCGCCGAACGGCATGTCCGGGTGGGTGATGGACAGACCGATGAACGCGTCGATCAGGAACCCGGCGAAGAACTGTCCGTCGAGGTTGCCCGCCACCTGCTTGAGGTCGGTGGGGATCCCCCCGGAGGCGGCGCCGACGACGTTCAGCTCGGGCGCGTACGAGCGGGCGAGCTGGGCCGCCCACAGGCTGCCCGAACCGCCCTCCGAGTATCCCCAGATGCCTACCCTGGCGTCGGGACTCACCCCGCTGCCGGGCACCCGGGCGGCCGCGCGAGCCATGTCGAGGGCGGCGTGACCGGCCTCGGCGCCCGAGGCGTACGGGTGGACCTGGCCGTCCATGTATCCCTGGCCGTCCGTCGCGGCGACGGCGTAACCGGCGTTGAGCAGCGCCGCCATGTTGGGGCCCTCGTACGCGTCCTGGTACTGGCCGGCCAGCTGTTTGGAGAACGCGCACTGCGGCCCGATGCCGAGGGTGCCGGGCACGAACGCGACCAGCGGCCGCTCACCGGGACCGGTCCACGGCTTCTTCGGTACGACTACGGTGCCGGCGACGGAGACCGGCTTGCCCCGCCTGTCGGTGGAGCCGTACTGGACCTTCCAGGCGTCCAGCGGCGGACCGCCGATCACCATGGGGAGCGAGTCGACGTGGCGGCAGGCGACGACGGCACCCGGAGCGGCGGCCGCGCGGTCCGGGGGGCGGTATATGTCGGCGTCCGCGGCGGAGCACGCCTCCGGCGTCCCGGCCGCCGCGGTCACCGCCGGCACGCCCAGCAGTCCGCCGAGCAGACCCGCGGCGGCGAACAGTGCGGCTCTCCTCGGCAGCCGCTTCGCGAGCGGCTTCCTCGACCTGTGTGACATCACCTCAGAGCGTCCCTTCCCGTGGGGTGAAGAGCTTCGTGAAGCAGAGCAGGCCGTGAGGTTACGGAACCGTAGGTAAGCGCTGATAGTTAAAGGACGATGAACCGACGCGGGCAGGGCTGTGCGCCGATGACTAGCCTCGGGGCGGCCACAAGGCGGCGGGCCCCGCATCCGAACCTGATCGGATGCGGGGCCCAGGTGGGGGCGGACGTTCGGTCAGCCGGGCAGTTCGGCCAGCAACCGGCGGTCGCGGGGCGCCGGTTTGCGGTCGAGACGGGCGTCCAGCAGCTGGCGGGCCGCGTCGCAGCGGCCGTCCGCCACCAGCGCGTACAGCAGCGTCTCCTCGACGACCTCGCGCTGCGCCGCGCTGCCGCCGACCCTGCGCAGCACGGGCAGCAGCGCGTCCAGATCGCGGGCCGCCTCCCGGAAGCGCTCCTCGATGAGCGCGGCGAACGCCTCGCACAGCGGCGCGACGACCTCGCGCTGCACGGGATCGGCACCCGCCGCGTGGTCGCGCAGCCTGCGCAGGGCGGGCAGGTCCCCGGCGGCGGTCAGGGCGACGGCGGCGTGCAAGGCGGTGAACGCGGTCGCCGGCCGCTCCAGCACCTCTCGGCCGACCGAGTCCAGCACGTCCGCGGCGGGCAGTTCGCCCTGCCAGCTGTCGCTGAGCCGTGCCCGCCAGAGCAGCGACCCCGAGTCGACCAGGGCCCGCATTCCGGTCACCCGGCCGGGCGCGAGCTGAGCGAACCAGCGCCTGCGGACCGCGGCCGGGTCGTCGAGGGCCAGTTCGTGCAGGGCGATGTGCCAGGAGAAGTGCGCCCTGTGGACCGCGCCCCGGCCCCGCCCCGACACCCAGCGGTCGAGCCAGTCGCGGCCCGCCTCGTGCGCGCCCGACTCGTAGTGCACATGCGCCAGAGCGTGCACGGCGTGCCCGGAGGCCGGTTCGACGGCCAGGGCCCGGTGGGCGAGTTCGCCCGCCTCGTGCAGCCGGCCCTGCCCCTGGCGCAGGAACGCGAGCAGTGAGGTGTGGAACCAGTGCCCGTCGTATGCCGGCGACGTCAGCTCGAGCAGACCCAGCGCCTCGTCGTCCTGGAGGTCGCTGACACCGGAGAAGGCGATGGTGGGCACCGCCGCCGCCAGCGCGAGCGCATCACCGGGGTGCTCCCCGAGGTGGCGTACGAGCGCCTCGTCACCGTCGTCGCCGGTGACCCGGCGGCTGATCACGTCCACGAAGGAGCGCTCGCGCTCGTCGGCCCGCTCGCGGGCGCAGCGCTGCGCGTCCGCGAGGGCGCGCGGCACGTCGACGGCGGCCGAGCACTCGTGGCCCAGCAGGGCGAGGGCGGCATGGCCGAGGGCGAAGCCGGGATCGAGGGCGACCGAGCGGGCGAAGGCGTCCTCGGCGCCGGACCGCACCCTGAGGACCCGGTCGAGTCCGGAGCGATAGGCGGCGGCCGCCTCGGCGTGGGTGGTCAGGGCGAGGCCGTGCCCGTCGACGGGGCGGCGGCCCGCGCGCGGCTTCGGGGTGAGCGGAGCCAGCAGCTGCTGGGCCAACTCGGCCGCCTGGACGCGGATCTCGGGGATGGCGGTGGTCTCCCACAGCTCGCCGCGGCGCGGGGAGCCGAGGGTGAACAGCGGGAGCCCGGTGAGGCCATGGACGTCGAGGAGTTGCCCGTCACGGGTGGCCGCGCCCATGCCCAGCGGGCCGTGCACGGCTGCGCCGGAGGCGAACAGCGATGCCCACAGCGGGTCGTCGAGACGGCGCCCCGGCCCGGTGCAGTCGACCACCCAGCCGACGTGCAGCGTGCGGCCGCCCGAGAGTTCGACGGCGAGGGTCCCGTCCTCGTGGGCGGCGGCGCGGACGACCGTACCGGTGCGGACGTGGAGGCGGCGGGCGGTGCGGGCCCGGGAGACGTGTTCGGCGGTGGCGGGGGCCATGCGATGGCGATGGGTGTTCCACAGGGCGCCCTCGCGGGCCAGGAACTCCTCCCGCTCCTCGGGGGTGAGGCTGCGCCACAGCCGCACGGTGTGCGGGCGCAGGCTGTCCAGGCCGGGGCGCCAGTCGCCGTGGGTGCGGACCGAGCGACTGAGGTGGCGGTAGACGGCCCGGCGCAGCCTGCCCAGGGATGTGTCGTCGAGGTCCTCCGGTGCGGGCATCACCCCGGCCGGGCGCAGCGCGTGCGGCTGGGGCAGCAGTCCGCTGCGGGACAGGGCGTGCACGGTACGGCCGGGGCGGTCGAGGGTCAGGGCGAGGTCGACGGCGGTCAGGCCGGTGCCGACGAGCAGCACGTCGTCGGTGCCGTCGCGCGCGCCGTCCAGGGCGCCGGGCGCCCACGGCTCGCCGACGAAGCGGGGCGAGGCGCGCAGGGCGGGCGGGGCCCAGGCCGCGGACGCGCCGGACGGGCCGGTGGCGAGGACGGCGGCGTCCGCGGTCAGCTGTCCCCCGTCGGCGAGACTGAGCTCCACCCGGCCGTCGGGGGTACCGGTACAGCCCTCCGCGCGGGTGCGCAGCCGGCGCACGGCGACCGTGCCGTGGGCGCGGACGACTGCCTGGCCGAGGGTGTCGGCGAGATAGGCGCCGAAGCGGTAGCGGGTGGCGAAGTCGGCGGCGGTGACCGACGGTTCGCCGTGCCGGCACAGCCAGCGGGTGAAGTGCCCCGGGTCGTCGGGGTAGGCGCTCATGTTGCCCGCGGGGACGTTGAGCCGGTGGCGGGGGTCGGGCGTGGCGTAGGCGGTGCCGCGACCCGCCTCCGGTGCCGGGTCGACGAGGACGACGTCCAGCGGAGTCCGGCGGCGGGTCGCCGTCTCGCAGAGCTGGACGGCGGTCAGGGCGCCCGCCGCGCCGGCTCCGACGATGGCCACGGTCTGCCGCTTACGGACTTGGGTCACGGATACCTCCGGCGGGATTGGGCCGACTGCTTCTTGCTGTTCCGAATTCTTCCGATACCTGCAGGGGCCCCGGCAACCGCGGTTTCCGGCCGTCCCGGGCCGCGTGTCCTCACCGGAATCTCAGCAAGCACCCCTCGGATTCAAAGAGTCACTACATACAAGTGACGCAGGATGCCCAGGCACGGACGGACAACTCAGGAAGGCGTGTCGTGGGCGTCTCGCACATTTCGAACCGGTCGGGGCGGCGGTCGCGGTGGACCCGGCGCGGAATCCTCGCCGCTTTCGGGGCGGTACCGGCCGCGGCCCTCGCGGGCTGCGGCGCGTCCGCGGACGCCTCGGCGGTCTCGGACGGCAAGGACACCACGGCGTCCGAGCGGACCGTCACGACCAAGAAGGCGACGATCACGGTCACGCCCTCCTCCGGCACCAGAAAGTCCGAATTCGACACCCCCGTCGAGGTCACCGTCACGGACGGCACCCTGGCCTCGGTCACCGTGACCGGCCACGACGGCTCCACCCTGCCGGGCTCCTACCACGACTCCCGGACGAAGTGGACCTCGGCGAAGAACCCCTACTCCGGCACGAAGTACACCGTGACCGTCAAGGCGAAGGGCGCCGCCGAGGAGACCGTGACGACGTTCACCACCAAGTCGCCCGGCGCGACGTTCGTCGGGTACTTCACGCCCGAGGCGAACTCCACCTCCGGCGTCGGCATGCCGGTGTCGATCAACTTCACGCATGCGGTGAAGGACCGGACTGCCGTGCAGAAGGCGATCACGGTGACCGCCGACCCGGCCGTCGAGGTGGTCGGCCACTGGTTCAGCGACACCCGGCTGGACTTCCGGCCGGAGAACTACTGGGCGGCCGGCACGAAGATCACTCTCGGCCTGCGGCTGAAGGACGTCGAGGGATCGGACGGTGTGTACGGCGTCCAGTCGAAGGAGGTCACCTTCCACATCGGCCGCGAGCAGATCAGCACGGTCGACCTGGCGACGAAGGAGATGACCGTCGAACGGGGCGGCAGGACCGTCGCCACCCATCCGGTGAGCGGCGGCAGTGCCCAGCACAGCACCTGGTCCGGGATCATGGTGATCAGCGAGCGCTTCCAGCAGACCCGGATGGAGTCGTCGACGGTCGGACTCGGCGACGAGTACGACATCCCGGATGTGCCGCACGCCCAGCGCCTGACCACCTCCGGCACCTTCGTCCACGGCAACTACTGGGCGTCCGGCTCCGTGTTCGGGCACCAGAACACCAGCCACGGGTGCATCGGCCTGCACGACGCGAAGGGCGCGAACGACAGCTCCGTGGCGGGTTACAAGTTCTACGAGAGCTCCATGCTCGGTGACGTGGTGATCGTGACGAACTCGGGCGAGAGGACCGTGGAGGCGTCCAACGGCCTCAACGGCTGGAACCTGTCCTGGGCGGACTGGAAGGCGGGCAGCGCGCTCTAGTCCCACGGCGGCTTCACCACATGAACTCGATTGAGAACCAACGACTTTCCTTGCTTTAAGTCTTGACGACCGGAGATACGGAGAGCACATTGGGCCCACTCTGAGAGCGCTCTCAACATTCGCCCTCAAGGTCACCCGCGCTTCCCCTCCGTACCCGAGAGGCACCCCCATGAGTGAAACCTCCGGTATACCCAGACGGCGGCGGGCCCTCGTCGCCGTGCTGGCGACGATCGGCCTGGCCGCCGCTGCCGCCACGGCCGCGACCCTGCCCGCCAGCGCCTCCGCCCCCACACCCCCGTCCGGCTGGACCCAGGTCTTCCTCGACGACTTCAACGGCTCCGCGGGCTCCGGCGTCGACACCGCCAACTGGCAGTACGACACCGGGACTTCGTACCCCGGCGGCCCCGCCGGCTGGGGCACCGGCGAGGTCGAGACGATGACGTCCAGCACCAGCAACGTCTCGCTCGACGGAAACGGCAACCTCCGCATCACCCCGGTGCGCGACGCGGGCGGCCGCTGGACGTCGGGCCGCATCGAGACCACCCGCACCGACTTCCGGCCCCCGGCCGGCGGCAAGCTGCGGGTCGAGGCCCGCCTGCAGATGCCGAACGTCACCGGCACCGCGGCCGAGGGCTACTGGCCCGCCTTCTGGATGCTGGGCGCCCCCTACCGCGGCAACTACCAGAACTGGCCGAGCGTCGGCGAGCTGGACGTCATGGAGAACGTCCAGGGGCTGAACAAGGTCTGGGCCACGATGCACTGCGGCACCAACCCCGGCGGCCCCTGCAACGAGACCACCGGCATCGGCAACTCCGTCGCCTGCCCGAACACCACCTGCCAGTCCGGCTTCCACACCTACTCGATGGAGTGGGACCGCTCGGTGAGCCCAGAGGCGATCCGTTTCTACGTCGACGGCGTCAACTACCACACGGTGACCGCGAACCAGGTCGACGCGACGACCTGGGCCAACGCCACCGATCACGGTTTCTTCGTCATCCTGAACGTGGCGATGGGCGGCGCCTTCCCGGACGCGCTCGGCGGCGGCCTGGACGGCGACACCGAGTCCGGGCATCCGATGGTCGTCGACTACGTCCAGGTCCTCCAGTCCGGCAGTGGGGGCGGTACCACTCCCCCGCCCTCCGGCAACCGGGACGCCTACAGCGCGATCCAGGCCGAGTCGTACGACAGCCAGTCCGGCGTGGGCACCGAGACAACCACGGACACCGGCGGCGGGCAGGACATCGGCTGGCTCGCGAGCGGCGACTGGGCACAGTACAAGGGCGTCAACTTCGGCTCCACACCGGCCACCCAGTTCTTCGCCCGGGTGGCGAGCGGTGCGGGCTCCGGGGTGAGCGGACTGGTCGAGGTGCGCCTCGACAGCCGTACCAACGCACCCATCGGCAGCTTCGCGCTGGCCAACACGGGCGGCTGGCAGTCCTGGCGGACGGTCCCGGCCAACATCGCCTCGGTGACCGGCACCCACGACGTCTACCTCACCTTCACCAGCGGACAGCCGGCCGACTTCGTGAACGTCAACTGGTTCGACTTCGGTCACTGACACGGCCGCTGCCGCACTCGGCGGCGCTGGGCGGCTCGACCTTCACGTATGGGTCGACGCTCGGCGTCGCCGTCATGCACACGACCCGGAGCAACCGCCACGAACTACGGCGAAGAGACGGTGATCGACGGCTTGGCGAGCGCGGAGTTCGGAGGCGGCGGGTAGGTTTTCCCTGGGAGACGACGAAGTGCGGGGGACCGGGGGACCCATGACGAATCAGCAGCCGTACGGCCGGCAGCAGCCACAGGGTTTCGGGCCCCCGCCGCCGCAGTACGCCCCTCCGCAGCAGTACCCGCAACCGCCGGTGCCGCCCCAGCCGCCGGTACCGCCCCAACCGGCGCCGACGGGACCGGAGTTCCTGGCTGTCGACCTTCACAACTCGATCGTGGTCGACATGAACGGTGTCGCCTTCGAGGACCATGACGTCATCGCCGAGTTCCCCTGGCCGGAGATCCGCAGCGTCCACTACAAGGCCAGTCCTTCGGGCAAAGCGCTGATGATGGCCGTCGTCCACCTCGACGGCAGGATGTACGAGTGCGTCGTGGCGGCGAAGCCGCGCGACGTGCTGGGGCAGTGGTTCGCGCAGCTGGCGGCGGTGCTGGGGTACTACCGGCCGATGGGGTACTAGCGACCGGGGCTTCCCCCCTCCGGCCCGGACCCCTGTCGCAGCTCCGCCCGGAATCCCACCGGCGTCTGTCCCGTGTGCAGATGGAAGAACTTGGAGAAGTTCGCGGCGTCGGGGAAGCCGATCGCCGCGCCCACCCGCCCGATCGGCATGTCCGTGTGCGCGAGCAGGCGCTTGGCCTCCAGGATCACCCGCTTGTCGATGAAGCCCTTGGGCGTCTCGCCGGTGGCGGCGCGGACCGCGCGGACGAGGGTGCGGCGGGAGTATCCGAGGCCGTCGGCGTACGCGCTGACGCTGTGGTTGGTCGCGAACCCCTTCTCGACCGCGTCACGGAAGAGCGTGAACGTCGTGTCGGCCTGGCGCCGGGCGGCCTCCGCGGAGCTGGCCGCGAGGTGTGCCAGACGGAGCAGGAACGCGGTCAGGGAGTGCCGCAGCACCGCCGTGTGCAGGGTCAGCGGAAGGGTCGCGGCGTCCTCGTACTCGCGTTGCAGCTGGGCGAGGGTCGCGCGCAGGGCGGCGAGCTGCGCCGGGCCGGGGCGCAGCAGCGGCGGCAGGTCGTAGCGGTAGAGGCCGGTGGCCTCCACGGTGGCCCGGGGCAGGAAGCCGGGCTGCATGGTCAGGACGGATCCGCGGTACTCGTCGGTGTCCGAGAAGCGGTGGACCTGCCCAGGGCGGATCCACAGCAGGTCGCCGGCCGTCGCCTCGTACTCGGCGAAGTCGATCATGTGCCGTACGGGACCGTGGTCGAAGAGCATGACGACGTGGAAGTCGATGCGGTGGACGCGGTGCAGCGGGGCGTCGGCGTGCCAGGTGCGGCCGGCGCCCATGGGTCCGACCTGCATGCCCACGCCGCAGAGGCTCAGATCGACCGGGAAGGGGAAGGTTCTGATCCCGTCTCCGCCGCCGTCTTGGGCGGTTCTGTCCGCCATGTCTTTCCCGTGCCGTCCCTCGAGTGCCGCCGGTGTCCCACTTTCACCAAAGGCTGGCACACCCCGACCTTCCCTCGAAAAAGTCAGACTTTTACTTTTGAACGCGTCCGGTCAGCAATCCCGCATCCATCGAGGACTTCTTGAAGATGAGCACGCAGACCCCCGACGGCTTCGAGTGGACCCACCTCGACCGGCGGGCCGTGGACACCGCCCGCCTCCTCGCCGCCGATGCCGTACAGCGAGTCGGGAACGGCCACCCGGGCACCGCGATGAGCCTGGCCCCCGCCGCGTACACGATCTTTCAGAAAGTGATGCGCCATGACCCGGCCGATCCGGAGTGGACCGGCCGGGACCGCTTCGTCCTGTCCCCCGGCCACACCTCGCTGACCCTCTACACCCAGCTGTTCCTCGCCGGGTACGAGCTGGAGCTGGACGATCTGAAGGCGTTCCGCACGCACGGCTCGAAGACGCCCGGCCACCCCGAGTACGGGCACACGGCGGGCGTCGAGACCACCACGGGACCGCTCGGCCAGGGCGTCGCGAACGCCGTCGGCATGGCGATGGCCGCCCGCTACGAGCGCGGCCTGTTCGACCCGGAGGTCCCGGAGGGCGCCTCCCCCTTCGATCACACGATCTGGGCGATCGTCTCCGACGGCGACCTGGAGGAGGGCGTCTCCGCCGAGGCCTCCTCCCTCGCGGGGCACCAGAAGCTCGGCAACCTCGTCCTCCTCTACGACGACAACCACATCTCCATCGAGGGCGACACCGCGACGGCCTTCTCCGAGGACGTGCTGAAGCGCTACGAGGCCTACGGCTGGCACGTGCAGCGCATCACGCCCGCCGAGACCGGCGACATCGACGTCCACGCGCTGTACGCGGCACTGCGGGCGGCGCAGTCCGAGACCGGGCGCCCCTCGATCGTCGCGATGCGCACGATCATCGCCTGGCCCGCCCCGAACGCGCAGAACACCGAGGCCTCCCACGGCTCCGCGCTCGGCACCGACGAGATCGCCGCCACCAAGCGCGTCCTCGGCTTCGCCCCCGAGCGGAGCTTCGAGGTCGCCGACGAGGTCCTCGCCCACACCCGCCGGGCCCTCGACCGGGGTGCCGAGGCCCATGCGGCCTGGGACAAGCGGATCGCCGAGTGGCGCGGCACCGAGCCCGAGCGCGCGCGGCTGTTCGACCGTGTGGTGGCCGGTCAGCTGCCCGAGGGCTGGCAGGACACTCTTCCCGTCTTCGAGGAGGGCAGGTCCGTCGCCACGCGCGCGGCCTCCGGCAAGGTGCTCCAGTCGCTCGGCGCGGTCCTCCCCGAGCTGTGGGGCGGCTCCGCCGACCTCGCCGGGTCCAACAACACGACCATCGACGCCACCTCGTCCTTCCTGCCCCGGGGCAACCCGCTGCCCGAGGCCGATCCGTACGGCCGCACGATCCACTTCGGCATCCGCGAGTTCTCCATGGCCGCGGAGATGAACGGCATCGCCCTGCACGGCAACACCCGTGTCTACGGCGGCACCTTCCTGGTGTTCTCCGACTACATGCGCAACGCCGTCCGTATGTCGGCCCTGATGCAGCTGCCGGTGACGTATGTGTGGACGCACGACTCCATCGGCCTCGGCGAGGACGGCCCCACCCATCAGCCGGTCGAGCACCTGGCCTCGCTGCGTGCCATCCCCGGTCTGAACATCGTCCGCCCGGCGGACGCCAACGAGACCGCCGTGGCCTGGGCCGAGATCCTCCGGCGGCACGCCACCCACCCGGCCCCGCACGGACTGGCCCTCACCCGGCAGGGCGTGCCGACGTACGCCCGCAACGAGGACGCGGCCAAGGGCGGTTACGTCCTGCGGGAGGCGTCCACCGGGACGCCCGACGTCGTCCTGATCGCCACCGGCTCCGAGGTGCAGCTCGCCGTGGCCGCCCGTGAGCTGCTGGAGGCCGAGGGGATCGCCACTCGGGTCGTGTCGATGCCGTCCGTGGAGTGGTTCGAGGAGCAGCCGCTCGCCTACCGCGACCAGGTGCTTCCTCCGTCCGTGCGGGCCCGCGTCGCGGTCGAGGCCGGCATCGGCCTGACGTGGTACCGCTTCACCGGTGACACGGGACGCATCGTCTCCCTCGAACACTTCGGCGCCTCCGCCGATGCCAAGACCCTCTTCGCCGAGTTCGGCTTCACCCCGGAGAACGTCGCCGCGGCCGCCAGGGCTGCATTTGATTCATCCACGGGCCTCGCCGCCGCCCGCGGTTGATCCGATCGCCAGAAAGAAGATGATCACTGTGACCGAAGCAACCGCCAGTGCGGGAGCCCTCAAGCGCCTGTCCGACGAGGGCGTGTCGATCTGGCTGGACGACCTGTCGCGGAGCCGGATCAGCACGGGCGACCTCGCCCGACTCGTCGAGAACAGGAACGTCGTCGGCGTCACCACCAACCCCTCGATCTTCCAGGCGGCCATCGGCTCCGGCGAGGGCTACGAGGAGCAGCTGACCGACCTCGCCGTGCGCGGTGTCACGGTCGACGAGGCCGTGCGGATGATGACGACCGCCGACGTGCGTGCCGCCGCCGATATCCTGCATTCCGTATACATCTCCACCGATGGCCGCGACGGACGCGTCTCCATCGAGGTCGACCCGCGTCTGGCCCATGACACCGCGGCCACCATCGCCGAGGCCCGGCAGCTCGCCTGGCTGGTCGACCGCCCCAATGTCATGATCAAGATCCCGGCGACCAGGGCCGGCCTCCCCGCCATCACCGAGGTCATCGCCCAGGGCATCAGCGTCAACGTCACGCTGATCTTCTCCCTGGAGCGCTACCGGGAGGTCATGGACGCCTATCTCGCGGGCCTGGAGAAGGCGCGTGCGAAGGGCCTGGACCTGTCGGCGATCCACTCCGTCGCCTCCTTCTTCGTCTCCCGCGTCGACAGCGAGATCGACGAGCGGCTGACCGGCATCGGCACACAGGAGGCCCGCTCCCTCAGGGGCAGGGCGGCGCTCGCCAACGCACGGCTCGCCTACGAGGCGTACGAGGATGTCTTCGGCGGGCGGCGCTGGCTCGCCCTGTCCGGCGACGGGGCCAACCGGCAGCGCCCGCTGTGGGCCTCGACGGGTGTGAAGGACCCCGCGTACAAGGACACCCTGTACGTGGACGAGCTGGTCGCGCCCGGCACGGTCAACACCATGCCGGAGGCGACCTTGAACGCCACCGCCGACCACGGCGAGATCACCGGCGACACGGTGACCGGCGGCTACCAGCGGGCCCGCGCCGACCTCGCGGCCGTCGAACGGCTCGGCATCTCGTACGACGAGGTCGTACAGCAACTGGAGGACGAGGGCGTCGCCAAGTTCGAGGCGGCCTGGCAGGAGCTGCTGGACGCCGTCGCGAAGTCCCTCGAGAGCAAGGGAGTTGACGCGTGATGAGCGAGAAGCCCGCCAAGGACGTGGCCCAGGTGCGCGTCCCTGTCGTCCCGGCCGCCGACTGGCTGAACCCCCTGCGCGACGCGCGCGACCGCCGGCTCCCCCGTATCGCGGGCCCGTCCGGCCTGGTCATCTTCGGCGTCACCGGCGACCTGTCCCGCAAGAAGCTGATGCCGGCCGTGTACGACCTGGCCAACCGCGGTCTGCTGCCGCCGGGCTTCTCGCTCGTCGGCTTCGCCCGCCGGGACTGGGAGGACCAGGACTTCGCGCAGGTGGTGCACGAGGCCGTCCGCGAGCACGCGCGCACCCCGTTCCGCGAGGAGGTCTGGCAGCAGCTCGCCGAGGGCATGCGGTTCATCCCCGGCGACTTCGACGACGACACGGCGTTCAAGCAGCTCAAGAACGCCGTCGAGGAGCTGGACGCCTCCCGGGGCACCGGCGGCAACTTCGCCTTCTACCTCTCCGTGCCGCCGAAGTTCTTCCCGAAGGTCGTCCAGCAGCTGAAGAAGCACGGCCTGGCGACCCCGCCGGAGGGCTCCTGGCGGCGCGCGGTCATCGAGAAGCCCTTCGGTCACGACCTGAAGTCGGCCCAGCGCCTCAACTCCGTCGTGCACGAGGTGTTCGATCCCGACCAGGTGTTCCGCATCGACCACTACCTCGGCAAGGAGACCGTCCAGAACATCCTGGCGCTCCGTTTCGCCAACCAGATGTACGAGCCGATCTGGAACCGTTCGTACGTCGACCATGTGCAGATCACCATGGCCGAGGACATCGGCATCGGCGGCCGCGCCGGCTACTACGACGGCATCGGCGCCGCCCGTGACGTCATCCAGAACCATCTGCTCCAGCTGATGGCGCTGACCGCCATGGAGGAGCCCATCGCCTTCGACGCGGAGGCGCTGCTCACCGAGAAGCTGAAGGTGCTGAAGTCGGTGCGGCTGCCCAAGGACCTGGGCGCGCACACCGTACGCGGACAGTACGCGGAGGGCTGGCAGGGCGGTGAGAAGGTGGTCGGCTACCTCCAGGAGGAGGGCATCGATGCCAAGTCGAAGACCGACACCTACGCCGCGATCAAGCTGGAGGTCGACAACCGCCGCTGGGCGGGTGTCCCCTTCTATCTGCGCACCGGCAAGCGGCTGGGCCGCCGGGTCACCGAGATCGCGGTGGTCTTCCAGCGGGCCCCGCACTCCCCCTTCGACTCCACGGCCACCGAGGAGCTCGGGCAGAACGCGGTCGTCATCCGCGTCCAGCCCGACGAGGGCATGACCGTGCGATTCGGGTCGAAGGTGCCGGGCACGTCGATGGAGATCCGGGACGTGACGATGGACTTCGCCTACGGCGAGTCGTTCACGGAGTCCAGCCCGGAGGCGTACGAGCGGCTCATCCTGGACGTACTGCTCGGCGACGCCAATCTGTTCCCCCGTCACCAGGAAGTGGAAGAGTCCTGGAAGATCCTCGACCCGATCGAGGAGTACTGGACGGAACACGGCAGGCCGGCGCAGTACGCGTCGGGCAGCTGGGGACCCGAGGAAGCCGACGAGATGCTCGCACGAGACGGACGGAGCTGGCGCAGGCCATGAAGATCGACCTGACCGACACCACGGCAAGCAAGATCAACAAGGCGCTGGTGCAGGGCCGCCGCGCCATCGGCACCCCGGCCGTGGGGATGGTCCTGACGATGGTCATCGTCACGGACGAGGAGAACGCCTACGACTCGATCAAGGCGGCCGAGGAGGCCTCGCACGAGCACCCCTCGCGCACCCTGGTCGTCATCAAGCGGCAGTCCCGCACCCCGCGGGAGCGCACCCGGTCACGGCTGGACGCAGAGGTCCGGGTCGGCTCCGAGGCGGGCACCGGCGAGACGGTCGTCCTGCGGACCTTCGGCGAAGTCTCCGACCACGCCGACTCCGTGGTCCTGCCGCTGCTGCTGCCGGACGCCCCGGTCGTCGTGTGGTGGCCGGCGGAGGCGCCCGACGTGCCCGCCAAGGACCCGCTCGGTGCCCTCGCGCAGCGCCGGATCACCGATCTGTACGCCGTCGAGCGCCCGTTGGAGGCCCTCGACGCCCGTGCCCGCGCCTACACGCCCGGCGACACCGACCTCGCCTGGACCCGGCTGACCCCGTGGCGCTCGATGCTGGCGGCGGCCCTGGACCAGGCCCGGGTGCCGGTGACCTCGGCCGCCGTGGAGAGCGAGGCCGACAACCCGGCCGCCGAACTGCTAGCCCGCTGGCTGGAGGTGCGGCTGAAGGTCAAGGTCGACCGGGTGGTCACCGCAGGACCGGTCGTCACGGCCGTACGCCTCGGCACCGCGAGCGGCGAGATCGTCATCGACCGGCCCGAGGGCCCGCTGGCCACGCTGACCCTGCCGGGGCAGCCGCCGCGCACCCTCGCCCTGAAGGTCCGGGCCACCTCCGAACTCATCGCCGAGGAACTGCGCCGCCTCGACGCCGACGAGATGTACGCCATCGCCCTGCGCGCCAAGGGCACCGAGGAGCACTCCTGACATGTCCGGCACCCCCAAGCTCACCCGGCGCCCCGAGTGGACGGCGCTCGAGGACCACCGGGCCCAGTGGCAGACGCATCTGCGGGAGCTGTTCACCGAGGATCCCGCGCGCGCGGAGCGGTACGCCGTACGCGTCGGCGACCTGCTCATCGACTACAGCAAGCACCTGATCACCGATGAGACCCTGGCCATGCTGCAGGAACTGGCCACGGCGACCGATGTGTCCGGCCTGCGGGACGCCATGTTCCGCGGGGAGAAGATCAACGTCACCGAGAACCGCGCGGTGCTGCACACGGCGCTGCGCGCCCCGCGCGACGCGGTGATCGAGGTCGACGGGGAGAACGTCGTCCCCGGTGTGCACGCGGTCCTGGACAGGTTGAGCGACTTCGCGCACCGGGTCCGCTCGGGCGAGTGGACCGGCCACACCGGCAAGCGGATCCGCACCGTCGTCAACATCGGCATCGGCGGCTCGGATCTGGGCCCGGCGATGGCCTACGAGGCGCTGCGCCCCTACACGGCAAGGGAGTTGACGTTCCGGTTCGTGTCGAACGTGGACGGCGCGGACCTGCACGAGGCGGTACGGGACCTGGACCCGGCTCAGACGCTGTTCATCGTCGCCTCCAAGACCTTCACCACCATCGAGACGATCACCAACGCCACCTCGGCGCGCTCCTGGCTGCTGCGGGGCCTCGACGGCGACGAGAAGGCGGTGGCGAAGCACTTCGTGGCCCTGTCGACGAACGCCGGGAAGGTCGCCGAGTTCGGCATCGACCCGGAGAACATGTTCGAGTTCTGGGACTGGGTCGGCGGCCGCTACTCCTACGACTCCGCGATCGGCCTCTCCCTGATGATCGCCATCGGCCCGGACCGGTTCCGGGAGATGCTCAACGGCTTCCAGCTGGTCGACGAGCACTTCCGCACCGCTCCCGCCGAGGCCAACGCCCCGCTGATCCTCGGTCTGCTGGGGATCTGGTACGGCAACTTCTTCGACGCCCAGTCACACGCGGTGCTGCCGTACTCGCACTATCTCTCCAAGTTCACCGCCTACTTGCAGCAGCTGGACATGGAGTCCAACGGCAAGTCGGTGGACCGGCAGGGCGAGCCGGTGGAGTGGCAGACCGGCCCGGTGGTGTGGGGCACGCCCGGCACCAACGGGCAGCACGCCTACTACCAGCTCATCCACCAGGGCACGAAGCCGATCCCCGCGGACTTCATCGGCTTCGCGCGGCCCGTCGACGAGCTGAGCGGTGAACCGGCGGCCCAGCACGACCTGTTGATGGCCAACTTCTTCGCCCAGACGCAAGCCCTGGCCTTCGGCAAGACCGCCGACGAGGTCCGCGCCGAGGGCGTGCCCGAGGAGCAGGTGCCGCACCGCACCTTCAAGGGCAACCACCCCACCACCACGATCCTCGCCCGCGAGCTGACCCCGTCGGTCCTCGGCCAGCTGATCGCGCTGTACGAGCACAAGGTGTTCGTCCAGGGCGCGGTCTGGAACATCGACTCCTTCGACCAGTGGGGCGTGGAGCTCGGCAAGGTCCTCGCCAAGCGCGTCGAGCCCGCCCTCACCGAAGGCGCGGACGTCCCCGGTCTCGACCCGTCCACCCGGGCTCTCGTCGCCGCGTATCGCACGCTCAAGAACACCCGGAACGCCCAGAACGTTCGGAACGCTCAGGAAGAAGTGAACTGACCATGCAGCTCGGACTCATCGGTCTCGGCAAGATGGGCGGCAACATGCGCGAGCGGATCCGCCGCGCCGGCCACACCGTCCTCGGCTACGACCGCAACCCCCAGCTCTCCGACGTCGCGGACCTGGCCGAACTCGTCGCACGGCTGGACGCGCCGCGCACGGTCTGGGTGATGGTCCCGGCCGGCACCGCCACTCAGTCCGCCGTCGACGAACTCGGGGAGCTGCTGGAGGCCGGCGACACCGTCGTCGACGGCGGCAACTCCCGCTGGACGGACGACGAGAAGCACGCCGCGGAACTCGGCGCCAAGGGCATCGGCTTCGTCGACGCGGGCGTCTCCGGCGGCGTCTGGGGTCTGCAGAACGGCTACGCCCTGATGGTCGGCGGCGCCAAGAAGGACGTCGAGCGGCTCCAGCCGATCTTCGAGGCGCTCAAGCCCGAAGGGCCGTACGGCTATGTCCACGCCGGCAAGGTCGGCGCCGGGCACTTCTCCAAGATGGTCCACAACGGCATCGAGTACGCGATGATGCAGGCCTACGCCGAGGGCTGGGAGCTGCTGGAGAAGGCCGACTCGGTGGACAACGTCCGCGAGGTGTTCCGCTCCTGGCAGGACGGCACGGTCATCCGCTCCTGGCTGCTCGACCTCGCGGTCAACGCCCTGGACGACGACGAACACCTGGAGAAGCTGAAGGGCTTCGCGCAGGACTCCGGCGAGGGCCGCTGGACCGTCGAGGCGGCCGTGGACCACGCGGTGCCGCTGCCCGCGATCACCGCCTCCCTCTTCGCGCGGTTCGCCTCCCGGCAGGACGACTCCCCACAGATGAAGATGATCGCCGCCCTGCGCAACCAGTTCGGCGGCCACGCCGTCGAGTCGGCGAAGGAGTGACCGTCCGTGGGGGACCTCCTTCTGGTCCGCCACGGCGAGACGGAGTGGAGCGTGTCGGGCCGGCACACCAGCCGCACCGACCTGCCCCTCACCGCGCACGGCGAGGAACAGGCCAAGTCCCTCGCTCCACTCCTCTCCGGCCGGACCTTCGCCCTCGCCCTGACCAGCCCGCTCGCACGCGCAATACGCACGGCCGACCTCGCGGGCCTGAGCGGGGTCGTGCCCGACCCCGACCTGCACGAGTGGGACTATGGCGGGTACGAGGGCATCACCACCGCCGACATCCACCGCACGCGGCCCGACTGGGACCTGTGGCGGCACGGCGTACCGTCCGGCCCGGACGGCCATCCCGGCGAGTCACCGCCCGAGGTCGGCCGGCGTGCCGACCGGGTGCTGTCCCGGGTGGGCACCGCCCTCGCCGCCGGTGATGTGATCCTCGTGGCCCACGCCCACTTCCTGCGTGTCCTGACGGCCCGCAGGCTGGGCCTGCCACCCGCGGACGGCCGCCTCTTCCAGCTCGCGACGGGCACGCTCAGCCGTCTGTCGACGGAGCACGGGCGTCCGGTGATCGCGGAGTGGAACAGCAGAGGCTGAGGAAGCCTGGCTCGTCCGGGGCGCCGTATCGGCGGTGGCCCCGGTCGCGCCGGACCCCGGCGGCGAACTCGTCAGTCCGACGAGATACGAGTCCCTGGCCACGACGTGCTCCCGAGCAGGCGTCCGATGTACGGGCTTCTACAATCACCGGCACCGGCCACACCCCGCGCCTTACGCCCGAAGGAACCCGATGACCAGCGTCGACGAACCGGCACGACACAACGGGCGCATCCGTGACGCCGCCCGCACCCGGGCCGAGATCCTCGACGTGGCGACGCAGGAGTTCGCCCGGGCCGGCTACGACGGTGCCCGGGTCGACGAGATCGCCGCCCGCACCCGCACCACCAAGCGGATGATCTACTACTACTTCGG
Organism: Streptomyces herbicida; assembly: GCF_032656585.1. Lineage (NCBI taxonomy): Bacteria > Bacillati > Actinomycetota > Actinomycetes > Kitasatosporales > Streptomycetaceae > Streptomyces > Streptomyces herbicida. The sequence continues at coordinate 53,720 of NZ_JAUYWJ010000012.1, forward strand.
CGGCAAGGAGCAGCTGTTCACGGCAGTCCTGGAGCGGGCGTACGGCGAGATCCGCGAGACCGAGCAGGCACTCGACGTGGAACACCTGGACCCGGTCGCGGCCATCCGGCGGCTGGCCGAGCTCACCTTCGACCACCATGAGCGGCACCCGGACTTCATCCGCCTGGTCAGCATCGAGAACATCCACGGGGCCGAGCACATCGCCGCCTCCGAGAAGCTCGCGAAGATCGGCTCGCCCGCGCTGGACGTGATCCGCCGCATCCTGGCCTCGGGGCGGGAGTCGGGCCTGTTCACGGCCGACGTCGACGCGGTCGCCCTGCACGCGATGATCAGCTCGTTCTGCTTCTTCCGGGTCTCCAACCGGCACACCTTCCGTGCCCTGTTCGGCCGGGACCTGGTCGACCCCGCCCAGCGCGAGCGCTACCGCACGATGCTCGGCGACATGGTGATCGCCTACCTCACGGCGGAGCGCGCGGCGGACTGACGGCGGACCGGCCCCGCTCAGTCGCCGACCAGCAGGTCCGTCCAGGTCGCCGCCACCCGGTCCAGTGCGAACGACTCCCGGGCCTGGGCGCGGGCCAGGTCAGCGGCGGACCGGAAGGGCTCGGGGTCGGCGAGGGCGGCGACGGCCTCCGTCATGGCCTCGGGGTGGTCGTGGATCCATCGGGGGTCGTAGATCTCCTCGGCGCCCGGCCACGGCAGCAGGGCCGGTACTGCCCCGGAGGCCATGCCCTCGGCCGGGGCGAGGTGGAAGCTCTCGTCGTCGCTGGTGGACAGGACGTGTCCGATCCGGCGCAGCCAGCCGGGCACGTCCGCCCCGAACTCGTCGAAGACGACGGCCCCTTCGAGCAGGGGTGACGTCTGCATTCGGCGCAGGACGGCGTCGTAGTGCGCGCGCTCCTCGGGTTTGTTCCAGATCCACCAGTACTCCCACGGCGGCTTGGACTTGACGGAGAGGTGCCAGCGCCGGTCCCGGGCGCGCAGCCCCTCCAGGACGTCCAGGCCCAGATCGAGCCGCTTGCGGCTGGGCGCGATGCCGATCATGCCGAGGCGGAACCGGGCGCCGGGCGCCTTTTGCCGGTCGAGCTGGTCGGCGTCCACCCAGTTCGGGACGACCGTCACCTTGGACTGGGGCCAGCCGGTGCGGGCGAGGGTCCGCCGCCGGTAGTACGGGCTCACGCACACCACCCGGTCGACCGCGTCGATGTCGACACGTCCCGGCCACTCGGCCTCCAGCTCGAACCGGTGCAGCCGTACGACGAGCCGGCTGCCGCGCCGTTTGTGGCGGCTGTACCAGACGGCGGCAGGGCCGCACCACTCGACGACCACCACGTCGGCCCAGTCGGCGAGTTCCCGGCTCGCTGCCGGGTCGTGGCGGGCGAGCGCGGGCCACGCGTCCACTCGTACGTCGAGTCCGGGCAGGGCGCGGAAGTGGTCGAGGAGCCGGGTGAGGAACTTCAGGTCGTGGCCCGCGACACCGACCCGCAGGGGGCGCGGCCGGGTGGTCGTCGCCTGAGGTCCGACCGGGAAGGCCCGGTCGAGGTGCGAGCGCCAGCGGACGGCGGCGGCGTCGAGGGTGTACCGGCCGGCGGCCTCGCGGCAGCGGTCGGCCGCGAGTCGGCGGGCCTCGGGGTCGCGGGCGGCGCGGGTCACGGCCTCGGCGGCGTCGGTGAGCCCGGCGCGGCCGGGGACGTAGAGCGGATAGTCGGCGCCGAGCAGTGCCTCGTGCGTGGGCGTGCGGTTGAGGACGACCGGCAGGCCGAGCGCGCCGAACTCCAGGACCTTGGTGGACAGTTCGAGACTGGCGTCGAGGGCGGGGTCGCGCCAGCCGAGGCCGAGGTCGCAGTCGGCGGCCAGGCGCATGGCCGTCTCCCGGGGCTGTCCGCCGTGGTGCCGGACGCCGGGTGTGCCGCCGTGCAGCGCCCGCTCCATGGCGGACCGGAACCCAGGGTGGGCGGAGTCGTCGTGGATCTTGTCGCCCACGGTGTGGAGCTCGGCGCGGACACCGCGTTCGGCCAGCAGGGACGGCAGCGCCGTCATCGGCAGGGTGTTCCACAGGGGCGCGAACTTCCCGGTGTAGACGAGCCGCAGTGGATCGTGCGGCCGGTCGTGCTCCGGCAGCGGGAAGCCGGGCTCCGGCACGGCGGGCGGGCTGAGCACGCACCGCCCGCAGGCCTCGGGCACCCACGCCTCCAGGAAACATCGCAACTCCTCGGTCTGGCACAGGAGTTGCCGCGAGGCCCCGGCGATACGGGCGAGTTCCGCGCGGGCCTCCTCGGTCATCGCGGCGGCCGACTGCGGGATGTCGGTCAGATAGGCCCAGATCCGCCCGTCGAAGTGACCGTCGGCCACGACCCGGCCGACGAGCCTGCGGCCGCGCAGCACCAGCAGGTCGCAGGGCTCGTCCCGGTCCAGCCGGGCGAGCAGCCGGGAGGCTTGCGCCGGCGACAGTGCCCGGCCGGGCTGCCCGTCGACCAGCCGTTCCTCGTACGGCCGCACCAACCGCACCCCGGGCAGCCCGGCCAGCGGATCGGTCAACCGCCCGGTGCGGACGGGTGCCTTGAGCACCAGCCGGGTCTCGCACCCGGCCGACGACAGCGCCTGCACCGTCGACTGGGCCCAGACGGCGGAGCCGTCGATGAGGTTGAGGTCCACGTCGCCGTAGACCAGCGCGCGCGGCGTACGGCTCATCAGGGTTCCTTCCCACGTCATGACGGCTCCTTCCCGCGCACGGCGAACAGCCGGTACCCCTGCCCGCACCAGCTCTCCGGCGCTGTGCCGCTCAGATGCAGCGACCGGCGTACGAGCAGTGGACGCGCCAGCGCCGGTACGAAGGTGTAGTCGTCGCCCGTCGCGGTGTGGCCGAGCGCGTCGGCGCCCGAGTGCTCCTGGGCGCACAGCAGATCCAGCAGCAGGGTGCCGGGACGCTCCTCGGCGGGGTCGGTCCAGTCCGCGACCCAGGCCGCGGTGGGCGGTCCGGTGCGCACGGCGATCCCCGCGCCGGTGAGTTCCTCCAGGCCCGCCGGGTCGGGCGCGAGCACCTCGGCCGGCCGGTGCAGCTGGTCCAGCACCTGGGCCACCAGCCGTGCCGTGCCGGCCCGGTCGCGGGGCGCGGCCAGCACGGCGACCCGGCGCGCCTCCAGCGGATCCGGCGCGCCGACCAGCCGGGCCAGTTCCGCCAGCCGCACCCGGGTGCTGTCCTGCCGGAACACCTCCCGGAGCCGTTCCCTGCCGTCTTCGGCGGGGTCGAGCCGGGACAGCCGTACGCCGGTGTCCGCGTCGAGGACGGCGTCCCAGGACAGGTGGGCGAGGCCGGGCGCGGTGGCGGCCGGGGCGTCCTGCCACAGGACGGCCGCGCGGCCCGACGCATGTGCCTCGGTGAGGAGTTCGGCGAGTCTGCGGTCCAGATCCGGCGCCAGGCCGGTACCGGCGAGGGACCAGGGCCCATCGCCGGTACAGGCGCTGAGCTGCACCACGACCGCGTCCGGGTCGGTGCGCCGGACGAGCAGGCTGCCGTCGTGCGGCAGCAGCCGGTTCACCACGGCGTCCGCGGTGAAGTCCGCGGCGGTGCGGTCGGTGAGGACGCCCGCCAGCACCAGCCGGTCGCGCGGTGCGGAGGTGAGGGCGCGGTGGGCGAGGTGGAGACGGCCGTCGGCGGCGGTCGCTGCGAGATCGTCGACGGTTGCCGGGGGCTTCGCCGCGGCCTTCCTCGGGGTCGCCCGGCGGGCGCGCCAGAGCCCGTACAACTCCCTCGGCAGCCCGGCCGCTTTGCGGCGCGGCGAGCGCGCCGCCGAGACCAGCGCCCGCCCGACGCGCAGCGAGGTCGATCCCTCCAGCATGGCTACCCGCGCCTCCAGTACGCCGACCCGGTGCCGGGCCCCGCGCAGGTCCGAGGCCAGCTTGTCCTTCTCCCGCACGGCGGCTGCCAGGCGTTCGGCGAGCGACTCGTCGCGGGCGGTGTCCCGGGCTCGTTCCGCCTCCTTTGCCCGGCGTTCCAGATCCAGGACGCGGGCACGCAGGGAGCGGGACACGAAATCGGCGAGGACGTACTCGTCGGCGATCCGCAGCGTCGTCGCGAAGCCCTCCGACGGCACGGGGCGGCCGAACCAGTCGTGCGGCGGCAGGAGTTCGTCGGTCCGGGCGAACACGGCCCCGGCATGCAGATGCAGATAGTCGAGCGGGGTGGCGCGGAGCACCTGGCAGCGGTGGGCGACCAGACCGTCGAGGAGCCGGTGGTACGGGGGTTCGGGCCCGGGGTGGCCGAAGAGGAGCAGGCCGCGTCCGCCGGGGCGCACGCGCTCCAGTACGGCGAGACAGTCGGCCTCGGTGCCGTGCAGGGCGGGGTCCGGGCCATAGGACAGGAGCACCAACTCGCCCTCTCCGATCGGCCGTTGGCCGGTGCGGAGGGCGACTCCGTCGGGGAGGTGGAGATACGGCTCCAGGCGCAGTCCGCCGCCGGTGGCGTCGACGACCGTGGTGACGCCGTCCAGGTGAGGGTGGAGCAGATCGGTCAGACGCATCAGCGGGTCCTTGTGAAGACGTGGAAGCCGACCCGGTTCTCCCGGAATCCGTACGGCCGGAACTCGGTGTGCCGCAGGCCGAGGGGTTCGAGAACCTCGCGGTAGGCGGCTGTCGGGCGGTGCAGTATGTAGTCGCCGAGGGCTCGGGGCGCGGGTCCGTCCTCGTCGGTGAGGATCAGCCGTCCGGTGACCCGGACCAGTGAGGCGAGGTTGCGCAGGCCTGCCGTCCACTCCCTGTCGTCGAGGACGTGGAAGAGGACGTCGACGCAGAGCACGACATCGTACGGCCACGGGCTGCGCCACGCGTCGAGCCGGGCCTCGGCGTACCGCGGGCCTCCGTCGGCGGCGCGGGCCTGGTCGATGGCCTCGCTGCTGGCGTCGAAGGCGTCCACGCGGTGGCCGCAGCGGGTCAGGGCACGGGCGAAGCGGCCCTTGCCGCAGCCCGCGTCGAGGACGAACAGCGGAGCCGCGGGGCTGGTGAGGTCGCCGACGAGGCCGAGCAGCGTGCCGAGCCGCAGCGCGTAGAAGAGTTCGTTACCGGCCCGGTCGAGGCCGATGTGGCCGCCGGAGGCGAGGTCGTCGTGCTCGCGGTGGCGGTTGTCCCAGTAGGCGCGGGTGCGGTCAGACATGATGCTCCAGCCTGCGGGCGACCACGCGGGCTATCCGGGTGCCCGACCTGCCGTCCCACAGCGGCGGCCCCTCGGCGGGCGTCGCCGGCCCGCCGTCCAGTGCCTTGCGCAGCGCGGGCACCAGTTCGGCGTGCGAGACGAGTCGGTTGGTGCCGTGGGTGACGGTGACCGGACGTTCGGTGGTGGTGCGCAGGGTCAGACAGGGCACGCCCAGCACGGTGGTCTCCTCCTGCACCCCGCCCGAGTCGGTGATCACGGCGGCCGCGCCCCGGACCAGGCTCATGAACTCCACGTATCCGAGCGGCTCGAGGACGTGCACACCGGGGGCGCCGTCGAGGCCCGCGGCCTGCAGTGCCGCCCGGCCGCGCGGGTGGAGCGGCACGGCAAGGTCGAGGTGGCGGGCCGCCTCGGCCAGGACGCGGACGGCGGCGCGGGCGGTCTCGGGGTCGTCGACGTTGGCGGGGCGGTGCAGGGTGACCACGCCGTAGCGGTCGGGCAGTCGGTGTGCGGCGCGCGCCGCGGCAGGGTCGAACAGGTCCAGGTGGGCGAGGAGGGTGTCGATCATCGGGTTGCCGACGAAGTGCACCCGGGCGGGGTCGACGCCCTCGCGGGCGAGATGGCCGACCGCCTCCGGGCTGGTGGTGAACAGCAGGTCGGAAAGCTGGTCGACCAGGCGCCGGTTGACCTCCTCCGGCATCGTCGGATCGAAGCTGCGCAGGCCCGCCTCCACATGGGCGACGGGATTGCCGAGCTTGGCGGCGGCCAGGGCGGCGGCCAGCGTGGAGTTGACGTCACCGTACACGACGACGAGGGCCGGGGCGCGGGCGGTCAGTTCGGCCTCCAGGGCCACCAGCAGGTCGGCGGTCTGCCGGGCGTGGCTGCCGGAGCCGACCCCGAGGTCGGTGTCCGGCCGGGGCAGGCCCAGCTGGCGGAAGAACACGTCCGACATACGGGCGTCGTAGTGCTGTCCGGTGTGGACCAGCACCTGGTCGCAGCCGGCCGCGCGGAGGGCGGCGACGACCGGCGCGGCCTTCACGAAGTTGGGCCGGGTGCCGACCACATGGAGTATGCGGCCGTTCATGTCGTTGCCTCCCATGGGTGTTCGGCCTCCGGGGCGACGCGGCCGGCGACGGGGGCGCGGTGCCGCTCCGCCGTCCGGGCCCCGGCGCGAGCGGCCGGCCGGCGCAGGGGGCTCCTCGCGGATCCGCGTTCTGCTCCGTGTCGGCCTACCGTGGCGGCATGGCTCGTCGTATCCCCCGCGCTGTCAGTCTCGCCGCGTCCGTGGCCTGGGGCGAGTTGCGTCACGACCCGGCGCGGGCCGCGCTGCTCGGTGTACGGCTGCTGCCCCGGCCCGTGCGGGGGCGGGTGCGGCCGGTCGAGCGGTGGCTGTCCGGCCGGGCCCGCGCGGCCGGGCCCGGCGCGACTCCGTCCGCCGTCCGGGTGACCGCTCCCGCCGGGCGGGCGGTACGGCCCGTGCCCGGCCGGGTGCTGCACCTGGTCACCAACTCGCTGCCGTTCAGGCACGCCGGCTACACCGTGCGCACCCAGAAGCTCGCCGAGGCGCAGCGGGCGGCCGGGCTGGATCCGCACGTCGTGACCCGGATCGGATTCCCGGTGGCGCAGGGGGTGCTGGACGCCGGTCCGCTGCAGAGGGTGGGCGGCGTGCCGCAGCACCGGCTGCTGCCGGCCTGGCTGCCGTACGGGCAGGGTCCGCTGCTGGCCCGGAACGCCGAGCTGGCGGGCCGGCTGGTGGAGCGGCTGCGGCCGGCGGTGCTGCACGCGGCCACCGACCACGGCAACGGGCGGGTGGCGCTGGCCCTGCGGGAGGCCTACGGGCTGCCGGTGGTGTACGAGGTGCGGGGCTTCCTGGAGGAGACCTGGCTGACGCAGGCTCCGGGGCGCAGCCGACGGGATTCCGTGTACCGGATGCGGCGCGATCTGGAGACGCACTGCATGCGCGAGGCCGACCTCGTGCTGACGCTGGGCGCCGCCATGAAGGCCGAGATCGTGTCGCGTGGTGTGCCCGAGGAACGGGTGCTCATCGTCCCCAACGCCGTGGACGAGGCGTTCCTCGCCCCGCCGCCCGACGGGGCACCGGTGCGGGCCCGGCTCGGCATCGGCGCGGACGAGCTGGTCGTCGGCACCGTCAGCAGCCTCACCCCGCACGAGGGGATCGGCACATTGCTCCATGCGGGTGCCGAGCTGCGGCGGCGGGGTGTTCCGCTGCGACTGCTGATCGTGGGCGAGGGTCCGGAGCGTGCGGAACTCCAGCGGCTGGCCGGCCGGCTCGGTCTCGGCGGCGGTGCCGCTCTGTTCACCGGCCGGGTTCCGCACGCCCAAGTGCGGGATTTCCATGCCGTGTTGGATGTGTTCGCGGTGCCGCGCACCGACGAGCGCGTCTGCCATCTGGTGACCCCTCTCAAACCGGTCGAAGCGATGGCGAGCGGTCTCCCCGTGGCTGCAAGTGATCTCACCGCTATGAGAGAACTGGTCGAACCGGAGGTTAACGGGCGGCTAATTCTCCTCGAATCACCCCTTGCCTGGGCAGATGCCCTCGAAATACTGCTCTACAGTCAAAAGCGGCGGTTCGAATGGGGAGCCGCCGCTCGCGCGCTGGTCGCGCGGGAACGCACCTGGGGCCGGGTCGCGGCAACGACCCGGGAGGCGTATCGCGCTCTTGGATGCGTCTGACTCCCTGGGAACCCCACAAGTCCTGCCTTGAGGCCGGGTGAATCCCTATGCAGGTCGAACAGACCGAACCACTCGGGGACATGAGTGAACCGCTCGGGGACGACAGCGAACCGCTCGGGGAAAAGAGTGAACCCCTCGGGGACGGGGGACGGACCGACGACGTCGAACTCGCGGTGATCGGGCTCGGCTACGTCGGACTGCCGCTGGCGCGGGAGGTCGCCTCGGTCGGCCTGAGAGTAGTGGGCCTGGACCGCGATCCGCGGGTCGTCGCGCGTCTGAACGCCGGGCACTCGCACATCGACGACGTGTCCGATGCCGACGTGCGCCGGATGCGGGAGGCCGGCTTCACGGCGTACACCGATGACGCCTGTCTGGCCCGCGCGCAGACCGTGGTGATCTGTGTCCCGACACCGCTCGGCGAGGACGGCGGGCCCGATCTGGGCGCGGTGACCTCGGCCACCCGCGCGGTGGCGGGCCGGCTGCGGCGCGGCCGGCTGGTGGTGCTGGAGTCGACCACCTATCCGGGCACCACCGAGGAGGTCGTACGGCCGCTCCTCGAGGAGTCCGGGCTACGGGCGGGCGTGGACTTCGCGCTCGCGTTCTCGCCCGAGCGGATCGACCCCGGCAACACGCTGCACGGGCTGCGCGAGACCCCGAAGGTGGTCGGCGGCTGCACCCCGTCGTGCGCGGCGCGCGCGGTGGCCTTCTACGGCAAGTTCGTCGACACGGTCGTACAGGCGAAGGGCACCCGCGAGGCCGAGATGGCCAAGCTGCTCGAGAACACCTACCGGCATGTGAACATCGCGCTGGTCAACGAACTGGCCATCATCAGCCGTGAGTTGCATGTCGACGTATGGGACGCGATCCGCTGCGCGGGGACGAAGCCGTTCGGCTTCCAGGCGTTCCGGCCGAGCCCCGGGGTGGGCGGCCACTGCATTCCCATCGACCCCAACTACCTCTCCTACAAGGTGCGTTCGTCGCTCGGCTACGAGTTCCGGTTCGTCGAGCTGGCGCAGGAGATCAACCGGAGGATGCCGGAGTACGTGGTGCGCCGCGCCCAGGACCTCCTGAACACCGCCGGGCGCCCGCTGCGCGGTTCGCGGGTGCTGCTGCTCGGGGTCACCTACAAGCCGGACGTCGCCGACCAGCGCGAGTCCCCGGCGGTGCCGGTCGCACGGCTGCTGCGTGCGCGGGAGGCCGCGGTGGCCTTCCACGATCCGCATGTGCCGCTGTGGTCGGTCGACGGGACGGCCGTGCCCCGCGTGGATGACCTCATGGCGGCGGCGCGCGAGCAGGACCTGACGATCCTGCTCCAGGACCACTCCGCCTACGACCTGCCCGCCCTCGCCGACACGGCGCGGCTGCTGTTCGACACCCGGGGCCGGATCTTCCGGCCCGGCGTCGAGGTCCTGTAGGCCACGCCCGACGGCAACAGCCGTCCTTTCGCGCGGAGTTGAAAGGTGCTCTGATGCGGATACTCGTCGTCACCGTCGTCCACCACCCCGAGGACGCGCGCATACTGCACCGGCAGATCGCCGCGTTGCGGGAGCGCGGCCACCGGGTGATGTACGCGGCGCCGTTCTCGGCCCGCGAAGCGATACCCCGGCCCCATGTCGAGGGGGTCGACCTCCCCCGGGCCGGCGGGCGGGACCGGCACGCGGCGCTGCGCGCGGCCCGCGCCCTGCTCGCCGAGCGCGGCCCGCAGGCGGACCTGGTCCTCCTGCACGACCCCGAACTGCTGCTGGCCCTCCCGGGCACGCTGCGCCGCTGGCGCCGCGCCGGGACCGTCCCCGTGACCGTCTGGGACGTACACGAGGACACGGCGGCGGCACTGGTGATGAAGAGCTGGGTGCCGCGCGTGCTGCGGCCGCCGCTGCGCGGGGCGGTCCGGGCGGCGGAGCGCCTCGCCGAGCGCCATGTGCGGCTGCTGCTGGCCGAGGACGCCTACCAGGACCGTTTCCGCCGCGTCCATCCCGTCGTCCCCAACCTCGCCACCGTACCGGCCGGGCCGCCGGCGCCGCCGGGCGCCGACCGGGTCGTGTACCTGGGCCAGCTGTCCCGGGCGCGCGGCGCGCTCGATCTGATCGAGACGGCGCGGCTGCTGGCGCCGGACGTGCGGGTCGAGGTGGTCGGCGCGGCGGACCCCGAGGTACGGGACGCGCTCGCGGCGGCCGACCGGGACGGGGTGCTGCGCTGGCACGGGTTCCTCCCCAACGACCGTGCGCTGGAGCGGCTTTCCGGCGCCCTCGCGGGCCTGTCCCTCCTCCACGACCAGCCCAACTACCGCCACTCGCGGCCCACCAAGGTCGTCGAGTACATGGCCCACGGCGTCCCCGTCGTCACCACCCCGACGCCGCTGGCCGTGGAACTGGTGGAGCGGCACGGCTGCGGTCTCGTGGTGCCGTACGCGGATCCGCCATCCGCCGCACGGGCGGTACGGCGTCTCGCCGACGACACCGGGCTGCGGCTGCGCGCCGCCCGGCTCGGCCGCGAGGCGGCCCTGTCGGAACTCGACTGGCGCCACCGGGCGGCCGCGTTCGCGGACCTGCTGGAGGGCTGGGTCGGGGAGACACGGCATCCCGAGCCGCTCGCGGCGCCGCTGCGGCCGTAACGAACAGTGCGGACCGACGCCGGCATGATCCAAACGACACCCCCTGGGTCCGACAGGGCCTAGCGCTTCGGCGCGCCGTACGCCCGCTCGACGTGCAGCCGCAGGACGAGGCGCCGGTCGCGGACCATGGCGGCCCGGTAGTCGTCCCAGTCGGAGTGTTCGCCCACGATGTCTCGGTAGAGCCGGACGAGTTCCTCCACCGTTTCGTCGTACGGGTCCTGCGCGACGGGCGAGAGCTCGGCCCTGCCCTCGGCGACCGTGTACGCCCACCGGTCACCGCTGGTGACGTGGTACGAGGCGCGGGGGTCCCGGCGCAGGTTGCGCGTCTTGGCACGGTCGTCCGTGACCGAGACGCGGATGATCCGCTCGTCGGGGTAGTACGCGTGGCTCACGTTCGACAGCTGGGGGCGGCCGTCGCGCTTGAGCGTGACCAGCACCCCGCCGTGGCCGTCGGAGAGCAGCTTCAGCAGTGCGTCCTGCGTCGCGTCCTCAGTCATGTGTGGAACAACGGCGCGGGACGGGCCGCGCATTCCCGCGCGGGCGCTTCCCACCGGGTCGGTAGACACCGTCTACTAAAGCCTGGTAGACAGTGTCTATGAGTGAGTCCGATACGGGTCTGCGGACCCGGCTGGTCGACGTCGGCGTGGCACTGGTGGCCGCCGAGGGCGCCCAGGCACTGACCCTGCGGGAGATCGCCCGCCGTGCGGGGGTCTCGCACGGGGCGCCGCGCCGCTACTTCCCCAGCCATCTGGAGTTGCTGTCGGCCATCGCGCGCCGCGGCTTCGACGCGCTGGCCGACCGGGCGGGCACGGTGCTCGGCGACCACACGGCACAGCCGCGCGCGCAGCTGACGGCACTGGCGGACGGCTATCTGCGGTTCGCGCTGGACAACCCGGGCATGTACGAGCTGATGTTCCGCCATGATCTTCTGGAAAGCGGCCACTTGGGCCTGCGCGAGACCAGCCTGCCGCTCTTCGGTCTGCTGACGGACCTGGTCGGCCGGGTCCGGCCGGACGCGGACGCCTCCCTCGTGGCCGGCGCGCTGTGGGCGAACCTGCACGGCATCGCCCAGCTGTGGGCCTGGGGAAGCCTCCGACTCGCCACCGGCGCACAGGACTTCGCCCCGCTGCTGCGCTCCGCCCTCGACGCCCACCTCGGACCGGAAGGCGCACGGTGAACCGTCGGATCACCCTGGCGAGCAGCGTGATGGGTGCCGTGGTCGTCGCCCTGGACGGTACGGTCCTCACCGTCGCGCAGCCCACCCTGCAACGGGATCTGCACGCGTCGTTCGCGCAGGTCCAGTGGACCAGCGCCGCCTATCTCATCGCGGTGGCAAGCCTGTTGGTGTTCGCCGGGCGGCTCGGCGACCGGTACGGGCAACGGCGGGTGTTCGCCTACGGCATGCTCGGTTTCGGTGCGGCCTCGGCGGGCATCGGCCTCGCGCCCGGCGTGGGCTGGGTGATCGCACTCCGGGTCGCGCAGGGCGTGTTCGGCGCGCTGCTGCAACCGGCCACGCTGGGGATGCTCCGTGCCGCGTTCCCACCGGACCGGCTCGCGATGCCGCTCGCGGTGCGGACCAGCGCCATCGGGCTCGCGGCCGCCGCGGGGCCGGTCGTGGGCGGGGCGCTCGTCACCGGGCTGGGCTGGCGGGCCGTCTTCTTCCTCAATGTGCTGCCCGCGCTCGGCTTCGGCGTGCTCGCCCTCGCCGCCCGCGGCCCCGATCTCGCCGGCGCCCCGGGCCGGCCGCTGGACCTGCCGGGCGCCCTGCTGCTCGCCGTGACGCTGGCCTGCCTGGTCGACTCACTGGTCGCACCGCATCCGCTCGGTCTGTGCCTGGCCGCCCTCACCGGCGCCGCCTTCGTCCGGCACGAACGCCGTACCGCGAGCCCATTGCTGCCACCGGAGGTGATCGGCTCGGCGTCCGTGGGCGCAGCGCTGGGCATTCTGGTCGCCGCGTCGGCGTCCCTGTTCGGCACGCTGTTCGTCGGCACCTACGTCCTGCAGGGCAGGCTCGGCCTCGACCCGTTCCAGAGCGCCCTGCGCAGCCTGCCGCTGGCGGTGCTGATGGTGCTGTCGGCTCCCGGCTGTGCCGTACTGCTGCGCCGGGTCGGTGCCCGCCGTACGACGGGAGCGGCGATGGCGGCCCTCGCGCTCGGCGTCCTGCTGCTGTCCCGGGCGTCGGGCACCCTCGCCCTGTGCTGCGGATTCGCGCTGCTGGGCGCCGGGTTCGGCACGGTGATGGTGGCGGCGACCCATGTCGTCGTACGGCAGGCGGACGCCGGGTCGGCCGGAGTCGCGGGCGGACTGCAGCAGACCGCCCTCAACATCGGCCCGACGCTGGGCGTGGCGGCGGCCACCGCGCTCATGGGTGCGGGCACCGCGCTGCCGCTGACCGTGCTTGCCGCCCTGGCCGCGGCGGGCGCGACGGCCGCCCGCGCGCTTCCCGGCCGCTGCGTCGCGTCGATCACACAACACCCGGATGAGCGGGCCCGTTCCCGCGTTTCTGAGCGACGATGAGATTCGATGAGGTCAGAGGCGGCCCCGCAGGGGTATGCCGGACCGCATCGCGTACGACGCGACCGGAGGAGAGCGATGGCACAGCTGCGACAGGAAGTCGAGCCGGACGAGGTCGGGCTGGACGCGAAGGCCCTTGACCGCCTCGACCAGCACTTCGCGCACTACGTCGACGACGGACGCCTGCCCGGCTACCTGGTGTCCGTGGCCCGCGGCGGCCGTGTCGCCCACCTCACCACGCACGGCCACCGGGACCTCGCGGCCGGGCTGCCGGTCGAGCCGGACACGCTCTGGCGGATCTACTCGATGACCAAGCCGGTCACCGCGGTCGCGACGCTGCTGCTGGTGGAGGAGGGCAGGCTGTCGCTGGACGACCCGGTCGGCCATCACCTTCCCGTGTTCGCCGAACCGCGGGTGTATGTGAGCGGATCGGGGGCCGAGGTGCGCACCCGCCCCGCCGACGGGCCGATCCTGATCCGGCATCTGCTCACCCACACCGCGGGCCTGACGTTCGGCTTCTACCACTCCCATCCCGTCGACGCCCTCTACCGCGACGCCCACTTGGAGTCCTCGGTACCGCCGGGCGCGGACCTCGCCGAGACGATCGACGTGTACGCGAGCCTGCCGCTGCAGTTCGAGCCGGGGACGCAGTGGAACTACTCGGTCGCCTCCAATGTGCTCGGCCGGGTCATCGAGGTGGTCTCCGGGCAGCCGCTGGACGAGTTCTTCGCCGAGCGGATCTTCCGCCCGCTGGGCATGACGGACGCCGGACTCCACATCACTCCCGAACAGGCCCCGCGGCTCTCGGAGTTGTACGGCGAGACGGACGACGGCGGCATCACCCCGATCCCCGGGCTCCCATTGCACGGCCGGCCGCGCTTCCTGTCCGGCAGCGGCGGCATGGCGGCCACGGCGCACGACTACCACCGCTTCATGGAGATGCTCCGCCGGGGTGGCGAACTGGACGGCACCCGCCTCCTGTCCCCCGGCACGGTCGCCCTGATGACCGGCAATCACCTCCCCGGCGGCGTCGACCTGCGCACCTTCGGTGCCCCCGCCCACCAGGAACCCGGCAACGAGGGCGTCGGCTTCGGCTTCAACGTCTCCGTCGTGATCGACCCGTCCCGCACCCTCGCCCCGACGGGCCTCGGCGCGTACGGCTGGAGCGGCGTGGCGACCACCACCTTCTGGGTCGACCCGAGCCGCGACCTGACCGTCCAGTTCATGACCCAGGTCCGGCCGAAGACGCTGAAGGTGTTCCCGGAACTGAAGCGTCTGGTGCACGAGGCGGTCATCGACTGAGGGCGAACCGGCTTCGCGGCACGGGCCCGGCTCCGTCACACCAGATTGGCCTCCGGGCGCGGCGCGTCGGCGGCGAAGCGGGCGGCGCTCAACGGGCCGACGTCCAGGAAGGGTTCGCGGCCGAGGTACAGGTCGCGGACCACCTCGCCGACGGCCGGCCCCTGCAGGAAGCCATGGCCGGAGAAGCCCGTCGCGTACAGGAAGCGGGAGACCGAAGTCGCCTCGCCGATCAGGGCGTTGTGGTCGGGCGTGTTCTCGTACAGGCCCGCCCAGCCGCCGGTGCGACGCAGGTCGAGCAGGGCGGGCGCGCGCCGCTCCATCGCCTCGTACAGGCGGGGGATCCAGCGGTCGTGGGTGTCGGTGGCGAAGCCGGGCTTCTCGTCGGGGTCGGACATGCCGACGAGGAGGCCCGGCCCCTCGGAGTGGAAGTAGAGGCTGGTGGTGAAGTCGATGGTCATGGGGAGCGACGGCGGCAGTCCTGGGACGGGTTCGGTGACCGCGATCTGTCGGCGCAGCGGCTGCACCGGCAGGTCCACGCCCGCCATCGCACCGACCGCCCCCGACCAGGCGCCGGCCGCGCAGATCACCGTGCCGGTGGCGATCCGGCCGAGGGTGGTCGTCACGGCGGTGATGGTGGCTCCGTGCAGTTCGATGCCGGTGACCTCCACGTGGCGCAGAATGCGGGCGCCCCGGGCCCGGGCGGCGGCCGCGTAGCCGTGGACGACGGACTCCGGAGTGCAGTGGCCATCGTCCGGGGAGTACGCGGCGGCCAGCAGACCCTCGGTGGTGATCGGCGGGGACAGGCGCCGGGCCTCCTCCGGGCTGATCAGGCGGCTGGGCACGCCGAGGGAGTTCTGCAGCCGGACGCCCGCCTCGAAGGAAGCGACCTCCTCGGGTGTCGACAGCAGGAAGAGGTAGCCGACGCGGCGCAGCCCGATGTCGTACCCGACCTCCTCCTGGAATCGCCCGAACGCCTCCAGACTCCTGGCCCCGAGCTGGATGTTGAGCTCGTCGGAGAACTGCGCCCGCACCCCGCCCGCCGCCTTCGACGTGGAACCGGCGGCGAGTTCGTCCCGTTCGACCAGCACGACGTCCCGTACACCGGCGCGCGCCAGGTGGTAGGCGATGCTGGTGCCCATCACACCGCCGCCGATGACCACGACCCGGGCCTGGAGATTCACGCGCGTGCCTCCTTCGCCGCACGGATCACGGCCCAGGCCGCCGCGGCGTCCTGGATGCCGAGTCCGACGCTGTTGTAGTAGACGATGTCGTCGGGCGAGGTGCGGGCGGCGCGCCGTCCGGTGAGCACCTCCCCCAGCGGGACCAGGTCCCCGGGCGCGAGCAGACCGTCGTGCAGCGCGTCCACGACGGGTCCGGCATGCTCCGCCGCCGTCGCCGGATCGTCCACGACGACGGCGGCGGCCCGTCGTACGACCTCGGTGTCGACCTCGCGCCGGGTCGGCTCGAACGAGCCCACACTGACCACTGTGCACCCGGGCGCCAGCCACTCGCCACGCACCACGGGTGTCGTGCTGAGGGTGCAGGCGGCCACCAGCGACGCCCCGGTCACGGCCTCCTCGGCACTGTCGGCCGCATGCACCGGAACATCCAGTTCGGCCGCCAGGGCCCGGGCGGCGCGGGCGCGGTGCGCGGGGGTCGGGCTCCACAGCCGTACGGACGTCACCTCCCGCACCCGGGCGATCGCCCGTGCATGGGCGAGGGCCTGGGTACCCGAGCCCAGAATGGCCGGCTCCACGCCGCCGGGGACCGCCAGCGCGTCCACGGCCACGGCGCTGCCCGCTGCCGTGCGCAAAGTGGTCAGCGCGGTGCCGTCCAGGACGGCGGCGAGCCGGCCGGTCACCGGGTCCAGGGCGGTGACGACCGCATGCACGGTGGGCAGCCCGGCGGCCGCGTTGCCCGGGTTGACGCTGCCGAACTTCGCCACCGGGCCGGTGTCCGCCGAGAGCCTGGCGATGTAGGCGAAGACCACGCTGTCGTCGAAGCGGCTCGGCTCCATGATCTTCCCGGGCAGGTCGGCGTCACCGGTCCCGAGCGCGGTGAAGGCCGCCCGCTGCGAGGCGATCGCCGCGTCGAGGGCGAGCAGCCGCACCACCTGCTCGCCGGAGAGGAAGAGGACGTCTTCGGTCATCCCCTCATCCTGTCCGGGCCGTCGCACGGCGAATCAGGACCAGTGGGCGACCGCGTCCAGATGGGGCAGGTTGTGGTCCAGACGCTCCCGCTTGGTGCGCAGATAGGTGATGTTGTTCTCGCACGGCTCGATCAGCAGCGGGACCGTCTCGGGGACCTCTATGCCGTGCTGGACCAGCGATTCGCGCTTGCGCGGGTTGTTGGACATCAGACGTACGGAGCGGACCCCCAGGTCGCGCAGGATCCCGGCGGCGACGCCGTAGTCGCGGGCGTCGACCGGCAGGCCCAGGGCGAGGTTCGCCTCCACCGTGTCCAGGCCCTCCGCCTGCAGGGCCATCGCGCGCAGCTTGGCCAGCAGACCGATGCCCCGGCCCTCGTGACCCCTCAAGTAGACGACGATGCCGCTGCCTTCGGCGACGACCGCGCGCAGCGCGGCGGCGAGCTGGTCGCCGCATTCGCAGTGCTGGGAGCCGAACGCGTCGCCGGTAAGGCACTCCGAGTGCAGCCGGGTGAGAACGTCGTCGGTGCCGATGTCGCCGTAGACCAGGGCCACTTGCTCGTCACCGCGATCGTGGTCCAGGTAGCCGATCGCCTGGAATTTCCCGTACACGGTCGGCAACGGTGCATTCACGACGCGTTCCACGCCCGAACGCCGTGGGGTCTTCTTGCCGAGTACGCCGATGTTTTCTGTCATGATCTGATTCCTAAGCAGAGACGAAAGGCCGTGAAAAGATGAGTGGTTCGGGCGCGCCTACGGCGGCATACGGGTTGTTGCCGGCGGACACCACGGAAGACGTACGGACGCGGGCGGCCGGTGTCTCAACACAGGTCGCCGTCCTTCCGGTCGGGAGCTTCGAACAGCACGGCCCCTTCCTTCCCCTGGCGACCGACACCCTGGTCGCCTGTGCCGTCGCACGGGAGATCGCCGCAACGTACCCGGTGCACCTCCTCCCTCCGGTGACGATCGCCTGCTCGCACGAGCACGCGGCCTGGCCGGGGACCGTCAGCATCTCGTCCGTGACCCTTCATGCGGTAGTGCGGGACATCGCCGCGTCGCTGCGCCGGTCGGGCGTCGACGCCCTCGTCGTGGTCAACGGCCACGGCGGCAACTACGTACTGGGAAACGTCGTTCAGGAGTCCTCCGCGCGCGGGGAGCGGATGGCGCTCTTCCCGGCCGCGGAGGACTGGGAGACGGCGCTGGAGCGGGCCGGAGTGCGGACCTCGCTGCTCACCGACATGCACGCGGGGGAAATCGAGACCTCCATTCTGCTGCACGCTCATCCCGAATTGGTCCGCCCTGGTTACGAGTCCGCCGATTTCACCGCGGACGACCGCCGTCATCTGCTCACCACAGGAATGTCCCGCTATACCGAGTCGGGCGTCATCGGCCGTCCTTCCCTGGGGTCGGCGGAAAAGGGGAAGGAACTGCTGGCGAGCCTCGCCGATTCCTTCGGCGCGTATTTCGAGTTGCTCACGTCATCGGACGGGCTCGGGTAGTCCGCGCCGGTGGCCCGGGCGTCGGGTTCCGAAACCGCGTCGGCGGTCAGGGACCCGGCACCGGAGCGCAGCCCGGTGTACCAGCGGACGACCAGGACGACGGCGCCGGGCAGGCTCGCCACGAAACTCAGCACGCCGTACACGACCGCGACGGCCACTCCGCTGCTCGCGCCCAGTCCGGCGGCGCCGAACGCCCAGGCGGTGACGCCCTCCCGGGGGCCGAACCCGCCGACGTTCAACGGGACGCCCATGGCGACCAGAGCGAGGATCGCGATCGGGATCAGCACCGCGACGGAGGCGCCGGAGCCGGCGACCTGGGCCGCCACGACGAACATCGCGACGTGCCCGGCGAGGACGACCACCGAGGAGAGCGTGATGCCCGGCCAGTTGCCGCGGGACAGCAGGCCCTGGCGTGCCTCGCCGAGCGTCCTGCGCAGCGCGCCGCCGCGGCGGGAGGGCGCGCGGTTCATGCGGATCGCGAGGACGACGGCGAGCGCGCCCGCCGCGGCCAGGGCCACCAGCGGGGCGAAGCCGCGCACGTCGTCCCGCACCGGGGACGGCAGGGTCAGCAGCGCCGCACCGCCGAGGACGGCCAGCGCGATCTGCCCGGCGACGCGCTCCAGGACGACCGCCCGCACGGCGCGGCCCATGTCACCGGCGCTCTGCCCGTGCCGCACCGCGCGGTGCACATCGCCGAGGACGCCGCCGGGCAGGGCGGCGTTGAGGAACAGCGCACGGTAGTAGTCGGCCACGGCGGGTCCGAGCGGCAGCCGGATCCGCAGCCCCCGGGCCACCAGCTGCCAACGCCAGGCGCTGAACACGGTGGTGACCACCCCGACGGCCACGGCGGCCAGCAGCGTCGGCGAGTCGATCCGCCGCAGTCCGTCCAGGAAGACGCCGGTGCCGAGCTTCCACAGCAGTGCGGCGAGGATGGCGACTCCGGCGACGGTGCCGAAGTGCGCGCGCACCGCGCGGAGCTCGAGACGGCCGAGA
This sequence comes from Streptomyces herbicida, assembly GCF_032656585.1. Classification (NCBI taxonomy): domain Bacteria; kingdom Bacillati; phylum Actinomycetota; class Actinomycetes; order Kitasatosporales; family Streptomycetaceae; genus Streptomyces; species Streptomyces herbicida. Next base: position 72,625 of record NZ_JAUYWJ010000012.1, read on the forward strand.
AGACGGCGCGGGCCGGTGCCGCGCCGATCCCCGGCACCCGGGGCGCCGCCCGGGGCCGCGAGCGCGCCGGCCTCCGCACCGGCCGGGACGAGCGCGGAGCCGGCGTCGGGCGCCTGGGCGGGGACGACGAGACAGCCGCCGTCCCGCAGGCCCGCGGACGCCGCCGTGTCGGTCCTGCGCACGCGCGCGCGTGCCGGTGTCGTGGGCGTCGGGCGCCCGTGGCCGGTCGCCCGTGTCGCGCGGGACTTCGCCCCGGCGCCCACCGCCTGGGTGCTCATGACGCCCCGCCCCTCGGCCGGGGCAGCGCCAGCATGTCGCTGTGGTGGACGACGGCGTGCAGCTCACCGGCCTCGCAGGCGGCCAGCCGCTCCTGGAGGTAACGGTCGGCGCGCTCGCGCAGTTCGGGACGCTCTTCGACGGCAGCGCCCACCCAGCCGCGCAGCCACTGGGCGGTCAGCGCCGACTCGGCCGGACCCAACTGCCACGGGCTCGGATTCACCTTCACCGTCGCGCCGCGCTCACCGAAGACCTCGCAGGCCACGGTGACCGCGTCGGGGCCGAGGAGGCCGCCGCGGCGCTGGTGGGCGTTGAACGCCTCCGCTATCTCGGCGTCCAGCGGGTCCGACGGGGTGAGTTCGACGCGTCCGGCCACCGAGAGGGTCAGCAGGGCCGGGCAGCCGGCCCCGACGCACGCGTCCGCGAGGGTCTCGACCTCCTCGCGGGTAAGGACGTCGAGCAGCGCGGAGGCCGTCACCAGGGAGGCGCCGAGCAGCGCGTCCGGGGTCAGCCGGGCCATCTCGCCACGCCGTGTCTCCACCGTGACCCGGCTGCCGTCGGCGGCGGCGCGCGGCGAGGCCACCGCGGCGAAGTGCAGGAGGTAGGGGTCGCGGTCGTGCAGGATCCAGTGCTGCGCGCCGTCCAGCCGGGGCGCGAGCCAGCGGCCCATCGAGCCGGTGCCGCAGCCGAGGTCGTGCACGGCGACCCCGCCCGTCCGCCCCGGCAGATTGGCCAGCCGGATCCGCAGCGGGTCGAGCAGATCGACCGAGCGGGCGGCGGCGTCGGCGGTCTCGCGCAGCTCCAGCCACTCGGGCGCGTACCGTGGCGGCTCCTCGGGCCCGCCCTCCCGCAGCCGCACGGTGGCCCGCTCCCCGGGCCGTGTCACGGGTCCGGCACCTGCGATCACGTCGGACACCCCCTCCTCGCTCTCCGGTCCGGACACCGGCGGGGGCTCCTCGCCCCGCGGCCCCGGCTGTGCCGGGATCGCCCCGGTCGGCGTGCTCACCGTCGTCTTCCTCATGCCGCCCGCCGGGGTTCGTCAGGGAGCCTCAGCAGTACTCCGGCCAGGCTGCGGGCCGTGGTCGCCCAGCCGTCGAGGGCCGCGCGGCGGCCGCGGGCGGCGGCCTTCAGCCGACGGCGCACATCGGGCTCGCCGAACCAGCCGCGCAGTTCGGCGGCGAGCGCGGCGGGATCCTCCGGCGGGAAGAGAATGCCCGGGACACCGCCGTCGGGGGCGCGGCCGACCGCCTCGGGCAGACCGCCGACATCGGTGGCGAGGACCGGGATGCCCCGGGCCAGGGCCTCCGTGACCGCCATGCCGTACGTCTCCGCGTACGAGGTGAGGACCATCAGGTCGGCGGCGGCGTAGCTGGCGTCGAGGTCGGCGCCGGAGCGGGGGCCCACGAGGTGCAGGCGGTCCGTCAGGCCGTACTTCGCGATCAGGGACCGCAGGTGTGCGACGTACTCCGGGTCCTGCCCGAGTCCGCCCACGCAGACGCAGTTCCACGGCAGGTCCCGTACCGTCGCGAGGGCCTCCACCAGCCGGTGCTGGCCCTTGCGCGGAGTCACCGCGGCCACGCACAGCAGATGCGAGACGCCGTCGGTACCGGGGGCGAGAGGCGCGATGTCGGCGCCGGGGGCGGCGACATGGACCCGTTCGGGGGCGAGGCCGTGGTGGGAGACGAGGCGGCGGACCGCCCAGTCGCTGGTGGCCACGACGGCCGGTACGGCCCGCAGCACCGCGCGCTCCCGGACGTCCAGGTCCGCGGCCACCGACGGGTCGAGGCCCGTCTCGTCGCCGAGCGGGAGGTGCACGAGCACCGCGAGGCGCAGGCGTTCGGCCTCGGGGACGACGATCTCGGGGACGCCGCAGGCGACCAGGCCGTCCAGCAGGACGACCGTGCCGTCCGGCAGTTCCCGTAGCGTACGGGCGAGTTGTTCACGGGCGGCCGCACCGGGCCGGGGCCAGGCCCCGTCGACGGCGTGCTTGGTGACCTGCCAGCCGAAGCCCGGCAGGTCCAGGCAGACGCGCCGGTCGTAGGCGTTGCCGCCGCTCGGCGAAGCCGGGTCGTCGACGCCGCCAGGCATGACGAAGTGCACGGTGCGCAGGGACATGGGCATGATCCCGACGTTCGCAGGGGCGGCCGCGCGCTGCGCGGGCACATAGGTCAGGGCCGGGGCCCGGTCGATGGCCATGTCGGTCACAGGCCACGCTCGTAGCTCGCCCAGGCGACATGCGACTCGTGCAGGGTGACCGTGATGCCCGCCAGGCCCTTGGCGCCTTCGCCCAGGGCGCCCTTCTCGATGCGCTCGGCGAGCCGGTCGGCGATGACCTTGGCGAGGAACTCCGTGGAGGTGTTGACGCCGGCGAAGTCGGGCTCGTTGTCGAGGTTGCGGTAGTTCAGCTCGCTGACCACGGCGCCCAGTTCCTGCGTGGCCAGTCCGATGTCGACGACGATGTTGTCGTCGTCCAGCTGCTGACGGCGGAAGGTGGCATCCACGAGGAACGTGGCGCCGTGCAGTCGTTGCGCGGGCCCGAACACCTCGCCGCGGAAGCTGTGGGCGATCATGATGTGATCGCGGACGGTGATGCTGAACAACGGACGACCCTCCAGGTGCGGCGCGTCTGGCCCCTCCGGCCCCTTGCTGGCGGGGATGCTGTGTAGTACGGCTCTTCGCTTCCCCGTGTTCAGCCCCCTCTCACTCTTTTCTCAGGTCAGGCGCTTTTGTCGCCCCGGTTTGTCGTACCGGATTGAACAGGTCCGTCAGGCTGTGTCTTCGCCGCCCGCGTATCTGACCCGGTGGCACAGGGCAGGGGTCTCGCCCGAGGCGAGCCTCGGCATTACCGCCGGGAGCTCCTCGAACGCGCTCTCCCCGGTGACCAGGGCGTCCAGCGCCGGGTCGGCGAGCAGGTCGAGGGCGAGTGCGAGCCGGTCGGCGTAGCTGCGGCTCGCGCGGCGGGCCGGGGAGACGGTGCCGACCTGGCTGCTGCGCACGGTGAGCCGCCGCGAGTGGAAGGCCTCGCCGAGCGGCAGGGCGATGCGCCGGTCGCCGTACCAGCTCAGTTCGAGGACGGTGCCCTCGGCGCGGAGCAGTTCGAGGGAGCGGGCGAGGCCCTGTTCGGTGGCGCTGGCGTGCACGACCAGGTCACAGTCGCCGAGGGCGTCCGCGGGCGAGGCGAAACCGACGCCGAGGGCCTCGGCGGTCTTGGCGCGTGCCGGATCGGCGTCGACCAACTGCAGCCGCACCCCCGGGAAGCGGGCGAGCAGGGCGGCCACCGAGCAGCCGACCATGCCGCCGCCGACCACCGCGATCCGGTCGCCGACCAGGGGTGTGGCGTCCCACAGGGCGTTCACGGCCGTCTCGACCGTCCCGGCGAGGACGGCCCGTTCGGCGGGCACGTGGTCCGGCACCGGGGTCACCGCGCTCACCGGAACGACGTAACGGGTCTGGTGCGGATACAGACAGAAGACCGTTCGGCCGGTCAGCTCATCCGGTCCCTCCTCCACCATGCCGACATTGAGGTAGCCGTACTTCACCGGTCCGGGGAAGTCGCCCTCCTGGAACGGCGCCCGCATCGCGGTGTGCTGGCTGGCCGGGACGCCGCCGCGGAAGACGAGCGTCTCCGTGCCGCGGCTCACGCCGGAGTAGAGCGAGCGCACCAGCACCTCGCCCTCGGCGGGACCCGTAAGGGTGACGTCACGGATCTCGCCCTGACCCGGCGAGCTCAGCCAGAAAGCGCGCGCGGAGCGGTTCATCGGCATCCTCCTGAACGATCGGGAACCTGTTCACGTACCGAGATGTGCACAGGCCGCGCACAGTACGCGGCGTTGATCGACTCTGTCACTCGGCCGGAGGACGTGCGGTGGCCCTGAACAACACTTACGAAGCCAGGCTGGTCCAGCAGGAAACCGCTGTGGGAGCGGGCGTGCAGATCCTGTTGCTGGCCCTGCTCGGCTCGGCGATCGGCATGGGGCCGGCGGGCTGGCTGACGGGGCTCGCGTTCGCGATCGCGAGCTGGGCGGTGCTCTCGCGGGCGCTGCACCGCTCCCGGCCGCGTTCCTTCGGTCCGGCGAACCGGGTCACCCTCGGCCGGGCGACGCTGGTGGGCGGGGTGACGGCGCTGGTCGCCGACTCCTTCGAGAGCTCTCCGCCGGTCACGCTCCTCGTGGGACTGACGGCGGTGGCGCTGATCCTGGACGGCGTCGACGGGAAGGTGGCCCGGCATACCGGCACGTCGACCGCGCTGGGTGCCCGTTTCGACATGGAGGTCGACGCGTTCCTGATCCTGGTGCTGAGCGTGTACGTCTCGATGCAGCTCGGCCCGTGGGTGCTGCTGATCGGCGCGATGCGCTACGCGTTCGTCGCCGCGGCCAAGGTCGCTCCCTGGCTGAACGCGCCGCTGCCGCCGTCCTTCGCCCGCAAGACGGTCGCCGCGATCCAGGGCGTCTGCCTGCTGCTGGCCGGCTCGGAACTGCTCCCGCACGCCGCGAACATGGCCGTGGCGCTGCTGGCCCTGGGGTCGCTGCTGTGGTCGTTCGGCCGGGACGTGCTGTGGCTGTGGCGGACGTCCCGGATCGTCGCGGAGGCGCCCGCCCGGGAGGCCCGCGAGGAGATGCTGGAACTCGTCGCGCGGTGACACCCCGCCCCGCACCGTGCGAAGGGCCCGGATCAGCTGCTGATCCGGGCCCTTCGCGTACGGCTGTTACGAGCGTGTCGACCGGCTGCGCACGATCGCGAACGCCCCGGCCGCCAGGCCCAGGACGCCGACGATCAGCCCCGCGCTGCCGAGGCCGCGAGCGGTGGAGTCATTGGGGTCGCCCGAGTCCGAGGCGGCCTGTGCGGAACCGCTCTTCGCGTCACCGCTCTTGGTGTCGCCGTCCTTCGTGTTCGGCGAAGCGGGGCTTTCACCGTCACCGGCCGTGAGCTTCAGCACCGGCGCGGGATTCTCCGCCTCGTCCTCCCCGCCCTGCTCGATCCAGCGGACGACCTTGCCGTCGGAGTAGGTCTGGAGGGTCTTGAAGGTCAGCCGGCCGGCGTCCTCCGGCAGCTGGCCGAAGGCCACGTCGAAGTCCTCGTACTGACCGGCCCCGATCTTGCCACCGGTCCAGGTGATCGCGGAGACGGCCTCGGTGATGGTGCCGTCGTCGGTCTTGACCGGCTTCTTGAGCTTGGTGGTGGTCACCTTGGCGGTCCAGCCGTCCTGCGGGTGGACGAGCACGCCGAGGACGGGGTGGTCGGTGGGCAGGAAGACCTGGACCTTGGTCGTGCTCGCGCTGTCCTCCTCGTTGGGCACACGGAAGGTCAGCAGACCGTCCGTGGCTCCTTCGGCGTAGCTCTCGGGGTGGACGGTGACATGCGCCGAGGCGACACCCGCGGCGCCGAGGACTCCGGCGGCGGCGAGGGCGGCGACGGCGGCTGCACGGCGCAGGGTGATGCGGTTCCTGGACATGGCAGACATGGGTGAGTGGATCTCCGTACGTGCTGAAGAGCGTGATGGGGGGTCAGATGGTGTACGGGATCCAGGCGGGCGGTCCGCGGCGACGCACCGCGTGCCGTAGCAGCAGTTGCCGCAGCGGGACAGCCTCGGCGTGCGTGCGCACGGGGCCGCCCGGAGGCGCGGGGAGCGGGACGCGAGCGCCCCGCCACCGGACCACCGCGAGCGAGGGCACCAACGTGGCGGCCCGGCGCAGCAACGACCACAGCGCGACCTCCCCGCGCCGCAGCCACCAGGAGGCGACGAGGGCGGCGAGGAGGTGGGCGGCCGTGACCGGCGTGGACATCTCGTGGACGTGTGCCAGGGCGTCCGAGGCGGGCGCGAAGAGGCCGTGCGCATGGCCCACGGCGGCATCGGCGTGACTGCCCATGGACGCCGGCCGCGTGCCGTGCGCGGACACGGCCGCGTGCGGCTGCACGACGTCGAAGGCGATGTGCAGACCCGCCTGTGTGGCGAGCATGACCGCCCCGATCCCCGGCAGGGACCGCTCCCGGCCACCGAGCAGCCATCCGGCGAGGAAGACACCGACAAACCCGGCATCGTCCACCCACACCGGCGGCATGTCACCGGTGGCAAACCCGTGCCCGGCGGCAGCCAGAAGCACGCACACCGCGGCGAACACCGCGGCGCGCAGGCTCCTCACCGCCGGGGACGCGCTCATGGTTGGGGATCCTCCCACGGTGGAGGGATACGAGCCGCAGCGACGCTCTGGTTCCGTGCGGACGCACGGGCGAGTCCCGTCACCCCCGCAGGAGTGAGCCCGGCCCGACCTGCGCCAGCAGCGGCGGCTCGCTTTCTCCTTCGTAGGCGAGGTGGAGCTCGCGCCGGGCACGCGTGGCCAGCACGTAGTACGTCATGCGCAGCGCGGCCGACGTGGGATCGGCAGCCGCGTCGGTGTGCGCGTCGGGGATCACGACCGTGTCGAAACCCAGCCCCTTGGCGCTGGCCCGGTGCACCAGCACGATGCCCGGACGAGCGAGGTCCAGCGTGCGGTAACGCCCTTCTTTGGCCATGGAGGTGTACAGCTGCGGCTTGAGCCGGGGTGCCCTGCGCTCGATGCTGCCCAGCAAGGAGAACTGAGTGTGCTTCGAGTTCACGATCACCCCGATGCTGTGCTGCGGATGCTGCTGGGCCAGGAGGATCAGCAGATCGGCGGCGCCCTTGTGCGGCAGACGGTGCAGCCGGGGCACGGGCCCGTCCCGTTCGGGAAGGTCGGGCAGGTCACTGCCCGTGTGGAAGTGCGCGGCGAGGGAGGCTATCTGCCGTGTGTTGCGATGGTTCCCGTCGAGTTCGTGCCGGGTGCACCGGCCCAGGCGCTGGGCTATCTCGGCGAGGGTGGAATTGGTGTCGGTCAGCCGCTGGCATTCGTCGGCGTACACCGTCGTACGCGCCTGCAGCAGCCGGAGCAGCCGGTAGAACTCCGGGGGCAGATCCTGTCCCTCGTCGACGACCAGGGTGATGTCGGGATCGGGGCCCAGTTCGGCGGCCCGGTCGTAGCATGCCTCCCAGTCGTACGTGCCGTCAGCCGCGGCCGGAGCCCTGCCGCCGAACCACTCCGTGAGCCACGCGTGGGCCGTCGCCACCCGCACACTGCGGTCCCTCGGCCCCAGTGCGTGGACGACCGCGGCCAGCGACTGGCGCAGGAGGTTGGAGCGGGTCAGCAGGGTGACCTGCGCTCCGGTCAGGGCGAGCATGATGGCCCGCTGGGCCGCCAGCAGGCTCTTGCCGCTGCCCGGCGGACCGCTGACCAGATGGTTGCCGTCGAAGGGGAGTTCGTCAAGGCTGTCGCGCTGCCGAGGCGAGAGGTCGAGATAGCTGACGGTCATGGCTGCTCCAGGGCGGTTGCCGCGGCGGCAAGGGCGGTACCGACGACCGTCTCCAGGTAGCCGGGCACCCCCTGTCCGCCGACGACCAGGGCGCGGTCGAGGAGGGCGTTGCCGGCTTCGCAGCTCGTCTCCGGAAGGAGTGCGCAGGCGTGGCAGGCCGCGCGGTTGAGGTTGGCGAAGCCCTGTCCGGTGTGCTCGGCGCACAGCGGATCCGCCGAGCACCAGGCGGCCGCCTCGGTCATACGCAGCAGGGTCTCCGCCAGGCGCGGCGGTTCACCCTGGCGGACGAGGCCGCCGAGGGTGCCCTCGGCGTCTCCGGCGGCGGTGTAGACGAGGATGCCGTACTGGTCCTGTTCGGGGCGCGCGTAGATGCGTTCGCGCAGGCTCGCCGTCGAGTAACCGGATTCGAAGGAGAGCTGACGGATCAGCAGATGGGCGAGCGTGTGCAGGAGGACGAAGCGTGGGGCGAGTTCCGGACCGGTGACGTGTTCCAGGCGGTCCTTCTGTAAGGAGCGATCGAGGTCGGCGCGCATCCCCGAGACCCGGTGACGGACTTTCGCGTCGGCTTCCCATGCGGAGAGTTCACGCCGGTCCAGCGCCAGGAAGATCCCTTCTCCAAAGACCTCCACGGCGGGCAGCCATCTCAGGCGCCGTGCCGTGTCGGACGGTACGACCGTGGCATCGGGTGAGACCCGGGTGAAGCCGGACAGGGCGCGGACTTCGCGCAACCGGTCGGCGAGGACGATCCGGCCGAACCGCCGGCGCAGGCCGGCCCACGGTTCCTCGGTATCGCCGCCCAGGCCCAGGGTGGTCTCGCGCAGTGCGAAGTCCCGCGTCGGTGGCGGTGGCGGAGCGGTGAAGGCGGCCCATTCCTCCCGGCTCAGGTCGGGTCGGGCGGGAGTGGACGGTGTGTGGGACGAGGGCGCCGGAGTGTCCCCGGTCTCCTCGGCGACGAGGGCGTCGAGGAGTGCCTCGTCGGCTCCCGTGTCCTCCATGATGACGTCCCGGAACATGCCGGCCCGCGGCTTCCCGATGTACCGGCAGAGTTGCACCCACAGGTCGTGTTCCCGCACCCGCCGGGCGAGCTCCTCGTCCGCGTGCGCCGGGACCTCGGTCTCGGGGATGTCGAGCGCCGAGTGCACGATCGGGTAGTACAGGTTTCCCGCCGTGCGCTGCACCACCTGAACCGGCTTGACGCACTCCGCGGCCTCGCTCGCCCGCTGCCAGGGGTTGCGTCCGGAACACCGCATCCCGTGTGTTCCGAGGATGTCGAGCAGATCACGCGCGGCTCCGCACCCCTTCGCGGTGCAGACCACGGAGAGCGCTTCGAGTCCGGAGGCGCGGTCGGAGACGAGGAAGCGCAGTCTCTCGCGCTCGGCACACTGACGGCGCTCGCCGGCGTCACGCCGGGAGTGCGCCCAGAACCACCAGTCGATGTCGCTGAGGTGGCCGGCCGCACAGATCTGCACGAACCGCATGGGCGCGAGTGTCCGCGCCGGCGAGCAGGAGGGACAGCGCGGCGGCTGACCGGGCTTCTCGTCGGCGATCCGCCACCGCTTCATGCGCCGGCAGGCCCCGCAGAAGAGCCAGGAGGGGAAGCGGACGTACGGCGCTCCCGGGGCGTCCGGCGTGTCGTAACGGTCGTTGGCCGTGGCCGGAGCGGCGTAGAAGCACGTGACTCCGAGCCGGGAGGCCAGTCGCGGGGACTCGACCTGCTGCCTGCCCTGCCCCGGCCAGTCGCCGATTCCCGTGGCGACGAAGGACTCGCCCTGGATGTCGAACACGGCCCCGACCCCGAACGGGACGACCGTCTGCGACTGGCGTACCCGCAGCGTGCGGCTCACAGGTCGGCTCCCTTCACCATCACCTGGCACTCCCGGTCCACGTTGCGCATGGAGTTGGGCGTCTCCCACAGCCCGTACTTCTGCTCAAAGCTCTTGATCAAGTTCGACTGTCCCTTGCCCTGGCTGCGGTAGTACAGCTCCCGGCCGTGCTTGTGCGCCTCACGAGCGGCGTCCTCCCAGTCGGCGATGAGGTCCGCCAGTTCCTTGCGTACCGCCTCGCCGGTGGCCGGTTCGCAGACTTCGGCGCGCCGGGCGAGCCGGTCCGCGAGCACCTCGACCTCCGGGAGACGCTCGACGATGTGACCTGCCTGGTTCTCCGCCGCCAGCCCGAGCCCGTGACGTACGAGGATGACGAGAGCGGCGTGCAGGGCCCGGCGCCGCGACGGCACGGACCACGGTGTGACGCTGGTGGGCTCGACGTGCCGGTAGAGGGAACGGTGGTAGATGTCGAACGTCTCGTAGTGCGAACGGTCACGCGGGCGCGTGGCGTTGAAGAACGTGACCACGAGTCCGGGTACGGAGCTGCGCCCCACACGACTGGTGGCCTGGATGTACTCGGCGGTCGTCTTGGGCTGCCCCTGCATGAGCATGAGGGCGAGACGCTTCACGTCGACACCCACGGAGAGCATGTTCGTGCAGGGGAGGAAGGACACCGACGCGGGGTCGTTCCAGGGCTTCTCCAGCCGGTCGAGCAGCACGGGCTGTTCCGCGCGCGGCAGATTGCTGGTCAGTTCCTGTACCTGATGGTCCGGAAGCTGCCTGGTGCCCGCTCCCGTGTCGAGACCGGTGAGCTGTGCGGGGATGTCGTCGCCCGCGGCCGTGACGGTACGACCGAGCTCGCGCAGGCTGTGGTGGTAGGCGACCAGCGTCCAGTAGGCGTCGCGGTGTTCCTCGGGCAGTTCCCACGCCCCTTGGAGCAGGGCGGCCGCGGTGGCCACGGAGGCGCGACCGGCGGTGTGCCCCTGGGCCATGACGCCGACGTAGAGGCGGCCTGGACGAGAGGAGTCCTGTTCCGCGAAGTACGAGTGGCGGGCGTCCAGTCCGGCGGGCGGGAAGAGCTGGACTCCACCGCCGTACATGGCCCGGATCTGTTCACCGGAGCGGCGGATGGTGGCGGTGGAGGCGATGACCTTCGGACCGGTGCCGTCGGATGCGGCGCACAGGCCGAGGATCGCGGATTCGTAGAGGCCAACGGTGGTGCCGAGGGGGCCGGTGAGCAGGTGCAGCTCGTCCTGGATGACGAGTGACGGCGGCCGGTTGGCGCTCCCGGCTCCGAACAGCCGCCCCGCGCGCGGTTCCCAGGCGAGGCGGGCGAACTTGTCCACCGTGCCGAGGACGAACGTGGGCGGGTGATCGTAGAGATGCTCGTCGACGACGGCGACCGGCAGTCCGGCGTGGAAGGCGCATTCCTCGCGCGGGCAGAAGAACGCGAAGGAGGCGGCGTCGGCGCGTACCCCGTAGTCCGCGATGTCGGGGGACTTGTGTGCGGGAAGGATGCGGGTTCCGCACCACGGGCAGCGGTCGAGGATGAACACGTCGTCGGGGCGGGCCGCGGCACGCTCGCTGTCGAAGGCCGCGCGGGCCTTCTCGTAGGTGTTGGGCGTGGTGGTCTCGCCCACCCACAGGCCGATCGAGAAGGGCTCCTCACCGTAATTGTCCGGGTCGGCAAGGCGCAGCGTCTCCAGGGCGCAGATGGTGGTCGCCGCGCGCTGGAACTGCTGGGTCGTCAGCAGGCTGAGGGTGTACCGGCTCAGGACGGCCGTGCCTCCTCCGTCCGGTTCGCGTCTGCGCAGAAGCATCACGAAGGCGGCGAGCAGCAGATAAGCCTCCGTCTTGCCGCCGCCGGTCGGGAACCAGATGAGGTCCGTGATGTCCCGGTCCTCGTGCCGGGGGTCGACCGCACCGTCCAGGGCCAGGAGGAAGAAGGCCAGCTGGAACGGGCGCCACGTGGCCTCGGGTTTCGGCCCAGGATCGACCGGAACCCCGGCACCGCGGGCGCGTCGGCTGCCCGCGAGGTCGGGGGCCGAGTGGCGCATCTGGAGCGCCATGGCCCGGTTGGCGGCCCTGAAGGCGTGCAGGAGTTCCGGCCGTCCGGGGTCGCAGAGGGTGCGCACACCGGACTCGATGCGACTGACTGCCGTACTGACGCGGGCGAGAATGCGGTCGGCGGCCTCACGTCCCCAGTCGGGGACGTCCCTGTTCAGCTGCCCCACGTACCAGGCGCGGTAGTCCGCGGCGAACTCCCAGAGTTCTTCACGGAGTTGACCCACGGAGATGTGCGGATCGGCAAGGTGCAGGAGGTTCAGCACGGGAGTGTCGCCGAGGCCTGCCGCGCGGACACCGCGCACCTCTGCCTGCGGCATGACGGCTGCCCGGAGGGCAGTCACGCGCGTGCCTCCCCCGTCGTGCACTTCCTCGACCGCGCAGCCGTGGCCGACGGCATGCGTGCGCACATGCTCGTACTGCAGGCGCAACTCCTGTTCCTCCGGGTCGCGGCTCGCCAGTCGGACGCTCGGGTACTGGCGCACCCCGCCGTCTGTTGGCCGTGCTTCCAGGCCCACTTGGAAGAGCATGCGATCCCACTGCGCGGCCTTCCCCATGGCCTGCTCGTGGCGTGCCGTGTTGACCAGGGCCACAGTGACCAGCTGACCGGTGCCGAACACACGCCGGGTCACAAGGACTTCGGCCCGTCCGTCGAGGACCTGGACCCGGTCGCGGTCGGGGGTGAGGGTGTGTGTCTCCGCGGCCAGCGGGACGCGTTCCCAGCGCCGGCCACGCTCGCCCGTCGCGGCACGGGTCTCGTAGCGCGCGCCCACACAGGCGACCTCGATGGTGGTGGCGTCGGTGTAGAAGCTGAAGCCGAGCGAGGACGGCAGCCAGGAATTGGATTCCGGTACGGGGTCTTCGGCCGGAGCCGTGTCGTCGGCCGTGCCTTCCGTTCCGGAGCCGTCCGGCTCCTCCGCCGCCAGATACAGGTGCCGCTGGAGGTCGGCTTCCTGGGGGTACAGCGTGCCCATGAGGTACTGACGGTCCGGCGGGGCGTCGAGCGTCTCGTACTCGCCTCCGGCAGGGCCGACCAGCTGCCGGTGAATGTAGGAGACGAGCTCCTGTCTGGGGTCCATGGATTCCTCGATGAGTCTGCGAAGGCGGGAAGGCCGTGGGGATTCAGGGACGACGCCAGCGGTCCCGCAGCGATGTGCGGGTGCTGCTGTCCGCCTGCTCCGCGGCAAGCTGTTCCTGCAGTTCCGTGATGCGCGCCCAGGCGTTGTGCTCGGTCCGGGCGATGTGCTCGGCGGCACGCTGTTCGGCTGCCTCCACCTGCTGCCGGGCTGCCTGGAGAGCCTGATCCCGTTCGGCGAGCAGGGACTCGGCCCGGCGCAGCCTGGCCTCCAGATCGGCGATGCGCGCCTCGGTGTCCTCGCGGTACTGGCGCAGCCGCCGGTCCGCTTCGCCCGCCCGTTGCCGGTAGAAATCGGCGTGCTCGCCCCGGCGGACCGCTTCCTGGAGTGCCGCCCGATGTTCTTCGCCAAGTTGGACGAGGCGTTCGTCGCACTCGGCACGGACGCTCCGCTCACGGCGCACGAGTGACGTGTCCACACGGCGCAGCAGTGCAACTTCCAGGGCGTCCAGCTGCCGCTCGGTCTCTGCCTCGGCTGCGGCGACCCGGGCGTCGGCGGCCTCCCGTTCCGCGGCCAGGCGCTGTTGATGCTCATCCCGCACGCGTACGATCCGCGCCTCGTGATCGCGGCGGACCTCGGCGAGGCGCAGGTCGGCTTCGGCGCGCGGTAGCGCGAGTTCCTCCTCGGAACCCGCTCGCTGCGGTGCGGGCTTCTCGTCCACGTCCGCCGCGATCCGGACGGGTTGTAGCTCCTCGTCGGCGGCGGGTACGGGTACGGACGATCGCGCGTCGTCGGACGCCGGGTCCGGTTCCGCGGCCAGGTCGTCCGAGGGGCTCGCGGAGCGGCCGTGCGCTTTCTCGGCGGTCCCGGTCGACGACTCGGCAGTCGGCTTCCGGCTCGGCATCTGGGCGGCGAACTCCCTCAGTGCGTCTCGTACCGCCAGGCGTGATTCGGTGTTCACCAGCGGCTTCCGGGCCAGGTAGGTCCGCGGGGTCACCCCGACCAGGGCTTCGGCAGGCCGCTCGAAGAAGTCCTCCGGCCGGTAAGCGGTCTTCCTCAGGGTGTCGAAGACCCGTTGCAGCACCTCCAGGGCCGAGAGCACCTGCTGGTCCGGCGTCCTCCTCTCCCGTACGGCACGCACCACGTCCGCGGCGGCAGATGGGCCGAGCATCACCGTGAGCTGGGAATGTCCGAGCGCGAGCAGCGCGTACTCGGCGAGCCAGTCGATTCCCCCCTCGAACGTCGCCGCCAGCCGCAGTGCCTTGTCCCAGTCCGCCGTGTACCGCACGGATCGGAGCACGTCGGATTCCACGGCGGGCGGCGGGCTCACCACGGCAATCGCGGACGGAGACGGCTCGTCCGAAAGCTGTGCAGTTGCCGGAGAGGTTCGTCCCGCGAGAACGTCGAGCGTGTCCTCCCGCTCGCGGCTCCCGCTCCCATCGGCCACAGCTGTCTCCTCCCCGGTAGTGGACGGCAACTCCTGATCCGGTGTGGGCACGGGCAATGTCTCGGTCCGCACCGCCGGCTCGACGTCCGGTCGTTCCGTGACAGCTGCGGAAGACGGACCCATGCCACGCGCACGCCGCTTCGGCGACCGGCGCTGCTCCCCACCCACGTCGACCCAGTGCCCGTCGTCGGACCGGTACGCGCCGATGATCCCCGCCATCCGCAGCCGCAGCCGGAACGCCGAGCGGGCCTTGCTCTCCACCTGCCGGATACGCTCCCGGGTCACCCCGAACTCCCGCCCGAGCTCGTCGAGCGTCGAGGGTGCGTCGCCATCGAGGCCGAGGCGCCGGACGAGGACACGGGCGCTGCGCTCGGAGAACGTGTCCACGACGGCCAACACGTCTGCCATGAGGAACGTGTTCAACACACCGGTCTCCACCGACGGCAGGGCATTGGCTTCCCCCACGAAGTCGCCGAGGGTGGCACCGTCACCGATGACGCGATCGAGCGAGTCGGTGCGAGGGCTCAGTCGTCGGGCGGCCTCGACCTTCTCCACCGTCATGTCGCAGAACACGGCCACGTCGACCACACCCGCGGGCTTTCCCTGTCCGTACAGGGTCCGCTCGGCCAGCGCCACCTTGCGGATCTGCTCGTGCATATGGACGGGCACACGGATCAGGGCCCCCTCGTCCGCGATTCCCCTGGTGATCGACTGCCGGACCCACCAGGTCGCGTAGGTCGAGAACTTGTTGCCCATGGTCGGATCGAACTTCCGCGCGGCCCTCAACAGCCCCAGGACGCCGTGCTGGACCAGGTCGTCGTAGTCCAACCCCTGTTCCATATGGTGGCGTACCAGGGAGTGCACGAGCCGCAGGTTGTGCAGCACAAGGCAGTCCCGTGCCTGGATCCTGATGTCACCGGGCGGCAGCGTGCTCAGGTCCGCGTCAGTGGGTTCCTGTGCCACACCGTCCGCGCCGCCGCGCAGCAGCACGGCGAGGCCGACCTCCGCTTCGGCACTGAGGAGACGGCTGTCGGGCCGCCTCTGGACGCGATCCACGCGCAGCACCGACAACGCGGCCGCCACGGCGGCGGTGAAGTCGTCGGAGCGCGACGAAGCCTCCTGGTTCGGCGACACTCCGTCGGCGGCGTCTTGTCCGGGCGGCGGCTCCGCCGGGGCAGGCTGACTCGCCGTAGTGTCAGCGCCCCGCACCCTCGCCTCCGCCCAGACCTGTGCCGCCTCGCGCGCGGTGAGCCCGGCCAGCCGGACCACACCGTCGACGGCCCGGCGCGCTACGTGTCCGTCGTCGTCCGCATAGCGCGTCAGGAGCTCGCGCACCTGCTCAACGCGGCCGAACACATTTTCTCCACGGGTTCGTGCAACCTTTTCCACATCCGGAGAGTCGCCGTCTGCATGCAGCATCGTTTTCTGGACAGGAACCCCAAGCCTGGCCAACTCCGCCCGCAGCCGCTCCCGCTCGGCCTCTCCGAGTCCAAGCTTCTGCACCTGCGCCATGAACGCACCTTCCGGCACGATGCCGTCCACCGCCGCGCGCCGGAGCTGAACCAGCAACTCGGCAAGCGCGGCTCTGGTGATGGGCGCACCCTGTACGCCGACTGCCTGATGCCGCATTCGTCCACTCCCCACCCCAACTTCACGCCATACCGTAGAGGTGACGCGTTAACAGTGTCAACAGATCTCACGTCTAGGAAAGTTGGCGCCCCTCGTGTACGGTGATCAGGACCGTACTTGCCGCTCCGCAACGTAAGCGAATCGGCGGCACGTGCAGGGGCAAGTCCCTTAGCGGGACGGCGAGATGAGGGCAGGGGGCGGCCGTGGGCCACGTGCTGATCGATGGCAGATTCCGCATCGGGCAAGTCATCGGCAAGGGCAACATGGGGGAGGTCCACCGGGCCGAGGATCTGCAGGCGCCGGAGGGCGGCGCCGAACGCCGGGTCGCCGTGAAGACGGTCCTTCGCCGCCGTACGGGTGGCCTCATCGACACCGGCGCGGACAACAAGGCCGTCGAGCGCTTCGCCCGCGAGGTGCGCATCATGCGCCGCCTGGAACACCCGAACCTGACCCGGCTCATCGCCGGTGGAATCAGCACGGACGGCGGACTGCCCTATCTGGCCATGGAGTTCCTTGACGGTGAGACGCTGCGCGACCTCGTCGAGGAAGAGCGCCAGCTGCCCGTCTCCTGGGTGGCCGCGATCGGCGCCCAGATCGCCGACGGTCTCTCCGCCGCCCACGCAGCCGACGTGGTGCACCGCGATCTGAAGCCCGCGAACGTCATGCTGACCCGTGGCGGCACCGTCAAGGTCCTCGACTTCGGCATGGGCCGCATCGTCGACGACCCGGACGAGACGCGGCTGACCAGCACCGGCGTCAGCGTCGGCACCGCCCGCTACATGGCGCCCGAGCAGTTCGAGGCCCGCCAGGTGACCCAGGCCGCGGACCTGTACGCGCTGGGCTGTGTGCTGTACGAAATGCTCGTCGGCGTACCACCCTTCGTGAGCGAGTCGCCATTCGAACTCGCCCGCAAGCACCTCGAGGCCGAGCCGACCCCCCTCGGCGTCATCCGCGGCGACATTCCCGCCGAGCTGATCCGACTCGTCGGCCGGCTGCTCGCCAAGGACCCCGCCGACCGTCCCGCGAGCGCGGCCGACGTTCACGAGGCCCTGTGCCCGCTCGCCCTCCGGTCCGGTGACACGCCGCAACTCCCCCACTGGAGCGCTCTCGACCCGACACGGCCCCTGGCCGCAACCGCCGCCCGCACGACCACTTCCTCTGCCACGCCCGCGCCGCGGCCGGCGCCCGTCACGGCCTCCGGCACGGCGATGGACGTCTTCGGCGTGCACCGCGCCCTCATCAGGGACTACCGCGACTTCACCGAGGGCGGCACCGTCATCCGCGACGACCGTGTCGCGGCCTTCGTGGAAAAGGACCTCGACGACAAGTCGCAGTGGCCCGATCCCTGGCTGTCGCTCAACCCGTTCTTCCAGAGCGGCGGCACGGTCGCGGAACTCGTCGGGGAGAAGGTCCTCCACCCGGAGTGCGCCCGCATCTTCCAGGCCGGTAAGACGGAGGGCGGCACCGTCCCCGACGGCCGGCCGCTCACCCTCCACCGCCACCAGCGCGAGGCCGTCGACGCCGCCGCGCGTGGAGCCTCGTACGTGCTGACGACCGGCACCGGCTCCGGCAAGTCGCTGTCGTACATCGTCCCGATCGTCAACCGCGTACTTCACGAGCGGGGCGCAGAAGGTCCCAAGGCCGTCAAGCGCGTGCGCGCCATCATCGTGTACCCGATGAACGCGCTGGCGAACAGCCAGCTCAAGGAGCTGGAGAAGTACCTGCGCGATGGCTACGGCCAGGGCCACGAGCCGGTCACCTTCGCCCGCTACACGGGCCAGGAGGACGACGAGAAGCGCAAGGAGATCCGCGACAACCCGCCGGACATCCTGCTCACCAACTACGTGATGCTGGAGCTGATGCTGACCCGGCCCGCCGACCGGGCCAGCCTCATCAAGATGGCCAAGGGCCTGGAGTTCCTGGTCTTCGACGAACTGCACACCTACCGCGGCCGGCAGGGCGCCGACGTGGCCCTGCTCATCCGCCGGGTCCGCGAGGCCTGCCAGGCGCCCGACGTGCAGTGCATCGGCACCTCGGCCACCATGTCGACCGAGGGCACCGTCGAGGACCAGAAGAAGGTGGTCGCCGACGTGGCGACCCGGCTGTTCGGCACGACGGTCAGCCCTGAGCACGTCATTGGCGAGACGCTCGTACGCGCCACCGACGAGGCCCCCGACACCGTCCCCGCCGAGCGCCTGACCTCCCCGGTGGCACCGCGCGCGTACGACGATCTGGTGCGCGATCCGCTGTCCCGCTGGATCGAGACGCGGTTCGGTCTCGCCACGGACGAGTCCACGGGCCGGCTGGTGCGCCGCCGGCCCACGAAGATCGAGGTGGCGGCACGCGAACTGGCGGAGCACTCGGGGGTACCCAAGGACGACTGCGCGAAGGCCATCGAGGCGACCCTGGAAGCCGGCTCGCAGGCCCGGCATCCGGTCACCGACCGTCCCTTGTTCGCGTTCCGTCTGCACCAGTTCCTCTCCAAGGGCGACACCGTGTACGTCACCCTGGAGGACAAGCTCTCCCGCCACCTGACCCGCTCCTACCAGCTGGAGCAGCCGGGCAGCGGCGGCAAGCTGCTGATGCCGCTGGCCTTCTGCCGCGAGTGCGGCCAGGAGTACCTGACCGTCTGGCGCACCGAGAAGGACGCAGAGGTGCGCTACGAGGCCCGCCGGGACACCTCCGCCACGGGCGGACGCCAGGGCGACGGCTACCTCTTCATCGACCAGGAGCGGCCCTGGCCGTCCAGCGTCCAGTACGCCGTCGACGACCGCCGACTGCCCGAGTCGTGGCTGGAGTTGGACGACAAGGGCCAGGAGGTCGTCAGGAAGACGTACCGCGACCGGATGCCGCGCGCGGTCACCGTGGACCCGCTCGGCTACGAAGGCCGGGGCGAGCTGCAGGCCGCGTTCATCCCCTCTCCGTTCCTTTTCTGCCTGCACTGCGGTGTGGCCTACGAGCAGACGCGCGGCCGGGACTTCGCGAAGCTGGCGACGCTGGACCAGGAGGGTCGTTCCTCGGCGACCTCCCTCATCTCGGCGTCGGTGGTGCGGTCTCTGAAGTCGGTGCCGGAGGAGGCGCTGGACAAGGAGGCGCGCAAGCTCCTGACATTCGTCGACAACCGCCAGGACGCCTCGCTCCAGGCCGGTCACTTCAACGACTTCGTGCAGATCACCCAGTTGCGCGGGGCGCTGTACCAGGCGGCCCTGGACGCGGGCGAGGACGGCCTCACCCATGAGGAGCTGGCCTCGGCGGTGACGAACGCGCTCGGTCTCAGCCCCATGGACTACACCGGCGAGGCCGACCAGCCCCCGACGCTCGCCAAGTCAGCGGCCAAGACCCTGCGCGACGTGGTCGCCTTCCGGCTCTACCTCGACCTGGAGCGCGGCTGGCGCATCACCATGCCCAACCTGGAGCAGACCGGTCTGCTGGAGATCGACTACGCGGACCTGCGCTGGGTCGCGGACAAGCAGGACCGCTGGTCGCACACCCATGCGGTCCTGCGGGACGCTGATCCGGCCCTGCGGGCCGAGATCATGAAGGTGCTGCTCAACGAGATGCGCCGCTCGCTCGCCATCGACGTGTCGTACTTCCGGGACGACTTCGACGCGTTGCAGCGGGCGAGCGAGGAGCGGCTGGTGGACCCGTGGGTGCTGTCAGCCTCCGATCGCCCGCGCGTGGGCACCGCCTACCCGCACCCGTCGGGCCGGGGACTGGACCGCTCCGGCCTGTTCCTCTCCGCGCGCGGCAAGTTCGGCAAGTACCTCAAGCGTGCCGACGCCTCGTTCAAGAACCTCTCCCCCGACGACCTTCAGCTCGTCATCGCCGAACTGCTGAAGGTGCTGGCCGCCAACGGCCTGGTGAAGGAGGTGGCGGAGGCGCCGCAGCGCGCGGGCCGTTACCGCAGGCCGACGACAGCGGTCACGACCGGTTACCGAGTGGCGGCCCAGTCGCTGATCTGGCGCGCCGGCAAGGGCGAGACGGGCACGCACGACCCGCTGACCCGCACCTACCCCAGCGGCGACGGCCCGCGGGTGAACACCTTCTTCCGGGACCTGTACCAGGAGGCCGCGAGCGCGCTGTCCGGGCTGTTCGCCCGCGAGCACACCGCCCAGGTCGCCCCGGAGGAGCGGGAGCGGCGCGAGGAGGCGTTCCGCAAGGCGGAGCTGAAGCTGCTGTACTGCTCCCCCACGATGGAGCTGGGCGTCGACATCTCCTCCCTCAACGCGGTGATGATGCGGAACGTGCCGCCCACGCCCGCCAACTACGCGCAGCGTTCCGGCCGCGCGGGCCGCAGCGGCCAGCCCGCGCTGGTGACGACGTACTGCGCGACGGGCAACAGCCACGACCAGTACTACTTCCGTCGCTCGGAGCGGATGGTGGCGGGCGCGGTGGCCCCGCCGCGCCTGGACCTCGCCAACGAGGACCTGGTCCTCTCCCACCTGCAGGGCATATGGATCGCGGAGGCCGGCCTGAAGCTGGGCCGCGCGATACCCGAGGTCCTGGACGTGTCGCACCCGGACACCGGCGACCGCCCGAACCCCGCCCTGGAGCTGCTCCCCCACATCCTCGACGCCTCCCTGGACGACACCGCGCAGCACCGCACGGTGGACGCGGCCCTGCGGGTGCTCGGCCCGCTGCTGCCGGACTTCGCGGACACGACGTGGTGGCACGACGACTGGATCCAGGACCGGGTCCGCACGGTGCCGGAGCGCTTCGACCGGGCCTTCGACCGGTGGCGGCAGCTGTTCCGCGCGGCGCTCGACGACCAGTACATCCAGAACAAGCGGCGCCTCGACTACAGCCTGACCGAGAGCGACCGCAACCGGGCCAACGCCCGCCGCCGTGAGGCGGAGACACAGCTCAACCTGCTGATGAACGAGAGCGTGGACAGCAAGTCGGTCCTCTCCGACTTCAACCCCTACCGCTACCTCGCCTCCGAGGGCTTCCTGCCCGGCTACAGCTTCCCGCGCCTGCCGCTCGCGGCCTACATCCCGACCATCGGCCGCCGCCGGGGCGACGGCGACTACCTCCAGCGCCCCCGCTTCCTCGCCATCCGCGAGTTCGGGCCCGGCGCGCTCATCTACCACGAGGGCGCCCGCTACCAGGTGACCCGCATCCAGCTGCCGCCGGACTCCTCCGGTGACCTGGCCACCAGCGAGGCCCGCCGCTGCGCGCACTGCGGCTACCACCACGACCCGGCCGAGCGGCAGGACCGCTGCCACATGTGCGACGAACCGCTCGGCGCGGCCACCCACGGCCTGCTCCAGCTGCACACCGTCTACACCACACGCCGGGAGCGCATCTCCTCCGACGAGGAGGAGCGCCGCCGGGCCGGCTTCCGCCTGGAGATGTCGTACCGCTTCCAGGACCACGGCGCCCGCAAGGGCCGCCTCAACGCGTCCGTCGCGGACGCCTCGGACGCGCCGCTGGCCGACCTGGCATACGGCGACTCGGCGACTGTCCGGATCACCAACCTCGGCCGGGTGCGCGCCAAGAAGGACGAGCCGGCGGGCTACTGGCTCGACCTCGCCGACGGCCGCTGGATGAACGACAAGGACGCCGCCGAGGCCTCCGGCGACTCCAGCGAGCTGCCGGTCGTCGACGAGGAGGGCAAGGAGCGGCGCCGCAAGAAGCGGGTCATCCCATACGTCGAGGACCGTCGCAACATCCTCGTCGTCACCCTCGACGAGGCCCTGCCCGAGCCCGAGGCACTGTCCCTCATGTACGCGCTGGAGCGGGGCATCGAGGCCGCGTTCGAGCTGGAGGACGCCGAGCTGTCCAGCGAGCTGCTGCCGCCGGACGGCGGACCGCGGGGCCGGTTCCTGTTCATGGAGGCCGCCGAGGGCGGCGCGGGCGTGCTGCGCCGCCTCCAGGCCGAGCCGGACGCCCTGGCCAAGGCCGCCCAGTACGCCCTGTCGATCTGCCACTTCGACGAGGACGGCACCGACCTGGGCGGCCCGCACCCGGACCGCCCATGTGCCCTGGGCTGCTACGAGTGCCTGCTGACGTACGGCAACCAGCTCGACCACGCGCTGATCAACCGCCACGCGGCCCGGCACTTGCTGGTGCGGTTCGCCCAGGCGACGGCGCAGCGCGAGTCGCGCGGTGAGTCCCGGTCGGAGCAGTACCGGCGACTGCTCGACCGGACCCCGGCGGCGCCGACGGCGGTCGAGGCGTCGGCCGCCGCCGAACTGGCCGCGCGCGGTGACTTCCTGGGCTGGGCGAAGGCACGGGGACTGAACCTGCCGGACGAGGCGGGCCCCTTCCTCACCGAGGCGAACGCGATGCCCGACTTCGTGTACCGGCTCCCGGGCGGAAACGTGGCCGTCTTCGTCGACACCCCCGACAAGAAGCAGGACACCTTCCGGGACGAGGACGCCGAGGACCGCCTCTTCAACGCCAGTTGGGACGTCGTCCGCTTTCCGCACGACGCCGACTGGGACGCCATCGCCGCAGCCAACGCCCGCTACTTCGGCACGCCGACCGCCAACTGACGACCGCCTTCTCCTGAGGACTCGAAAACACACATGGCACTCACGTACTCCGCAGGTTCCCTGGTGAAGGCCCGCGGCCGCGAATGGGTGGTGCTCCCCGAGAGCAAGCCCGACCTGCTCGTCCTGCGCCCGCTCGGCGGATCGGACTATGACGTCGCCGCCGTGTTCCCGGCGTTCGAGACGGTCGAGGAGGCCCGGTTCGCCGAGCCGGAGCCGAGCGACCTCGGCGACCAGCGGGCGGCCGGCCTCCTCCGCACGGCCCTGCGCGTCGGCTTCCGCTCGGGCGCGGGACCCTTCCGCTCGCTGGCCGGAATCGCCGTCGAGCCGCGCGCGTACCAGCTCGTCCCCCTCCTCATGGCGCTGCGTCAGAAGACGGTCCGCATGCTGATCTCCGACGACGTCGGCATCGGCAAGACCGTCGAGGCGGGCCTGATCGCGAGCGAACTCCTCGCGCAGGGCGAGGCGTCGGGCCTGGCCGTGCTGTGCTCGCCCGCACTGGCTGAGCAGTGGCAGCAGGAGCTGCGCAGCAAGTTCGGCATCGACGCGGAGCTGGTGCTGTCATCGACGGTGACGCGCCTGGAGCGCGGCCTGGACCTCGGCCAGTCCCTTTTCGACCGCTACCCGAACGTCATCGTCTCCACGGACTTCATCAAGTCCACCCGCCACCGCGACGACTTCGTACGGCACTGTCCCGACCTGGTGATCGTCGACGAGGCGCACACGTGCGTGGCGGCCGACGACACCAAGACCGGCACCCAGAACCAGCTGCGCTACGAGCTGCTGCGGCGGGTCGCCCAGGACGCGGAACGGCACCTGCTGCTGGTGACGGCGACGCCGCACAGCGGCAAGGAGTCCGCGTTCCGGAACCTGCTGGGCCTGGTCAAGCCCGAGTTGGCGCACGTGAACCTGGAGTCGGATGCGGGCCGGAAGCTGCTCGCCCAGCACTTCGTGGCCCGCAAGCGCGCGGACGTACGCCAGTACCTCACCAAGGAGGACGGCCTGGCCGACGACTCCCTTGCGGAGCGAACCGCGTTCCCCTCGGACCGCTACTTCAAGGACGAGACGTACAAGCTGTCCCCGGAGTACCGGGCCCTGCTGGACGACGCGATCGCCTACGCGAGCGAGCGGGTTGAGGAGGCGGACGGCCGGGGCCGGAGGGAAGCCCGAATAGCGTGGTGGTCGGCGATCGCGCTGCTCCGCTCGCTGGTGTCGTCCCCGCGGGCGGCGGCGCAGACGCTGCGCACGAGGTCCGCGGCGGCGGTCGCGTCCTCGGCGGAGGAGGCCGACAAGCTGGGCGCCCCGCTGAACAGCGACGCGGCCGACAGCGACTCGATGGAGGGCATGGACGTAGCACCGGGCGCCGAGATCGAGGCCGACGATCCGCGCTCACGCCTGGCCGAACTCGCCGACCGGGCGGAGGAGCTGGAGGGTCCCGCGTACGACCTCAAGCTGAAAGCCCTGATCAAGCACCTCAAGGGCCTGCTCGCAGACGGCTACAACCCGATCGTCTTCTGCCGCTACATCCCCACCGCCAAGTACCTGGCCGAGCAGCTGGCGAACGATCCGGAGACGAAGAAGCGCGGCCCGCTGGGCGCCAAGACCGTCGTCAAGGCGGTCACGGGCGAACTGTCGCCGCAGCAGCGCATCGACAACATCGAGGCGCTGGCGACGGAGGCCGGCGAGGACTCCGCCGCGCGCCGCGTGCTGATCGCCACCGACTGCCTGTCGGAGGGCGTGAACCTCCAGCACTACTTCGACGCGGTGGTCCACTACGACCTGGCCTGGAACCCCACCCGCCACGACCAGCGCGAGGGCCGCGTCGACCGCTACGGCCAGCGCCGCGACGAGGTCCGCGTCATCACACTGTACGGCGAGGACAACGGCATCGACGGCAAGGTCCTCGAAGTCCTCATCAAGAAGCACCGCCAGATCAAGAAGGACCTGGGCATTTCGGTGTCGGTCCCGGACGAGCTGTCGACGGGCGTGACGGACGCGATCGTGGAGTGGCTCCTGATGCGCGGCCGCGAGAACGAGGACGCCCTTTTCAGCGCGGACGCGTTCAAGGTGAGCACGGCGAAGCTCGACAGCGACTGGAACTCGGCGGCGGAGCGCGAGAAGGCGTCGCGTTCCCGGTTCGCGCAGCGCTCG
Source organism: Streptomyces herbicida (assembly GCF_032656585.1). Taxonomy (NCBI): domain Bacteria; kingdom Bacillati; phylum Actinomycetota; class Actinomycetes; order Kitasatosporales; family Streptomycetaceae; genus Streptomyces; species Streptomyces herbicida. The sequence continues at coordinate 96,908 of NZ_JAUYWJ010000012.1, forward strand.
ATCCACCCGGAGGAGGTGGCCCGGGAGGTCGCCGCGATCCGGGATGCACTGGGCGGTACCGGCGAGGTGAAGACGTTCGTACGGGAGGCGCTGGGCTCGCTGGGCGCGGTGCTGCGGGGAGCCGACCCGTCGGAGGACTTCACGGCCCAGGTGGGCGGTACACCGGCGGGCCTGCGGGACGCGCTGGCGACGGCCGTGGGCGCTGAGGCGATCGAGCAGGACCGCCCGATCCCGTTCCGGACGGACCCGGCGGTGGCGCGGGGCGAGGCGGCACTGGTGCGGACGGACCCGGTGGTGGGCGCGCTGGCCTCGCACGTGCTGAACGCGGCGCTGGACACCCAGGCGGACGGCGCCCGCCCGGCGCGCCGCTGCGGTGTGGTGACGACGGACGTGGTGACGACGCGGACGACCCTGCTGCTGGTCCGCTACCGCTTCCACCTGACCCTGCCGTCGCGCAGCGGCGAGAAGCAGCTGGTCGCGGAGGACGCGCGGCTGCTGGCTTTCGAGGGCTCCCCGAAGAACGCGGTGTGGCTGTCGCAGGAGCGTGCGGCGGCGCTGCTGGACGCGACGGCGTCCGAGAACACGGACCCGCACTTCGGCGAGCGCATGATGAAGCGCATCCTCGACCAACTCCCGGAAGCGAACGACTACCTGGAGACGTACGGCGAGGATCTGGCCGCCGTGCTGGACGCCTCGCACCGCCGGGTGCGCCAGGCCTCCGGCGAGATCGTCCGCGGCCTGTCGGTGACGGCCCAGAAGCCGGCCGATGTCCTGGGCGCGTACCTGTACCTGCCCGCCAACCCCTCCGCTTCCTCCCCTGCCCCTGCTGCTGTCTCTGGAGCGTCCGCCTGATGTCCGCCACGACTCGCAACCAGGTGTTCACCGCCGTCCACACGGTCGGAGGTCTGCTGCCGGCCGACATGCTGCTGCGCGTCTCCGAGGGCAAGGACGTCCCGGGTTCGAAGCCGGCCGACTACGGCCTGCCGTCGTCGCGGTCGGTACGGGACGAGGCCGAGCGCAGCTGGGAGTACCTGAAGCCGCTCTGGCGCGAGCTGCGCAAGCACCTCCCGGAGGACCGGGAGACGGGCCTGCCCTCGTCTGACCCCACTGGCCGTGCGAGCGCCGACTGGCTGGCGCCACTGTGGCGGGAGCTGGGCTTCGGCCGCCTGACGCCGATCGGTACGGAGGGCGTCACGGCCGACTCGGACACGGAGAAGCGGTTCGAGGTCTCGCACCGCTGGCAGCACGCGCTGATCCACCAGGTGGCGTGGAACGCCAACCTGGACAAGCGACCGGGCGGCGCGGGCACGGTCCCGCCGCAGTCGATGCTCCAGGAGTGCCTGAACCGGACCGAGGCCCACCTGTGGGGCGTCCTGACGAACGGCCGCCAGGTCCGCCTGCTCCGGGACTCCAGCGCTCTGGCTACGGCGTCGTACGTCGAGTTCGACCTGGACGCGATCTTCGACGGCGAGCTGTTCAGCGAGTTCGTGCTGCTGTACCGGCTGCTGCACGTTTCGCGGTTCGAGGTCGCGGAGGAGGCGGCGCCGTCGACGTGCTGGTTGGAGAAGTGGCGCACGGAGGCGATCGCGCAGGGCACGCGTGCCCTGGACCAGCTCAGGAAGGGCGTCCAGCGGGCGATCACGACCCTCGGCACGGGCTTCCTGAAGCACCCGGACAACCGGGAGTTGAGGGATTCCCTGGAGGTCAAAACCTTCCACTACGCGCTGCTGCGCATGGTCTACCGGCTCCTGTTCCTGTTCGTGGCCGAGGACCGCGAGGTCCTGCTGTCTCCGTCGGCGGACGAGACGGCGAAGGAGCGGTACGCGGCGTACTTCTCCTCGGCCCGCCTGCGCCGGCACGCCCAGCGCCGCCGGGGCACCGCGCACGGTGACCTGTACCAGGCGCTGCGCTTTGTGCTGTCCGGGCTGGGCAGTGACGACGGCCTGCCCGAGCTGGGCCTGCCTGGCCTGGGCGGCATCTTCGACGACACGGAGGCGGACAAGATCCTGCACGGGCTGTCCCTGTCGAACGAGCCGCTGCTGGAGGCGGTGCGCGCGCTGTCGATCGTGCGGGACATGAGCAGCAAGCGGAACCGGGTGGTGGACTATCGGCACCTGGACGCGGAGGAGCTGGGCTCCATCTACGAGTCCCTGCTGGAGCTGGTCCCGAAGCACAACGCGACCGAGCGCACCTTCGAACTGGTCGAGCTGCCGGGCAACGCGAGGAAGACGACGGGCTCGTACTACACCCCGTCCTCGCTGATCGAGTGCCTGCTGGACTCGGCGCTGGACCCGGTGATCGACGACGCGGTGAAGCGGGGCGAGATCCGGGCGACGCGTTCGGGTCAGCCGGACGCTGGCGAGGCGATCGTTGAGGAGCTGCTGAACCTGACGGTGTGTGACCCAGCGTGCGGGTCTGGTCACTTCCTGGTGGCTGCGGCGCGGCGGATCGCGAAGCGGGTGGCTGCGGTACGGGAGCAGAACCCAGAGCCGACGATCGACGCGGTACGGCACGCGCTGCACGAAGTGGTCGCGAGGTGTATCTATGGGGTGGACCTCAACCCGATGGCGGTCGAGCTGGCCAAGGTGTCGCTGTGGCTGGAGGCGTTGGAGCCGGGCAAGCCACTGGGCTTCCTGGACGCCCACATCAAGCACGGGAACGCGCTGATCGGGGCTACGCCGGCGCTGCTGGCCAAGGGCATTCCGGATGACGCGTTCAAGCCGATCGAGGGGGATGACAAGAAGATCGCGTCGGCCATCAAGAAGCGAAATGCTGCTGAGCGTGGCGGCCAGTTGAGCTTCCACACGGAGGAGCGCATCTGGGTGTCGAACGCGGCCTTCGCGGCGAGCTTGCGCGACATCACCGCGGCTCCGACCAACACCTTGCGCGACGTCCGACTCCAGTCCAGCCGGTTCCGTGACCTGGAACAGTCGGCGGACTATCTCCGGGCGCTACACATCGGCGACGCCTGGTGTGCGGCCTTCGTCTGGCCCAAGGTCCAGGGCGCGCCGACGCCGGTGACGGAAGGGGTCTTCCGCGACCTGCAGAGCACGAGCGCGGGCATTCCTGTGAGCACGAATGACGAGATCATCCGGCTCGCGCAGCAGTACGAGTTCTTCCACTGGCATCTGGAGTTTCCTGAGGTCTTCACCGTCTCTGGCGCTACGAACGATGGCGCCGATCCGTCTACGGGGTGGGCTGGGGGCTTCTCCTGTGTGTTGGGGAATCCGCCGTGGGAGCATTTGGAGCTGAAAGAGCAGGAATTCTTCTCGTCACGCGCCGCCGATATAGCAGAGTCAGCGGGCGCCAAGCGTAAGCGGATGATCGAGCTCCTACGGACCAGCAACCCTGATCTATCTGCAGAATACGAAGCCACTAAGCGCCATATCGACAGCTATCGACACTTTGCCGGAATTTCCGGTCTGTACCCTCTGTGCGGTCGGGGACGTATTAAGACTGATCCAATTTTTGCGGAACAAGGGCGCCGATTGGCCGCCAAAGTTGGACGCGTGGGCCTGATCGTACCTACGGGCATAGCCACAGATGACACTACCAAGTATTTCTTTCAAGACCTCATGAAACGCCGATCCCTGGTCTCGTTGTACGATTTTCGCAACAATGGGTTCTTCCCGGATGTGGCCGGAGCTCAAGGCAATAGGTTCTGCTTGCTCACTCTTCAATCAACACGGAACCAGGAGCCGATGGATATGGTGTTTCGCATCTCCGAGATTGAGGAACTAGGAGACGATACACGCCACGTCCGCATTACTCCGGAGGACATCCAGGCAGTCAATCCAAATACAGGGACAACTCCCATTTTCAAGGGGCGCCGCGACTCCAGGATAGCCCTCCAAATCCATCGGAGCATTCCTGTGCTAATCAGGGAGGAAGATCCCGAAGGAAACCCCTGGGGCCTCTCATTTATGCAAGGCCTGTTCAACATGACCAGCGATTCACACCTCTTCCACACCCAAGAGGAACTGGAAACCGATGGATGGGTCGCAGCGGGAAACGGCTTCTCACGCGGCGGCGACCGCATGCTTCCTCTATATGAAGCAAAGATGCTCCACCACTTCAACCATCGATTCGGGGATTATGCACTAGCCAATGTGACACCGGGGAAGGGAGTCCGAGCTATACCCACCCCCTCAACCGCACATCTCGACAATCCCTCCTATTTCGTTACACCTCGATACTGGGTACCGGCACGAGAAGTGGAGGCGAAGCTTCGCGAAAAGGTTTGGGATCGCGACTGGCTGATCGGCTGGCGAGATATCGCGAGCAGCCTCGACGAGCGCACCATGATCAACTCGGTGATGCCGATAGTGGCAATCGGCCACACCAACCCGCTCATGTTCATAGAGCAGCCCCATACGGCTGGACTATTGAACGCCTTTCTATCGTCGTTCATTTTCGATTTCATAACCCGGCAAAAGGTTGGTGGCACACACCTCACCTACGCTTCCATAGCACAGTTGCCGGTACCAACTCCTGGCCAACTCGGCAGCCATGCAGCCTTTATCAATCCGCGTGTAGTTGAACTGGCCTACACCGCCGAGGACATGACGTCATTCGCCCGGGACCTGGGCGACGCTGGGCGCCCATTCCGCTGGAATGAGGGTCGGCGTGCGCTGATTAGGAGCGAACTTGATGCGTTGGTCTTCCATCTCTACGGCATCGCCCGAGACGACGTTGACTACATCCTTGACGCCTTCCCCATCGTCCGCCGCAAGGACGAGGCCAAGTACGGCACCTACCGCACCAAGGAACTGATCCTCGCCGAGTACGACCGCATGGCCGCAGCCGGCGTCAGCCTCGAAAACCCCTTGGTGGACGGCGAGAACTACACCTCCACCCTCACCCCGCCCCCGGGCCACGGCCCCCGGCACCCCGCCTGACCGCCCGGCGATCGCCGCGCGCACCCCGACCACCCTCGACTGCGAGAAGCCATTTCAGGAGCGGGCGATGGACAACGAGATTCAGCTGATCAGTGACGGTGATGGGCTGGCGGTCATCGGGAATGCGACGGATGTCGAACGCTTCCTCCTCTCGGAGGGACTGCCGTCGAAGGACCTCGGACTGCAACGGCTCAAGTCCGTCTTCGGTACCGGGGCCGCAGCCGCTCAGGCAGGTTCGGAGATTGCCGCCAACTCCGGTCGGTGGGTGAAGCTGACCAAGGAGTCCGCGGAGCGTGTTAAGAAGTTCGGGCTGATGGAAACCAGGACGCCAGGCATCAGCCATGCGATGGTGGGGAAACCTGGCTCGATCAAGAACTGGCTCCAGGTAGAGAAGGGCGCCGGCTCGTTCCTGACCAACCCGGCGCTTCTGTCTGGTGCCGCGGGGATCATGGCACAACTCGCCATGCAGCAGACCATGGACGAGATCACCGACTATCTCGCGAGGATCGACGAGAAGGTCGACGACGTGCTCCGCGCTCAGAAGGACGCTGCGGTGGCCCGCATGATCGGGGTGGATCTCATCATCGAGGAGGCCATGACCATCCGGGAGCAGGTGGGCCGGGTCTCCGAGGTCACGTGGTCGAAGGTGCAGGCCGCACCGACGACGATCGCAGACACCCAGGCGTACGCGCTGCGTCAACTCGATGCACTTGCGGCGAAGATGGAGGCCAAGACCAAGATCGGGGACCTCGCCACGACGGCCAAAGAAGTCGAATCCAAGGCCCGGGAGTGGCTCGCTGTGCTGGCTCGTTGCTTCCAATTGCAGGACGCGTTCGCGGTGCTCGAACTCGATCGAGTGCTGGATACGGCTCCGGACGAGCTCGACCCGCATCGCCTCGGGCTTCGGGTTGCCCGACAGAGGCGGCTGGATGTCATCTCGCGGAGCACCGAGCGTCTGGTGGCCCGGATGACTGCGGCTGCTGACACGGCCAACGCGAAGGTGCTACTGAACCCGACCAAGTCCCCGGCTGTAGTCCAGTCGGCCAACCATCTCGCGACCGGCGTCCACGACTTCCACGGACGACTCGGAATTGAGTCCGGTCACCAGTCGTCGGAGGCGAGACGATGGGTGGAGGCAGCCACGGTGGTGAGGGACAAGGCGCTCGAGACAGGAGCAAAGAGCGTCGATGCCGCCAGAAGCCTCGGCAACGAGACCCTCGACCGGGCCAACTCGGTGACGGGCAAACTCTCCAGCGGGATCGCCGAGCGAGCGCGCCGTCTGCTCGGGGACGAGGAGAAACGCGACGAGAAAGCCTGAGGGAGCACCGACCGTCAGCCTCGTGCGCAGCCCGGCTACGCCCTCAACGGCGAAGAGCCGGTTTACCCGTCGCGGTGGCATGCGCCTGCGGGCCTGTCACCGTGACGCGTCGCCTTCAGGCGTCCGCCACAAAGTCCAGGAAGCACGACCAGCCGTCCCGGCCCACTGTAAAGGGGGTACGCATCGCATCCTTGGAGTCCCGCACCTGGACAGCCTGTTCGGTGAGGGCCACCTCCACGCAGTCGTCGCCCGAACTGCCGCTGTAGCTGGACTTGAACCAGGCGAGTTCCGTCGTGCTCATAGATCTCCTCGCATCCGCTCCAGCAGGCCTCGTGAGTCTTTGGGGTGCAGGGCCTGCGAGCGCAGTGTGTCATAGCGTTGACAGAGAAGGCTCACCTCTTTCGGGCCGGAGATCAAACGGCCGCTCTCCTGCCCCTCCGAGTACGCGAGCCGCCTTCCCTCCGGGGTCTCCAACAGCCGTAGCGGGCCGTCCATGCATGAGTGGTACTCGGCCTCCAGCGGCACGATTTGCAGAGTCACGTTTCGAGCGGCCGTCTTTTCCAGTACGTGGTCCAACTGATGGCGCAATACCTCGACGCCGCCCAGCCGCCGCCTGAACACAGACTCCTCAACGATGAAGCTGAAGGGAACAGTCGGCCGCTGACGCAGCATCCTCTGCCGCTCCAACCGAGCTGATACCTGTGCCTCCAGCTGCTCGTCCGTAAGCAGCGGAATGCGGTTCTCGAACAGCGCCCGCGCGTACCCCTCCGACTGCAACAGCCCCGGCACCAACCGGCACTCATACGTACACAGGCTCACCGCCACCCGCTCCAGCCGAGCCCACTGCCGGAACCAAGCCGCCAGCCCAGCCTCCCCCCGAGTCAGAAACCGCGCCGAGTGCCGCAGCGCCCCCGTGTTGCCCAGCGCCTCCTCCGCTCGCTCCACGAACGACGCGTCCGGCATCCGCCGCCCCAACTCCACCGACTCCACCGTGTGCTTGGAGAAGCGGACCATCTCCCCGAACTCCACCCGGCTCAGCCCCGCATGCTCGCGCAACGCCTGGACGACCGCCCCGAAGGTTCGCAGACTGTCCGACGGATCCGGTTCCCGCTCGCACTCTCCGCCCAGCCCCACCGGTTCGACGTGGTCGGTCGTCATTCGAGGCCCACCTCCAGGTGCACACAAGCCAGTTCCCCCTGATCGAGAACACCCAGACTGGCTACTCCGCATTCGTACTGTCCACCGAACGTATCCGTACGCTGACTCACCGTACGGACCGCACTCCTGGCACACACCACCCCACGCGCGTCACGGTGGCCCCATGAACGTGAGCTCGCCCCACTCCCCCACCGCCGTCCGGACGTTCGCGCAGCAGCTGTCGTCAACCCGTCGCGGCGCACGGCTCGCCCGTCTCCTCGCCGTGGCGGAGTTCCAGGCCTGGCAGGTACCGCCGTCCGTGGCCGAGCGCGCGGAGCAGATCGTGGCCGAACTGGCCGCCAACGCGGCACTGCACGGCCGCGTCCAAGGCCGCGACTTCCGTCTGACGCTCCACTTCGACCCGGCGGCCGGCCTGCTACGGATCGCCGTGACCGACGCGCGGGGTGATCGCGTCCCTCGCCCCGCGACGGACTTCACCGAGCCCCCAGACGCAGAGTCGGGTCGCGGCCTGCTCATGGTGACCGCCCTGGCCGACTGCTGGAGCACCGAGCCCTATCCGCCCGGCGGCAAGACCGTATGGGCCGAACTCACCCTCGGCCGATGCGAACCTGGGTCGGCCAGTGAGTGAGTCGCCCGTACGGGATGGCAGCCCCGGGCAGGAACGTGGTCCCGGTGTACTGCAGGCGACCCTCAGCGTCGTAGCCGCCAAGCAGCACCGTCTGGGGCGTGGCGAGGGAGCCGGTGACAGCGCCGATTTCGGCCTCGGTGATGACCCTCACTTTGTACTTCCGCCCACGACTGGGGGGGCCGTCCGCAGCGAAGGGGATCGGCCCGTCGATTCTTCCAGTTCGGCAGATCAAGCCACCTGCTGCCGTGGCGGCGTGGCTGTAGTCGCCGTTGCTGACCACCGAGCGGAGCTGGGCACCGCCTCGGCGCCGGGCAGGCTCCGACGGGCCCCGGTGATGTTCATCCGGTCCTTCGCCGAAGGGGCCTGCAGGGCACTGAGGGCGCCTCCTTTGGCAGGGGGCGCCCTCAGCATGTCGTCTGCGTCAGCCGATGCTGCCGTACTCCACGGGGAAGTTCGGTGGCCAGGGCTGGCCGAAGTCGAACAGGGACGGGTCCTCGAACTTGCGGTCCGCCTCGCGCCACGCGGGTCCGCCGGAGATGACGAAGCTGTCCCCGTCCGGTTCGATCATCCAGGTGAAGCCCGCATCGTCCGCGGCGAGGTCATGACGCTCCTTCAACACCGCGAACTCCGCCTCCGACGCCCGGCGGACGTGGATCCCCTTCTCGTAGATGGGCTTGAGCAGCATGAGCTCCACATGCCCGAAGTACACCTCGACGCGGGTGTCTGTTCCGTCGATCGCGGTGGCGTCGCTGCGCAGCAACAGCTGCCGGTGCGACGCCGAGAAGCTGACCACCCGGAACAGAACAGACGTCCCTCTCGTACGAAATCCGGCATTCTCTGTGCTCCTCCTGTCCTCGGGGTCTTCGGGTCACTTGGCCCAGTCCGGCTTCGGCATGTCTTTGACGAGGCTCGGCACCTTGTCGCCCGGCTTCGTGAAGTACCATCGACGGCGTCGAAGTCCCGACGTCCAAGCAACCTTGGTACCGGCCGGGAAGCACTTGGTCAGCGGAGGTCGCCGGAACTACACCACACTGGCGGGCGCGGGTGGCCCTGCGCCAATTCTTGCGGGCCCGGCCTGGGCTGCCTTCCGCCTTCTCCAGGACGTCCGGCTCGGGCAGTTCGGGGCCGCACCCCTGGTAGAGGCACTGGGGCAGGAGGAGGTGCTGCCGTACCGAGCGGGCTGGCGACCTCGGACTGCCGATTCGGCGGGCAGCAGGCCCCGCCGGGGCCCGAGCAAGAATCGCTCAGCCCCAGCGGGGTCTGCCAGGAATCCCCTTGATCAGGACAGCGGATGCCTGAAAGGCCCCGCAACCCTTTCAAAGGCTTCGAGGGTGATCTCCGGGACAAAGACAGAATCGTTCGCCATGCCCTCGGGAAGATGCTCCCGCATGTTCTCACGGCACAGAAAAGTTCCGTTGGGGGTGAGGATCACTCCGCCGGCTCGGTTTGCCAACTCGATGATGATCTTCCACACCTTGCCGGTCTGTGGACGTTCAACACCGATGACGCAGTCGACGACGTCCACCTCGACCTCGCTGCCGTCCACGGCACGGATCCAGAACTGTGCGTCGTCCCCGGTGAGCTCTTCCGGCACGGCGAGGTAGGGGGAAAGGATGTCCCGGACCACGTTCATGTCCGGACGGACGGGTTCACCGTTCACAAACTTGTAGACGCTGAGACTGTAGCTCACTTCGGCGGCCCCGCCTTGAACACGAACTTGATCCCCTTGACATTGTTATCGAGCGCCCACTGCTCCAGGGCGTAGCGGGTCGCTTCGTCGGACATGTACCACACTACGGGTGTGCCGTTTGCGGCCTTGACCTGCTTCACCATCGTACTGGTCTCTTTTGTTGGGAACTTCAGCTTCCCATCCGCGGTGAGCATCGAGGCAGAATAGTGCTGGTTCTTGGCGTCGATGAGGGTTCCGTCCTTGTATCCGTCGAACTTGACGAAACCACTCGGTGTGTCTGCGGGAACCTTGTACGAGATGCCGGACGGAACCCCGTCCGTCACCAGTTGCTCATAGGCACGGTCGGCGAGATTCATGGTTTCCGTCTCGGGTATCCACTTGCCAGGGCCGCCCAGTTCCAGCCACTTACAGTAGCCCCCACCGCCCCCTGCGGCACCGAAGGTGAATGCGGCGGTGCGGACGGCTCCCTTCGCACACGCCTCTTCCAGTTCTTCGAGGGCTTTTGCGCCGATGCCGGCAATGACTTCGTCGGAGACGCTGAGGGCGCGGAGGGCTTTCCATGCGTCTTCGAACCCGATGCCAGTTTTGATGGAGGCGTCCAGGGCACGCGCGGCGTCGGCGAGCGCGGCCAAAGGCTTCTCAAGCGGGACGAACATGGCTGCGGTCCAGGCGCATGCCGTCTTCGACCCGTGGAAGCACTTGACGGCGTCGCCAAGGATCACCTCGTACAGGATGCTGCCGAGGGTGTCACCGAAGAGGTTCTGCCAGCCCAGGCGGGTGATGTCACCAGCGCTGAAGTGGTGTTCCCAGTCGACGTCCTTGGCCGTCACCGTCTTGCGGTCGAGCCACTTCCACGCCGATTTGGGGCAGCCCGTGGGGGTTGCCAGGGCGTTGTCGTCGGTGCACAGGTAGAAGTCGGCGACCAAATTGACGGTCACCTTGTATTTGACGTCACAGCCACTGAGGGTGAGGGTGCAGTCGTTGAGTTGCGTCCCGGAGACGATCTCCGACTTCTTTTCGTCGACGACGTAGAAGACGCCGTCGATGCCGGTACCGCCACCCGTGGAGACGTGCTTGTTGGCTTCAGCCGCCTCCGCTTCCGTGACGGCTTGTTGTGCTTCCTTGGCGTACTTGTCGGCATCCTTGGCCGCCTGTTCGGCCTCGGTCGCCGCAGCGTCAGCGCGGGTGGCGGCTGCTCGGGCGTCCTTGGCGTCCTGTTCGGCCTGGGTGGCCGCGGAGCGGGCCGCCTCGGCGTCGAGTTCGGCGGTGTCGGCTGAGTCGCGGGCGTCCTTGGCGTAGCCCTCGGCGTTGCCGGCCGCCTTGTCGGCGGCTGCCGCGTCGTCGGCTGCCTGCTTGTCGTACTCGATGGTGCGGGCCAGTGATGCCTGCGCCGCTGCCGCGGCCTTGGCGGCGTCGGCCGCGTAGCCGAGGGCGTCCTTGGAGTAGGTGCGGGCGTCGGAGGCGTACTTGGCGGCGTTCGCCGCGTGCTGGTAGGCCTCCTTGGCGTCGCCCTTGGCCTGGTCTGCAAGGTTCTTGGCGGCGTCGGCCTCGTCGGCGGCGTTCTTGGCGTGCGCGTCGGCGACGGCCTGCTGCTGCTCGGCGATCGTCTTCGACGCCTGTCCGGTCAGCACGACCAGGCCGGCGGTGGAGTCGTTGTCGACGTAGGGGGAGCCGAGCTGGATCGCGTCGTTGGCCGGGTTGGCGACCTGCTTCGCCGCTTCACCGGCGTCCACCGCTGCCTGCGCGGTGACATGGGCGAACCCCGCGGCCTTCGCCGCGGCCGCGACCGCGTTGCCGGCCTCCTTGTTGGCGCCGTCGACCTCGGTCTTGGCGTCCTTGGCGTGCTGCTCGGCCTCGTCGGCGAGCTTGACCGCGGCCTTGGCCTCGGTGGCGGCGTCCTGGGATGCCTTGATGGCGTCCGCGGCGGCGCTGGTGGCGGTCTTCACCGCCGCGTCCGCCTTCAGCTTGTCCGCCTGGGCGGCGTCCGCGTCGGAGCGGGCCCGCTTCGCCGCCGCCTCCGCGCGCGTCGCTGCCGCGTCCGCGTCGGCCGCGGCCTGCGTGGCGGCGTCCGCCTCGGAACGGGCCTTCGTCGCGGCGGCTTCGGCGTCGTCGGCGGCCTTGTCGGCGTCGTTCGCGGCAGCGCGGGCCGCGTCCGCCGCGTCCCCGGAGTCGAGGGAGTCGGCGTAGGCGTCCTTTGCGTCGGCCTTGGCGCGGGCCGCGTCGGCCTTCTGCCTCGCGTCCCACGCGTCGTCCCGCATGGATTTGGCGTGGTCCTTTGCCGTGACCGCGTCGTCGCGCTTGCTCTCGGCGGTCTTCTCGGCGGCCTCGGCCTTGTCCTTGGCGTCCTTCGCCTTGGTCGCCTCGGACTCGGCGTTCTTGCGGTGCTGGGCAGCCTCGGCCTGCTTGGCCGCGGCGTTCTCCTTCTCCGCCTTGGCCGTCTTCTCCTCGGCCTCCGCCGAGAGCCGCTTGGCGTGCGCGTCGGCGGCGGCCGCCTTGGCATCGCCCTCGGCCTTCACCGCGACCGTGAGCTTGGCCTCCGCGGTCTCCTTGTCCTTCTTGGCGTTGTCCCGGTGGATCTTCGCCGCGTCCGCCGCGGCCTTCGCCTGGAACTCGGCTGCCTCGGCGGCCTTCTTGCGGAACTCCGCCTTCGACTGCGCAGCCTGCGCGAGGGCGCGCTGCGCGATGGTCGCGCTGTCCCCGGCCGAGGCGCGGGTCGCGGCCTCGGCGGTCTCGCCGGCCTTCTCCATCGCCGTGAGCGCGGCAGCCGCACCCTTGGTGACCTGGTCCTTCTGCAGACCGGCCAGCAGACCACGACCCCGCGGGGCTCCGTTGGCATCGGCGATGCCGTACGCCGCCTGGAGCGCGGTGTCCGACGTGGTCGCGGCCTTCTGGGCTGACTCCCCCTGGGTCTTGAGGAGGGCGAGCTGCTTCTTCGTCTCTGCCTGCGCAGCGGTGATGTTGGCCTTGGCCTTGTCCACATCGGCCTTCGCCGGTGCGGTGCCGGTGTGGGTCTTGGCGACGATCCTGAACTTCTGCGCGGCAGAGCCGTTGCAGGTCGACAGCACGGCGTCTTTGCTGTTGTCGAAGGTCGGCAGGTGCAGGCACTTGCCGGTCGCCGCGTTGCGCAGCGGGCCGGCGCTGCGCACATCGAACTTCCACTGCTGGGACTTGGCGCTGCCGCAGTCCCGGATCTGGATCTTCGTGCCGTCGGCGCTGTTGCCGTTCAGCACCTCAAGGCACTTGAAGGAGTTCGGGTTGACCAGGGTGTAGCCGCCGTCGTACGAACCCATCACCTGCCACTTCTGGGAAGCGCCGCCGTTGCAGGTGTAGACCTGGACCGGGGTGCCATTGGTCTTACCGGCCCCCTGGACGTCGAGGCACTTGCCGGCAGCGCCCGGCACCTGGATCTCCAGCTGGCCGTCGCCGATCCAGCCGAGGCCGCCCTCGGTGTAGTAGTCCAGCCAGCGGGTGGAGTAGTCCGCGATCCACGACTGACCCAGCATCTTGCCCAGGGCGAAGGTGCCGTCCTGCAGCGTCTTGGTGGCGGTACTGCCGGCAGAGACGATCTGCTGGCGCTGCGTGGCCTGCGAGGTGATCTCCTGCTGCCACTCGCCGGACGCCTGCGCCACCTCCTTGCCGAGCACCCGGTCAGGGTCGATCGGGTTGTGCCACGCGCACGAAGCAAAACGGGACTTCAAGTCCTCGACCGCGATGCGGAACTCCGGGGTGTCTGGGGCCGGCGCGGTCCGGGGGAAGCCTCCGGAGGCGAGGAAGATCCTGGCGTCGTCGTCGAACACCCGTGGAACGAACAGTTCGTTCGGGACGGTGTCTGCGGAGTTCTTCTTCCAGAGCTTCCAGGCTTCCTGCTCCTGGCTCGTCCCGCCGCTGGTGTACAGCGGGTCTCCGATGGCGAGGGTGGCCTTCTTGGTCTTGTCGTCCGCCTGCGGTGACGGGTCGTAGAACGGCGACAGCAAGTCGACGGACTTGAAGTACGACTGGTAGAGCCAGGGAAGCATCCCCGTTTTGTCGAAGATCTTCTCCGCTTTGGGAGAGCCGGGGTAGTCGTCCAGGCCGCTGACGGTGTTCTTGAACGACTGGTCGGTGTCCTGGGCCTTCTTCACCCAGGCGTCGGAGTCGTCACTGTCCTTCTGCCATGCCTGAGCGAACGCCCCGGTGCCGTAGGTGCGGTCTGCCTTCTGATGCAGTTGGTCCGCCGGCAACGGCAGGGAAGTGTTGGCCAGGCTGTACAGGTTCGGCCCGCCTCTGCGCAGACCGTCGGCCATCAGGCACTGATCCAGCCGCAATTGCTCGGCGGCCTTGGTGTCGAACCCGTCGTAGGAGTCGGCGACCGGGCTGGTGCGCGGATCACGGCCGGCGGTCGGCTCCGGGTGCACCGCTATCGTGGCGAGGAGAGCGAGCGAGGCAAGCGGGACGACCGAAGTCGCCAGGCCCGCCTTCCATCTGGGGCGTTTGCCCTGCTTCCGTGCAGGTCTACGCAACACGCGTATCCCTCTCTGTAGGGGGGTGGCTGCTTCAGGCGCACTCCCGGGAGGGGAACGTCAGGCCCGCGTGACGTCTGGGGCCTCATGTTGTGTAGGGCGCTCACCCCGCGGACGCGCCGGTCGCTCCGGGACAAGCGGACTGGTCAGGTCCTTCCGGGAGCGGCGGACGCCACCATAGGCACGTCAGTGATCCACTCCGCAACGGCGTTGCCGCAGAGGGCAGTTACACCTGGTTACCGTGGCACACATGAGGGAACTGGGCGGATACTGTGTGGAGCTTGTGAGAACCGCCTTACCGGCCTCTTACCGGAACTTACGGCCTCCCATACCCTCCGTCACCGTGAGATCAACATCACAGTCGGAATGAAGCCTGGAGCAAGCGACAGACCTCGCCGCGTGGACGATCAGACTCTGACGACCGGACTCGTTGATCCGCTCCGTCCGAGTCGGCCGGCCAGCGCCGTCGGTGTCGACCCCGCGCCATGACAGAGCCATGCGCGTTGTCGGGCACCGTTGTTACCGGGTGCCGTAGGCGTTGCACGACCATCGAGAAAAGCCCTGCCGCACAGCGTGGCGTCATCCGACGAGTCGGAGCTCCTGGCCGCGTGACGGCCGATGACGCGTCCCAGGGCCGACGCGCGGCCACACGGTGCACCGACGGTTCCCCTCCCGCATGACGCGGGTTCCGTGCTCGGTCACGCGAACCACGGCCCGGGCTCCGGGCCGGGCCGATGCACCTGCACTGGTAGCCGCCTCACAGACCGGCCCGCGCCAGCAGGACCGGCAGCGCCTCCGGCTTCACCTTCTGCACCGACCGCACCTGACCGAGGGCCAGGTCCTCCCGCCCTACCGGGTCGCGGTACCGCGCGTCCGTCGCCTCCGGCAGCAAGGTCGCCTCAACCCGGTAGGAAAACTCCGGGTCGTCGGGATCCTCGTACGGCTCACCATCGATCTCGGCCACCGCCGCGACCGCTGACTCCGGGTGGCTGAAGAAGAACCACAGGCGGTCGCCCGGACGCATGCGGTTGCGCCGGCTGAGCCAGAAGTCCAGCTCGGGATCCTCGTGGGCGAGGCGGCGGATGGTTTCCTTGTCGGAGGGCTCTCCGTCCAGTGTGTCCTTGTTCGGATTGAGGATGTAGATCCAGTCGGTCAAGCCTCTGCCACCTTTCACGCACTGGCCTTCGGACACACGGTATGGAAGGAGGACGGGCAGCGTTGCGCAGTATCACGGCCGTGTGAAGGGTGACTGTGGGCGGCCGGCGGCCAGCGCACTGAGGCGGTCGCCGATCACGGAGACACCAGGGCGAGGTTCGTTCTCGTAGTACCAGGGCTTGCGTCGGCGCAGCAGCGGCTCGCCGTGCTCGCTCCAGGTGAACCCGGGCTTCCGCAGCAGCTTTCGGAACACCGCGTCGACCATCTCCGGGTGAGCGGCGGCCAGCCGGCGGATCGGCAGTGGTCCGATCGACTCCTCGCGCAGGTACGTGCGCAGCAGGTCCTGATGCTGCCTGCGGCCCGCGAGGGTCGGGGTCGCGAAGAGGTCCCGCAGCATCCCGTAGTCCGCGTAGAAGTTGAGTCCGTCGGCCTGGTCGTAGATGACACCGATGGTGTCCGAGCCCGCCAGTTCCGACGGCAACTCGAAAAGGGGCAGGGCCAAGTCGGGGAGCCGACCGTCACGGGCACGGTCGGGATGTCCGGCGACGGCAGCCTCCTGACGGTGGCGGTAGTAGGCGTTGAGTAGGTCCTCGGCCTCGGCAGGCGGGAGGACCAGTTCGTCGCCGCCGCAGAACTCGACGAACGCGGCCCGGTCCTCCCGCATCGCCTGCCATCCCTGCTCGACCTTCTGGGGGTTGCGGAAGACCAGTTCGGGTCGGCTCGTGGCCAGTTGGAGAGCGGCTTGGGCGATCTCGGTGGCGCTCGACCTTGGGTAGCTCGACATCGCCCCGGACACCAGCCACGACCCACGCGCCGGATGCACCGGTACCAGGCAGGCATGGAGGAAGCTGCCCTTGGACACTCCGCGGTAGGCCGCCCGCCCGGCATTCGAGTACGTGCGGTACTCCAGGTCGTCGACCAGGTTCAGCAGGACGACGGCATCCCCTTCCTTGCGCTGGACCTCGAAGATGCCCTCGACCGGGTCACGCCAGCCGAGCAGCATCTCCCGGTCGGCCACGGTCAAGTCCTTCCGCCCGGCGACGAACCGGTCCACCACGGTCGAGCCGTCCGGCAGGCGGTGCCGCAGGATGAAGTGGTCGACGATCCGGATCGCCTCGCCCTCGTCCAGGTGCCGCTCAGGGCCCGCGGGCTCCAGCAGGAGGGGCGTCAACCACCGGTCGAAGCGGGAGCTCTGCCCGAAGGCGACCAGCTGCCGTTTCAACTCGGCACTGCGCTGGACGAGGTCGGTCAGCGACGGATCGCCGGCGCCCTGATGCGTGCCCTGTACGACGTCACCCATGTTCAGCCCTTTCACACAAGCCGGTTCCGCGTGGGTGTGAGGTGCGCGGCCTCAACCGGCCCAGTGACGGTATGCCTCGATCCACTTCGCGCCCTGGGGCGCCGGGCTGGGCAAGGGCAGATCCAGGATTTCGATCGACTGCCGCACACCGCCGCGGGAGCACAGGGCGACGATCCTGCCGTCCGGGGTGAGGTCGATGCCGCGAACGGTCACCTCGACACCTAGAACCGCGGTGGTGAAGGGCAGTTCGAGGTGCTCCTCGAGCATGGTGAACAGTCCGGTCAGCTGCTCGTCGTCGTTGTAGGCGTCGACAGTTGCCTGTTCGATCATGGCCTCGAGCTCGGCCGTGTGCAACGCGCTCATGGGGCAACACTAACGACCTCGGGGTGACAACGGGCGGCCATGACGCCGCTGGTACCCCAACTGCTCAACTCTGCCAGCGGCAGGGCAGCGAGGAGCGGGCCGGGCCCGACGTCTGTCGCAGGGAGGCCCTACTGTTTCAGTGGTTCGTCAGTTGGTTGGGGGAGCGATGACTATGACCGAGGAGCGTGCGCAGTACCCGGAGTTCCGACTGCGCCTGCGGCGCGGTGGGCCGATGGCCAGGGGATGGCTTGTGGCACAAGGGGACGGGAAGCGTGGGCACAAGTTCGTCGTCGCGGCGGGTTCCCCGGTTCGGGCCAAGGTGGTGCCCTCGTTCGCCATACGGAAGCCGACCTCGTACCGCGTGCGAGAGGGGCTTATCGAGGAGGGCGCGATCCGGCAGTCGGACATCCGGCCGGGATGGCTGGAGACCACCCGGGACATCGAGTGCAGCTCACCGTCGGCCGCCGCCCAAATCCTCATGGGCTGCAGTGTCAACGGGTTGGGGGTGTGGAAGTCAGCGGACGATCGCTCGCTCGCCACTCACCTCGGCCAGGCAGCCGACAATCCCAACCGCCCCTGGCTGATTCGCGGCTCGAACGTCAGCGGCCTCGATCTCGTGCAGCGCCTGTGGCTACCGGAGGGCATTGTCAGCCTCCCCGCCTCCCGACTCCGGCAGGGTGTGGGACAAGGCACCGGCAAGGAGGAGCTGAGGTCCTGCGTGCAGGAGGACTACGAATCCACAGCCACCTACAGTCAGAAGCAGCAGCTGGTCGAAGAGCTGCACGCCTTCCTCTCCCGTATGAAGCCCGGCGACACCGTGTGCACGATCTCCGGCGGGCAGCTGTACGTCGGAGAGATCACCGGTGAAGCGGAGCAGATCGGTTCCGAGGACCGGCGGTCCAACCTGCGGCGGCCGGTCGAATGGCAGCCGACCGGATATGCGTACGACGTCCTGCCCGAGGAGCTGCAGCAGAAGCTGTCCGTCCAGCACGATGTCGTCGACCTCACCTCTGTACAGGCCCACATCGACGGGCTCGGCCTCACCGACCAGGAGCTGGTCGAGGAGGCGGAGGCCATTGAGCGCGACCCGAGCATCGAGATCCCCGCTCTCACCGCCCGCCGCGAGCTCGAACTGCCTGAGCCAACGGACGATCTGGCCGACGAACTCCTCGTGCACGCCGCGGCGTGGCTGCGAGAAGTGCGGGACCTGCTCTGGGACGAACGGCAACTGGTGCTGTACGGCCCGCCCGGTACCGGCAAGACCTACCTCGCGCTGAAGCTCGCCGAGTTCCTGGGTGGCGGCCCCGAGCAGGTCAAGCTCGTGCAGTTCCATCCGTCGTACGCGTACGAGGACTTCTTCGAGGGGTTCCGGCCCCAGGAGGACCCGCAGACCAGGGAGGTCGCCTTCCGGCTCACCGCCGGACCGCTGCGCGAACTCGCCGACCTGGCCTCCCGTGAGGGCAACCGCCACATCCCGCACTTCCTGATCATCGACGAGATCAACCGCGCCAACCTGGCGAAGGTGTTCGGCGAGTTGTACTTCCTCCTGGAGTACCGGAACAAGTCGGTCCGGCTCACCTACTCCGGCGACGACTTCGCGCTGCCGCCGAATCTGTTCGTGATCGGCACGATGAACACCGCGGACCGGTCCATCGCCCTCGTGGACGCGGCCATGCGGCGGCGGTTCGCGTTCGTGGAGTTGTCTCCGCGTATCGAGCCAACGAGCGGGCTGCTGCGCCGCTGGCTGGCCAAGGAGGGCAGAGCCGCCGAGCCCGCCGATCTTCTCGACGCGCTCAACTCCCGTATCGACGATGCCGACTTCCGCATCGGGCCCTCGTATCTGATGAAGAAGGGTGTCTATCGGGACGGCGGCCTGGAGCGGACGTGGCGGACCAAGATCCTGCCGCTGCTGGAGGAACACCATTACGGCGAGGGCGTGGACGTCGAGAAGCGGTACGGGCTGGCCGCGCTGCGGGAGTCGCTGGGGTGACTCCGGTCGTCGAGCTCGTCGAGCATGCGCCGGCCGTCAGTGTTGCCCTGCCCGACGCGGTCGGGCGTGCGCTGGCCGCCGGGGACGTCCTGGACGCGGCCCCGGACCCGTACACTCCGGGCCGTTGGTCGTTGCGGGCGGGCAGCAAGGTCGGCGCGGTGGCCGTCGCGGTGCCCGGCGCGGACGAGACGTTGACCGTGCGCGTCACCCCCAAGACGCCCATCGCCCGGCTCTTCTTCCTGCTCGGTTACAGCCTCGACCCGAAGGGCGGCTGGCGGGACGGCGAGGTCGAGGTGGCCGAGGAGCAGGATCTGCTGCCCGCGCTCGCCCACGCCGTGGAGCGGCAGATGGATCGGGCTCTGCGGCAGGGGCTGTTGCAGGGATACCGGGCTGCCGAGGAAACCGCCCTGGTCGTGCGTGGCCGGATCCGGGAGGCCGAGCAGATGCGCCGCCGGTTCGGCGCGGCACTGCCCGTGGAGGTGGCATACGACGAGTTCACCACCGACATCGCCGAGAACCGCATCCTGCGGACGGCCGTCGAACGTCTCCTGCGACTGCCCGGTGTACCGCGCGAGGTGCGTCGCAGGCTGCTTCACCAGCGTGCCCGGCTGATCGACGTCACCGCCGTGGTGCGCGGCCGGCCGCTCCCCGACTGGCGGCCGACGCGTCTCAACGCCCGGTACCACCATGCCCTGCACCTCGCCCGCGCCGTTCTGGAGGACGCGTCGGCGGAGCATGCCCCGGGCGGGCTCCACATCGACGGGTTCCTCTTCGACATGAACAAGCTCTTCGAGGACTTCGTGACCGTCTCCCTGCGCGAGGCCTTCCACGACTCGGCTCACACCTCCCGGTTCCAGGATCCGCACCACCTCGACGAGGCGTCGACGATCCGCATGAAGCCGGACTTCGTGCTGTACGGCCCGGACCGCCGGCCGTGCGCCGTCGTGGACGCGAAGTACAAGGCGGAGAAGCGGGGCGGCTATCCGGACAGCGACCTGTACCAGATGCTGGCGTACTGCACTGCCCTGGGGCTGGCTGAGGGGCACCTGGTGTACGCGAAGGGCAACGCCCCGCACGCGGCCCACCGAGTGCGGCACGCGGGCATCGTGATCCATCAGCACGCCCTGGACCTGGACCAGGAACCGTCCGGCCTGCTCGGGGACATCGCCGCGATCGCCGGACGTATGACAAGCCCATGAACTTCATACACGCCGCGCGTATGATCGACTGCGGGGAGTCCGTTCAGGGTGGGGAGTGCACGTCGTGCCGCAGCTCGCGTTCGCCAACAGCTTCTGGGAGAGCTACGACGTCCTGGAGAAGCCCGTCAGGGCCGGCGTGCGCAAGGCGATGCAGAAGTTCCAGCAGCTCACCGTTCCGGAGCTGCAGATGGACAAGGGCCTGCACCTGGAGTCTGTCGAGAACGCGCGCGACCCGCGCATGCGGACCATCCGGATCAACGACTTCTGGCGCGGCGTCGTCCTCGCCCCGGACGACGGCAGTGACGTCTTCCTGCTCGTCAACGTCGTCCCGCACGACGACGCCTACACCTGGGCGGCCAAGCGGCTATACACGACGAACTCCGCCACACGGGCCCTCGAGGTCCGCAACGTGGTGGCGATCGAGCAGCTGACTCCGGCCCTGGAGAAGGCGGCCGCCTCGGCCGACTCCCTGCTGTTCGCCAAGTACTCGGACACCGTGCTGCGCGAACTCGGCATCGACGAACAGGTGTTGCGGGCGGTTCGGACCATCGTCGACAAGGTGCAGCTGCAGGCCTTCGAGACGCTCCTGCCCGAGGACCAGTGCGAGGTCCTCCAGTACCTCGCCGAGGGCTTCGGCCCGGAAGAGGTCTACCGCGACGTGGTGACCGCCCGCCGTCCCATCGACGCGGGCCCCGACCCGGACGAGAGCCTCGCCATCGCCATCGCCAACACCACGAGCCGCATCACCCTGGTCACCGGCCCGGAGGAGCTCGCCGACATCCTGGAGAAACCGTTCGCGGCCTGGCGGGTGTTCCTCCATCCCTCGCAGCGCCGGGTCGCCTACCGGGTGTCGTACGGCGGTCCGGTCCAGGTGACCGGCGGGCCGGGCACGGGCAAGACGGTCGCCGCGCTGCACCGCGTCAAGCATCTCCTCACTCGCTCGCCGGACACCCGAGTCCTGCTCACCACCTACACCAATGCCCTTGCCGCCGCTCTGCGCGAGAACCTGTCGCTTCTCCTGGACGGTGACGTGGCGTTGCTCGACCGAGTCGACGTGACGACGGTCAACGCCTATGCGCACGGCATCGTGACCCGCCATGACGGCAAGGCCCCCTCCCCCGTGGGCGACCGCGAGGAACGGCAGCTGTGGCAGCGGGTCGTCAAGAAGCTCGGGCTGGCATGGACGGAGCAGTTCCTGGCGCAGGAGTACCGGCATGTCGTCCTCGCCCAGGACCTGCGCACCCTCGACGCCTACCGGGCCGCCTCACGGCGCGGCCGTGGCAGCGCGCTGTCACCGGCGCGGCGGGATCAGTTGTGGCCCGCCGTCGAGCTGTTCGAGTCCCTGCTGCGCGACCAGAAGGCCACCACCCACCTCAAGGTGTGCGCGCGGGCGGCCGACCTGCTGGCAGCCTCGTCGCCGACGCACGATCACGTCGTGGTCGACGAGGCCCAGGACCTGCACCCCGCCCAGTGGCGCGTCCTGCGCGGCGCGGTGGCATCCGGCAGCGACGACCTGTTCATCACCGGCGACCCGCACCAGCGGATCTACGACTCGAAGGTCTCGCTGGGTTCCCTGGGCATCTCGGTGGCCGGACGCACGCATCGTCTGCGCATCAACTACCGCAGCACCGAGGAGATCCTCGCCTGGTCGACGGGCATCCTCAGCCCGGTTTCGGTCGACGACCTGGGCGGCGAGGGCAGCGACACCCTGGCGGGCTACCGCTCGCTGCTGCACGGCCGCAGACCCCGAGTGGAGGGGTACGGCTCCGAGCAGGCCGAGGTCGCGGCGCTCGTCGAGCACGTCCAGGGCTGGATCGCCCAGGGCATCCGCCCGTCGGAGATCGGTGTCTGCGCACGGTTCAACGTGCTGCTCGACAAGGCTCACGACAAGCTGGTCGCGGCGCAGGTCCCGGTGGTCAGGGTCAAGGACAACCCCGGACCGGACGCGGACGGAGTCCGGCTCGCCACCATGCATGCCATGAAGGGACTGGAGTTCCGCTGTGTGGTCGTCCTCGGCGTGACGGCGAGCGCGGTGCCCTTCGCCCGGGAGGTCACGCCTGCCTCGGTGGACGCGCTCCAGCACGACTCGGATCTGCTGCGCGAACGGTGTCTGCTGTTCGTGGCGTGCACCCGGGCGCGGGAGGCGCTGTCGGTGTCCTGGAGCGGTGTGGCAAGTTCGTTCGTGCCGCAGGGGAACTAGACACCGGGAAGTCGTCGAGCGCGCTTGTCAGTCCCCGGGTGCCAGTGCCCCGTTGCCCAGTCCGTCCCGCGCCAGTGCGGATACCTGTGCGCTCAACTCGGCTACGCGCCGGGTCAGTTCCTCGAACTCCTGAAGTGCCCGGAACGCGCCGCCGTACCGCCGCTGGTCCGCGATGTCCATCTGCGGGATGCGCGCGCCCTTGCCGTCCAGCCGGAAGGTGCCGCTGGCACTCGTGGACCGCCGGGTGTTCGCCGAGCTGCGCAGGAACCCCTGGAGGAAGTCGGTGTCGAGCTGGTCGCTGACGGAGACGGGTTCCGGATCGCCGTACTCGACCAGTCCGGCGCGGGCGAGGTCGGCGACACTGACGGACGGCCCCTCCGGCACGCCGGCGCCCGCTCCCGCTGTCAGTACGGGCAGCAACTCGGCCAGCAGCCGCACCTGTCCCGCCAGCTCACTACGCAGGGCCTGGTATTCCGCCGCGTAGTCGCGATGGGACTCGACCACGTGACGCCCCGGGGTGAGGTCCACGGCATCGTCGAGCAGTTCGATCAGAGAGACGTCCGCCACTTGGTCGGCTCGCGGCTGCAGGGAGCCGTCCGGGTCGTTCGCCGCCAGGTCGACCATGCGCACGCTGGTCGCGGCGTCGCCGAGCGACCGCGGGCGGCGCAGCTGCCAGAGATGCACGGGCAACGCGTGGGACGCCGCCACGCCGGCGGGCAGGGCGGTCAACTGGGTCAGGGCGCCGCGCCGTACGAGCTCGGCGCGGATCCGGCGGCCCGCCTTGCGGTAGGCGACGGAGGCGGGCATGACCATGAGGACCCGGCCGCCGGGCGCGGTGTGCGCGTAGGCGTGCTGCAGCCAAGCGAGTTCGCCCTCGGCGCGCGAAGGTGTGCCGAACTCCCAGCGGGAGTCGAGGAGCAGCTCTTCGCGCCCCCAGTCCGTGTCACCGATGGGCGGGTCGCAGACGACGAGATCGGCCCTCAGCTCGGCCCACCGGTCGTCACGCAGCGAGTCTCCCGTGACGACGTCAACTCCGGTTCCTCCGACGAGGTCGGCCCGCAGCTGGGCGAAGCGGGCGCTGCGGGCGTCCGACTCCTGGCCGCAGCGCCGGGGCCCCCGCTCGGGGCCGATGGTGAGGAGCAGGGTCCCGATGCCGCAGGCCGGATCGAAGAGCGTCGCGTCGTCGGCCACCTCACCGGCGAAATGCCGCACGGCACGCACGATGCGCGGTGAGGTGACCTGGTCGGACCCGGCTCGGCGTACGGAGTCGGTGAATCGTTCGGCGAGGGCGGTCACCACATCACCTGCGGAACTGCTCTCGGCCAGGCCACGCACCAGTGCGACGATCTCCGGGGACAGTGCGTCAGGTGCCCCCGGGCCGGGTGCGGCGAGGAGCCCCGCCACGTCGCCGAGACCACCGAGCACATCGTCACCGTAGGCCCCACGCAGCGCCTGCCACAGCTGCACCTCGTCCGAGACGCCGTGCCCCTTGCGCTGCTTGTCCAGCCACACCTGAACCTGGGCCAGGTCGAAGAGCGGACTGTTCACACCCCCGCCGGCGGGTGCGGGGAAGTCGTCGTAGCGCCGTCTCCAGTTCGACACCGCGGCGCGGGTGACCCCTGCAAGCCTGGCGATCTCGGAGCCATTGACGAGTGCCCCGGTGGCCGGCGGGGCGGCATGGTCCGTCATGCGGCAACCGTACACAGCACCCGCTCAAGCTGCAACGAGGGATATCGTTGACAATGTTAACGAACTTTGCCCGTTCTTGGTGAACCAGAAGGCGAGGAGCCCCTCGGGGGTACCACGCCGCCCGTCACCCATTTCACTCACCACGAGCCCTGTCGGTCCCTCGCGGTGGGCGCGCGCTCCCGACTCGCGCCCACCGCGGGACCCGCCTCAGGCGGCCCTGCGTGCGCGGCCGCGATGGCTGCGCACGATCTCCGCGTACCGGTGTCCGGTTCCCTTGATCGTGCGGACCTGCGTGCGGTAGTCGACGTGGACGAGGCCGAAGCGCTTGTCGTAGCCGTACGCCCACTCGAAGTTGTCCAGCAGCGACCAGGCGAAGTAGCCGGCCAGCGGGGCGCCCTTGCGGGCCGCCGAGGCGCAGGCCGCGAGATGGCCCACCAGGTACTCCTGGCGCTCGGGGTCGTCGACGGTGCCGTCGGGGCGCACCAGGTCCGGGTAGGCGGAGCCGTTCTCCGTGACGTAGATCTTCCGGGCTCCGTACTCGTCGGTGAGGCGGAGCAGCAGGGTCTCGATGCCGCTCGCGTCGATCTCCCAGTCCATGCCGGTACGGGGGACGCCCGGGCGGCGCACGGAGCGTACGCGGGGCGCGGGGCCGGTGGGGTCGTCGGCCACGTACGCCGGGAAGTAGTAGTTGAGGCCGAGCCAGTCCAGCGGGGCGGCGACCGCCGCCAAGTCGCCTTCCTGCTCGGGGAGTTCGACGCCGTACACCTCGCGCATGTCGGCCGGGAAGCCGCGGCCGTGGACCGGGTCCAGCCACCAGCGGTTGACGTGGCCGTCGTGGCGGCGGGCTGCGGCCTCGTCCTCGGGGCTGTCGGTGGCGGGAAACACCGTGGAGAGGTTGTTGACGATGCCGATCCCGGCGCCCGGGGCGGCCGCGCGGATCGCCTGAGTGGCGAGGCCGTGGCCGAGGAGGAGGTGGTAGGAGGCGCGGACGGCAGCCGTGAGGTCGGTCAGGCCCGGGGCCATCTTGCCTTCCAGGTGGCCGATCCAGGCCGAGCAGGAGGGCTCGTTGAGGGTCGCCCAGAGCCGCACGCGGTCGCCGAGTCGTTCGGCGACGGTCGAGGCGTACTCGGCGAACGCGAGGGCGGTCGCCCGTTCCGGCCAGCCGCCGCGGTCCTGGAGGGCCTGCGGGAGGTCCCAGTGGTAGAGGGTGACGGAGGGGGTGATGCCGGCCGCCAGCAGACCGTCCACCAACTCGTCGTAGAAGGCGAGGCCCTTGCGATTCACCGGGCCGTCGCCGTCCGGCATCACCCTCGGCCAGGCGATCGACAACCGGTAGGCGTTCGTACCGAGTCGGCGCATGAGGCCGATGTCCTCGCGCCAGCGGTGGTAGTGGTCGCAGGCGACGTCGCCGTGATCGTCGTTGTCGATCTTTCCGGGGGTGTGCGAGAAGGTGTCCCAGATCGAGGGGGAGCGGCCGTCCTCGGCGACGGCTCCCTCGATCTGGTACGCCGCTGTCGCCGTGCCCCACAGGAAGTCGTGCGGGAGTGCGGCGAGGTCGATGCGTTCGGACACGTAAGTCCCTTCGGAACGGGGCGGGTTCACTTGACGGCGCCCGCCGTCAGGCCCGCGACGAGATAGCGCTGCAGCAGCAGGAAGCCCGCGACCACGGGCACGCTCACGACCAGCGACGCGGCCATGATCTGGTTCCAGTAGACGTCGTTGAGCGTGGAGTAGCCCTGGAGGCCGACGGCCAGGGTGCGGGTGGTGTCGTTGGTCATGACGGAGGCGAAGAGGACCTCGCCCCAGGCGGTCATGAAGGCGTAGACGGCGACCGCGACGATGCCGGGGATCGCGGCCGGCACGACGATCCGGAAGAGCGCGCCGAGCGGCCCGCAGCCGTCCACCAGCGCGGCCTCGTCCAGGTCCTTCGGCACCGAGTCGAAGTACCCGATCAGCATCCAGATCGAGAACGGGAGGGAGAAGGTGAGGTATGTCAGGATCAGACCGCCGCGCGAGCCGAACAGGGCGATTCCGGTGGTGTTGCCGATGTTGACGTACAGCAGGAACAGCGGGAGCAGGAAGAGGATGCCCGGGAACATCTGCGTCGACAGCACGGTGACCGTGAAGACGCGCTTGCCGCGGAAGCTGTAGCGGCTGACGGCGTACGCGGCGAACACCGCGATCACCACCGAGCAGACGGTGGCCGCACCCGCCACGATCAGCGAGTTCACGAAGTACTTCGCGAGCGGGACGGTCGACCAGATGTCGATGTACGGGCGGATCGTCAGACCGCTCGGCAGCCAGCGGAACTTGCCCGTGACGTCCGCGAGCGGCTTCAGGGAGCTGGAGATCATCACGTACACCGGCACCAGCACGAAGCCGGTGAGCAGCGTGAGGAAGATCCGGCGGGTCCACAGGAAGGAGCGCGGCGGGGCCATCGGGGATGCCGACGGGACCCGGGAGCCGGCGGGGCTAGACATCGGCCGCCCTCCGTCCGCGTGAGGTGAGCAGCAGATAGCCGCCCGTGACGACGAGCAGGAACAGGAGCAGCAGGACGGACATCGCGGAGCCGGTGCCGAAGTTCCAGGTGACGAAGGATGCCTGGTAGATGTGGACGGAGATGAGGTCCGCGGCCTCGGGGGCGGCCTTGCCGAACAGGACGTACGGCGTGTTGAAGTCGTTGAACGTCCACAGGAACAGGACCAGGATCAGCACCTGGTTGACGGGGCGCAGGGACGGCAGGGTGATGCGGCGGATCTGCTGCCACATTCCGGCGCCGTCCAGCGCGGCCGCTTCGTACAGCTCGCGGGGGATGTTCTGCAGCCCGGCCATCACGATGAGGAAGGCGAACGGCCAGCCCTTCCACACGGACACGGTCAGCAGGGCGTAGAAACTGTTGTCGCCGATCAGCCAGAAGGACGGCTTGCCGGTGAGGTGCAGCTGTTCGTGCAGCACGTGGTTCACCAGGCCGTTGTCGTGCTGGAACATGAACACCCAGGTGATGACGGCCGCGTAGACGGGCAGCGCGTACGGCACCAGGAAGAGCGCCCGGAGCAGGCCGCGGCCGCGGAAGGTGTCCTGCATGCAGAGCGCGGCGGCCGTGCCGATCAGCCAGCACAGGCCGACCGACAGCAGGGTGAAGCCGACGGTGACGAGGAAGGAGTGCAGCAGCGCCTCGCCGACGGGAGCGCTGAAGTCCACCGACATCGAATAGTTGTCGAGGCCGGACCAGGGCGCGCTGCCCCAGTCGCGGATGTAGAACTGCGTGAGCTCCTTGAAGCTCATCACGATGCCGATCACCATCGGCACCAGATGGACCAGGAGTTCGAGCAGCAGGGCGGGCAGGAGAAGCAGGTACGGCAGGGAGACGCGGCGGATCCGCCCGGTGCGGCGCGGGTCGCGCGCCGCACCGGGGGAGCTCGTCCGCACCGACTTCCTGACCTCGGTGGCGGTCGTCATGGTGCCGGTGCTCACTTCGCGGGCATCTGCTGCTGGGCCTTGTTCAGCGCCGCCTTCACCGAGTCGGTGGTCACCGGGCGTCCGGCGGCGGCGTCCGCGAACAGGTCCTTGACGGCCGTACCGACCGTGGTCTCGAACTGCGACTCGGAGGCGACCTGTGGCAGCGCGGCGGCGCTGGTGGCGAGGGTGTCCTTCAGGACGGCGTTGGCCGGGGCGGTGAACGCGGCGTCCGACTGGGCGGCCATGACCGGCGGGATGGAGCTGTAGGCGGTGTTGAGGATCTTCTGTTCCGCGTCGCTGGTCATGAACTTCACGAACTTCGTGGCGCCGTCGAGGTTGTGACTGTTCTTGAAGACGGAGATGTTGATGCCCGCGACCATCGAGTTGACCTGGGTGCCGGTGCCGGGGGTGCCGGACTGCACGGGGACGGGAGCGATGCCGTAGGCGTCCTCGCTCATGCCCTGCGACTTGAGGTTGGCGGACGCCGACTGCCACAGCAGCATCGCCTGCTTGCCCTTGGCGAAGTCGCTGACGGACTGGTTCTGCGCGTACTCGGCGTCGCCGGTCGGGATGACCTTGTCCTTGGCCATCAGGTCGACGTACTGCTTGACCGCGGCGACCACGTTGTCGTTGGTGAAGTCGGGCTTGCCGTCGGCGGCGAAGAACTCGGCGCCGTGCTGCTTGGCGAAGACGAAGACGTGGTGGATGTTCTCCGAGACGTTCGAACCCTCGGCGCCGAGGACCGACTTGCCCTTCGCGGATATCTTCTTGCCGTCGGCGACCAGTTCGGCCCAGGTGGCCGGGGGCTTGGAGATGCCCGCGTCGGCGAAGATCTGCTTGTTGTAGTAGAGCGCGTACGCCATCGAGTACAGCGGTACGGCCGCCGGGTCCTTGCCCTCCGCGCCCGTCGAGCCCAGCGCGGAGTCGACGAAGCGGTCCTTGCCGCCGATCTTGGCGAAGTTCTTCGCGTCCCACGGCAGCAGGGCTCCGGTGGCCTGGAGCGAGGCGCTCCAGGTGTTCCCGATGTTCAGCACGTCGGGGCCCTGGCCGGAGGTGGTCGCGGTCAGGATCCGGTTGAGCAGGTCCGACCAGGGCACGACCTCCAGCTTCACCTTGATGCCCGTCTGCTTCTCGAACTTGTCGAGCTCGGGCTGGAGGACCTTCTTGTCGATCGCGATGCCGGCGCCCTGGTTGGAGGCCCAGTAAGTGAGCGTCTTCGGCGAGTCGTTGGACCCGCCACCGCTCGAGGAACCGCCTCCGCAGGCCGTGGCCGCAAGGGCGAGAGACATGGTGACGGCGCCTACGGCCGCGGCTCGGATGCTGCGCATGGCTCCTGGTGTCCCCTTCCGGGATTGCCATCATGGCTTAATTTAGGACGTGAGTTAAACCTCGGAAGCCTGCTCCGTCAAGGGTTTGGACAGAGCGCGACGAACTCCGGTCACACCCCTTGACGGTCGTGTTCACGCCATGAAGCATTCCCCGGCGAGAGAGCGCTCCCTGAACTCCCCACCGTTCGCTTCCCGAACAAGGAGAGCCGCCCCATGCCTTCCCACTCCCCGGACGCCCCTACTCCGCAGAGCCACTCCGTAGGCCGCAGAACCGTCCTCGGCGCCGCCACCGCAGCGGCCTCCGCCGTGGCGGGCCTGGCCGCACCGGCAACGGCCGCCCCGGCAACGGTCATGCCGACAACGGCCGCCCCCCAGCGGGCCGTCCCCGCCCGGCCCCGCCCGCACGCCCTGCCCGGCGGCGGTGACCTCGGCCCCAACGTCCTCGTCTTCGACCCGTCGACCCCGGACATCCAGGCCAGGCTGGACGAGGTGTTCCGGCAGCAGGAGTCGGCCCAGTTCGGTACCGGACGCTACGCGCTGCTGTTCAAGCCCGGCACCTACCACGGGCTCAACGCGCAGCTCGGCTTCTACACCTCGATCGCGGGCCTCGGCCTGTCCCCCGACGACACGACCATCAATGGGGACGTGACGGTCGACGCGGGCTGGTTCAACGGCAACGCGACGCAGAACTTCTGGCGTTCGGCGGAGAACCTCGCCCTGGTCCCGGCGAACGGCACCAACCGCTGGGCGGTGGCCCAGGCGGCCCCCTTCCGGCGGATGCACGTCCGCGGCGGTCTCAACCTCTCCCCCACCGGCTACGGCTGGGCGAGCGGCGGCTACATCGCCGACAGCCGTGTCGAAGGCCAGGTGGGACCGTACTCGCAGCAGCAGTGGTACACCCGTGACAGCGCGATCGGCAGCTGGCTCAACGGCGTGTGGAACATGGTGTTCTCCGGGGTCGAGGGCGCCCCGGCGCAGAGCTTCCCGAACCCGCCGTACACCACGCTCGACACCACCCCCGTCTCCCGCGAGAAGCCGTTCCTGTACGTCGGCGAGAGCGACTTCCGTGTGTTCCTGCCGGAGAAACGGACGAACGCTCGCGGCGTCACCTGGGGCAACGGCACGCCGAGGGGTACGTCGCTGCCGCTCTCGGAGTTCTACGTCGCCAAGCCGGGCGTCAGCGCCACGACCCTCAACCAGGCGCTGGCGCAGGGACTTCATCTGCTGCTCACCCCGGGCATCTACCATGTGGACCGGCCGGTCCAGGTGAACCGCGCGGGCACCGTCGTCCTGGGCCTGGGGTACGCGACGATCGTGCCCGACAACGGAGTCACGGCCCTGAAGGTCGCCGATGTGGACGGCGTCCGGCTGGCGGGCTTCCTGATCGACGCCGGGCCGGTCAACTCCCGCACGCTGCTGGAAGTCGGGCCCACGGGCGCCTCCCGCGACCACTGCGCCAACCCCACCACCGTGCAGGACGTGTTCGTCCGCATCGGGGGCGCGGGCGCGGGCCGGGCCACCACCAGCCTGGTGATCAACAACCGGCACACCATCGTCGACCACACCTGGGTGTGGCGCGCCGACCACGGCACCGGCATCGGCTGGGACACCAACCGGGCCGACTACGGCGTCGTGGTCAACGGTGACGACGTCCTCGCGACCGGCCTGTTCGTCGAGCACTTCAACAAGTACGACGTGCAGTGGTACGGCCGCCGGGGCCGCACGATCTTCTTCCAGAACGAGAAGGCCTACGACGCCCCGAACCAGGCCGCGATCCAGAACGGGTCCGTCAAGGGCTTCGCCGCCTACAAGGTCGGCGACGCCGTCACCGCGCACGAGGCCTGGGGCCTCGGCAGCTACTGCTACTACAACGTCGACCCCACCATCGTGCAGCACAACGGCTTCGCCGCGCCGGACCGTCCGGGCGTCCGGTTCCACAATGTGCTGGTCGTCTCGCTCGGCGGCAACGGGCAGTACGAGCACGTGATCAACGAGACCGGTGCGCCGACCTCGGGTACCTCCACGGTGCCGTCCACCGCGGTGTCGTACCCGTGAGCCGGGGCGGCCCCGCCCGGTGGGCGGGGCCGCCGTATCGGTCACCGCGCGGGCGCCGCGGCCGGCGCCGGCGCGTAGCCGGTGGGCCGGGCCGTGAAGGTGCCACGGCCCTGGGTCCGGCTGCGCAACCGGGTCGCGTAGCCGAAGAGTTCGGCCAGCGGCACGGTCGCCGTCACCATCGCCGCGCCGCCGCGCGCGGTCGAGCCCGAGACCCGGCCGCGGCGCGCGGCGAGGTCGCCGAGCACTCCGCCGACGGCGTCGTCGGGCATGGTGACCGTGACCTCGACGACCGGCTCCAGGAGGACCATCGCGCAGGCGCGCAGGGCCTCCCGGAGCCCGAGCCGGCCCGCCGTGC
This sequence comes from Streptomyces herbicida, assembly GCF_032656585.1. Lineage (NCBI taxonomy): Bacteria > Bacillati > Actinomycetota > Actinomycetes > Kitasatosporales > Streptomycetaceae > Streptomyces > Streptomyces herbicida. The sequence continues at coordinate 128,192 of NZ_JAUYWJ010000012.1, forward strand.
GGAAGGCGGTGTCCGAGGAGTCCTTCACATGGGTCGCCCCGTCGGTGAGGGTGACACGCAGCCCGGTCACCGGGTGGCCGCCGAGCGGCCCCTCGGCGAGGGCGTCCCGGCAGCCGGCCTCGACCGCGCGGACATACTCCTGGGGGACCCGTCCGCCGACGACCGTGGAGCGGAACTCGAAGCCCTCGGCCAGCGGTTGGACGTCAAGGACGACATGGGCGAACTGACCCGCCCCACCGTCCTGTTTGACGTGCCGGAAGACCAGCCCGGACACCCCTCGGCCGACCGTCTCGCGATAACTCACCCTCGGACGACCGACGTTGACCTCCACGCCGTGGACGCGGCGCAGTTGCTCCGTCGCGACCTCGAGATGCAGTTCGCCCATGCCGGACAGCACCGTCTGGCCGGTCTCGGGATCCGTCCGCACGACCAGCGAGGGGTCCTCCTCGGCCAGCCGCGCGAGCGCGGAGGCCAGCCGGTCGGCCCCGGCCGGGCTACGGGCCTCGACCGCCATCGAGACCACCGGCTCGGCCACACCGGGTGGTTCCAGCACGAGCGGGGCGCCGGGAGCGCACAGGGTCGAGCCGGCGCGGGCGGACTTCAGCCCGCCCACGGCGACGATGTCCCCGGCGACCGCCCGGTCGACCGGGGCGTGCCGGTCGGCCCGGACCCGCAGGATCCGCCCGATCCGCTCGGTGCGGCGTGCGACCGAGTCCCACACGGCGTCTCCCTTCTCGACCGTTCCCGAATACACCCGCAGATACGTCAGCCGACCCGTCGAGGTGATGTTCACCTTGAACGCCAGGGCCGCGAACGGCGCCGCCGGATCGGCGGTCCGCTCCTCCTGCGCACCGTCGTTCGTACCCCGTACGGCGGGCACGTCGAGCGGCGACGGCAGATAGGCCACTACGGCGTCGAGCAGCGGCTCGATCCCGCGGTTGCGGTAGGCCGAGCCGCAGAGCACCACCACTGCGTCGCCGCTGCGGGTCAGGTCCCGCAGGGCGGGGACGAGGGTCGGCGTGGCGACGGTGGACTCCATGCAGAATTCCTCCATCGCCGCCGGATGCAGCTCGGCCACCGCTTCCTCCAGCAGCCTGCGCCGCCGCCCGGCCTCCTTGCTCAACGCCTCCGGCACCGGCCCCTCCTCGGCCTCGCCACCGCCGTCGGACCACACCAGCGACCGCATACGGATCAGGTCCACCACACCGGTGAAGCCGTCCTCGGTTCCGATCGGCAACTGCACGACGAGCGGCGCCGGGTGGAGCCGTCGCCGGATCGACTCGACGGCCGCGTCCAGGTCGGCGCCCGCGCGGTCAAGCTTGTTGACGAACGCGATCCGCGGTACGCCGTGCCGGTCGGCCTGCCGCCACACCGACTCGCTCTGCGGCTCGACTCCGGCGACGGCGTCGAACACGGCGACCGCTCCGTCGAGCACGCGCAGCGACCGCTCGACCTCGTCGGCGAAGTCGACGTGGCCGGGGGTGTCGATCAGATTGATCCGGTGTCCGTCCCAGGCGCAGCTCACGGCCGCGGCGAAGATGGTGATGCCACGGTCGCGCTCCTGGGGGTCGAAGTCGGTGACGGTCGTGCCGTCGTGGACCTCACCGCGCTTGTGCGTGGTCCCGGTCGCATACAGGATCCGCTCGGTGAGGGTGGTCTTGCCGGCGTCGACATGGGCGAGGATGCCCAGGTTGCGGACGGTGGTCTGAGATGTGGTGCGCACGGCCCGGTGCCTTTCGGGAATTGGGCTGGAAAAGGGCGGCGCGATTTCCGTGCGGACGTGAATACCTGATCCTCCGTCAACAAGCAGGCGTGCCTGCGTGAACGAGGTCAGTCGTGCGTCACGGGTGTCCGGTACCGGCCGCGCAGCGGGCACCGGGCGGACGAGGACACGAGGATCACCTCGTACCGGGCACGGGGAACGGCGACAGCGGTGCGGTCACGCACGGCCCTGCTCCCCTCGCTCGTCCCACTGGTCGTCACGGCACACGGCACACGGCCGATGGCCGGCGGCGTGCGGTGTGCCGTGGTGAGTGTAGGAAGGCCGACGCGACCCGGTCACCCGGTTTTTCGACCGGCCGAACCCTGGTCCCGACGCCAGGAGTCGACCGCCGCTGGAGTGCCGGTGGAAATGGAGTTCGGCCCGCCGGAAGGCCGTTGACATGCTTCGGAATAGCCGCCGAGAATATGGCGAACAAGGGGTGACCAACCCGGAAACAAAGGCGAACGGGATGGGCGGCATTCATGCCTGTGAGCGACGTCGTCTCCTTGGCCACGACCGGTGTCGTCGCCGACGCCGACGCGCTTCTGGCCGACCGGGACGTCCTTTATTCCGGAGCGGCGGGAGCCACCGGACTCGGCGATCCCAAGGACCTGCGAAACCTTCCGGACGGCGATGGAACGGCCGCCTGCCTGAGGCGTTGCGCCATCGACCGGAAACTCGGCGGCGCGGCCCCGGGGAGCCGGGCGTTGCGGGCGTGGCGGACATACGGCTCCACCGCCCTGCGTGTCCATGCGGAACCGGCGCTGCGGATTTATGTCCGGGACTGGATTTCCGATTCCGCGGCAGCCGTGTTCGAAGGGCATTTCGTCTCGGTCATGTCGGAACAGGGAATCGGGGAACACGCCCGGCCGTTCCGGGTCACGGCGGATGACGAAATACGGGTTTCGCGGGCGGTTCTGCTGCTCCGGGATCTCGTCCCGGAAATCGCGGACAGCGTCCTGCCCTTCGTGCACCAGATCGTCGTACTCGACTCGCCCATTCCGAGCCTGTATCTGACGCAGGTGCCCGAGACCGTATTCGTCTCCGCGGACACGCTCCGCGGAGACACGCTCGGTCTCGCCGACGCCCTGCTCCACGAATCGCTGCACGAGAAGATGGCCGTACTGCGCCTGACCCGACGGCTCGTACGGCCCGGTTACACCGACGAACGCAGCGCGCGCGTACTGCTTCCGTGGAGTCTCGACCAGGCGACGCCGAGGTGGTTCACCGCGGGCCGCGTCATCTCCGCGGCGCACGTCTACACCCATCTTGCGGTGCTCCACGCGACCGCGCTGCGCAAAGGGCTGCCTGACGAGACCGGCTGCGGCCCGCAGACTGTGCGACAGCGGCTGGCCACGACCGTGGAACGCGGCGGTTTTCTGCTCGACTCGCTCGAACTCAGCAGCGTGCGACGGGAGTTCGGGCCGGACGGACTGCTGCTGCACCGGGAGCTGACGCGGATGCTGGCCGCGGTCCGCGACGAGGTGCCCGCGAGTCTCACCGGCACGCTCAAGACCTGGCACGCCACACCACAGCGCGAGGTGCACACGTGAACTACAAGCTTGCGAAGGGCATTCAGTACCGACCGCTGAGCATCAAGGGCCGGTTCCTCGCCTTCACCACCACGCCTCCCACGGTGCTGCAGATCGACGCCGGTTCGGTGTTGCTGCTGAAGCTGTTCGAGCGTGGCCTGACCGGCGACGAACTCGTCTCGCGCTACGCGGAGTTGCGGAAGAAGAGCGACGCGGACGCACGGAGGGAACTCGCACGCCGGGCCGACGGCCTGGCCGGAGCGGGCCTTCTCGAAGAGCTTCCCGCCCGACCGTCGGCCCCCACACGGTCGAGACGGGAGATCCCCGCACGGCAGGAGGTGTGACGCATGGGTTGCGAAGACAAGTCCAAGATCGACGTCGAGCAGCTGGCCGAACCGGCCGCGGACGCCGAGGACGACGGCGGCTCGACCAGCCCCGTGATCCCCGAGATACAGGCGCAGGCGCAGTACCCCGCGGTCGGCTGAGCCCGGCACTGCCCGGACACCGCGGGCCGAAGAGCCCCGGCGGTCCGCAGCCGTGCTCGTGGTGGCGCCCGGCCGCGGCGCCACCACGGGCGGCGGCGCCGGGTTCCGCGCACGCGCACGGACGACAGCACCGCAATGCCCGCGCGGACGGCAGCACCGGGATCCCGCACGGACCGGGCGACCGGATTCCCCGCACGCGCAGGGCCACCACCCGGCCCATCCACACCCCCAGGCTTCCTCCACGAGGGAGGGACAGGACATGTCCAAGGCACGGCACCTTCTCGGCACCGGCCCTTTCGGGGCAGCGGCGGGCATCCACGCCGACATGGCGACCTTCTCGGAGATCGCGTCCGAACTGCTGCACGCTCACACGGGGCTCCGTCCCCCGAGCCCTGCGGAGCATGCCGCGCTCATCGAGCACAGCGTCGCACGCTCGACGACGCTCGACTCCTTCCGTGCCCTGCACGGCCGCAAGGACCCCGCCGAGGCCGCCCGCATCCTGCGGCGGGGCGCCCAGCTGTTCGCCTCCGCCGCACCGCAGACCCAGCTCGCGGTGCCCGGCCACGCCTACGCCCTCGCCACCGACTGGTCGGCCGTCGAGGCCGGACGGGCACTCAGAACAGTGATCAGCGAGGACCTGGCCGTGCCGCACAACTACGTGGCCGCGACGCCGCGACACGTCAGGGCCGTCGGAAACGGTCTGCGGCTCATCAAGGCGGCCGTCGGCGAGTTCGGCACCTCGATCGTCTCCTCCGTTCGGGGCGCGGTGCTGATCGAGGACAGCATCGTCGAGTCCGCGTTCATCGTTCCGGCACCGTTCGTGTCCGTGCTCAACACCCAGGTGCTCGCCAGTCCACTCAGGACGGCAGACGCCGTTCTCCACGAGGCCGCGCACCAGAAGTTCTACGACCTGCTGGTCTGCCGACGGCTCGTGAACCCCGACTACGACTACCTGGGCGGCGCGCTGTTCGGCATCCCGTGGAACCCCGTGGCGGGCGAACGCCGCCGGATGGACTGTCTGCGCGTCCTGTCCACGATCCATGTGTACGCGCATCTGCTGGAGCTGCTGCTGAGCGCGTGGGAAGGCTCCCTGGCCGACCGGGACGAATGCGACGGCATACTCACCGAGTACTGGCAGCGGGCGCAGTTCTTCGACGCGGCGGTGCGCAGCGGTGTGGTGCGTTCGGCTCTCGGGCCGGACGCGCGGGCGATGGTCGACTGGCTCGCCACGATCATGGACATCCATCGGGAGACCCTCGCCGCGGCCGGACGGGACGCGGACAGCCCGTACACGGCGGACGCGCTCGCACAGGTCCATCGGTTGGAGACGGAAGGTGCCCTCGTATGACGCCGGCCCTCGTATGACGTCGGACTTCGTATGACGTCGGACTTCGTATGACATCCGCCCCGCAAACAGCGTCCCGGGTCTTCGGCCCGTTCTCGAGGATTCTGGAGAAGTTCCCGGACATTCCCGTTCGGTCCCATTTCTCCGGTCTGGCGTTGGCCCGGCATTTTCCGGTCATTCATCTGACCGGCATCGACAACTCGGGAGCTGTGGCGAAGCGCTTTCCGGAGCGCCGGGCCGGACTGGTGCGATTCGTCAAGAGGAACGTCCTCGACTGCCACATATGGCCGAAAAACGCGCTCGACCTCACACTGTTGGCCAACGCGACGCTCAACTCCTTCACGTCCGCGCCCGATGCGTGGGAAGTCGTCCGCAACCGACGGGACGCCAAACGCCCGGACGGCAGTGTCGCGATCGTCGCATTCCGGGAGGTGTCTCTGGAACGCTTTGTCCAGCTGCGTGAAAGGTGTGACGCCGTTCCGTTCGAGGACCGGCGAGGCGACCGGCAGTTGATCCGGCATGGTGTCGGCTTCGCGGCGAAGTCCCGGAAGTTGCGCCACAACTGCTTCATCGAGGCACCCGAGGGGGATGCGCATGCGTTCCCCGGCGCTCCGGGCATTCCTGAAGAACAGGTGTGGACCTCTCGTGAAGTTCGGGCAATGGCCGAGAATCCGGGACTCGCATACGAGGGTCGGATCAGCGGGGAAGTCGCGGGCGGTGGTGCGCACGGTTGGCCGGTCGGCGCCCTTGTGTATTGCGCGCAGGCCTAATCTGTCCTCGGAGGCAGCTTTGATGTGAACGCGGCAAGCGCATGGATGGGACTCGATTGGACACGCAGAAGTCGCGGAAGACGACGTTCGCCCCGCTGCGCCGGAGCATGCTCGTCCCCGCTCCCGCGCTGGTTCTGATCGCGGGCACTCTCTTCTCACGCGTCGGCGACTCGTTCGCCTCCCTCGGCATGGTGCTGGACGCGGCGGACAAGGACTTCCGCTTCGGCGTGACGGAGGTCTTCCTCGCCGAGCTCGTGCCCACGGTGATCGGCGCGCCCTTCATCGGGTCGCTGGTGGACCGGGTCAGCGCGCGGTCCGTGTGCCTGTGGGCGCTGCTGGCGCAGGCGCTTTCCCTCGGCGGCGCCGCCGCGGTGGACGCCTTCCATCTGCGGGTGGCACTGATCGCCGTGTCGGGTCTGGCCGGAGTGGCGTCGGTGGCCGCGGGTTTCAAGATGCTCCCCGTCATCGCGGGCGAGGAGCAAACGGGCCGGGCGAACAGCCTGCTCACCGCCGGGCTCTCGGTGGCGGGGCTGATCGGTCCCGCGCTGGCGGGCCTGCTGCACTCCGTGTGGGGCACCGCATTCCTGCTCGGCGCCGACGGTGTCTCGTTCCTGGTGCTCGCCTGGTGCACCGCGCTCGCCGTCCCCCCCTCGGTGGACGTGGCCATCGGCCGCAGGCCTGCCACAAAGCTGTCGGACGGGTACCGGGCGCTGCGGCACGCGCCGGTTGTCGGCGCGCTGCTGCCGACGCTGGCGGCGGCGATGGTGGCCACCAGCATCGAAGGGGTCGCCGGCGTCTACTACTTGCGTGACGTGGCGGACGGCAACGACAGCGTCTTCGGTCTCTTCCTGGCGACCTGGGCGCTGGGCAGCATCCCGGGCGCGCTGCTCGCCGGCCGTGCGGGATGGTCGCGACGGCACGCCGCGCTCATCCTGGGCGGGGTGCTCGGCATCTCCGTCGGGCTGGTGCTCGCCGGTCTGCTCCCGATGGCCCCGGTGATCTTCCCGCTGTTCCTGCTCGCGGGCTTCGGCAACGGCGTGTGCAACGTGGGTCTGCGCAACGCCGTGCACACCAATGTCCCCGCCGAGGTGCACGGCAGCGCCTGGGCCTGCTACCAGGCCCTGTCCCGGTGCTGTATCGGCCTCGGCTATGTGCTGGGCACCCCCAACAGCCTCGTCTCCAGCCGCGGTCAGGTGATCGTCTCCGGTGCGATTCCGCTGGCCTTCGTCGTGTGGGAGATGCTGCGCTCGCTCCGCCGCAGACAGCCCGCGGTAGGAGAGGCCTCGGGATGACGCACTGACCCGTTGGCCCTTCCCGTCAGCCGTGGAGCCCCGAGGCGAACAGGGCGGCCAGCTGGGCGACACCCGGTGCGACCGTGAAGCGGGTGGGTCGTTGGAGGGTGCTTCGGCCGGTACGGCTCCCCTCGCGGACGGCGGGCAGACGCCGGCCGGCGCCCGGGGGGCTGGGTGCGGGGCTCAGGCGAGCGGGGCGCCGGCGATCGCGATGCGCTCCATCACGCGCCGCTGCGGGAAGTAGTCGTTGATCGCGTAGTGCTGGGTGGCGATGTTGTCCCAGATCGCGACCGAGTCGGCCTGCCAGCGGAAGCGGACCTGGTACTCGGGCACGCGGGCCTGCAGCACGAGCTCGTCGAGCAGTTCGCGGCTCTCGTGGTCGGACAGACCCACGATCCGCACGGTGAACGGCTCGTTCACGTAGAGCAGTTTGCGGCCCGTGCGCGGGTGGCGGGCGACCACCGGGTGCTCGACCGGCGGCAGCGTGGCGCGCTGCGCCTCGATCTGTTCCGGTGTCATCAGCGCGCCCCAACTGGGCACCCAGTCGTGCACCGCGGTGAGCCCCTCGAGCCGCGCCTTCATCTCCTCGGAGAGGTTGTCGTACGCGGCACCCATGTCCGCCCACATCGTGTCGCCGCCGGCGGGCGGGATCTCCACCGCGCGCAGTACCGAGCCCAGCGCGGGGGCGGCCATGAAGGAGTGGTCGCTGTGCCAGATGTTCTCGCTGCCGACGGCCACTGCGTCCTTGGCCAGGCGCGAGACGCCGACGGTGTCGCCCTTCGGGAAGAAGGGGTTCGGCTCCGGCACACCCCAGATCCCGGCGAGCGCGTGCTGGGCGTCCGGGCCGAAGGCGTGCTGGTCGCGGAAGAAGATCACCTTCCATTCCAGCAGAGCCTGCACGAGCTCCTCGGCGAGCTCCTCGCCGATCGGCCGCGACAGGTCGACGCCGCCGATCTCCGCGCCGATGTGCGGGGTGAGCGGCGAGATCCGCAGTTGCCGGTACGGATACGCCGGCGTCCCGGGCGCGGTGCGCTCCAGCACACGCGGGCCGTAGTGCATCAGCGGCCTGTCGACGGCAGGGCGGGGGGTGGCAGGGGCGGGCATGCGGGCCTCCACGGTCGCACCGGAAAATCGTTACTGGAAGTATCGATATCTGGGTGTGGCTCGGCAAGGGTCGACCGCGGGATTCTTTCGAGCGGTTCCGGAGGGGGTGCCGCGCGGCTCAGACGGTGTGGCAGACCGCGCGGGCCACCATGTCGACGAGGTCGTCCGCGAGGCGTGCGTCGGGCAGCTCGCGCTCCGCCAGCAGGCGATAGATCAGCGGCGCCGCCACCAGCGTGGCCGCGGAGCGCACATCGACATCGGGCCTGACCTCGCCACGCGCGATCCCACGCTCGAGAATGGTGCGGGTCTCCCCCATCATCCGCCCGACGAACTCGGCGTACGCCTGGCGTGCCCCGGGATCGTCCGCGGCCGCCCCGATCATCTCTGCCATGAGCCGGTCCGTACCGGGCTGCCGGTATGCCGCCACCCGTGCGCTGAGCACCTCACGCAGCTCCGTCCGGAAATCGCCCAGGTCCGGTACGGACAGCTCGCCGATGTGCCGCTCGGCAGCCGCGAGGATCATGGCCTGTTTGGTGGGCCAGCGCCGGTAGATGGCCGGCTTGCTCACCCCGGCACGTGCCGCGACGACGTCCATGGTGACGGCCCCGATCCCCTGCTCCGTCACCAGTTCGACGACGGCGGCAAGGACAGCACTCGCCACCCGCTCGTCCCGCGGGCGCCCCGGCCCGCGCTCAGCCTTCCGTACCTGCATGCCGACCACGGATCGAGGATACGAGCCCGGCCGCGCCCGTTCGGCCGAAGGTCCGCAGATCCCTGGGACGGGCGCCGGCCGCCGTCACCGCGCGGAGGCCGTCCCGGCCTGATTACCCTGGGCTGTAAAGGGACGCCGGGCCGACGCCTTCCGGCCTTTGCGGCGATGGCTCCCTTGGTGAACGGGTGAGATTCCCTGGGGCGTTCCGGTTGCCGAAGATGTTCCGGCGTCTTCCTGCCGACGCAGCTGATTGCCGAACGACGGGACCAGTGGGATGGGGATTCCGGGCAAGGCCTCCACGGACGGTCATGGCACGGGTCCGGGCGAGCGGCCGCAGCGGCTCGACGAGGACCGGGCCATCATGGACGCGCTGTTCACCCAGTCCCCGGTAGGCGTGGCCGTGTTCGATACGCAGCTACGCCTCGTGCGGGCGAACCCCGCGCTCGAACGCATCCACGGGATCCCCAACGACCAGGTCCTCGGTCACCGCCTCAGTGAGGTCCTGACCGAGCTGGACACCGCCGGGATAGAGAGCCGGCTCGCCAGGGTTCTGGAGACGGGCCTGCCCGTCGTCGGCGCGGAGTATCACGGCCGTACGCCCGCCGAGCCCGGCAGGGACCGCGTCTGGATGACGTCCTCGTTCGCACTGAACGGCCCGGACGGCCGACGCCTGGGCGTCACCGACGTGGTCATCGACATCACCGAGCGTCACCGGGCCCGTGAGCGTCTGGCCCTGCTCGACGACGCGGACGCCCGCATCGGAACGACACTCGATGTCACGCGCACGGCCCAGGAACTCGCCGACGTGCTCGTCCCGCGGCTGGCCGACCTCGCCACGATCGACCTCTTGGACGGCGTGGCGGCGGGCGAGGAACCCCCGCTCCCGGGCGCCGGGCGGATCGCCCTGCGTCTCACGGCGCGCAAGGCCTCCCATCCGGTGATCGCCGAGGATCTCCGGCAGATTGGAGAGATCCAGGAGTTCCCCGCCGACTCGCCCCACGCCGAGAGCCTCCTCGACGGGCAGCCCCGGCTGCTGCCGGCTGTAGGCCCCGACGTCGACTGGGTCCGCAACTCCCCCGACCCCAGGGGGCGGGCACTGCTGGCGCAAGGGGCCCACTCCCTCATGGTGGTGCCCCTCCGGGCCAGGGACACCATCCTGGGGGTGGCACATCTGTACCGCACGGGAACCCGCCCGGACGCCTTCGAACCCGACGACCTGGTTCTCGTACAGGAGCTGGTCGCCCGCGCCGCCGTCGGTGTGGACAACGCCCGCCGCTACACCGGCGAGCGCGCCGCCGCCGTCACCCTCCAGCAGAGCATGCTGCCGCGCAGCGTGCCGGACCAGAGCGCGGTCCGCATCGCGCACCACTACCGTCCCGCCCGCGCACACGCCGGGGTGAGCGGCTGCTGGTTCGATGTCATCCCGCTGTCCGGCGCCCGTGTGGCCCTCGCCGTCGGCGACATACCCGGCGCCGGCATCGAGGCCGCCGCGTGCATGGGGCAGATCTGCTCCGCCCTGCGCATCCTCGCGCAGCTGGACCTCGCCCCCGACGAGGTGCTGGCCCGGCTCGACGACATGGTGCCGCGCCTGGTCGAACGCGAGCACACCGCGGGATCCGCGCCCATCATGGAGAAGCTCGTCGGTGCGACCTGCCTGTACGCGGTCTACGACCCGGTCTCCCGCCGGTGCGTGATGGCGAGCGCCGGACACCCGCCACCCGTGGTCGTCGATCCGGGGGACCGTCTCCGCTTCGCCGAACTGCCGTCCAACCAGCCCCTGGGCCAGGGCGACCCCGTCTTCGAACCCCATGAAATGGAGCTTGCGGAGGGCAGCACGCTGGCGCTGTACACCCGGAGCCTCCGGCACGTCCTCGAGGCGGACCCCTCACTGGAGAGGCGGCTCTGCGCGATCATGACGCAGTCCCGCCGTTCGGCGGACGAGATCTGCCGGGCCGTTGCCGACGCGATCACGCCCGAACTGGCCCCCCAGGACGACCTGGCGCTGCTGCTCGCCCGTACGCGCTCGCTCGACGCCGCGCAGGTCGCCACATGGGATCTGCCGCCGGATCCCGCCGCTGTCTCCGACGCCCGTTCGCTCGCCGCGCGGCAGGTCCACCAGTGGGGTCTGGAGGACCTGGCCTTCAGCACCGAACTCATCATCAGCGAACTGGTCACCAACGCCATCCGCCACGCGACCCCGCCGATCCGGCTGCGGCTCATCCGCGACCGCATGCTGATCGTCGAGGTCAGCGACGCCAGCAGCACGTCACCGCACATCCGCCGGGCCGCGATCACCGACGAGGGCGGCCGCGGGCTCTTCCTCGTGGCCCGGTGCTCCCGCCACTGGGGCACCCGCTACCACGCCACCGGCAAGACCATCTGGGCGGAACAGTCCCTCACGGACGTCCCCCTCGGCTGAAAGTGCGCGCACCGCCCCGGCGGAACACAACGCGGAGTCCCGGATTCCCTCCTGCGAACGTCAGCAGGAGTGGCCGCCGCGGTGGACGCATGTCACCGATGACGTGCACGTGACCCTCCACGACGGTGGTGGCGAGAACGGCGGCGTGCGCACCGTTGATGAAGGCGTTGCCGCTGCCCTCGACGGCGGCTTTCAGCCGTGCGGGCTGTCGCCTGTGACCGGCACCACGCCCATCGCAGCGTCCCCGCCATGGCCTGCACCGATCGGCGAGAGCGGATCGACTCCGCGTCATCCGGCCGTCGCGCAGAGCCTCGGCGGCGATCTCGCGACGCATGGAGTTCGCCACAATTTACCCCTTTCGGGGCCGATGAATGCATAAATGTGGTTCGTAAAGCTGGTTGCACCCCTCCGGTCACCAGCTCCAGGGATTCAACGAACAGCGGCATGGGAGCAGCGTTTGATCACGGCACGTAAGCGACGCACCGGGCTGATGGCCACGGCCGGCGTACTCGGCGGCGTACTCGCACTCACGGCCCTAGGTGGTACCAGCAACGCCGCCACCGGCGACGACAACCCCGGGAATGACCCCAAAGCGCAGGCGCAGCCAGATCAGACGGGCGCCCAGGACGCTTCCGACGCCCGAATAAAGATCACGCCCGGGGACGGTGCCTACAAGGTCGGGATCAACGGCCCCGTCAACGTCACCGTCAGTAATGGAAAGCTCACCAAGGTGACCATGACCGCCGTCGCGACCGGTGCCGAGATTCCGGGCACCGTGTCCGCGGACGGCACGTCCTGGAAGCCGAACGGCGCGCTGGCGAGGGCCACCAGATATCAGGTCGCCGCGGAGGCCGCGGACGCCAAGGGCCGCTCCGCCACCGGGAACGCCACGATCACCACGTTCTCCCCCGCCAACAACTTCATCGGGCACCTCTCCCCCGAAGACGGCTCGACCGTCGGCGTGGGCATGCCGGTGACGGTCAACTTCGGCAGGGCGATCACCAACAAGGCCGCCGTGGAGTCGGAGATCCAGGTCAGCTCCAGCAGCGGCCAGCGGGTCGTCGGTCACTGGTTCAACGACAACCGCCTGGACTTCCGCCCCGAGAGCCACTGGAAGCCCGGCTCCACCGTCACCGTCAAGCTCAACGCCTACGGCGTCCAGAAGACGGTCACGTTCAAGATCGGCCGGAGCCAGATCAGCACGGTCGACGCCAAGACGAAGCAGATGACCGTCGTACGGGACGGCAAGACGATCAAGACCATCCCGATCTCGTCCGGCAGCCCCGAGCACCCGACGTACAACGGTCAGATGATCATCTCCGAGAAGTTCAGGCATATCCATATGAACGGTGCGAGCGTCGGCCTCATGGAGAAGGACGGCAAGCCCTCGTACGACATCAAGGCCGTACCGCACGCCATGCGCCTGACCGCCTCGGGCACGTTCATCCACGGCAACTACTGGGGTGCCGACTCGATCTTCGGCAAGGCCAACACCAGCCACGGCTGCGTGGGCCTGAAGGACGTCAGGGGCGGCGGCGACGGCAAGCAGCCCGCCGCGTGGTTCTTCGACAACTCGATGATCGGTGACGTCGTGATCGTCAAGAACTCGGAGGACAAGACCATGGTGGCCCCGGACAACGGCCTCGGCGACTGGAACATGCCGTGGAGCGAGTGGGTCTCGGGCAGCGCGACCGACTGACGCCACGTCGCTCCACGCATTTGAACCTGAATCCGTTCCACCAGGCAGCGGCCCGCTGGGAAGACCTCGACCTGGCCGACGGAACCGCCAGCATCCGCCGCACCCTCCAGCGCACCAACTCCGGCGGGCTGACCTCCCTGCCGACCAAGACCCAGAGTTCCGAACGGCGCATCACCCTGCCCACGCCGTGCCCGCGCTCCCTCGAACAGCACCGCAGCCGACAACTCCAGGAACGCGAAGGTCGGAAGCGGGCTGGAAGGACAGGCCCTGGCCGGGATCTGGCGCGACCTGGGCATCCCGTCGGCCTCCCGGAGGAGCTCAACCGTGGCAGCCCCGGCTTGGGGGGAGCTCGTGTGACCCGCTCAGGTCAAGCCAGCAGGCTCAGCGCCGGTTCGACCGCCGACGTCGCGGCCAGCAGGCGCCCGACGAGGTCGGCGAGCCGCACCGCCTGGCCGGGGTTGAGCCGGGGGTCGCAGGCGGTGCGGTACCGGTCGGCCAGGTAGGCGTCATCGATGTCCGCGTCGACGCACTCGGTGACGTCGTCGCCGGACACCTCCAGATGGACGCCACCCGGAAGCATCCCCGTGTCCTGGCAGGCCGCGAAGAACGCGTGCAGCTCCTCTTCGATCGCCCGCATCGTCCGGGTCTTCACACCCCTCGCGCTGGTCGTCCCGTTGCCGTGCATGGGGTCGCTGACGAAGCGGTCGGCGAGTCCCGTGTCCGCCGCGGCGGTGAGCAGCTCCCGGCAGCGCTCGTAGGCATGGGCGCGGCCCATGCGGAAGATGAAGGTCAGCCGTCCGGGCAGGTTGTCCGGGTTGAGCACGGCGTGCAGGGAGATCAGGTCCTGCGGGGTGCAGCCGGGTCCGACCTTGACGGCGATCGGATTGGCGATTCCCGTGGCGAATTCGATGTGCGGACCGGTGAGGGAGCGGGTGCGTTCCCCGATCCACAGCAGGTGCGCGGACAGGTCGTACCGGTTGCCGTCGTCGGGGCAGCGCCGGGTCTGGGGCCGTTCGTAGTCGAGCAGCAGGGCTTCGTGGGAGGTGAACACGCCCGAACCCGCCATGAATGAGAGGGTTTTGCTCGATTCCTGGTAGGTGCGCAACAGGTTGCGAGGGTTGGGTGTGCGCCCTCGTTCGGAGAAGTTCACGGAGTTCACGGCGTCGCCGAAGTAGGAGGGCAGGGCGAGATCACCGCGTCGCTCGATGGGTGAGGAGCGGGGTTTGGCGTACTGGCCGGCGATCCGGCCGACAGTGACGACCCGGGTTCCGGAGGCCGCCGTGATCCGGTCGGACATGGTGCGCAGCAGGTCGACACGGTTCACCACGGAGCGGGGGGTGTTGTCCCGGAAGGTCTCCGCGCAGTCCCCGGCCTGGAGGAGGAAAGCGGGCGTCGCGAGCACGGAGCGCAGGGCACGGCAGTCCGCGGCCGACACGAGCGGGTCGACGTGGCGGAGGACCCTGCGCACGTGTTCCGCCTCGGACGCGTCCGGCCACCGCGGCTGGTGGTGCTCCCCCGAGACGGCCCGTGCGCCGTCCGCCGTCGACCGTTCGTTCACGGACGCGCTCGCCGGCGCCCCGGTCGTGAGGAACCGGGGGTTGAAGACCTCGTGCACGAGCACCGTGACGCGGTTGGAGAACGCGATCTCGTAGGCGCGGCCGGGCGAGCCGGCCGGGAGCATCCCGAAGCGGTCGGTGGTGACCCCGACGGCGAAGATCCGACGCCGCTCGAACAGCCCCAGTTGCCGGGTGTGCAGTCCGAAGGGCGTGTCGCCACTGGGTATGACGTGGTCCCGGTCGCTCCGGCGGAAGGTGATGAGGTTCTCGCTCACCACCGCGCCCGCGCTGTCACGCAGCCGGGAACGGCGGACGCCCAGGTCGGTGTGCGGGACGGCGTCGAAGACCTTGGCGAGATGGCCGGACGGTGGAAGCGAACCGATGTCCACGTCCGGCAGCACCTCCGCGGACAGCGCGGAGCCCACGAGCGACTGCAGCAGTACGGTCGTGGAGCCTTCGTTGTGCAGCATCATGCGGGTCGGTGAGGGCATCGCAGGTGGCGCCGCGAATTCGGGGTACGCAAACAATCGAAACACCCTTATTTCATGGAATGGTCATCGTGATGCATACGGATGGGGACGGCGAAGCGATCGGCCGACGTGCCGACGGGGTTTCTCCTCGGGTGACCCGCGTTCAGGCCGCGTCGGCCGTCTCGGCGTGCGCACGAGCCTCGGCGACCGCCTGCCCGATCAGCTTCGCCGCCACCTCGGCGCCGTTGCTGGTGGGCGCGATCGCCCGCGATGCCTCGGTGGTCGTCCGGGTGAACGTGTCCGACGCGGAGAACGCGTCCTGCAGAATGCCGAGGAGCGTCGCCGCGTCCGGTTCGGTCACCGTGGTGTAGCCGAGCAGCGCGAGGCGGCGCATCGCCTCGAGTTCGTGGTATTCGTCGCGGCCGCTGAGCACGTAGGCGACAGGGGCGTTCATCACCGCCATCTCCGTCACCGAGATCCACCCCGGGGGCGAGAGCACGACCTTGGCGTGCTTGACCAGGGAGTGCCAGTCGGTGACGTAGTTGAGGAACACCACGCCGTCGATGTCCTCGGTGAACTCCTGCCTGCCGATCACCACGAGCCGGGCCTGCGGATGTGCCGCCCTCAGCTTCTCGAAGGCGGTCAGGTAGTTGGCCAGCAGGCGGTCCTTGTTCTCGGTGAACATCGTGGTGCCGCCGAACCCGGCGACGATGTACTGGCTCCCGGCGAGGCCGAATCGTTCGTCGACCTCCTCGCGCGGGGCCGGATCGGCGGCGCACGCGTCGCGCACGATCGGTCCGACGAAGTGGCCGTTGCCCGCCGCGATGGCGCGGAACACGGGAGTGCCGAAGTCGAGTTGATCCACGGTCGGCTTGTCCGTGAGTACCACCCGAGCGCGCCGTGTCACCCAGTCGAACAAGGTGGTGAGCGAGGAGCGGATGGCGTCCACCTCGTCCGTGTCTCCGACGGTGAAGCCGGCTTCCACCAGGCTGTCGTTGTCGAGCTGGCCGAGCGTGAAGTCGTAGCGCTCGGTGATCAGGACATGAGGCACGCCCGAAACCTCGGCTGCCAGGCTGGCGGCCACGTTGTAGTCGCTCACCACGACGTCGGGCCGGACGGCGGCGATGAGTGCCACCGCGTTGAGCATCCTGTCGCCGCTGATGAACGTCCGGTCCAGATAGCCGGTGACGTACGTGGTCCAGTCGAAACTCCGGCCGAGCTGCGAGGTGTTGGCGTGGTCCCGTTCGGCCGGCGCCACGTGCACCTGTACCCCGTGGGCTTCGAACATCGGGGTGAAGACCGCACTCTTGGAGCCGAGATACACGTGCTGCTCGGACTCGGGAAACAGCTCGCGCACCTTCGCGGCGACCGCGAGGGCCCGCATGTTGTGACCCGTGCCGGTTTCGGCCGGGAGGTAGAGAGCCTTCATCTGAAGACGCCTTTCGGGGTTGGGCCGTGGTCGGCGGGGCCGGTCACGGCGGCATCGGATCGAGGCCCCCGGGCACGGCATCGCGGACGCCACGCGCACACGCCGCCGCTTCGTCGCGGCGGGGGGGGACAGGGTCGTCAGGAGGGGAGCCGGGCGGCGGCCCCGATGCCGGGGCCCCGCGCGGAGCAGCGCGGAGGACGCGATCAGGACGGCCCGTGGGGTCGCATCGGGCTTGGGAGCCCCTCTCCCGCCCCGCCCCCGTGTGAAGTGTTTACTGGCGTACTGCCCAGTATGCTGTCATCTCTTGGCAGCGCAAAGGACGCCCCTTCAGGTGCCGGGGCCGGGGGCGCTCGCCGATCAGGCGTTGGCCAGCTCCATCACGTACCGGCCGTAACTGGACGACGGCGAGATCTCCTTGCCGAGCAGGGCCAGTTGCTCCTTGCCGACGTAGCCCATGCGGTAGGCGACCTCTTCCAGACAGGAGATGCGGATGCCCTGGCGCTTCTCCAGCACCTGAACGAACATCGCCGCCTCGAGGAGGCTGTCGTGCGTACCGGTGTCGAACCACGCCGAACCCCGGCCCAGGTTGACAAGCCGGGCGCGCCCCTCGCGGACGTAGGTGAGGTTGAGATCGGTGATCTCCAGCTCGCCGCGCGCCGACGGAGTGAGCCGGACGGCCCGGCTCACCGCGTCGGCGCCGTACATGTACAGCCCCGTGACGGCAAGGTTGGAGGCGGGCGCGACGGGCTTCTCCTCCAGCGTGACAATAGTCCCGTCGTCGTCGACGGTCGCCACGCCGTAGCGCTCCGGGTCGCTGACCGGGTAGCCGAACAGCGTGCACCCGTCGAGCCGTTCGGCCTCCTGGCGGAGCATGTCGGGCAGCCGGTGCCCGTAGAAGATGTTGTCGCCGAGGATGAGACAGATGTCGTGGCCGTCCGTGAACGGTCCGCCCAGGACAAGGGCTTCGGCGATTCCGCGCGGCGCCTGCTGCACGGTGTAGGTGAGCGAGATGCCGAGGCGAGCGCCGTCGCCGAGGAGCGACTGGTAGGTCGCCACGTGGTCGGGGGCGGAGATGATCAAGATCTCCCGGATGCCGGCCTGCATCAGGACGGACAGCGGGTAGTAGATCATGGGCTTGTCGTAGACCGGCAGCAACTGCTTGGAGTGCACGCTGGTGAGGGGGCGCAGCCGGGTTCCGGAGCCGCCGGCGAGGATGATGCCGCGCATGGGACTTCCTTCGGGTTCGTCGGTCGTCTGTCGCAGGGATGGGCGGCGCGCCCGTCAGGCGCCGCTCTCGCTCATCAGGGGCTGCCACCAGGCGGCGCTGTCGCGGTACCAGGCGATCGTCTCGGCGAGCCCGTCCTCGAAGGCAACCTGCGGACGGTAGCCGAGCTCCCGCAGCTTGCCGTCATCCAGTGAGTAGCGGCGGTCGTGGCCCTTGCGATCGGGCACCGGTCGCACGGACGACCAGTCGGCTCCGCAGGCGTCGAGGATCAGACCGGTGAGCTGACGGTTTGTCAATTCCCGTCCTCCGCCGATGTTGTACACCTCTCCGGGCGCTCCCTTGCCCAGGACGAGGTCGATGCCGCGGCAGTGGTCGTCGACGTGGAGCCAGTCACGGACGTTGAGTCCGTCGCCGTACAGCGGCACCGTGCCGCCCCGCAGCAATGTGGTCACGAAGAGGGGTATGACCTTCTCGGGGTACTGGTACGGGCCGTAGTTGTTGCTGCAGCGCGTGATGCCGACGTTCAGGCCGTGGGTGCGGGCGTACGCGAGGACCAGGAGGTCGGCGCCCGCCTTGGCGGCGGCGTACGGGGAGTTGGGAGCCAGGAGCCACTCCTCGGTCCACGAGCCGGACTCGATCGAACCGTACACCTCGTCCGTGGAGACGTGGACGAACCGCGGCACGCCTGCGCACAGGGCTGCCTGCAGCAGGTTCTGGGTGCCGAGCACATTGGTATGGACGAATTCGGCGGAGCTGTGGATGGAGCGGTCGACATGGGTCTCGGCGGCGAAGTTCACCACGGCGTCCACATCGGACAGCAGGTCCGGGACGAGCAGCGGGTCGGCTATGTCTCCCTCGACGAAGCGCAGCGCGGGATGTTCCGCGACCGGGGCGAGGTTGGCCAGGTTGCCCGCGTAGGTCAGTTTGTCGAGCACGGTGACGCGATCGGCGGGAATGTCCGAGCGGCCGTCAAGAAGCCTTCTCACATAATTGCTGCCGATGAAACCGGCGCCACCCGTGACTAATACATGCATGAATTATCTCGCCCTTCGACGGTGTTACTCGCGGTTCTGCGGTATTCCGCACCGTTCCCAGGGATGCAAGACGGAAGGAAACCGGAATGAGATACCCGTTTCCTCGTTGCCCCCGTTCGCTCCAGGCCTCTGACCGAAGCGATCTCCAAGGATCGTAGAACATCGAACATGCCTGCGCAACACTATACTAGCCAACCCGCTAGCGAGGTGATGCGACGCCGGTCACGCACAAGGTAACGAGTTCCCCAAGTTCGCACCTGGGAAGTGGAAGCGGAATATTTCATTTCTCAAGTTGTCACACGGATGAAACATTTTGTTGGAGACCGGTCGACCGGCGGCGGACGTCAAGAATTTCAGCCACCTCTTGCACGGCCGCGGTCCGAAACATTAGTTTCAGGTGACATGGAACATTCCCTCACATCGTTATCCGAGCCGCTGCCCCCGGAGATAAGGGATCCATCGGCGCTTGTCGAGGCGGGCACGGAGGTGGCGACCGGAACGACCGTGGGTCCCGGCGCGTGGATCCGCTTCGGCACCACCGTGCGCGCGTCCGTCGTGGAGGGCGGTGTCTTCATCGGGTTCCGCTGCCGAATCGACAGCGCGCGCATCGTCACGGGCTGCCAGATCGCCTCGATGTCCCGCATCGGCCGGTCGGGGGCCGCTCCCGTCCTGGTGGAGGCCGGGGCCTGGATCGGCGCGCGGGCCGTAGTGGATCCGGAGGTCCGGATAGGCCCGGGGGCCGTGGTCGCGGCCGGCGCCCATGTCACCGCCGACGTCCCCGCGGACACGATCGTCGTGGGGCGCCCGGCGCGCGTCCTGCGCCGGCGCGATGTCGTCGAGGACGGGGCCCCCGACTTCACCTCCGTCCTCGCCCGCGTACGGGCCCGCGCCGACTTCGGCCGCAAGCCCCTGCCTGCCGGGTGGACCTCGGACGGGGGCGGACTGCTCGACGCGGACCTCTCCGGCGACCCCGCCGTCCACCTGGGCGCCGGAGTGGTCGCCATGGGGCGCGCCGACGGCCCATCGCCTCGGGGCGGCCTGCGGATCGGCTCGGACGTGCGGGTCGGGGCCGGGTCGGTGCTGGAGGGCTCCGACGGCATCGACATCGGCCCGGGCACGGAGCTGGGAGCACGCGTTCTCGTGGTCTCCAGCGGCCACGATCTGACGCGGCGTTCCCTGCCCTGGCAGGGCGGCCCCGTCTTCGTCGGCGCCGGCGTCCGGGTCGGCGCCGACGCCACCCTGGTCGGCCCCTGCGCACTGGGCGACGGAGCCGTGGTCGCCCCGGGCGCGGTCGTCGTCGGTGACGTCCCGGCCGGACACACCACTGCCGGGGTCCTGGCGCCCCGCCAGGGGAGCCGTCCATGAGGATTCTCCTGACGCCTCACCCGACCGGTCGGGGCACACGGCGAGCACCCTCGCCCTGGCCCGCGAGCTGCGCCGCCAGGCACCGGAAGCCGAACTCACCGTCCTGTGGGCTTCTCGCGCTCCACGTTCGGCCCCTCTTCGGCGCGGCCGGGGTCACGGTGACCGACGCGACGGGGCCCGGGCACGCGCCACGGACCGGTCTGCGGCGCGAGCTCGACTGGACGACGTACATCGGCGCCTTCGCCGGCCCCACCTTCCTGGACGGCGAACAGGTGCTCGGCCACCTGGCGCACTACCGGGAGCGCCAACCGACCCGGTGGTCGACGTCCAGGACACCCCCGCCGGTATCGCCGCCGGCATCGGCGGCTTGCCCCACGCGTTGGTCACCGACCGCTGTGACGCCCCCCTCCGCCACCTCGACGAGAGCGCCCTGGTGGTGAGCGGTCTCCGGATCGACCGCCGGGACATGCGCCGGGGCAGCGGCTCCCTGCACGCCGCCTTCGACCGGGTCGCGCGTACAGCGGAGGTGACCGTGACCGACCGGCCCCGTGTGCCCGAACCTGACGGGGAGATCTCCATCGCCCGCGCCCAGTGCGGGAACCGGCCGCCCTCACCGGGCCCGTCGTCCCTGACCTGCCGGAGCGCGAGGCCGGGACCGTCCTGCGCGCCCGCCTCGGTCCGGGGACCCGGCCGCCTCGTCGGCTCGATCGAGTGCGGCGCGGCCGTGTCCGTGGAGAGCGGGCAACGGCTCGCCGAGTACTGCGTCCTCGCCCACCGCCGCCTGCGCCGACAGTATCCGGACCCCCGGCTCGTCCTGCTGATTCATGAGGGGGTGGAGGATCCGGACGGCGTGGTCGTGCGCGGATTCCTGCCCGACCGGATGACGCTGCCGCAAGAAGCCGACTTCCTGGTGACGACGCCCGACTGGGCGACGGGGGCGACCGTCGGGCGCGTTCCCACCCTCTTCGTCCTCGGCGGACCCGGCGAGTACCACGAGGCCGAGGAGTTCGACCGGCTCGCCCGACTCGGCCTCCCCGCCTTCACCGCACCGGTGATCGATCAACTCGGCGACCTGGCAGGGTCCTTCATCGGGAACCGTGCCACCGCGACACCTCCTGTCCGGCTCACCGCGGCCTCCGGAATCGGCCCGGGCTGCGCACACCTCGCGACCGCTGCCCGCACCACTCACGCCGGCCGCTCCCGCCTCCTGCCGCCCGCCGCAACGGCACGCACTCCCAGGCGACGGCGGGGGCCGACAGTACCGTCAGGACTCAACTCCCGGGCAGGCCTGTTCCGTTGGTCCCCGGTCCTGCTAGGATCCCCGTAATTCGATGTTTTACGAAAAACGAACAGCGGGAGCGGCGAACAAGCCCATGCAACGAAAAGGAACCTGATGCCCAGTCCTCCCTCCATACGCGCCTTCGTCCGGAAACACCTCCTGGACGACCACGCCCGCGTCCCCGCGGTCCTCGGCCGGGACTCCACCGACGTACTCACCCCCGACCGCACCCTGCGCGACGCCGCCCTCGCCCTCCTGGTGCTGCCCGGGCCGGGCGACGAGGTCCTTGTGGCCCGACTCCTCGCGGCACTCCGGGAGTTCACCGATCCGGAGCAGCCCGGCTTCCGCGAGCTGCTGGACGTCACCGGAGCACCCCACCCGGTCGGCGACGTCCGCACCCCCTCGGCACAGGCACTGGCCGCCTGGGCCCTGCATCGGGCGGGCACCCTGCTGAACGACGCCGCGCTCACCGCCGAGGCCCGGGAGCACCTGCTCCGCCTGACCCGGGCGGCCCTCGCACACAGGTGGCCCGCCCGGCTCGACCGCTCCTGGCACACCGTCCTGGACGGAGCCAGCCCTCTGGAGGAGACCGCGGTCCTGATCCTGGCCGCCGACGCCATGGCCGAGGACGGCTCGGTGTTCCTCGACGAGGCCGCGGACCACCTGGAGCAGTACGTCCACGGCGACGCCGTCTGGGCCTGCCTCACCCCACGCGGCGAACCGGACACCCTCCACGGCCACCGCACCCGGGCGAGCGCCCTGGCCGCCCTCGCCTGGACCGCGCTCCACAAACGCGGCCACGCCGGCGCGGCCGACCGGGCACGGCGGGCGCTGCTGCACGTCCACGCCCACCACGGCCACACCGGTGCCCGCGGCTACTGGGACCGCAGCGACGCCCGCTCCGTGGTCCGCGTCGACCCGATAGCCGCCCTGCACGGCCGCCCCGACTCGCCGTTCCCGTCGAAGCTCGTCGCCGACCATGCCCTGCTCGCCCTGGCCGCCCGCGGCGCCGCCGCACTCGGCACCGCCGACACCGACACCGACGTAAGCCTCAAGGCGCTCGCCGAGGAGGCCACGGCCGAACTGGAGCGGTACGGCGATCCCTTCGCCGGAGGGGTGTTCCACGGGCAGGGCAGCTGGTTCTCCACCCCCGTCGACCCGACCGTCCCGCTCGCCCGGCATGTCATGGTGCCGCCGCGCAGCACCGGCTCGTTCGCCGTCGGTAACACCACCTACGTTCCCTTCCACGGCAAGCACGCCCAGACCCAGTTGCTGGCCCTGGCCGCCCTCGGCGACCGGGTGCCCACGACGCGGAGCGCGCCGGCGCTGATCGAGCGGCCCGAGCCTGAGCCGTTCGACAACGACCTCGGCCACGTCACCACCGCGCCCCTGTCCGAGGACCGGATCGATGTCGCCCACTACCTGCGCTGGCTCCGGTCCACCGCCTCTGGTCTTGGTTACGGTCTCACCCCCTACCGTTCGCCGCTGAGCCTGCGCTCCGACCGCACCGCGCAGACCTTCTCCGTGCTGCACGTGGTCTCCGATCTGATGGCCCTGGGCGAGCCCGTGCCGAACGTGCCGGGCGTGCTCACCGGCGTCTTCGCCACCCAGAACCCGGACGGCGGCTTCGGCGAACAGCCGTCCCTGCCTTCCGAGACGTTCACCACGTACTGTGCGGTCCTGACGGCCGTCGTCCTCGGCGGCGGCGACCACCCCGCCTTCGACCGCGAGGGCTGCGTGGCGTTCCTGCGGTCCTGCCAACGCCCCGAGGGCGGGTTCGGAAACGCGGTCGGCTACCCGTGCGACGCCTGGCACTCCCACCTCGCCACGCTGACCCTGGTCGCCCTCGGCGCCCGCCCCGAGCGGGAGGACGATCTGGTGGCGTACCTGCTCGACTGCCAGAACCCGGAGGGGGGTTACGGCAACCAGCCCGGTTCGCCGTCGGACACGTTCGCCACCTTCCGCGTGGTCGGCGCCCTGATCGCGCTCGGCCTGCGCCCGCCGCACGCGGAGAAGACCGTCTCGTGGCTGCGCGGTCTGCAGACGGAGGCGGGCGGCTTCCGCTACCGGGAAAGCGGCGCGGAGAGCTTCGTGGGGTCGTACCACGCCATCGCGGCGCTCTACATGCTCGGCTCCCTGCCCGCCGACACCGAAGCCTGCAAACAGTGGATCGCGATCCGGCAGAGCGCCGACGGCGGCTTCTCCCGCGTACCCGGCGGCCCTTCGGAGACCACCGACGAAGGGTTCATCGCGATCCAGGCCCTCCACATGCTCGAAGGGAAACTCAACCGCTCCTGGGCGGTGATGATGACATGACCAGTACCTCCCCCCTCTCCTCGATCCCGACCGCCACAGACTCGAAGACCGCCGCGCCCTCGGCGCGAACCGTCTCCCTGCTGGCGTTCGCCACGATGTTCGTCATCGGTACGGACACCTTCCTCGTCGCGCCCCTGCTGCCGACGCTGACCCGCACCTTCGACGTCTCCTCCGACATCTCCGGCTGGATGGTCAGTGCCTACGCCCTCGGCTACGCGCTCTTCGCCCTGATCGCCGGGCCGCTGTCGGACGGGCGCGACCGTCGCCGGGTGCTGCTGACCGGGCTGGTGGGGTTCATCGTGATGACGACCCTGTGCGGATTCGCGCAGGGCTTCTGGACGATGATCCTCTTCCGGTTCCTCGCCGGCGTGAGCGCCGCGTTCGTCTCCCCGCAGATCTGGGCCTCCATCCCCGTCCTGGTCAAGCCCCAGGAGATCGTGCGGACCATGGGCTTCGCCACGGCGGGCCTGTCGATCGCGCAGTTCGCCGGCATCCCGCTCGGCAGCTGGCTCGCCGCCGACTCCTGGCACCTGCCCTTCTGGACCATCGGCGCGGCCTCCGTGCTGCTGTGGTTGCTGCTCGCCCGCTGCTTCCCGTCGGTGCCGGGCCGCCCCGGGGCCCCCACCGGAGCGCGGGC
This sequence comes from Streptomyces herbicida, assembly GCF_032656585.1. Lineage (NCBI taxonomy): Bacteria > Bacillati > Actinomycetota > Actinomycetes > Kitasatosporales > Streptomycetaceae > Streptomyces > Streptomyces herbicida. Next base: position 152,623 of record NZ_JAUYWJ010000012.1, read on the forward strand.
CGTCCTCGGCACCTACCGCACGGTGCTCGGCGCGGGACGGCTGCGCTGGTTCCTCCTCGGCTACCTGGTCTTCCAGACCGGCAACTTCGAGGCCATCTCCTTCTTCGGGTCATGGTTCACCAAGGACTTCGGCCTCAGCGTCGGGTCCGTGGGTACGGCCATGATGGCGGTCGGCGCGGGCAACGTGATCGGATCGCTGTTCGGCAGCAGGCTCGTCCAGCGCCTCGGCCTGTACCGCTCGCTGCTGACGGCCGTACTGGTCATGGCCGTCCTGTACTGCCTGGTCCCGCTGTCCCCGAACCTCCCCACCGCGCTGGTGCTGCTGGCGCTCATCATGATGGTCGGCGGATTCCTCTTCCCCGTCTTCATGAGCATCCTTCAGCAGCAGACCGAGACCGCCCGCGGCACGGTCTCCTCGCTGGCGAACTCCGCCATGTACGTAGGCACCACCGTCGGCGGCGCCGTCGGCGGCGTCCTGCTCGGCAAGGTCGACGGCTTCTGGGGCGTGGCCGCGTTCACCGTCGCCGCGTACCTGGTCTCCCTCGTGGTGTACGCCGCCGCGGGCGCCTTCCGCAAGCAGGAGGCCGGCGCATGAACACGGCCGTGCTCTTCGACCGGTACGGGGCACCGGACGCTCTGTACGCCACCGACGTGCCCATCCCCGCGCCAGGACCCGGCGAGGTCGTGATCCGCTACACCGCGATCGGGGTCAACCCCATCGACTGGAAGATCCTGAACGGTGGTCTACGGGCGCACATCCCCATGGAGCTGCCCGGCGGCTGCCTGGGCGTCGAGGCCGCCGGAGTGGTCGTCGACGTCGGTGCCGGCGTACGCCGGTTCCGAGTCGGCGATCCCGTCATCCGTCACGGACGGCCCGGCACCTACCGAGAGTACGAGGCCGTCCCCGCGTCCCAGGAGGCCGACGAACTCACGCCCCAGTCCGGCCGGTTCTCCGCCGAACAGGCCGCCGTCCTGCCCGTGGCCGCGGGTACCGCCTACTCCGCCCTGCGTCAGGTCGGGCTGCGTGCCGGTGAACGCCTGCTGGTGCACGGCGCGTCCGGCGGAGTGGGCCTCGCCACCGTCCAACTGGCCCTGTTGATGGGCGCCGCCGAGGTGGTCGGCACGGCCTCGGCCCACCACCACGATCTGCTGCGACGGCTCGGGGTCGCCCCGGTCGAGTACGGCGACGGTCTCCTCGAACGGCTGGAGGAATTCGGCCCGTTCAGCGCGTCCGTCGACTGCGCGGGCGGCTCCCAGCCGACGGAGGTCGCGGTACGTATGGTGAGCATCCCGGGGCGCCGGGTCACGGTCGCGGACCTCCAGGCCCACGCTCGGGGTGTCCCCTTCCTGGACCACGTCCCCCTGGAACTGGCGTCCACGCTGGACCTTATCGGTCACAGCCCCTTCGAACTGCCGATCGCCGCCCGTTTTCCGCTGGCGAAGGCCGGCGAGGCGCTCGAACTCGGTATGCGGGGCGGAGTCGGCGGAAAGATCGTGCTCCTCCCGGGACAGTGACCACGCGGACGCGGGCCGGCGCGGCGACCGCCGGCCCGTGTCCGTTCCTCCACCCCCTCGCCACGACCACGGATCGCTCCATGACCTACCGCTATGACGCCGACATCGATGCCCTCGCACTCTTCGACGCCCTCGACCTGACCGACCCGGAAGCGACCCGCCAGGCTGCGCCAATTCAGCGCCGGGCCCGCGGGCAGCGACGAAACTCTGCCGGCGGTGCTCAACTTCCATGGCGGCGGCTTTGTGTTCGGGGTGATATCGAACGACGACCTGACCTGCCTCGACGCCATGCGCCGGATCGACGTCGTGGTCGTCTCCGTCGGCTACCGCCTCGCGACGCCGGCCGGATCGCCGTCCACGGAACCAGCGCCGGCTGCGGACTGGCCGCGGCCATGGCGCTGCCGACCCCGGACCGGCGGCCCCGCCCTCGCCTTCCAGTACGTTGAACTGCCCGAACTGGACGATCGCCTGGACACGCCGGGCATGCTCCGGCTCACCGACACCCCTGGCTGGAACGCTCCGGGCGTGCGGACCAGCCGGCGCCCTTACCTCGGTGAGCGGTCGGACGGGGACGACGTACCGGTGAACGCCGCCGCCCGCGCGAAGGACCTGTCGGGCCTTGCCCCCGGCGTACATCGTCGCAGTGGAGTCCGACGCGTGCCGGGACGAGGCGGCCGCCTACGCGCAGAACCTCCTCACCGTGGAAGTGCCTGTCGAACTGCATGTGTTCACCGGGGCCCACCATCTGGCCTTCTGATCCCGACGGCGCAGGTCGCCCCTCGGCGGACGAGAAGCGCGCCACGGTGCTGGGCCGTGCACTCCACGACTGACCCGGCGGGCAGCGGGGCTCGTGCCGGGCGGAAGGCACGGGCCCCGGACCGCACCGGACCGTCGGCTGTACGCTCCCCGGAGACCCAAAGTTCTATTATCGTAGAACGTTGAATCAGGCAGGCCGGAGACTCGTGTCGGGCAGAGACCGGCGCCGCCTCACACATCAACCAGGAGGTCGCGCATGCGCAGCCAGCTCTACCACCCCGATCGGCGCGAGATCTCCCTGGACAAGGTGCTGCACGCGCTGAGCGACCCGATCCGCCGGGACATCGCGCGCGTCATGCACACGGAGGGCTCCCGCACCTGCGGCCAACTCGACTACCCGATCGCCAAGTCGACGCTCTCGCACCACCTGAAGGTCCTGCGTGAATCCGGCGTCATGCACACCGAGGTCCGGGGAACCACCCGGATCATCACCCTACGGCGTGACGACCTCGACGCCCGCTTCCCCGGCCTGCTCGATGCCGTGCAGGTCACAAGACCCGCACCGGACGAGAAACCGGCCGCTGTTGTGGGGACGCTCACTTGACCTGACACCGGTGTCAAACCGTAACGTCTCGCTCATCCGTCCTGCGACGCGGGAGAAGCCGGCTGGCGCACACGCCACGGCTCAATCCCCCGCGCAAGCGGTTGACCACAGAGGGTGGCGGCGGGCCTGGCCCAGGGCCTGGATCGGGACGGGCTCCCCAGGCTCGACGAGGCCTGCCCCGCCCTCTCGAAACGCGTGAAGGGATCACCGATGACCTCGACCGTACCGCGACGCGTTGCCCACAAGGCCGGCATCGACCTTCCCGTGGTCGGACTCGGCACGTGGCGTACCTTCAGCCATCCGGATCCGGACCGGCTCGCGGGGGTGTTACAGGCCGCCCGCGAGGCCGGCGCCGAACTCGTCGACACCGCTCCGGTCTACTCGGACGCGGAACCCCGTCTCGCGGCGCTGCTCCGCGGCGACCGCACCTTCTTCGTCGCGACCAAGATCTGGGACACCGACCCCGACGCCGTCGAGGCGGTGTTCAGAAGTCAGCTTGCCGCCTACGGGCGCCCCTCGATCGATCTTCTGCAGGTCCACAATCTCAACGGCTGGCGCGGCAACCTGGAGTGGCTCGACCGGCAGAAGACGGCCGGACGCATCCGGTTCACCGGTGTCACCTACCAGTTCGACCACGCCTTCGGCATCGGCGGAAGCCGCGCGGATCTCATCCGAGTGATCGAGGACGACCTGGTCGACTTCGTGCAGATCAATCTGAACGCGGCCGAGACGTCGCTGGCCGAGGACGCCCTCCCGGCGGCCGCCGAGTCCGGGATCGGCGTGGTGGTGATGCGTCCGTTCGGTGAGGGCGAGCTGCTCGCCTCGCCTCCGCCCGCCGAGTGGCTGCGCGAACTCGGCTGCTCCAGCTGGCCCGACGCGCTGCTGCGCTGGGTGCTGACGCATACTCAGGTCACGTCGGTACTCACGGCGACGTCCCGGCCGCAGCACTTCCGCGCCAACGCGGCCGCGGCGCGCTCGGGCCCGCTCGGACCGGACGAGGCGGCCGAAGTCACCAAGTACGCGCGGTCGGTCCTGGGCGCGGGGGTGAGGCGGTGAACCGGGCCCCTCGATCGGCATCCAAGTACACTGCGCAAAGTCGGCATTCACTGTCCACATCGGCGTGTCATGGTGAACGGAGCGGCAAGTTGGACGTTCGGGACGGCGGTGAGAGCTTTACTGGCCGGCTCAACTACCTCTTCTCAGTGGCAGGCGGCCCCGACCACGAGAACAGGTGGCGTAATTTCGGCACCGCCGAAGTCGCGGACACGATCAGCCGGCCCGAAGGCAGGTACGCCGTCAAACTGTCCCGCAGCTACCTCGGCATGCTCCGCTCCGGAAGGTACACGAACCCGTCCATCGCCGTGGTCGTCGCGCTCGTGCGGTTCTTCAACGACCACCTGCCCAAAGGACATCCGGAGATCAGCGTCGACTGGCTCACCTCCGGCTCTTCTGGAACGAAGAACCCCACCACCGACGGCAGAGAAGCCCTCTCACCACTCGCGGACCAACAGGTCCAACACATCGCCATGCGCGCGGGAAAGATGACGCCCGAATTGCGGAATCAGCTCATCGCAATCCTAGACATGATGGACGGAAACAAGTGACGGCCATTCGGTTACCGAATATCCACTCCTGCCGAAAATTCGTCCGCGCGCTGCGACTGGACCCCTACGCGACCGCCTACGAACTGTGTGACCAGATCAGTTCGCTGCGGGCCAGGCCGATACGCGTCGTGGAATCGCGACTGCCGATCCCAGGCCCGATGGGGGTCTGGGTCTGCCGGGCGCACGACGACGTCGTGGTCGTCCAGGAGTTGGCCACCGGCGCCCACCGCGACCACATCGTGCTGCATGAACTCGCCCACATACTGTGCGAGCACGAAGGCGAGACGTTCCCCGAGTACGAACCCGTACTCCCCGCGCTCGACCGAGAACGGGACGGCGGTGCGGTCCTGCGCCTCCGCTCGGCCTACGACTCGGAGGCGGAACGCGAGGCCGAACTGCTCGCCGCCGCGTTCGCCGAGCAGATGACCGACGACCGCTCTGAGCCGGGCATCGCGTGGGACGTGCACCGGTACTTCGCCGGGGGCTGAGCCCGACATGGCCACCACGCTTCAGTACGTCCTGTCCGGCTTCCTGTGCGTCGCCCTGCTGGCGAAGATGGCCGAGGTGCGTCTGAAGCAGAGACGCGACCCGCAGGCGGCGATGCTGATCGTGGCGCTGGGCAGTTTCACCATCGCCGCCCTGGTCGGCATCCCCGTCGCCCGGCAGCACATTCCGTTCGAGAGCGTGCCAGGCGTCGCGTCCATCACGATGGACACCGGCGTGTCCGTGAGCCTGGCGCTCCTCACCGCCTATCTCTGGACTCCACTGGAGCCCTGCAGCACGGTTCCCTGGTGGCGGGGGCGGCTGTTCCTGTCCGCGTGGGCGGTCAGTGTGCTCCTCGCGGCACTCATGGCGGCGACCCCGGCCCGACTGCGCACCAATCCGCTGCAAAACGAGTACACCGGCGACTGGCGGATCGTCGGCATCTACGTGCTGGGGAACCTGTTCTTCCTCCACTGCTCCACAGCCTCGGCGATCGCCTGCGTCCGCATCACCCGGATCGTACGCGGCCACGTCACCATCGCCGTGGCCGTGGGCGCGATCGGAATGGCCGCGTACGCCGTCACCTGTGTCAACCGCCTGGTCCTGGTACTCACCCAACTGCTCGTGGGAAACGGCTGGTTCGCCTGGTACAGCGTGCTCAACTTCCTGTTCACCGAAGCCGCCGTCCTGGCCAGTGTGCTCGGTCTGCACTTCACGGCCCTCTGGCGATTCGCGACGGCATGCCGTCGGTGGTACGACGATCTGCGCGCCTTTCTCCTCCTGGGCCCGGTGTGGCGGCGGCTCACCGCGATGTACCCGGACGTGGTGCTGCCCAGGGAACACGGTCTGGGCGGGCTGTGGGACCGCCTCGACGTCTCATACCGGAAATACCGGCGGGAGATCGAGTGCCAGGACGCGTTGCTGTTGTTGACAGGCGGCAGTCCCCCCGATGAGCGACGAACGGCCGCTCATGATGCCGGACTGAACGACGACCAGGTGCGGCTGCTGCACTCGCTGTCGTCCATGAGCCGCACCACGGTCTGAGGCACGAGAAGGAGTTGCCATGCGCATCGGAGAACTGTCGGAACGGTCGGGAGCGAGCGCGCGCTCCATCCGGTACTACGAGTCCGTGGGCCTGCTGTCGTCCCGGCGCGCGAGCAACGGATACCGCGAGTTCGATGCCGGCGCACCGGAGCAGATCGCCAAGATCAAGCTGCTGCTGCAGGTCGGGCTGGACATGGCCGACATCGTCACGGTCCTCCCTTGCGTGAACGCGCCGTCCATCGCGCACTGCGCCCGGGCCCAGGAGCGCTTCGACGAGCAGATCCAGCGCATCGAGCGCCAGCAGGAGCTGCTGACGCGTGCCAAGTCGCTCCTGCTCGAACTGCGTACGGAAGGTACCGCCGCCGCGTCTCTGCCGCCCGGGGGTTCGATCCGCGCGGTCAGCGCGAACGTGACAGCCGGAATCCGCTGATCACCGACACGACCGCACGGGCCGAACCGAGTCGGTGTGCCTCAGAATGAAGTTTCCATCGCTCTCGGCCTTGCCCGAGTCCTCGGAGCGACGCTTCACCCTGGCAGTGCCAGAGTGGGTCTTCAAAGTTGAGCGGTGCGGAGGTGTCCGCGGGCTCGGCGGGTGGTCGTGGGTCGCCCAGCAGGCCCGGAACCTGGTCATGGATCTGGGCGAAAGAGCCGAACAGGTGCGGTTTCTCATCCGAGACCGCGACGCGAAGTTCACCGGTGTCTTCGATGAGGTGTTCACCTCACTGGGTGCCCGGGTGATCCGGACACCGGTCCGTGCGCCGCGGGCGAACGCGATCGCCGAACGCTGGGTCGGCACCGTCCGGCGCGAATGCACCGACCGGCTCTTGATCTACAAGGAGCAGCACCTGCGCGGGGTGCTCACCGCTTACGAGCACCACTACAACGCCCGTCGCCCGCACCGGGCACGAAACCGGCGACCGCCCCAACCTCTACCGGCGGCTCCGGCCGACCTGAATCACGTCCGGCTCACGCGGCGCCAAGCCGTTGGCGGCCTGATCAACGAGTACCGGAGCGCTGCATAGCCATACGCGAAAAACCGCAGGTCAAACACTAAATCCGGGTTTTCGCATCCCACAGGGTCCACTCCAACGACCCCGCCCACGAAGCGATCATCAGCCCTGATCTTTTCGATGCCGCCCGCACCGTGCGCACACAGCGCGCCCGCAACCAGGGGCGGCAGGAGCGCGCCGACAAGCGGGGCGCACGCCCCTACGCTCTGCGCGGCCGGGTCCGGTGCAGCCCAGCCTGTGCGGGCGCAAGATGCAGCCCGCCACCATCCGCAGCCGCGTCCACTACCGCTGCGAGTTCAAAGAGGAAGAAGCCGCCCTCTATCCCGATCTCACCCACCCGCGCACCGTCTACCTGCGGGAAGACGTCGTGTGCCAGGCCCTGGACCGGTGGATCGCCCGGGCCTTCGCCCCCGACCGGCTCTCCGCCACCATCGAAGCGCACGACGCCCTGGGCATCACTATCAGCCACGAACACGCAACGAGGACCGCGACCGTTAGGTCGAGGCCCTCGTCACCGTATCGTCAAGCGTTGTGCGTTGTGTCCGAGGGGGGACTTGAACCCCCACGCCCGATAAAGGGCACTAGCACCTCAAGCTAGCGCGTCTGCCATTCCGCCACCCGGACCAGGTGTCTGCCGCCTTGCCGGGGCTGTTCCCGGCGGCGACATGGACAACAATACCAAGGTTTCGGAGTGCGTTTCACCTGCATATCCGCCGGTGAGCGAGGTCACCTCGCGTGCCGGGGCGGCTACGTCGACGTGACCAGGATCCGGAGGGCGCGGACGAGTGTCGCGGCCGTCTCCTCGTCGAGCGGAGCGAGGAAGCGCCGCTCCGCGATCCGGCGCGCCTCCTCGGCCCCCCGCAGGCAGTCCCGGCCCGCGGGCGTGAGCTCGACGATGTTGCGGCGGCGGTCCTGCGGGCTGCGCCTCCGCCCCACCAGGCCGCGGTCCTCCAGGGAGTCGATCAGCGACACCATCGTCGTGCGGTCCACGCCGAGCCGTCCGGCCACCTCGACCTGCGACAGCGGCTCGTCGCCGGCGAGCACCACAAGCACCGCCAGTTCATGGCCGTCCACGCCGTACGGCGCAAGGGCCTCAGCCGACGCACGCGTCAGCCCGGCCTGGGCGTGCTTGAGGAGGTAGCCGAGCCGGGATTCCAGCGGGGTCGGCGGCTGATCGCTGTCCATGCGGAGACTGTAGCGAGAACTGATCGTCAGTGCTGCTGATGATTGTGTAAGCTGACGGTTGTGACGAATGTGCGCTTCGGCATCAAGACCACCCCCATGCACGTGCCGTACGAGGACATCCGCCGCGTCTGGCTGGAGGCCGACGCGGTGCCGGAGATAGCGGACGCCTGGCTCTGGGACCATCTGCTGCCCGTGGCGGGGCCGAAGGACGGCCAGATCCACGAGGGCTGGACGCTGCTCAGCGCGCTCGCGGCCCAGACCCGGCGGCTGCGCCTGGGGCTGCTGGTGACCAGCAACCGGATCCGACCGCCGGCCGTGCTCGGCAAGATGGCCTCCACGGTGGACGTGATCTCGGGCGGGCGGCTCGTCCTGGGCCTCGGGGTCGGCGGCACGCACCAGCCACCGGGCGCGGGCGGGATACCGGGCGAGAATCCGGCGATCGCGGAGTACGAGGCGTACGGCCTCTCCCTCGTCCCGCCCGGCGAGGGCATCGCGCGGCTGACGGAGGCCGTCGAGATCCTGAAGCTGATGTGGACGCGGGACGTCTTCGACTACACCGGCCGCCACTACCGGCTGAAGGGCACCCGGAACCAGCCGGGGCCGGTGCAGCGTCCCGGCCCGCCGCTGCTCATCGGCGGCTGGGGCACAAGGCTGCTGCGGCTGGTCGCCGAGCACGCCGGCATCTGGAACGTGCCCGGACCGCCGCACAACACCGTCGACTTCGTCGCCGAGCGCGCCCGGGTGCTGGATGCGCACTGCGCCGAGCTGGGCCGCGATCCGTCGGACATCACACGCTCGGTGCAGGTCCTCGTCTCGTACGACGACCCGGCGGCGACCCGTGAGACGGTCGCCGCGCTCGTCGCTGCCGGGATGAACCACATCGTGCTCAGCCTGCCGCGTCCCTACCCGCAGGGAGTGGCCCGCTGGCTGGCCGACGAGATCATCGCCCGGTGGCGCCCGTCCGCGAGCGGCGCCACCGGGTCCGGACTCACGGCATGAGCTGGTAGTCCGGGAAGTTGCCGGGCAGCCGCTCCCCCTCCGGGCCCTGCGTCACCGCGCGCACCAGGAGCTCGCCGCCGACGAAGGCGCCGCGCCAGGAGGCGCCGAAGCCGCCGAACAGCTCGTCGCGGTCGCCGCGGGAGCGGGGCTTGCCGTGACCGACCTTGAACGCGCGGATCTGCGGGGCCAGCCGGTCGTAGGTGTCCCGGTCGTCGGTGGAGAGGGTGGCGACCAGAGCGCCGTTGGACGCGTTCATCGCGGCGAGCAGCTCCGCCTCCGTGTCGACCAGGACGATGGTGTCGACCGGGCCGAACGGCTCCGCGTGGTGCAGCGGGGAAGCGGGGGGCGGGCCCAGGAGCGTGACCGGCTGGACGTACGCCGAGGTGTCCTGGCCGGGCAGGAAGCGGGCCTCGGACAGGCTGCCGCGGTGCAGCGGGACGGCGCCCCGGTCGATGGCCTCGGCGACCTGGGCCTGCAGCTCGCCGGCCTTGGCCGCGTTGATCACGGGCCCGAAGTCCAGCTCGGGCGGCAGGTCGTCGGGGTGCCCGACGGCCAGCGGGTGGCCGACCTTGATCCTGCGGACCGCGGGGAGGTAGGCCGCCAGGAACTCGTCGAACAGCGTGCGCTGAACGACGAAGCGCGGGTACGCCGTGCAGCGCTGCTTGCCGTAGTCGAAGAGCTTGGGCACGACGGCCGTGAGCGCATCCCAGTCGGAGAAGTTCCAGATGCCCCAGGTGTTGAGCCCTTCCTGTTCCAGCACGTGCCGCTTGCCGAGGTCGGCGACGGCGGTGGCCACCGCGGCGCCGGTGTCGCGGCCGCCGACGAAGGAGACGCAGCCGATCTCGGGCGCGCGGACCAGCGCCTCCGAGAGCTCGCCGCCGCTGCCGCTGACGAGGGTGACCGGGATGCCCTCGCGGGCGATCAGCGCCGAGGCCAGGGTGAGACATGCGACGCCGCCGTCGGTCGGCGTCTTTGCGATGACCGCGTTGCCCGCGAGCGCCTGCACCAGCATGGCGTGCGCGAGCACGCTCATCGGGTAGTTCCAGCTCGCGATGTTGGACACCGGCCCGTCCAGCGGGGCCCGGCCGGCGACCATCGGCTCGATGCCGTCGACGTACCAGCGCACGCCGTCGATCGCCCGGTCGACGTCGGCCTGGGCGAGCCGCCAGGGCTTGCCGATCTCCCAGACGAGCAGCAGCGCGAGCAGCTCGCGGTGCTCGGTCAGCGCGTCGAGGGCGGCCGCGACCCGGGCCCGGCGCTCCGCCAGCGGCACATGCCGCCAGGCGCGGTGCTGGTCCAGTGAGGCCCGTACGGCCTGCTGGGCGGTGACCCGGTCCAGTCGCGGCGCGCCCGCGATCGGGCTGCCGTCGACCGGGGTGGTCGCGGGCAGCGCACGGCCGTCCGGCTGCCAGGCGGCACCGAAGAGATTGAGGACGCGGTCGTCCCGGAAGGCCTCGGGGGCGACGGCCAGGCAGCGTCGCCAGGCGTCGCTCCAGGAGGTGCCGGGCTTCAGCGTGAGGGTGGGGCGGGTGGTGGTGAGCGTGGGTGCCATTCGTCTGCTCCGCTCTCGGGGCGGCGATCGGGGCGGGGTGTGGCAAGGGTCGTCCCCGACGCCTGAGCCCGCTTCGACGCGGACTCGGGCCGGGAGACGCGGACTCGGGCGGGGAGGGGAGAGCCGCGTCCGGGACGAGCTCTTGGCCGTCCGGCACCTGGCCGACGGCCGTGGTCCCGATTCAGTCCCGGGTGATGTCTCACCGGGTTTCCAGGATCTCCAGCACCAGTCGTGCCGTTCCCGTGGGCGTCCCGCCCCTGCGCCCCCACCGCCTCCAGCGCCCGCCGGTCTCCCCGATCAGCACGATCAGCTCGGTGTGGGGGCCGTCCAGGAGGACGGCCGGACGGTCGATGGGGGGTCAGCGGTCTGTCCGGCGGCGGCCCGGCTGGGACCGGGCCCGTTCGTGGTAGGAGCGTCGGGTGTGTTCCGTGTGCTCGCGCATGAGGTCGATGGCTCGTTGTTCGTCGCGGTCGGCGATGGCGGCGATGAGGGCGCGGTGCTCGATCCAGGACTGGCGGCCGCGCTGGCGGGCCACCGGTGTGTAGTACCAGCGGACACGGCGGTCCACCTGACCGGCGAGCTCGGCGAGGACCGCGTTGCCGGCCAGCTCCATGATCTTGGCGTGGAAGCGGGCGTTCAGGGCGACGGCGGCGACCACATCGTCGGCTGCCACGGCCTTCTCGCCTTCGGCGCACAGCTCCTCCAGCGCCCCGGCTTCGGCACCGGCCGCGTTCGCGGCGGCCAGCCGGGCCGCCTCGGACTCCAGGAGCGTACGGACCGTGAGGAGCTGGTCGGCCTCCGCCTCGGTCGGCTCGTGCACGAACGCTCCCTGCGCGGGCCGCAGATCGACCCAGCCCTGCGTGTTGAGCCGCTGCAGCGCCTCCCGCACCGGTTGGCGGGAGACGCCCAGCTGCCCGGCGAGCTCGCTCTCGACGAGGTGCCGGCCGGGCTGCAGCGCGCGGGTGGTGATGAGTTCGAGCAGGGCCTCGTAGACGCGGTCGCGCAGCGGGCCGGGCCGTTCGAGCTTGGGCACCGCGCCCTGCGGCAGTCCGGTCGACGACATTCACGCTCCCCCTCCTGGGCAAGCCCTCAAGCCCAGTATCGATTGTCCTTCGTCTGCAGTCTGCGACGCACAAACGCTACGAGAGGGGGGAGTTGGGTGCGTCAGAGCGCTGACGGGGCGCGCCTGGGGCAGCGGTCAGCCGCCGGAACGGCCCCTCACGGGCACCGTACGACCTGACCGGCGTACGACAGGTTGCCGCCGAAGCCGAACAGCAGCACCGGGTCGCCGCCACAGATCTCGCCCCGCTCGACGAGCTTGGAGAGCGCGAGCGGAATGCTGGCGGCGGAGGTGTTGCCCGAATCGGCGACATCACGCGCGACCACGGCGTTGACGGCGCCGAGTTTCTCCGCGAGGGGCTCGATGATGCGCAGGTTGGCCTGGTGGAGCACGACCGCGGCGAGGTCCTCCGGTGCGATGCCGGCCTTCTCGCAGGCACGGCGGGCGATGGGCGGCAGCCGGGTGGTGGCCCAGCGGTAGACGCTCTGCCCCTCCTGCGCGAACCGCGGCGGCGTGCCCTCGATCCGCACGGCGCGCCCCATCTCGGGCACCGACCCCCACAGCACGGGCCCGATCCCGGGCTCCTCCCCCGGCCCGCACGCCTCGACGACGGCGGCCCCCGCCCCGTCGCCGACGAGAACGCAGGTGGTGCGGTCGCTCCAGTCGGTCACCTCGGACATCTTGTCGGCGCCGATCACGAGGGCGCGGGTCGCGGCCCCCGCGCGGACGGTGTGGTCGGCGGTGGCCAGCGCATGCGTGAACCCCGCACAGACGACGTTGACGTCCATGGCGGCGGGCTGCGGAATGCCGATCCGGGCCGCGACGCGGGCCGCGGTGTTCGGAGAGCGGTCGATCGCGGTGGAGGTGGCGACCAGCACCAAGTCGATGTCGCCGGGCGTCAGCCCCGCCGCCGCGAGCGCCTTTGCGGCGGCCTGCGCGGCGAGCTCGTCCACGGGCTCGGCAGGCCCCGCGATGTGCCGCGTCCGGATGCCCACCCGGCTGCGGATCCATGCGTCACTCGTGTCGACCATGCCCGCCAGGTCCTCATTGGTGAGTACCTTGGCGGGCTGATAGTGGCCGACGGCGGCAATGCGCGCACCGTTCATCTGGGGCTCCCCCTCGTTGCCGTTGGTTGCGGGATCCACCAGTCTTGTCAGTGACTCACGGGTACGGCGGCAGCCGAAGCCACAGGATTCGGGCGCCCTGGTTGTCGGCTTCCATCAGACCTTCGGACGCCCGACCATCCCCCTACAGGCACCAGAACCGTGACGCGCGCCCCCTAGCCGCCACAGCCTGCGGCGACCAGCGGCAGAACGCCTTCGCGATCTCCGTCGCCGGCGGTGGCTTCGACGCCCGTATCGCCGTCGAGCACGACGCGCCGCCGACCGGCTCCGCCAGTGTGTACTGCGGCGACTGCGGCGAGGTGTGCGCGTACTGCGGAGCGGGCTGCCACCTCACCCTGCACGTGCAGGAGAATGAGACCGTGAAGGTCACCTCACCGCACGGCACCGCGGTGACCCACGGCATTCTCTGCATCAAGGGCCGTTTCGGCCACCAGCACGTACAGAACCGGGGCTGATCAGGACATGGGACGAGTCACGGAACGACGCAAGGTGATCCGCATCCGGGACGGCGCCGTCACCACCCGCCCGGACACGCTCGTCGCCGAGGAGCCCTTGGAGATCCGCCTCAACGGCAAGCCCCTCGCGATCACCATGCGCACACCCGGCGACGACTTCGCGCTGGCCGCCGGTTTCCTGGTCAGCGAGGGCGTACTGGCGGCCGCATCCGATCTGCGGAACATCGTCTACTGCGCGGGCGCGACCGTCGACGGCTCGAACACCTACAACGTGGTGGACGTGAGGACCGCCCCGGACGTGGCCGTTCCCGACATCACGCTCGAGCGGAACGTCTACACCACCTCGTCGTGCGGACTGTGCGGCAAGGCGAGCCTCGACGCGGTCCGTACGACGGCGCGCTGGCCGATCTCCGACACGCCCCCGGTCCGCATCGAGCCCACCCTGCTCGCGAGCCTTCCGGACCGGCTGCGGGAGTCCCAGCAGGTGTTCGACCGGACCGGTGGACTGCACGCGGCGGCCCTGTTCACCGAGGGCGGCGAGCTCCTCGACATACGCGAGGACGTGGGCCGGCACAACGCGGTCGACAAGCTGATCGGCCGCGCCCTGCAGAACGGGGACCTGCCCCTGTCCCGCACCGTCCTGCTGGTGTCGGGCCGGGCCTCCTTCGAGCTGGCGCAGAAGGCCGTGATGGCGGGCATCCCGGTGCTGGCCGCGGTCTCGGCCCCGTCCTCCCTGGCTGTGGACCTGGCCACCGAGACCGGCCTGACCCTGGTGGGCTTCCTGCGGGGCAGCTCCATGAACGTGTACGCGGGTGCACACCGGCTTGCCCTGAAGCCTGCGACCGCCCAGGCCTGACCGGCTGGCCGCTGTTTTGCCCGGTCGCCTACGGGGCGCCTTTTGCCGGTGTCGCGAGCCCGATCGTCCTCAGCCCTTCGGGCTTCCGCACGTTCGGGCTCGCCGACTGGTCAGCTGGGCTTGAAACGCATCTCCCTGGACGAAGCCACCACCGAACCCAGGCGTGGGAAGTCCAGGCGTACCGATGCTTCGTGTTCCGGTGTGGTGAACGCTGCCATCGCGGACTCCACGAAGACCAGGTCGTAGCCGAGGTCGTGGGCGGCGCGGGCGGTGGACTCCACGCCCAGGTTGGTGGCGATGCCGCCGAACACCAGTGTGGTGATGCCGCGTTGACGCAGCCCCGCGTCGAGGTCCGTGCCCTGGAAGCCGCCGATGGTCCGCTTGACGATCTCCAGGTCGCCGTCGCGCAGCAGTCCGGCGACCAGTCCGCTGCCGGGCGGCTGCTCGGCGACGCCGGGGCGTTCGACGCGAATGAGCACGACGAGTGCCCCGGCCGAACGGAAGGCGTCCGCCAGTTCCTCGGCGACGACGAGGACTTCGGTGCCTTTGCGGGGCTCCAGGGGCAGCGCGACGATGCGGTCCATCAGATCGACGAGGACGAGTGCGGTGCGCGCCGGATCGAGCGCTAGGGGTGCGGTCATGACGGAACGTTAGCCGCCGTCAGCCGTCCGTACCGGAAATCCGGATCAACAGGCCCATGAACTGGTCACGTTCGGCCGGCGACAGCGGGGCCAGCAGCGTGTCGTTCGCCTCGCGCGCCGCCTTCTCGCAGCGGTTCAGCAGGCGGCCGCCCTCCTCGGTGAGCGACACCGCGTTCTTGCGGCGGTCCCTGGGGTCCGGCTCGCGCACGACGAGGCCGGCGGCCTGCAGATCGTTGAGGACGCCGACCAGATCCTTCGGGTCGAGCCGCACGCCGCGGCCGAGATCGGCCTGGGCGACGGGGGCCAGGTCACGGACGGCGGAGAGCACCACGTGATGCCACATCTTCATGCCCTCGGCGGCCAGGGCGTCGGCCACCAGGGCGCGGCCGCGCGCGGCGGCACGGCCGAGGAGCCAGCTGGGCAGGGAGCGGATCGCGGGCAGGGGTGCTTCGGCCATGGTCGGAGTCTAGCGAAAAGACGTTGGGATCCCCAATGAATACCGGGTACCGTTGGGGCTACCAACGACTTCTGGAGGTGCGATGCGTCGCGTCCGGTACGAGTCCACCGGTGGGCCGCTGTTTGCGGAAGAGGCCGCTGTGCCCGAGCCCGGGCCCGGCGACCTCCTCGTGCGCTGTGCGGCGGTCGGGGTCACCTTGCCCGTCGTCCGCAAGGTCACCGAGGCCGCCGAACCGATCCCGCTGGGCGGCGAGATCGCCGGTGAGGTGGTGGCGGTCGGCGAGGGAGTGACGCGCTTCCGGGTCGGCGACCGGGTGACGGGGCTGTGCTTCGGGCACGGGTACGCCGAGTTCGCCCCCTTGCACGAGGCCATGGCCGGCCCCGTGCCCGACGGCGCTTCGTTCGTCGATGCGGTCGCGCTGGTGCGCAGCGGTCTGGTCGCCCTCGGTGCCCTGGCCGCCGCACGGCCCGCGCCGGGGGAGGCCGTCCTGGTCACGGCCGCGGCGAGCGGGGTCGGGCACCTCGCCGTGCAGCTGGCGCGGCTGCGGGGCGCGGGGCGGGTGGTGGGCGCCGTCTCCGACGGGGCCAAGGCGGACTTCGTGCGGTCTCTCGGCGCCGACGACGTCGTCCTGTACGGCGACGAGAGCTGGGGGCGGCCCGTCGACTTCGTACTGGATGCGGTCGGCGGTGATCTGCTCACCCCGGCGATCGGCGCCCTCGCCCCGGGCGGGCGGCTGGTGGCGTACAGCTCTGGCGGCGGGACGATCCGGGCGCACGACCTGCTGGTGGGCGCCAAGTCGGTCATCGGGTTCCAGACGGCGCTGATCGCCCGCGGGCAGCCCGAGCTGTACGAGCGGTGGCGGCAGGAGCTGTGGCGGCTGTTCGCCGACGGGCTGCTGAAGCCCGCTGTGCACGGGGAGTTCGCGCTGGCGGACGCGGCCCGGGCACACGAGGCCGTCGAGTCACGGAGCAATCTCGGCAAGGTGGTGCTGCGCCCCTGAACCTCGAAGTGGCTGCACGCTCCTTGTGAGGCGCCCGAGGCCCCAACTACCGTCGATGAAGCGCACATTGGACGTCGGATGTCCGAATGTCCCGATGACCGGATGACTCATGTCCCGGTGCCTCCGACGCATGAAGGGCAGGTCGCACCATGCCGTCAAGAGTCCGCGCACGACTGAGAGCCACCCTGGCCGCCGCCTTCACGGCGGCCGCGCTGTCGGTGCTGCCGAATCCGGCGCACGCCCAACCGGCCACCGACACCCCCGACTTCGAGCAGCAGATCCTCTTCAAGGCGTCCCAGGACCCGGGATACGCCTGTTTCCGCATCCCGGCGATGGTGAAGACCACCGACGGCACGCTCCTCGCGTTCGCCGAGGGACGTGTCCTCAACTGCGGTGACGCGGCCGACATCGACATCGTGGTGAAGCGCTCCACCGACGGCGGCCGCACCTGGGGCCCGCTGCAGGTGGTCACCGAAGGCGCGGGCGACACCCATGGCAACCCGGCGCCCATCGTGGACCGCGAGACCGGCCGCATCCTGCTGGCCGAGACGTACAACACGGGCCGTACGGACGCCGCCAGCTGCTCCGTCCCCTGCGATCGCACCCCGCATCTGCAGTACAGCGACGACGACGGACTGACCTGGTCCATGCCGCGCGACCTGAGCCCCGAGATCCTGCCCGCGGACTGGAACTCCTGGTACGCGACCGGCCCCGTGCACGGCCTCCAGCTCACCCGTGGCAAGGACGCCGGCCGACTGGTCTTCGGCGTCAACACCGAGACCTGGGACGGCAGCCGGGTCTCCGCGAATCACGGGGCGCTGATCGTCAGCGACGACGGCGGCGACCACTGGCGGATCGGGGCCACCGACAGCTGGCCCATCGCCGCCGACCGCACCTTCCGGCAGAAGCCGTCCGAACTGACCCTGACCGAGCGCGTCGACGGCTCCCTCCTGGTCAGCGGACGCGAACAGGACGGCACCGACCTCGGCCACCGCACCCAGACCGTCAGCCGCGACGGCGGCGACAGCTTCGCCGCCCCCTTCCGGGACCTCCCCGACCTCTACACTCCGCAGGTTCAGGGCTCGACCCTGCGTCTGGGCAACCGCATCCTGCTGTCCTGCCCCGGCGACCCGGACCGCCGCCGGACCATGATGATCCGCTCCTCCTACGACGACGGCCGGACCTGGGACAGCGTGGACCGCGGCACGGTCGTCACCACGGACTGGTCCGGCTACTCCGACATGGTGCGCGTCGACCACGACACCGTGGGCCTGATGTACGAGGGCGGTGCGGTCGACGCGCGCGACGAGATCCGATTCGCCCGCTTCACCGAGGACTGGCTCCAGCCCCGGCGCGGCCCCGACCCGACCACTGCCGACCGCGCCCGGCACGCCCCGCGGGCGGCCGTCCTCGGCGACGCCGAGGAGACCGACGGAGTGTCGGGCGGCGCCCTGCAGTTCGACGGCGTGGACGACGCCGTACGTCTGCCGTATCACGAAGAACTCCCGCTCGGCACCGAGGACTTCACCGCGTCGCTGTGGTTCAGGTACACGGCCGCCACCGGCGAGCAGCCGATGCTGTGGATGGGCGGCATCGGCTCCACGCAGCCGCAGGTGTGGCTGCGCGGCGAACCGGACAGCAACCGCGTGCGGGCCCTGATGACCGTGCGCGAGGGCGCGTCGACCGTCCGCACGGCGTCACTGTGGACCACCGGCGCGTACAACGACGGCCAGTGGCACCATCTGGCGCTGCGCCGGGGCGGAGGCCGGCTGTCGCTGTTCATCGACGGTGTGCAGTCGTCCGTCGCCGATGTGACGGGCTCGGTGAGCCGCAACTCCCCGTTCGGCGTGCACATCGGCCAGCGCATGGACAGCCGGGCCTTCTTCACCGGGGCCATCGACGACGTCCACGTCTGGGACCGCGCGCTGACCGACGACGAGCTGTCCGACCCGCAGACGCTCCGGTCGGTGAAGGACACCGTGCTGTGGCTGCCCATGGACCATGTGAGCGGCGGCCACTAACGTCCCGGGGGTGCCTGAGGACGCACGAGCACGACGACGGACGGGAACCGGGGTCGGCCTGCTGCTGACCCTGGTCCTCGCCGCCGTGCTGCTCACCGCCCTCCCCCAGGACCGCCATGGGGAGGGCGGAGGCAGGTGCGGGGCCCGTACGGTCGCCTCCTGGACCTACGACGACGCGCTCACCGGCGAATTCGCCCGGTACGGCGACGACCAGGCCCGGGCCGACGACTGGACCGGCGGGGACGGCACCCACTCGGTGCGGCTGCCGGACGGCCGGGTGCTGTGGCTGTTCTCCGACACCTACCTCGGCCAGGTGCACGGTCCGCCCAATCCCTCGGGCGAACCCCACGCCTGGCGCGACGTCTCGGCCCCTATGGTGCACAACTCGGCCGTGGTGATGGACAGGGGCCGCCTCACCGCCACCCTTCCCGCCCCGCTGTTCCCGGACCCCGCTCCGAACCAGTGGCGCTGGCCGGTCGCGGCCCGTGTCGAGCCGCGCACCCCCGGCTCTGCCGAGAGCGTCGTCAGGGTGCTGCTGTGGGTGCGGGCGGCCGGTCAGTACCCGTGGATCTACGGTGTGCCCGGCGCCACCGAGGTCGCCACGCTGTCGCTGCCCGACCTGCGGGTGGAGTCGGTCCTACGGGTCCTCGACCAGCAGCAGGTGCCGGACCCGTCCCGGCGCGTGCTGTTCGGGACCGCGCTCGTCACGCGGGGCGGCTGGACGTATGTCTTCGGCGGTGACGACGGCCAGGCGGCCGACCGCCACCCCTCGTCGGCCTATCTGGCACGGGTGCCGGAGGGCAGGCTGGCCGAGCCGGGGGCCTGGCGGTACTGGGACGGCTCGGCGTGGGCGTCCGCCTCCGCCGCGCGCCCGGTGCTCGGGGACGGGCGTCGCACCGGGGTGGGCAGCGCGTTCTCGGTGGTCCGGGACGAGGGGACCTACGTCCTTTTCACCATGGCGGCGGGCACGGCCGGTCTGACCAGGGTCACCTGGTACTGGTCCTGCTCCCCCACCGGCCCCTGGCACGGACCGGGCCGGGGCTTCGGCGCGCGGCTGCCGCACGACCAGGTGGCCGCGTACAACCCGCAGGTGCACCCGGCGCTCGGCGCCGGGCACGGGGCCGGGGCCGGGGCCGGACGGCTGGTGCTCAGCTATGACGTCAACTGGCTGGAGACCACGACCGCCGCGGCCGGCATCAACGGGAACGTGGACCTGTACCGACCGCGGTTCGTGACCCTGCGTCTGACGCGGACGGGCTCGTGACCTCGGGGTCGTGTGCCCGGCGCTTGGCGATGACCGCGCACACCATCAGCTGCATCTGGTGGAAGAGCATCAGCGGAAGCACGGCCAGGGAGGCGTGCGCACCGAACAGGACGCTCGCCATCGGCAGTCCGGAGGCCAGGGACTTCTTGGACCCGGCGAACTGGATGGCGATCCGGTCCTCCCTCCCGAAGCGCAGCGCCTTGGCGCCGTACCAGGTCAGGGCGAGCATCACGGCGAGCAGCACGGCCTCGACGACGAGCAGTCCGCCCAGCCGCGCAGGGCTCACCCGGTGCCAGATCCCCTGGACCATGCCCTCGCTGAACGCGGTGTAGACGACGAGCAGGATCGAGCCGCGGTCGACCAGGCCGAGCACCTTCTTGTGGCGGGCGATGAAGTCGCCGATCCACGGGCGCAGCACCTGGCCGGCGAGGAACGGCACCAGCAGTTGCAGCACGATCTTGATCAGGGAGTCGGCGGAGAATCCGCCGCCGCTGCCGCCGAGCAGCGCCGCCGCCAGCAGCGGGGTGAGCACGATGCCGACCAGGGAGGAGAAGGAGCCGGCGCAGATGGCGGCGGGCACATTGCCGCGGGCGATCGATGTGAACGCGATCGACGACTGGATCGTCGAGGGCACGAGGGTGAGGAACAGCAGCCCCTGGTAGAGCGGCTGGGTGAGCAGCACGGGCACGAGTGCGCGGGCGGCCAGACCGAGCAGCGGGAAGATCACGAAGGTGCAGGCCAGGACGGTGACGTGGAGCCGCCAGTGGCGCAGCCCGTCGAGCGCCTCACGCGTGGACAGCCGGGCGCCGTAGAGGAAGAACAGGAAGGCGATCGCGGCGGTGGACGCGCCGGAGGCCACGTCGGCGGCCGTACCCCGGGCCGGGAAGAGCGCGGCGATGCCCACCGTCCCGAGCAGCAGCAGGATGTACGGGTCGATCGGCATCCGACTCGGCCGGCGCAGGCGTTTCACGGTGCTCCACTTGCAGTACGTCTCGTGAGGGTCCGGATCGGGGCCGCAGGGCCCTTCTCCATCGTCCTCTCCCGGCCGCCGATCGGGAATCCGGCATACCACTCTGACTGTCATCACGTTCCGCGATAGCCTGGGGGTGTGTACGACCCCTCCCAGCTGCGGACCTTCCTGGCGGTCGCCCAGACGCTCAGTTTCACTCAGGCCGCCAAGCGGCTCGGGCTGCGCCAGTCCACGGTGAGCCAGCATGTGCGCCGCCTGGAGGACGCCGCCGGGCGGCAGCTGTTCGCCCGGGACACCCACTCCGTGGAGCTGACCGAGGACGGCGAGGCCATGCTCGGTTTCGCCCGCCGGATCCTGGAGGTGCACGAGCAGGCGACGGCGTTCTTCACGGGCACCCGGGTGCGCGGGCGGCTGCGCTTCGGCGCGTCGGAGGACTTCGTCCTGACCCGGCTGCCGGAGATCCTGGAGGGCTTCCGGTACGACCATCCCGAGGTCGACCTGGAGCTGACGGTGGAGCTGTCCGGCACGCTGCACGAGCAGCTGACCGCGGGGAAGCTCGACCTGGTGCTGGCCAAGCGCAGGCCGGAGGATCCGCGCGGCGAGCTGGTGTGGCACGACGAGCTGGTGTGGATCGGCGCGGACCGGCTCCGCCTGGACCCCGACCGCCCGGTCCCGCTGATCGTCTATCCCCCGCCCGGCATCACCCGGACGCTGGCCCTGGAGGCGCTGGAGCGGCAGGGCCGGCCGTGGCGCATCGTCTGCACCAGCGGCAGCCTCAACGGCCTGATCGCGGCGGCCCGTGCGGGTCTCGGCGTGATGGCGCACTCCCGGGGACTGGTGCCGCCCGGCCTGTTCCGGGTGCCCGACCGGGCCGGCCTGCCGGAGCTGGGCAAGGTGGACTTCGTACTGGTACACGGCCGCCGCCGGGCCTCCGCGGAGGGCGCGGCGAACGCACTCGCGGCGGCCGTCCTGGCAGGCGGCGACCGCCTGCATCCGCGTCAGCGCGCCGGCCGCTGACACGTCAGCTGCCTCTGCCTGACGCGACGCCGGAAGGGCGTGGACTCACGCGATGGACCTCCAGGCGGCACGGGGGCCGCAGACGTAGGCACACGGGCGCGCCACGCTCCTGGGCGGCACCGTGACTGCATTGAGAACCTGCCGGTGAGCCTGGTGGCGGTGTGGCTGACGATACGGATGGTGCCGGAGTCGCGGGGGGCCGCGGGGCATGCGCGTCGACTGGGCGGGGACGGTGGCGTTCGCGGCCTTCGCCGGCGGGACGACGTACGCGGTGGTGCGGGCCGGGGAGGACGGCCGGATGGCGTCGGCGACGTTCGACTCGTTCGGGTTCGCCGCGCCGGCCCTGGTGGTCTTCGTGCTGGTGGAGCGGCGGGCGGCGCATCCGCTGCTGGATCTGTCGCTGCTGCGCAGGCCCGGCCTTCGGGGGCGTGAGAGCGGGCGCCTTCGCCTTCAACGGTGTGGCGGTCGGCGGGACGCCGTATCCGTCCCTGTGGATGCAGACCCTGCTCGGGATGAGCCCGGTGCGCGCCGGGCTGACGCTGCTGCCGCTGACGTTCGCCTCGATGGTGGTGGCGGTGCTGGTGGTGGCGGTGCTGGTGGGTCGGGCTGCTGCACGGGGTGCCGGCCGGGCTGACCATATCGGCGGCGGGCTGCTCCTCGTCGACTCCGGGAGCCTCTGCCAGGACGTGCTGGACGGGGGCGCCGACTGGACCGCGCTGGTGCTGGGCTCCCCTGCTACTGACCGCGCAGGGGCGGGCGTGCGCCGTAATCGGGTCGTACAGATTCAGTGGAGATTGCGACGCCGAAACTTACTGAAGCGTAAGTATTCTGTCCGACCCTTCCCCATGTGCGCGCATTTTCCAGACGTCGGCCGGACCATTCGTGAACATTGCTCGATTTCGCACCCCCTCCCATACCGCGTCCCCGTGGGGTAGCTTTCACGGCGCTACGCGGAGCGCGACTGAGGAGCGAGGAGCGGGGAGCGGGGTTTGCACGAGTTCACCAACCCTCCGTTGGCATCGCCGCCACCGGTGGGCGGTCTGGCCGACGCGGTCTTCGAGCATGCCCTCGAGGACCCGCTGCACGTCGCCCTGGGCCGCAAGGACGAGCTCGGGCAGTGGCGGGACGTGACATCCGCCGAGTTCCGGGACGAGGTCCTCGCCCTCGCCAAGGGGCTGCTCGCCCGCGGCATCAGGTTCGGCGACCGGGTCGCCATCATGTCACGCACCCGTTACGAGTGGACTCTCTTCGACTTCGCCCTGTGGACGATCGGCGCCCAGGTGGTGCCGGTCTATCCCACCTCCTCCGCCGAGCAGTGCTTCTGGATGCTGTACGACGCCGAGTGCACGGCCGCGATCGTGGAGCACGAGGACCACGCGATGACGATCGCCACCGTCATCGACCGGCTCCCCCAGCTGCGCCAGCTGTGGCAGCTGGACTCGGGCGCGGTGCAGGAGCTGTACGACGCCGGTGCGCACCTCGACGACGAGATGGTGCACCGGCACCGGCAGGCGGTGACCCCCGACTCCATCGCCACGATCATCTACACCTCGGGCACCACGGGCCGCCCCAAGGGCTGTGTCCTGACGCACGGAAACTTCATGTTCGAGGCGGACACGATGATCGGCCGCTGGGAGCCGGTGTTCCACTCGAAGAAGGGCGACGAGGCATCGACGCTGCTGTTCCTGCCGCTGGCGCACGTCTTCGGCCGGATGGTCGAGGTGGCCGCGATCCGCGGCGGGGTGCGCTTCGGACACCAGCCCCAGCTGAACGCCGCCGCTCTGCTGTCCGACCTGGCGGCCTTCAGGCCGACCTTCATCCTCGCCGTGCCGTACATCTTCGAGAAGGTGTTCAACGCGTCCCGCCGCAAGGCCGAGAAGGAGGGCAAGGCCGGGCCGTTCGAGAAGGCCGTCGAGATCGCGGTGAAGTACGCGGAGGCGGTGGAGGCCAAGGCCTGGGACACCGGGCCCGGCCCCTCGGCGGGTCTGCGCATGCAGCACCAGCTCTTCGAAAAGCTGGTCTACTCGAAGGTGCGCGCGGCGATGGGCGGCCGTATCCGCAACGCGATGTCCGGTGGTTCGGCGATGGACCGCCGCCTCGGCCTGTTCTTCGCGGGTGCGGGCGTGCAGATCTACGAGGGCTACGGCCTCACCGAGTCGACCGCGGCAGCCACCGCCAACCCGCCCGAGCGCACCCGCTACGGCACGGTCGGGCAGGCCGTCCCGGGCACGACGGTGCACATCGCGGACGACGGGGAGATCTGGCTGCACGGCGGCCATGTCTTCCAGGGCTACCTCAACAACCAGAAGGCCACCGACGCGACGCTGCACGACGGCTGGCTGGCGACCGGCGACCTGGGCTCGCTGGACGATGACGGCTATCTCACCATCACCGGCCGCAAGAAGGAGATCCTGGTGACCTCCGGCGGCAAGAGCGTGTCGCCCGGCGTGCTGGAGGAGCGGGTCCGCGACCATCCACTGGTCAGCCAGTGCATCGTGGTCGGCAACGACCGCCCGTACATCGCCGCCCTGGTCACGCTGGACACCGAGGCCGTGGAGCACTGGCTGCAGATGCGCGGCAAGCCGCAGCTGAGCGCGGCCGAGCTGGTGCGCGACGCCGACCTGGAGACGGAGGTGCGGCGCGCGGTGGTCGCCGCCAACACCCTCGTCTCGCAGGCCGAGTCGATCCGTACCTTCCGTATCCTGGCCCAGCCGTTCACCGAGGAACACGGCCTGCTCACCCCGTCGTTGAAGCTGAAGCGCAAGGCGATCGAGAACGCCTACGCCAACGAGGTGGAGGCCCTCTACCGGGCCTGACGCGCCGTCAGCCGATGGTCACGCGGAAGAGCTTGTCGGATCCGTCCGCCGCGCCTCCGTTGTTGTCGCAGTTGGTGGTCGACAGCCACAGCTGGTCGGAGCCCGGGACCTTGGTGACCGTGCGCAGGCGGCCGTAGGTGCCGACGTAGTACGCGGTCGGCGTGCCGACGCTCTCGTTGTCGCCGTTGATCGGGATGCGCCACAGCCGCTCGCCGCGCAGGGACGCCATGTAGATCACATTGCGGACGATCGCGATGCCGCTCGGCGAGGCCTCCGAGACGTTCCAGGTGGCCTTGGGGTTGGTCATGCCGGAGACGCCGCAGCTGCCCTCGCAGGTCGGCCAGCCGTAGTTGGCGCCCGGCTTGATCAGGTTCAGCTCGTCCTTGGAGCTGTTGCCGAACTCGGCCTCCCACAGCCGTCCGTTGCGGTCGAAGGCGAGGCCCTGCGGATTGCGGTGGCCGTAGCTGTAGACGTAGTTGCCGAACGGGTTGCCGGGGGCCGGCCTGCCGTCCGTCGTCATGCGCAGGATCTTGCCGTTCAGGGAGTTCTTGTCCTGGGCCAGGTCCGGCGTCTGGGCCTCGCCGGTGGAGACGTACAGATAGCCGTCGGGGCCGAAGGCGAGGCGGCCGCCGTTGTGGTAGCGGTTCTTCTTGATGCCCTGGAGCAGGACCGTGTAGTTGCTCAGCGAGCTGCCGTTGTACGTCATGCGGACGACCCGGTTGCCCTCGGACGCCGTGTGCATGAAGTAGACGTAGTGGTTGCTCTCCCACCTGGGGTCGACGGCGACCCCGAGCAGACCGCCCTCACCGTTGGTGGTGACGGCGTTGGGAACCGTGCCGACCTCGGTCTTCGCGCCGTCCTTGGTCAGCTTCCGGACGCGGAAGTCGTCCCGCTCGGTGACCAGGGCGGACTGGCCGTCGGGCATCCAGTAGGTGCCCCAGGGGATGGTCCAGCCGGTGGAGAGCGTGGCGATGGAGGACGGGACGCCGCCGTCGGTGGCGCAGGCCTTGGTGGTGAAGGTGACCGTGTTGCCCGGCTGGGAGACATTGCCGGCCGCGTCACGGGCGACGGCGTTCAGCGAGTACGGGCTGTTGCAGGCGAGGCCGGTGAGCGTGGTCGAGGTGCCGCCGGTGACCGTCTTGTAGACGGTGGACCCGCTGCGGATGTCGTATGCGGTGACCCCATGGTCGTCGCTCGAGGCGCCCCAGCTGAGGTCGACCGAGTTCGCCGTGACGTTGGCCGTGGACAGTGTGCCGGGCGCGGTCGGCGGTGAAGTGTCGGAACTGGGCTTCGTCGTGCAGTCGACGACGGGACTGGCCGGCGAGGTGTTGCCGGCCGCGTCCCGGGCGATGACGGTGAGGTTGTACGTGGTGTTCGGGGTGAGCCCGGTCAACGCCTTGCTGGTTACGCTCCCGGGGGCCTCACTGATCTTGTTGCCGTGCTCGTAGATGTCGTACGCCGCCACACCCACGTTGTCGGTGGACGTGCCCCAGCCGAGGGTGAGGCCGCTCTCGCCGATGTCGGAACAGCTGGGCAGGCCGGGGCGGGTGGGGGCCTGGGTGTCGGCCGCGGCGGCGAGACTGATGCGGTCGAGGTTGGGGCCGCCGTTGGCGGTGGTCGCGGTTGCGCGAATCTTGTTGGTCCCTGCCGAGAGGGGGATGCTGACGCTCCTGGTCGTCCAGGTGTTCCAGTCGGCGGTGGCCGGGAAGGAGACGCCGGACGCGACGACCGTGCCACCCACGGAGATGTCCATGGGCCGGTCGGTGGTTGTTCCGTTGGCGAAGCGCAGGGTGAGCGACGAGGTGCCCGCGGCGGCCGCGTTCACCGTGAACTCCACGTACGAGCCTTTGACGTTGGTGTAGTCGACGAAGCCGGTGCCGGTGTAGCCGGTGTGGTTGGTGGCCACGGTGCCCTGCGAGATCAGGGCGTCCTCCGCCTGGTGGTCGGTGGCCGCGAGGGCGGTGCCCTGGCTCAGCCCGGCAAGCGGCAGCGCGAGCGCCACGGTCAGGCCGTACGGCAGAACTCTCTTGAGACGCATGGGTGTTCCCCTCAGCCCGTGTACTGGGCGAAGACCTTCAGGTAGTCGTACGGCTGCTGCGACACGCCGCTGCAGGAGTCGCCGTCGGTGCCGGAGCCGCACGCGCGGTCGCGGTTGACGGACCAGTAGGTGAGGCGTGCGATGTGGTGCTGCTGGGCGTAGGCGAGCATCGTCTTGAAGTCGGCGACCCGGACGCGCTCGCCGGAGTCGTCCGTCTTCCCGTTCATGGACGACAGCCCCGTGTGGGCGTAGGCGGTGGCGTCGCCGTAGCCGTACGCCGCCTTGACCCGCGCCTTGAGGCCTTCCATGGCCCGGGTGGTGAGGGTGCCCATGTTGGTGGTGCCGCCGCCGAAGTCGAACGGCATGATGCACCAGACGTCGTTCGCAAGCCCGGAGGCGGCCGCCCGCTTGATCATGTCGACACCGGTGGAGTCGGGGCCGCCGGTCGTCGTGCCGAAGGTGATGACGGTCTTCAGGCCGGGGTTGTCGGCCTTGACCTTCTTCAGCGCGTCGACGACGCGTTGCCGCACAGTGGCGCTCGCCCACTCGGTGTTCTCGATGTCGATGTCGAGGGCCTTCAGCCTGTAGGCGTTGATGACCTTCTGGTACGCGCCGGCGAGCGCGGAGACACTCGAGCACTTCTCGCCGAGCTTGGCCCCGCTCCAGCCTCCGACGGAGACGATCACGTCGCCGCCTGCCGACCGGATCGCGTTGATCTTCGCCTGGTCGTCGCCGCCGGTCAGCGGGCGCGAGCCGTCCCACTTGGGGTTGCAGGTGCCGTCGGAGAGGACGAACGCCAGCGTGAACCACTTGACCCCGGTCGCCGACATGACCGCGGTGGGGCTGGGCGGGTTGCCCCAGCCGAGATACTCGTAGGGGGCGACCGCGAAGCCCGGTGAAGCCGCCGCCGTCCGCGTGGAGGCGACCGGTTCGACGCGGATCAGCCGGGTCTCGCCCGGGCGCAGGGTGGCGCTGTAGGAGTCGGCGATCGCGCCCTTGCGGGAGCCGGACCAGAGGTCGGTGACATCGCCGGAGCCGGTGAAGCCGACCTGGGACCAGTTCACACTGACCGTGACGCGGCCGGAGGTTCCGGTGTTGAACAGCGCCACCACGTAGTCACCGCTGTTCTCGCGTTTGCTCCAGACCTGCTTGACACCACTGTTCACAAGCCGTTTCGCGGCGACGCCGTCCTGGTCGACGCCGATGAGCCGGTCGTTGGTGAGCATCGCCTCGTCGACGGAGTCGAGGTGGGTGAGGTCGGTGCCGAGCAGCAGGGGCGCGCCCGCCATCGCCCACAGGGTGAAGTGCGAGCGCCGCTGGTCGGCGGTGAGCCCCACCTGATCGCCGTTGCCGATCTCCAGCGAGTCCAGATCGTTCCAGCCGCCGGGACCGGCGTACGGCTGCCAGTTGGCGGCCGAGGTGAAGCGGCCGGACACATGCGACCAGTCGGTGAGCGGGTAGCCGCTGCCGCTCGCGCCGGGCCCGCAGTAGCACTCCACGTCACCCTGGGTGCGCCAGCTGTTCGCCAGCTTCCGCCAGGTAGCGGCGTTCGCGATCGGCAGGTTGTTGGAGAGGGCGAAGGTGATGGGCCGCCCGGTGGCGCGCAGGGCCTTGTCCCAGGCCTGGACGTCCGGGACGTCCTGACTGCCCACGCCGTCGATCTTCAGATAGTCGACTCCCCAGGAAGCGAACTGCCGTGCCCAGGAGTTGACGAAGTCCTGAGCGCCCGGCTTGGAGTAGTCGATGTAGTACATGTTCTTGCAGTTGTAGTTCTTCTCCGTCTTCGAAGTGTCCGCAATGTCCTTCGCGTGATACGGAGTCCCTTCGATCGGCGTATTCGCGATGACCGCGTTCTTGGCGATGCCCGGGGTGACGTAGAAGCCGAACTTCAGCCCCTTGGAGTGGACGTAGTCCGCGAGCGCCTTGATCCCGGACGGGAACTTGGCGCTGTCCACGGCCCAGCGGCCGTAGGAATCGACGACGAAGCCGTTGGAGTCGCACTTCTGCCAGAAGTCGTCGAGGTTGACGTGGACAAACCCGTGGCCCCTCAGCCCGCTCGCCACCAGCGCGTCGGCCTGTGCCTTGATCTTCTCCTCGGTGGGCCAACGGCGCACGAAGCTCCAACTGCTCCAGCCCATGGCGGGTCGGAAGGACTGGCCGTTGTCCGACTTGGTGGTGAAGGCCGCCGGTGTGGCGTAGGCGGTGCCGATCCACGCCTCGTCGATCCGCAGCCGCTTGTAGCGGGTGGTGTCGGTCGAGGCGGCCCAGGTGGAGTCCACCTCCAGGCGTACATAGCGGGCATTGGCGGAAGTGAGGTCGATGCCCTGGATGCCGCGCCGGCTCGGGAGCTGCCCGGTCTTCACCGCGCTCCCCCAGGTCGAGCCGTCGTTGCTCAGGAAGACCTTGTAGTCCTTGATGCGGGCTGACTGCTCGGTGGCGGAGCGGGCGTAGGCGACCGAGTCCTCCCGCTGGTTGAGACCGATGTACTGCACCTTCTGTGCCGCGCCGAGGTCGCAGGTGAGGTTGACGGGCAAGGTCTTGTCGTTGTCCCAGTAGGTGGAGTGGTCGCCGTCGCCGGCGGCGGAGCCGGTGTGGCCGCTCGCCGAGGCGCCGGCGGAAACCTTGACACCCGTGAGGATGCCCTGGCGGCCCGCCGTGGTGACCTTGAAGACGGTGTCGTACGGGTCCCAGTTGCCGAGGCCGGTCAGGGTGAGCACGCCGCCGGACTGCGACCACGAAACCGCCGTTCCCGTACGGAGGTCGGTGACCGAGGCGATGCGGTAGCCGTTGTCGCGGATCCGCAGGGTGGCAGTGCTGGGCGGAGTCAGGACGTGGATGTACTGCCTGTTCTGGTCCGTCTTGGCGATCGTGGTCACGCCGTGCGCGCCGTCGTTCCAGAAGCCGGGTTTGAGGCCGCCGTACAGATAGCCGCCGCCCTCGGTGCCGTGCAGGGACTCCCAGATGGGGTCGAGATAGGTGTTCGCGAAGTTGTTGAAGGCGGCCTGGTTGGCCGGGAACTTGCCGTTGACCTGGGCGGTCTCGGCCATCAGCGCCTTCACCGACGAACCGGTGTTGGTGACGAGCCGACCGAGGGTGAGCATACGGTCGACCGAGGGGTTGGAGCCGTCGTACCACCAGGCGCCGGACGAGGGCAGCTTGAAGTCGGCCTCGGTCAGACGCGGTTGAGCCGTGTATACGGCCTGCGGGTAGTCATAGGCGGGCGTCATCCCCGTCTTCTGCTCATTGCTGATCATGTCCATGATCGGCGTGTCTTCGTTGTTGTTGCTGAGCGTGTAGTGCGGGCGCTTCTGATAGATCTGCGCGTAGAGGTTGTGGCTCTCCCAGTACGCGTTGTCGTTGTCGATCCAGAAGCCACCGAGGTCGGGATAGCGGTCCATGACCTCGAAGAAGTTGTCGTAGCTGAACTGCCCGAAGCCTTCGCGGGTGGTCAGGTCGACGTTCTTGCCCTTGTAGGCGGAGTAGGCGGCCGAGTCCAGCCACTCGTGGCCGCCCTCGTCGTGCCACTGGGGGTCGTCGGTCATATAGAGGATGACCTTCATGCCCTTGGCCTTGGCGGCGGTGATCAGCTCGCCGAGGAAGTCCCGCTTGGTGGAGCAGGAGCCGGGGATCCTGGACGGCCAGGGGCGGGCGTAGCCCAGTCGGCTGTGGAACGTGGCCAGGACGAGGTACTGCGTATGCAGCTTGCGCGCCTCGTTCACCCAGTAGTCCGGCGTCCAGCCGCCGCCGGTGGCATCGTGCTCCCAGGCGCCGCAACCGGTGTGGGCGGGAGCGGTGCGCAGGCCCCAGTGCAGGAAGAGGCCGCCGACCGAGTTGCGCAGGAAGTCCTGGCGGGGGTTGTCGAGGTCCAGGGGCCTGGCCGAGGCACCGCAGTTCTCGGTGGACCCGGCGGACGAGATCCGCAGCGCGCCGCCGGAGGTGTTGTGACTGCCCGTCAGACAGTAGCCGCTGACGTTCTGAAGGCCCGCGTCGTGCGGGGAGTTGCTGCCGCGCTGGGCGGTGAAGCGGGTGAAGCGGATGTTGCTCGCCGCGTTGGCGATGACCGCGGGACGGCCGTCGTTCGCGGCGAACTTCACGGAGCTGTCGCTGAAGGTGACGTCGTCCGCGTTGTGCAGGTACCAGCCGTAGGCCGGACGCGTGCCGATGGCCTTGGGGTTGTAGTCCTTCGGGTCGTTGCTCGGCACGCCCGTGGACATGGTGCCGTTGCCGCCGGGCACGGTGATGTCGACGTGGCGGAACGTGATGCCGCTGATCCGGTGGCCGTTCTCGCCCCACAGCGTCGGGCTGAAGGAGGGGCTGCTCCCGGTGGCCGTGATGTTGTCGTACGTCACGTTGCTGATCGAGCCGACGCCGGGGCTGTTGCCGCACCGCTTGCGTGTGCCGATCTTCTGCATGATCGGCGAGTGGACGTCGGTCATGGTGATGTCGCGGTAGTGGACGTCGGAGATCTTCGCTCCGTCCATGGACACCATGCCGAGCCCGGACTTGTCGGCGCCCTCGATGCGAATCTTCGCGAACTGGTAGTCGGTGAAGTCGCCGCAGGTCTCGGAGCCGAACATCAGGGCGTTGCAGCACCGCGCCGACAGAGAGGAATCGCTCACCCGCACATGGCCGTTGGGCAGCTTGGCGCCGAGGGCGTAGTCGCTCTTGAAGACCAGGGCGTCGTCATTGGCCTTGATGTCGGCGTTGGTGACCGTGACATCGGTGGTGGAGATGATGTTCCAGCCGTCGCGGTCGCTCGCGGTGTCGATGGTGAGACGGTCCGAGGTGACGTTCCTGCAGCCGTTGACGAGAGCCGCGAAGTGGCCGCCCCGACGCAGGGTGAGCCCGTCGCCGAGGCGCAGCCCGTCGCACCTCGTCAACGAGATGATCTTGTCGGCCTCGCCGGACCTCGGGTTGCCGGTGATCAGGTTGCCGGCCCCGTCGATGACCCCGCCGCCGACGAAGCCGATGTTCGTGAGCCGGTCGCCGTAGATCATCGCGTTGTGGAAGTGGCTGTGCCCGTAGTCCTGGTACTTGTCGTACGGGTTGGACTCGGGCGGGTCGTAGGTGTCCGCGGAGGAGCCCTGGATCGTGGCGCCCGTGTCGACCTGAAGCGTCACGTTGCTCTTCATGTGGATGGTGTTCTTGGACCTGTAGGTGCCGGCCGGGAAGCGGACGGTGCCACCACCGGCCGAATTGGCCGCGGTGATTGCCTTGTTGACGGCGGGGGTGTCATTGGCGGATCCGTTGCCCTTGGCGCCGTAGTCGCGCACGTCGAAGACGGCGGCCGCGCGGGACGACGGCTGCGGGGCCGCGAGGGCCGCGGGGTGGGCGAGGCCGAGGACCACGGCGAGGACGAACAGGACGATCGCCGCCGCACCTCTTCGGTGGGGGGTGCTGGAAGACATGTGACGGCTCCTCAGACGAGTTGGTAGCCGCGGAGTTTGGTGAGGAGCAGGTAGGTGTCCTGCAGGGAGCCGGAGGTGTCGCCGAGGGAGCGGTAGATGCCCCACTTCGGACGGACGCGGTCTGCGAGGAAGGTGTCGACGCCGGTCCTGGCCTTGTCGACGACGGTCGTGGAGCCGCTCTTGAGGATCCAGCGGACCGAGCCGGCCGAGCCGTTGCCGACCTTGATCCGGAAGTCGACGTCGGTCCATTTGTCGTGCAGCGGCGCGAGGTCGGCGCGGCCGACGAGGATGTCGTCGACGGCCAGCTTGAGCTCGATGGTCTGCACCCCGTTCACTCGGCGCAGGGACTGCACGACGATCGGCAAGGTGCCGTTGCCGGGCTGCTTCATCTGCATGATGTGGGTGAAGCTGGTGGTCGCCTTCAGCGAGGCCGGGATGTACATCGAGTAGGCGATCCGCCAGGTCTGGCCCTGGGTCCACTTCAGATAGCTGCTCGCGCTCGTGCGCAGTCCGGTGACCTCCTGGCGCTGGCGGTCGGTCGAGGTGTCGCGGTCGACCTTGTGCATGGTGAAGCGCCAGTTGTCCCCGGTGGTGTAGATGTGCGGCCGCCCGGCGGGGTGGGAGTCGGCCCGGTCGTCCTCGACGGTCTCGAAGGCGCCGAGGCCGTCGTGGCTCGCCGAGGGCGACCACTTCAGCTGCCAGGACGCGGCCGAGACGGGTGGGGCGGGCAGGCCGACCGCGGCTCCGGTGGCGCCGCCGAGTGCGGCACCGAGCACCGCCCTTCTGGATGTGCTCATGACACTAATCTCCTCGCAGTTGCTCGTTCATGATCAGAAAGGCCCCGAGGCCGTGGAAGTCGTTCGTGGCCCGGGTGCGGGCGACGTAGTACGCGTAGTCGCCGACGTTCGTGCCGATGGAGATGTCGGCGAGGTTCGTGCGGCCGTCCGCGCCGATCTCGACCTTCGCCAGCACGCCCTGCTGGCCGCGCCGGGCCACAGCCGCGAAGTGCCGGTCCAGATAGCCCTGTTGAGCGCCCCGGGACAACGCGTAGGTGAACATGCTGGAGCAGGACGTCTCGGTCCAGTTGTCGGCGCGTCCGCCCTTGTCGACCACCTGGAACCAGCGTCCGGTCGCCGGGTCCTGGTACTTCTCGAGACCGGCCGCGAGCCGCCGGAAGATGTCGAGGAGCTGGGGCCTTCGCGGATGGCCGGCCGGGATCGCGTCGAGCACATCGACGATCGCCATCGAGTACCAGCCGATCGCCCGGCACCAGTGCTCGGGCGCGAGCCCGGTGTGCGGGTCGGCCCAGCTCGCCGTCCTCGACTCGTCGTAGGCATGCTTGAGCAGCCCGTTCGCCACCTGGAGATGGCGGCCGTAGACGGCGAGTTGCCCCGCCGCCTCGTCGTTCGTGTACGTGCTGTCGCCGAACTCCCTGCCGTACTCGACGAGGAACGGGTTCACCATGTAGACGCCGTCGGCCCAGAGTTGATGGGCGCGGCTGCTGTTGTCGGCGTGCCAGAAGCCGCCGTCGGCGGTGCGCGGGTAGCTACCCAGGCGGTCGCGGATCTTCTTCGCCGCCTTGCGGTAGCGGTCCTGGCCCGTCTCGTGGTGCAGGATCACCAGCAGCCGGCCGGCCTGCATGCTGTCCAGGTTGTTGAAGGACTGGCCGATGGAGCCGTCGCTCTTCACGAAGCGGTCCACGTAGCTCTTCAGGTAACTGAGGTAGCGCGCGTCGTGGGTGCGCTTGTAGGTGAGGTACTGGCCGTAGAGGTAGAGGCCCACCGGGTACGACCAGCCGCCGAGGGTGGCCGGTGTGTAGCGGGCCATGGTGGAGTCGACCACGGCCCTGGACCAGTCGGTGGCGGCGGCAGGCCGGTGCGGGGCGGGGGCGGCGACGGCCGGGGGGACGGCGGCGGGCAGCGCGGCCAGGCCACCCGTGGTCAGCGCGAGTGCCGTCAGCACCGCCCGCAGACGTCGGCGTCTCATGTTCCTCCTTCGCGATAGGCGTATGCGAGGACTCGGCCTGCGTCCGCGAGACGCACGAGGTCGCGTACGAGGTGATGGTCGGGGGCGTGCCGACAGGCGGGGTCGGTGCGGGCGGCGTCGCCGGTGAGCGCGTACGCCTGGCAGCGGCAGCCGCCGTGGTCGGTGCTGCGCAGGGCGCAGTCACGGCAGGGATCCCGCATCCAGGACTCGCCGCGGAACGCGTTGAAGGCCGTCGACTGCCGCCAGATCCAGTCGAGCGGGCGGTCCTTCACATTCGGCGGGTCGAGGCCGGGGAGGGCGGCCGCAGCGGGGCAGGGCAGGGTCGTGCCGTCGGGGGCGACGGTGAGCGAGACCCTGCCCCAGCCGCCCATGCAGGGCTTGGCCGTGGCGTCCACGAGGTCGGGCGCGACCCATACCAACTCCGGACCGTCACGTAGCCGTTGACGCCAGTCGGCCACCGTGTCGCGGGCCCGCCGGGTCTGCTCGGGGGTCGGCAGCAGGACGGTCCGGTTGCGCAGCGCCCAGCCGTGGAACTGGGTGTTGGCGAGCTCGATCCGGTCCGCGCCCCAGGCCACGCCGAGGGCGATCAGGTCGTCGAGGGCGTCGAGATTGCCGCGGTGCAGGACGACGTTGAGCCCGAAGGGAACCCCTGCCGCCCGGATCAGCCGGGCGGCCCGCTCCTTGGCCGCGAACGAGCGGGCGCCCGCGATGCGTTCGGAGGCCACCGGGTCCGCGTGCTGGACGGAGAGCTGGACGCTGCGCAGTCCGGCCTCCACGAGTGCGGCCAGCCGCCGCTCGCCGAGTCCGAGCCCGCTGGTGACGAGCTGGGTGTACAGGCCCGCGGTGTCGGCGGCGGCGACGATGTCCGGCAGATCGCGCCTCAACAGCGGTTCGCCGCCCGACAGGTGGGTCTGGACGACACCCAGGGCAGCCGCCTGCCGGAACACGCCGGCCCATTGCTCCGCGGTCAGCTCTTCTGACCGACCGACCAGTTCGACGGGGTTGGAGCAGTACCCGCAGCGCAGCGGGCAGCCATGGGTGAGCTCCGCGAGCAGGGCCCACGGGGGATCCGGGGTCATGTCAGCCAGCCCTCCTTCCGCAACGCGGCGAGAAAGCAGGGGACTTCGACGGCGACCGGTGCCCCGGGGTATCCCCCGCGCAGTTCGGCGACGATCTCGCGCACTTCCCGGCTGCCGTCGCACAGCCGGAGCACGCCGCCCGCCCGGCCGTGCAGGACGACCACGCGTTCGGGCAGCAGCAGGAGATCGGTGCCGCGCACCCGGTCGTGGCGCAGCGTCACGCCCCGGGACAGGACGGGACGCCAGGTCATGGCCCGCCCCCGGTGCAGCTGTCTCCCTTGTCGACGGAGTCCAGCAGCGCCCACAGCACGTCGCACTTGAAGTCCAGTGCGGCCACGGCCCGTTCCTGCTGCTCACGGGTGCGGGCCCAGGAGTGGACGAGGGCGAGGGCCTCCTCGCCGTCGCGGGCGCCCTGGCCGACGCGGGTGCGGAAGTAGGCGAGGCCGGCCGGGTCGATCCACGGGTAGTGGCGTTCGAAGGCGGCGATGCGGGTGCGCATCAGGTCGGGCGCGGACAGCTCCGTCAGGGAGGCGGCGACGGCCTCCAGCGCGGGACGCCGACGGCAGAAGGTGACGTACCCCTCGACCGCGTGGCGCACCCCGGGCAGCACCCGGGAGGTGTCCCACAGTTCGTCCCGGGTGAGGCCGGCCGCCTCACCGAGCCGCAGCCAGCGTTCGATGCCGCCCTCGCCCTCGGCCGTGCCGTCGTGGTCGCGGATGCGGCGCAGCCAGGCGCGTCGGAGCGCGGGACGGTCGAGTTTGGCGAGGACGAGGGCGTCCTTGACGGGGATGTGCCGTTGGTAGTGGAAGCGGTTGGCGATCCAGCGGCGCAGTTCACCGGGGGTGAGTTCGCCGCGGTGCATCCGCAGGTTGAAGGGGTGGCGGTCGTGGTAGCGCTCGGCGGTGACGGCGCGCAGCCGCCGGGTGAACTCGGCGGCCGGCCACGGGGGCGCGGTGCCGTCGGCGCGTACGGGTGTCGCGGTCATGGTGCGATTCGCCGTGCCTCGGGTCAGCGGTCGCCGAGGGCGTAGGCGGTCACTTCGAGTGCGGTTTCCACGATGGTGTAGCCAGGGCTTTGCCAGACGTTTTCATCCGATGTCTCCTGAACGGTCCGTTCCGTCTGGCAGGCCTCGGGCAGGGTCTCGTTCATGTGTACGTACCTGCTTTCCTGAGGGTGGGGTTCTCAGTTGCGCAGAAAGGCGCCAATGGCGTCGATGTTCACATGCATGCACGCAGTTCATCGACACGTTCAACGGTGCGATACAGAGTCCCGGGATGACAGGCCGCGGTCAATGGTCCGGACCGATAACGTCGGATGCATTTCCAGCCATCCTCCGTCTCCGAAACTGACTCGCCGGTCAGTTCGGGCGGATTCGGCGGTCAGGAATGCATTGGGGCCCGTGATCGTTGACGATGGTGGTACCACCTGTCGACAAACCGAAGGATCAAGAGCTCGTGAGCAGCAAGGTCCCCCCGATCATCCTCAACAACGGCGTCGAGATGCCCCAGCTGGGCTTCGGCGTCTGGCAGGTGCCGGACGACGAGGCCGAGCGTGCCGTCGCCACGGCGCTCGAGGCCGGGTACCGCAGCATCGACACAGCGGCGATCTACGGCAACGAAGAGGGCACCGGCAAGGCGATCGCCGCCTCCGGCCTGCCCCGCGAGGAAGTCTTCGTCACCACCAAGCTCTGGAACAGCGACCAGGGGTACGACGCCACGCTGCGCGCCTTCGACGTGTCCCTGGAGAAGCTGGGTCTGGACTACCTCGACCTGTACCTGATCCACTGGCCGCTGCCGTCCCGGGGCAAGTACATCGAGAGCTACAAGGCTTTCGAGAAGCTCCTCGCCGACGGCCGGGTCCGTGCCATCGGCCTCTCCAACTTCCTTCCGGAGCACCTGGAGCGCCTGCTGGCCGAGACCTCGGTCATCCCGGCGGTCAACCAGATCGAACTCCACCCGCATCTGCAGCAGCACTCGGCCCGCGAGTTCCACGCGGAGCAGGGCATCCACACCGAGGCCTGGTCCCCGCTCGGCCAGGGCAAGGGGCTGCTGGAGGTGCCGGCGATCGTCGCCATCGCCCAGAAGCACAACCGCACCCCGGCCCAGATCGTGCTGCGCTGGCACCTCCAGCAGGGCAACATCGTGATCCCCAAGTCCGTGACCCCGTCCCGGATCAAGGAGAACATCGACGTCTTCGACTTCAGCCTGGACACCGAGGACCTCGCGGCGATCAGCGCGCTGAACGAGGACCGGCGGCTGGGTCCGGACCCGGCCACCTTCGACATGGGCTGAGGCCCGCCGTCGGCCCGGGCCGAGCCCCGCTTCCGTACGACCGTGTGCCCCGCCGGGCGGCCTTCTCCGCCCGGCGGGGCACACGCGTCACGAGGCGAGGCGCCGGTCAACCGCCCAGCACAGGGCCTCAGTCGGGGTGCACGTCCGCGTGGACGACCTCGAACTCCTCCAGCCCGGTCACGGTGACATGCGCCTTGGCCGTCCCTTCGTGCCGGGCCATCGCCTGGGCCGAGCGGGAGGCGGCCATGGACTCGTGGTCGACGAACAGGATGTGGACCATGCCGCGTCCGCGGTCCCGGTCCACGAACAGGGAGGCCCTGGCCAGCCCGTGGAGGGTCTCCATCCGGGGCAGCACACTGGCCCGGAACGTGTCGGCGACCAGGTCCGTGTCCGCGGGCTCGAACTCCAGCCTGGTGATGCGCAGTCCACCGGCCGTCCTCGGTATCTGCTGCGCGTGGAAGACCGCCACCTCGTAGTTGTCGACCGACACGGTCCCCGCGAACGGTTCCAGGAGGGAACCGCGCCGCTCGCGCATCACCTCGTTGCTGTTGCGCCTGGCCTCCTCGGAGTCCCACCAGCTCGCGGCGAAGAGCTTGCCCAGCTCCCGGTCCACGAAGACGCCCGCACCGCGGTAGCCCGGACGCTCTTCCAGCAGGTCCCGTCCCGCCGTGTTCAGGGCTCTGACGGCCGTATCGATCTTCGCGGGATCGCCGGTCACGTAGACGGTCCGTACGAACATGACGCCTCGCCTCCCAGAAGCCGTGTGCATGTCGGGCGCAATTCCGGAATGGCCGATATCGCCAGTGTTCTCTGGCGGGCAGATCACCGCAAACGGCACACGC
The DNA here is from genome assembly GCF_032656585.1 of Streptomyces herbicida. Classification (NCBI taxonomy): domain Bacteria; kingdom Bacillati; phylum Actinomycetota; class Actinomycetes; order Kitasatosporales; family Streptomycetaceae; genus Streptomyces; species Streptomyces herbicida. The sequence continues at coordinate 190,700 of NZ_JAUYWJ010000012.1, forward strand.
AACACCCGTTCGCGCCACAGGACTTGACGGGGCCACGTAAAGAGCGCCAAGTTGTACGGACCCGGTAAGGAAAGTTTCCTAACAGAAGGGTCCCCCACAGTGCGCGTTCGAACACTGACCCTCGCCGCGGCCTCCGGGGCCGCACTGCTCGCCGCCGGTGTGCTCCCCGCAAGCGCCTCCGGCACCACCCCGAGGTCCGCCCAGGAGGGCTCGGTCAGCGCGGCCGATCTGCTCGCCAAGGTGAAGTCCTGTTCGCAGATATCCAACGGCAAGTACAAGACCGACGACGAGACCTCGGCCAGCATCCCCGTGTGCGGCAAGAACGGCGCGGTGTTCTGGAAGGCCGACATGGACATCGACTGCGACGGCCAGCGCACCACCAACTGCAACGAGGACCGCGACCCCTGGTACCAGGACGACACGGCCTTCCACCAGTCCAACGGCAAGCCCCTGAAGGCCGAGTCGCTGCCCTATGTCGTCGTGCCCAGCTCCAGCAGCATCTGGAACTACTCCAGCGCCGGCATCAAGGGCGGCGGAGTGGTCGCCGTCATCTACAACAACAAGGTCGAGTACGCGGTCGTCGGCGACACCGGCCCCACGAAGATCATTGGCGAGGCCTCGTACGCCACCGCCAAGGCGCTCGGCATCGACCCCGACCCGGCGACCGGCGGTGTGGACTCCGGCGTGACATACATCCTGTTCAAGAACTCCAAGGTCTCCCCCATCGAGAGCCACAGCGCGGCGGTGACTCTCGGCGACCAGCTGGCGAAACAGTTCCTGCAGAACAACTGAGCCGGGAGGGGAGAAGAGCCCGGTACCGCGCCTGGGGCGGTACCGGGCTTCCCGCGTACGTCAGTTGGGCTGCCCGACCGGCCGGACGACCACGGTGTTGACGTCGACGCCGTCGGGCCGGCGGATCGCCCAGACGACCGTGTCGGCGATCTGGTCGGCGGTCAGGAGGTGGCCGGGCGGAAGGCTGCCCAGGCCGTCCCAGAACGGGGTCTCCACCCGCCCGGGGGCGACCAGGGTCACGCCCACGCCCCACTCGGTGACCTGGCGCCGGGTGTTCTCGGCGAGGCCGGTGACCGCCCATTTCGTGGCGCCGTAGAGGTTGCCGGGCGTGTTGACGAACCCGGCGACGCTGCCGACGAGGACGATCCTGCCCCGGGTCTCCTTCAGAGCGCCGACGGAGGCCCGGATGAGGAGGGCCGGGCCGAGCACGTTGGTCAGCACCATGTCGGTCCACCCGGCGGGATCGCCCTCCGCGACCGAGTCGTGAGTGGCGGAACCCGCGTTGGCGACGACCGTGTCGAGCCGCCCGAACTCCTTCAGCGTGGCGGCGACGGCCGCCTGCACGTCGTCGTACTCGGCCGTGTTTCCGACGATCGTCAGCAGCCCGTCCGGGTTGCCGAGCCCCTCGGCGAACTCGCGCAGCCGCGGCTCGCCCCGGCCGGTGACGGCGACCCGGTGTCCGGCGTCCAGCAGCTGCCGGGCGACGGCTGCGCCGATGCCGCTGCCGCCGCCGGTGATGAGCGCGACCGGAGAGTCGGTCATGGTTACCCCCTGTGTTTCGGTGAACCAGGGGAGTTCATCATTTGGAGCGCTCTCGAAGTCAAGGGCGGCAGCTTGCGCGGTACGGCACCGACGGGAGGTACTGCCGAGGGCACGGCCGCCCTCCTCGGGCTGCGTGAACACGTCCTGCTCGCGCGGCTGTGCGCCAGGCGGCGAGCGGGACTGGCGGCCGGGCTGGTGTTCGCGGTCCTGCCGCCGGTCCAGCGGTACGCGCAGGAGGACCGTTCGTACGCACTGGTGTGCGCGCTGGTCCTGTGGGCGTCGTATCTGCTGGTCCGGGCGGTGGAATCCGGCACCGGGCGGGCCTGGGCCGCCTACGGCACGGTCGTGCTGTCCGCCTGTCTGCTGCACGAGTTCGCGGTTCTGGCGGGGCCGCGCACGCGGTGGCCGTCCCCCGCACGGCCCGCCGCGACTGGGCGTGTGCCGCGCTCTTCGCCGGTGCGGGCGTGGCTCCCCTGGCCGCGGTGAGCATGGGCCAGTCGGAGCAGGTGGCCTGGATAGGCGGCCCCCGGGCGGACGCGCTCGTGGGATTCGCCGGGCTCGCGCTGCTCGGGACGGGGCCAGGCGGGCACGGCGCTGCTGGTCGGCGCGGCGCTGGACCGACTGCTGCGTGCCCGAGGCCTGATCCGGGCCGGGGCGGCCCTCGCCGCGGGGGCCGCCGTCGTCGCGCTGCTGCCGGTCACCCTGAGTCTGCGCACCCCGCACAGCCGCGTCGACGACGTGACCGCCGTGGCCGCGGCCGTCCGCGCGGCGGGCGAGGGCGCCGACGGGATCCTGTACTCGCCGTCCCGGCGCCGGGTGTGGTCCCTGGTCGACCCGGATTCCTTCCGCGGGCTGCGCGATCTCGCCCTGGACCGCGGCCCGGCGGACTCGGGGCACGCTGTACGGCACCGAGGCCGCCCCCTCCGTCGTCCGGGCCCGCGTCCTCGCCGCCCGGCGGATCGTCGTCATGCGCGACCCGGCCGGGCAGCCGCTGGACACCACCGCCCAGGAGGAGACGAAGCGGCAGGTGCTCGCCACGCACGTCGACGAGTGCGGCACCCGGACGGTGCGGGGTGCGCGGGTGAGTGTGTACGCGCGCCCGGGGCGGTGCTGAGCCGCCGCCCGGCGACTACACGGGCCGTACGGCCGTGTGCACCGTGTACGCGGACAGCACGAACACATCCGGCCGCCGGTGCACGCCCGCCGGGTCGGCCGGGTCGAGGAGCCGGTCCAGCGTGGCACGGTCGTCGGCGTCGAGGGCGTCGGCGGCGGCCTCGCGGAAACGGGAGAGGGTCGCGGCGACGTGGGCGCGGGCCCGGTCCGAGGCGGGTGCGGGCAGGTCCAGCAGGAAGCTGCGGGTGCGGGTGTGTTTCAGACCTGCGGCCGCGAGCAGGGCGGGCCAGTCCTCGGTCTCGGCGACGGCGCCGGGCAGGTCGGCCCGCATCCGTGCGAACCACTCCTCCTCGAGCACATCGAGCCGCGCCTGCAGCCCCGGCCGCCCGATGCCGATGTCCCGGGGCAGGAAGCGGGAGGGCAGCCCGCCCTCCAGGAGGGCCAGGGTGCCGCCGGGGGCGAGCCGGGCGGCGAAGGCGGCGAGCCCGGCTCGCTGGTCGCCGAGGTGGTGCAGGCTGCGGCTCGCCCACAGCAGGTCGGCCGGGTAGTCCAACTCGTCCAGCACACCGGGGAGTTCACCGGCCAGGGTGCCGAAGCGGTCTCCGACGCCCTGGCGGGCGGCGCGGTCACGGGCCCGCTCCAGCAGCGGCTCGGCGCCGTCCACGGCCATGACCCGCGCGCCCGGGAACGCCTCGGCGAACAGACACGACACGACACCCGGCCCGCTGCCCGCGTCCACGATCAGCCCCGGCTCGGTCACCTCCTTCGCCAGCCAGGCCATGGCCCGCTCGTACACGGGGGCGAGCAGCTCCGCCTGCGCCTCCAGGTGCTGGGCCATGGCCGCCCAGTCGATGTAGGTGTCCTGGTGGCCGTGGCCGTGGTCGTGCTCGTGATGGTGGTGGTGCGCCATGATGGTCAGCCTCTCGTCCGGGGTGAGGCCAGCGTGCGCCGACGCACCGGACCGGGGCCAGCTCTGTTGCCGGGGCGGCAAAAAACGGAGTGCGCCCGGCAACGGGAGTCGCCGAGGATGATCCGATGGACAACGAGCTGGTGAAGCGGTTCCTCCAGGACGGGTTCGTGAAGATCGAGGGCGCTGTCCCGAAACGCGTCGCCGAGGACTGCACGGGCCTGCTCTGGCGGGAGACGGGGTACGACCCGGACGACCCCGGCACCTGGCAGGACCCGGTGGTGTGGGTGGCCGGTATGGCCCAGGGACCGTTCGCGGCCGCCGCCAACTCCCCCGTACTGCATGAGGCGTTCGACCTGCTGGTCGGTGAGCGGCGCTGGGCCCCGCGCTATTCGCTGGGGAGCTTCCCGTTGCGCTTTCCGCACGCGGCGGAGCCGGACGACGCGGGCTGGCACATCGAGGGCAGCTATCTCCCGGAGGGTGCCACCCTGTGGCACACCAACCTTCGCTCGAGGGAACGTGCGCTGCTGATGCTGTTCCTGTTCAGCGAGGTGGCCGAGGAGGACGCCCCGACCCGGATCAGGGTCGGCTCGCATCTCGACGTGCCGCCGGTCCTGGAGCCGTACGGCGATGCCGGCGCCTCGTTCCTGGAACTCGGACCGCAGGTGGCCGCGGCCTCCGCGCACCGACCGCTCACGTGCGCCACCGGCAGCCCCGGCGACGTCTACCTCTGCCACCCGTTCCTGGTGCACGCCGCCCAGCCGCACCACGGGACCCGGCCCCGGTTCATGGCTCAGCCGCCGCTGTACCTGGAGTCGCCGCTGGAGCTGGACCGACCCCACGGCGACCACTCGCCGGTGGAACTCGCGATCCGCCGGGGCCTGTCCCTGGAGGGCTGACCCCGGCGGATCACGGTCACCGCGTCACGGCAGCGGCGGGTAGGCGTTCTGCATCAGCTGCTGGAACTGGGCGCAGAACCAGTGCCCGGACAGCGGCGCGTTCGGCAGGGCGCCCGACATGTTGTTGCCGTTGCGGGCGTTGCCCGTGTACGTCGGGTCGCACATGCGGTCGAAGCCCTTGCCCTCGTCATTGGGGACGGCGGTGCTGGAGCCGTCGGACTCGCCCGGCGGCTTGATCCACACATAGGCGTCGATGCCGGTGGCCGGGGAGGCCTGCGGGCGCTCGCCGAGGCCGGGCGCCGGACTGGTTGCACCAGTTGCCCAGGTGGATACGGCGGTCGTAGCGGCCGCCGTCGACGTAGGCGTCCACGCTGGTCTTCGGGCCGGGTTCGGACGGACGCGCGGAGCCGCCCCAGCCGTTGCGGGAGGTGTCGATCAGCATGCTGATACGGAGTTGAAGCCGACCGAGACCAGCTTGGTGCGGAAGGCCTGGGCGAAGGAGAGCTCGTCGACGTAGCGGTTCCAGTCGACCCACTTCGACTGGCGGACGGTGTTGCCGTTGACCGTGTCGTCGACGGTGAAGTTGTTCTTGGTACCCACCGGCGCACTGGGAACCGCCTTCCCCCTCCCAGGAGAGGGCACCTCCCGACTCCGTCTACCGGAACGACTTCTCAGTCGCCGCCGTCCGCTCGGGAGTTGCCGTATCTCTCGGCCAGTTCGGTGACGGTCCGCGCGATGCGGTCGCGGAGTTCGACGGGTGAGAGGACCTCGATGTCCGTGCCCAGGCGCAGGAATTCGGCGTGGGCGTGGTCGACGGATTCGATGGCGATGGTGGTAAGGGTCCAACCTGTCGCGTCCGTACGGCCGTTGGCGTGGGCCGCATCGCCCGCCGGGCCGGGCAGCCGGGCGCCTGGGGCGAGTCGGACCAGCGCCTCTCCGCCGCGCAGCCGGTCGTGGAAGTCCCGCTGGTACGCCGTCCAGTATGCGGCCAGGTCGAAGGCCTCGGGGCGGGTGAACTCCTCGTCTGAGACGGTCAGTTCGAGGATCTGGTCGACGCGGAAGGTGCGCGGGCCCGGTCCGGCGACGACGTACCAGCGGCCCGCCTTCAGGACCAGTCCGTACGGCTCGAGGCGGCGCCGCACATCCGTGGGCTCGCGCCAGCGCCGGTACAGGACGTCGAGGACGCGGCCGTTCCATACGGCGTCGGCGACGGCGGGCAGATACGGGGTGTCGTCGGCGTCGGCGTACCAGCCGGGGGCGTCCAGGTGGAAGCGTCCGCTGATGCGGTCGGCGTGGGCGCGCAGTTCCGGTGGGAGCGCGGCGCGCACCTTCAGCTGGGCGGCGGCCAGGACCGGGCCGAGACCGAGGTCGGCGGCGGGTCCGGGCGCGCCCGCGAGGAAGAGGGCCTCGGTCTCGTCGGTGGTCAGACCCGTCAGGCGGGTGCGGTAGCCGTCGAGGAGGCGGTAGCCGCCGGCGTGGCCCGCGTCGCCGTACAGCGGCACGCCCGCCGCGCTCAGCGCCTCGACGTCCCGGTAGACCGTGCGGACGGAGACCTCGAGCTCCTCGGCGAGCTGGGCGGCGGTCATCCGGCCCCGGGTCTGCAGGAGCAGGAGGATCGAGACGAGTCGGCTGGACTTCACTGACACAGGATGTCAGTGAAGCGGGCCTAGCGTCCCGTGCATGGCCTTCAAGGAGAAACTGCTGACCGTGCTGCCGCCCATCGAGGTGGCCGGCCGGCACGTCAAGCGCTATCACGTCACCGCGGATCCGGCGGGCATCGCGCCGGAGGTGGAGAAGGCGGCGTACGCGATCCTGCCGCAGCTGCTGCCGGAGCCGGACGGCACGCCGCCCGCGACGTTCGTCGTCCTGCACCGGGGCGGGGACACCGGCGCCTATCTGAACGCGTACAGCTGGGTGTGGGACAACGTCCTGCACTTCCGGGGCGCCTCGGCGGGCCAGCCGGTGCTCGGCTGCCCCGACGAGGACCCGACGCACTTCATCCGGCCGGACCTGCCCTGGATCGGCTGCGTGTGGGAGCTCCCGCCGATCCAGCACGAACGGGACGCCTGGGTGCGGCATCTGCTCGCACCCGAAGTCCCGGACTTGAAGGCCTACTTGACCGACACCCTGTCCGAAGGAACCACGGGAGACCGTTCATGAGCAGCCCGCACGACTTCGACTTCTTCCACGGCGAGTGGGAGGTCAGCCACCGCCGCCGCACGGACTTCCTCGACCCCGGCAGCGACTGGGAGGAGTTCTCCGGCACCAGCAGCTGTCGGCCGCTGTTCGGCGGGGCCGCGAACATCGACGAGATCGACATGCCGCGCCTCGGGTACCGGGGCGCCACCCTGCGGCTCTTCGACCGGGAGACCGGCCACTGGTCGCTGAACTGGGCCTCCAGCCGCAGCAGGACGCTCTTTCCGCCAGTCTTCGGCCGGTTCACCGGCGACCACGGCGAGTTCTACGGCGACGACACGCACGACGGGAAGGACGTACGGGTGCGGTTCGTGTGGTCGGGGGTCTCCCCCGCCGCGGCCCGCTGGGAGCAGGCGTTCTCGGTGGACGGCGGGGAGACCTGGGTGACCAACTGGATCATGGAGTTCGGCCGGCCTGCGGCTTCCTGAAGGACCGCACGCGGAAACGGGGGTCGGGGCGGGGCCGGTCCTGGTCCGGGAGGGCCGCCAGCGCCTCGGCGAGCCGCTCCGTCAGCGGGTCGTCGGGCGCCAACAGGGTGAACCAGCCGCGCCGCAGATTGGCGATGGTGCCGCGGGGACTGCGGCCCTGTCCCAGGCCGGGGAAGGACGCCCGCCCATTGGGGAGGAGCCCGTGCTCCGCGGCGTGCGCCGCCACCGTGCCGGCCGCGTCGGGGGCGGGGCGGCGTGGCCGCGGGACGAGCGCGGCGTCGATGTCGCTGCCCACGTCGTGCGCCTCGGCCTTGTCGACCGTGGTGATGTACACCCCGCCCGGCCGCAGCACGCGGGAGCACTCGGCGACGATGGAGCCGACGTCGGCGGGATCGTCCATCAGGTGCAGCAGCCAGACGCTGGTGACCGCGTCGAACGTCCCGTCGGGGAACGGGAGTCGGCGGCTGTCGGCCAGGACGACCGAGCCGGGCAGGCGGGCCGCGGCCATCCGCGCCATGCCGTGGGCGAGGTCGGCGCCCGTGACCCTCATCCCCGGCCGGGCCGCCGCCAGCCGCCGGGTCACGATGCCGGTGCCGCAGGCGAGGTCGAGGAGGCGGCGGGTGCCGTCGGGGATCAGGCCGAGGACGGCGTCGGCGGCCGCCTCGGCCCGTGGTTCGCCGCCGCGTGAGGCGTCGTAGGCGGCGGCTTCCTTGTCGTAATCCAGCACGTACCTCAGTCTGCCCCGTGACCTGGGGCGATGTCCTCCACCCGGCGGGCGAGTCCGAAGTCCTTGGCGGTGACGGCACCGCCGGCGCTGTGGGTGTTCACGGACAGGGTCACCGTGTTGTAGCCGATGGTGAGGTCGGAGTGGTGGTCGAGCTCGTCCTGGATCCGGGCGATGTGCACGACCAGCGCCGCCGCCGCGAAGTGCGAGCCGAGCCGGTACGAACGGGTGATGCGGTCCCCCTCGAGCGACCAGCCCGGCAGTTCGGCCAGCCGGTCCTCGATCTCCTTCTGGGACAGCGGTTCGACGGGCATGGAACGGCTCCCTTCCTGGGGTCGCGTACCCGCTCAGCCTGCCACAGACGGGCCCGCTCAGCCCCTTGCGAACTCCGCCGCCAGCTCGTCCGCCGGCGCCGCGATCCGGGCCCGGCCCTCGACGCGTTCGACCCAGGCGTGGGGCAGGCCCACGTCGCCGTGGCGCGCCGGGCAGATTGCCGCAGAGGGAGCCGGTGGAGTCGCTGTCACCCGAGTGGTTGACGGCCAGCAGCAGGGCGTTCGTGACACGGGGCTCGGCCAGGGCGCCCGCCGCGTAGTAGCCGGTGGGGGGCCGTGGGTGATCCGGGCGCCGCGGGCGGCTATGGCGGAGGCCGCGACGGCGGGGTGACAAGGCCGAAGGGGGCCGAGCGCGCGCGTCACCGCACCGCAGCCCTTGGAGTCGGGGGTGACCCGTCCCGGCCTGCCGTCGAGCCGAGCCCGGGGTCGGGCGCGTACATCTGGGCGATCCCGGACAGGCAGGCGTGGCCCGGGGCCCGGCTGGGGGTGCCCCCCTCTGGGGGAGTACAGCCACGCCTCGGTGATCAGGCCGGCCGGCGAAGCGCCGCCCTCGGTGGGTGCGGCCCGGTCCGGGCCGGGCTTCGACTGGGTCTCCAGCCACCGCTCGTGGACCCGGCGCGGCAGCAGGGCCCAGCCACCGCCGATGCCCTTGGCCCGCTCCCGTGCGTGGGCCTGGACGAGGTCCTCGGCGGTGAACAGGGTCGAGGGCGTCGCCGAGCTCCCCCTGGCCCTCGGCTTCGCTCGAGCAGGGGGCCCCAGCGCCGAGAAGGCAGCCGCGGACCAGGGCCCGGTACACCGCCGTGCCCTCCCAGGACGGCTTCCAGGGCTCGTTCCTGCGCACACTCCTCGACTACGGTCGTCCGTATGACCAGTGCCGCGTCCGGCCCCGCACCGTCCGCCACCGCTACCGCCCCCGCCCTCGTCCCCGCCGACAAGGGTGTGGGTCCGCTGCTCCGTGCCTGGCGGGAGCGGCGCCGGGTCAGCCAACTGGAACTGGCACTGCGTGCCGACTCGTCGGCACGGCACATCAGCTTCGTCGAGACGGGCCGTTCGCGGCCGAGCGAGGAGATGGTGCTGCGCCTGGCCGAGCACCTGGACGTGCCGGTACGGGAGCGCAACGCGCTGCTGCTGGCGGCCGGTTACGCCCCGCACTATCCCGAGACCCCGCTGGACGACCCGGCGCTGGACGCGCTGCGGGACGGGATGGAGCGGCTGATCCGGGGTTACGAGCCGTATCCGGCGCTGGTCGTGGACGCCACGTACACGGTCGTCGCGGCCAACCGGGGCATCGCCATGCTGCTGGACGGCGTACCGGAGTCCCTGATGACGCCCGCGCCGAACGCGATGCGGCTGACGCTGCACCCGGAGGGCCTGGCGCCGCGCATCCGCAATCTGCGCGAGTGGCGCGGCCATCTGCTCGCACAGATGGATCGGCAGATCGCCCTTCATCGCTCTGACGTCCTGCGGGAGTTGTACGAGGAGGTGGCGGCCTATCCCGTCCCGGAGGACGCGCCCGCGGACGAACCGGCCGAGCCCGTCGCGTACTTCGCGCTGCCGATGCGGATCGAGCACGAGGGGCGGACCCTGTCGTTCGTGTCGTCGATCTCCACGTTCAATACGCCGATGGACGTGACGGTGGCCGAGTTGGCGATCGAGACGTTTCTGCCCGCCGACCCGGCTACCGCCAAGTACCTCCATTCGCTGGTGGGTTGACGGGCATGTGACGCTTGCGTCTGCATCGGGCACGTGTGCGAGACGGCATCGCGTGACACACTGCACGCATACTTCGGCGCGTAGGGGAGGCGTGGCGTGAGTGAGCGGCGTGCTGCGCCGACCGTGGGCCAAGTGGTGCTCGGCAAGCGGCTGCAGGAGCTGCGCGAGGCGGCCGGCCTCAAGCGCGAGGAGGCCGCCCATGTGCTGCGGGTGGCTCCGGCGACCGTGCGGCGGATGGAGATGGCCGAGGTCGCGCTGAAAATCCCCTACGTGCAGGTGCTGCTTTCGACGTACGGCGTCGCCGACGAGGAGGCGGCCGCGTTCGTGGAACTGGCCGAGGAGGCCAACCAGCCGGGCTGGTGGCAGCGGTTCCACGATGTGCTGCCGGACTGGTTCAGCCTGTATGTGAGCCTGGAGGGCGCCGCCCGGATCATCCGCTCCTACGAGCCGCACTTCGTGCCCGGTCTGCTGCAGACCGAGGAGTACGCGCGTGCGGTGATGGAGGCCGGGACGATAGGGACCTCCGGCCCGGAGACGATCGAGCGCCATGTGTCGTTGCGCATGGCCCGGCAGAGCCTGCTGGAACGGGAGCACCCGCCCCACCTGTGGGTGATCATGGACGAGACGGTGCTGCGGCGCCCGGTGAGCGTGCACGCCGAAGTGATGCGCGACCAGCTGGACAAGCTGCTGGAGTACGCGGAGCGGGACCGGATCACCCTCCAGCTCGCCGAGTTCGCCTCCGGCCCGCATCCGGGGACGTACGCTCCCTTCACGCTGTTCCGGTTCGCGGAGCCCGAACTGCCCGACATGGTCTTCACCGAGTATCTGACCGGCGCCCTGTACCTGGACTCGCGCCGGGAGGTCGGGGCGCACCTGGAGGTGCTGGACCACATGACCGCGCGAGCCGCGTCCGCGCGGCGCACCGAGAAGATCTTGCGTGAGTACCGTGAGAACCTCTGAGGACGGAGCAGACACCGCATGAGCGAATCCGAGGCCGGGCGCATCACCATCGACACGAGCAGGCCGCATCCTGCGCGGGTGTACGACTGGTGGTTGGGCGGCAAGGACAACTACCCGGTGGACGAGGAGCTGGCGCGGAAGATCCTGGCCGCGGACGGCACGGCGGTGCGCGGGGCGCGTGCCAACCGGCGGTTCATGCACCGGGCCGTCCGTACGGCGGCCGAGGCCGGGATCCGTCAGTTCCTGGACATCGGCACCGGCATTCCCACCGAGCCCAATCTGCACCAGGTGGCGCAGGGTGCGGCTCCGGAGTCGAAGGTGGTGTACGCGGACAACGACCCGATCGTGCTGCGGCACGCCGAGGCGCTGCTGAGGGGCTCCGCCGAGGGCAGCACGAACTACGTCCACGCCGACGTCCGCGACCCCGACACCATTCTGCGTCTGGCGGGTGAGTCCCTGGACTTCGGCCGCCCGGTCGCGCTGTCCCTGGTGGCGCTCACCCACTATCTGGGTGAGGAGGACGACGTGTACGGCCTGATCGAGCGGTACGTCGCGCGGCTCGCCCCGGGCAGCCATCTGATCCTCTCCCAGGTCACGCAGGATCTCAGCCCCGAGGGCGTGGCCCGGGCGGCGGAACTGTTCCGCAGGAGCGGCACGCCGTTCTATCCCCGTACGCTGGCGGAGTTCTCCAGGTTCTTCGACGGCCTGGAACTGCTCGGGCCCGGTGTGATCCCCGTCTACGGGTGGCGGCCCGATCCGGAGGACGTGGCGGCACAGGCGGAGGGCATCGTGCCCGTGTACGCGGGGGTCGCGCGCAAGCCCTGACCCGGACGGGTGCGGCAGACAGGTGCGCATCCCTTCTCGCCCCTAGGTTGGAACCAAGGGCAAGCAAGGGAGCGCACGCGACCGACCGCGAGGGCGGCCGGCCTCCGACGACGCGAAGGAGGCCGGATGCCCTCGGACGCGGTCCTTTACCAGGCGGCTGCGCTGTGCCTGACCTATCCGGACGACGACTTCGTCGCCCGGCTGCCGCTGCTGCGCGAAGCCGCGCCGCAGCTGCGGGAGTTCAGCGACTATGCGGCCGTGACCCCGCTGTGCGAACTGACCGAGCACTATGTGCGGGTCTTCGGGCTCGGGCACCGGCACGGCCTGTACCTGAGCCGATGGAACAACGGCTGCATCGGGCGGCGGGGCGGGTCGCTGGTGCGGTTCGAGGACGTCTACCGGGAGCACGGCCTGGAGTTCAGCGGCGAGGAACTGCCGGACTTCCTCCCGGCGGTGCTGGAGTGCACCGCCCGGACCGGCAGCACGGAGCTGCTCACGGAGCACCGCGACGCGTTGGAGGGGCTCCGCTCCCGGTTGACGGAATTCGGTACGCCCTACGCATCCGTACTGGACGCGGTCTGCGCGACGCTGCCGACGACATAGGCGGCTACGCGGCACCGCCCTTCTCGTCCCGTTCGTCGTCGACGATCTCCGCGTCGACCACGCCCTCCTCGTCCTGCGGCGGTGCGGCGCTCTCCCCGGCAGTCGGCGTCTGCTGCTGGGCCTGGGCGTACATGGCCTGCCCCATCTTCTGGCTCACGGTGGCGAGTTTGTCGACGCCGGTGCGCAGAGCGGCCGTATCGGCATTCTGCTCAAGGAGAGTCTTCACCTCCCCGGCCGCCGCCTCGACCTCGGACTTCGTCTCGGCGGGCACCCGGTCCTCGTTGTCCCGGATGAACTTCTCGGTCTGGTAGACGAGTTGTTCGGCCTGGTTGCGGGTCTCGGCGGCCTCGCGGCGCTTGCGGTCCTCCTCGGCGTACTGTTCGGCCTCCCGCATCATGCGGTCGATGTCGTCCTTCGGGAGGGCCGAGCCCCCGGTCACCGTCATCTTCTGCTCGCGCCCGGTGGCCAGGTCCTTCGCCGAGACGTGCATGATCCCGTTGGCGTCGATGTCGAAGGCCACCTCGATCTGCGGGACTCCGCGCGGGGCGGGCGGCAGGCCGGTGAGGTCGAAGACGCCCAGCTTCTTGTTGTAGGCGGCGATCTCCCGCTCGCCCTGGTAGACCTGGATGCCGACCGACGGCTGGTTGTCGGTGGCCGTGGTGAAGATCTCCGAACGGCGGGTCGGGATCGTGGTGTTGCGCTCGATGAGCTTGGTCATGATGCCGCCCTTGGTCTCGATGCCCAGGGACAGCGGGGTGACGTCCAGCAGGAGCACGTCCTTGACGTCGCCGCGGATCACGCCCGCCTGCAGGGTGGCGCCGACCGCCACGACCTCGTCGGGGTTGACGCCCTTGTGCGGGTCCTTGCCGGTGAGCTCCTTGACCAGGTCGGTGACGGCGGGCATCCGGGTCGAGCCGCCGACCAGGATGACGTGGTCGACCGCGGAGAGCTTCACGCCGGCGTCCTTGACCGCCTGGTGGAAGGGGGTCTTGCAGCGGTCGAGCAGGTCGGCGGTGAGCTCCTGGAACTGGGCGCGGGTCAGCTTCTCGTCCAGGTGGAGGGGGCCTTCGGCGGAGGCGGTGATGTAGGGGAGGTTGATCGTCGTCTCGCTCGAGCTGGACAGCTCGATCTTGGCCTTCTCGGCGCCCTCGCGCAGCCGCTGCAGCGCCATCTTGTCGTTGCCCAGGTCGATGCCGTTCTGCCCCTTGAACCGCTTGACCAGGTGTTCCACGATCCGCTGGTCCCAGTCGTCGCCACCGAGGTGGGTGTCGCCATTGGTGGCCTTCACCTCGATGACGCCGTCGCCGATCTCCAGGAGGGAGACGTCGAAGGTGCCGCCGCCGAGGTCGAAGACGAGGACGGTCTGCTCCTCGCCGCGGTCGAGGCCGTAGGCGAGGGCGGCGGCCGTGGGCTCGTTGATGATCCTGAGCACCTTCAGACCGGCGATCTCCCCGGCCTCCTTCGTCGCCTGCCGCTGGGAGTCGTCGAAGTACGCCGGTACGGTGATCACCGCGTCGGTGACATCCTCGCCGAGGTAGGCCTCCGCATCCCGCTTCAGCTTCTGCAGCACCCGCGCCGACAGCTCCTGGGCCCGGTAGCGGGTGCCGTCGACGGAGCCGCTGTCCGGGAAGCGCCAGGCCGCATCGCCCATGTGCCGCTTCACCGAGCGGGCGGTGCGCTCCACGTTCGTCACGGCCTGTCGCTTGGCGACCTCGCCCACCAGCACCTCGCCGTTCTTGGCGAAGGCCACGACCGACGGCGTGGTCCTCGCCCCCTCGGCGTTGGCGACGACGGTGGGCTCGCCGCCCTCCAGGACGGCCACCACCGAGTTCGTCGTGCCGAGATCGATCCCGACCGCGCGTGCCATTGCTGTCCCCTTCCGCCCGGCGTTTCCCCGACTCCAGCACAAAACTTGAGCGGGCTGTTGTCAATGCCGGGTACCCGGAAACGGCGATGCCGCGCCCTGCGGGACGCGGCATCCGGGAAGGTGGTGCGGGTCAGGCGAGCTTCGCCGACAGAGTGATGGTGGTGCCGGTCAGGGCCTGGCTGACCGGGCAGTTCTTCTTGGCGTCCTCGGCGGCCGCGGCGAAGCCCTCCTCGTCCAGGCCGGGGACGGTGCCCTCGACGGTGAGGTGGATGCCGGTGATGCCCTCACCCGGCTGGAAGGTGACGTCCGCCGAGGTGACGAGCTTGGTGGGCGGGGTGCCGGCGCCGGTCAGGCCGTGCGACAGCGCCATGGAGAAGCAGCTGGAGTGGGCGGCGGCGATCAGCTCCTCGGGGCTGGTCTTGCCGTTCGCCTTCTCCGCGCGCGACGGCCACGACACCGGCTGCTGGCCGATGCCGGAGGAGTCGAAGGTGACGACACCGTTGCCCTCGATCAGGTTGCCTTCCCAGACGGTGTGTGCGGTGCGCGTGGTGGCCACGGTTGTTCCTTTCGCGTGGGAGCCCCATTCCGGGTTCTGCGAGTCCCATCCGATCACATTCGGACTCACTGCACCTTGAAGACGGGCCCACGCGGGGTGAACGGCAGCCGGCCGCCCTGCGGGATCAGATAGGCGTGCTCGCGCCGTACGCGCAGCACGTCGCACCAGCCGTCGGTGATGACCAGCACCGGGGCGCCCGGCGGGAAGTCGTCCGCCCGGTGCAGCAGGTCGATCCCGGGCTGCAGGACCGTACCGCCGCGGCCGTGCACCCGTACCCGGCCGGCGATCTCGGTGACCGGCAGATAGCCGGCGTCGTGCGGCGCCGCGTCGCAGAAGACCACCCGGGCGGCGGGTACGTCGCGGGCCTCGGCGTACGAGGCGATCGCGCCCAGCGCCTTGCCGAGCAGCGTGCGGTCCATGGAGCCGGAGGTGTCGAGGACGACGCCGAAGGTGCAGCGGGCGACCTCCTCGGGCGGGAACCAGCGGCCCGCGCGCGGGATGTCGGGGGTGGCCGACTGCCGGCGCGAGGGGCGGCCGTACGACCGCACCGCCTCCGGACGCGGTACGAACTCGTCGAACCAGCGGGCGAGTTGTGCGTCCCAGGGCATCGGCGGCTGGCTGAGCGCGCGGATCTCCTCGACCAGGCCGCCGGGCAGGAAGCCGCGCTCCTGCGCCTGGTGCAGGTCCAGGCCCCGGGCGAGGCCCCGGCGGTAGAACTCGTCGAGGTCGACGTAGTTACGGGGCGGGCCGAGCGGGGCGCCGAGCATGTCGCCGAGGCCCTTGCCGCGCAGGGTGGCCAGGCGCCGCATCCGGCGCAGGTCGCCGGCGATCCGGTCGTACACCTCCTCGGCGGACAGGCCGGTCAGCTCCGGGTCGTGGAGCGCCCCTTGGGGCATGGTGCCGATGCCCATCTCGCCGAGCCAGGCGTTGATGACGTAGTCGCAGGCGATGTTGAACAGGTAGTGGTCGCGGGTGCCGCAGCGGTCGCCGTGGCGCAGGGCGGCGTGCAGCATCTCGTGGGCGAGGACGAACCGCCACTCCTCGTCCTCGAGGGTGCGCAGCGGGTTGATGTAGATCTCGCCCGCTTCGGCGTTGACGGCGGCGACGGAGATGTCGTGGGCGCGGGCGAGTTCGGCGTCGGCGACCAGCTTGATGCCGGCCGCGATGCCGCCGAGCAGCGGGTAGGAGGAGATGAACCAGCTCAGGGCCTTCTCCCAGGGGCGCAGCGGGGTCGGGTCGCCGGACATGGCGTCACGGCGGCCGCCCGCCATGTCCATCGCCGTGGCCATGGTGCGGGTCAGGGCGTGGGCGAAGGCGAGCTGCCAGTCCGGGAGCTGTCCGGCCCACTTGTTCCAGGACACCAGCAGCTGGTCGGGGTCGCCGCCGGCCGTGCCGCAGCGCTCGTACGCGGCCGGCACGCCCGTGCGGCGCCACTGTGCGGCGAGCTGCTCCTCGTCGCCGTCGGGGTACGCCGGCGGCAGATGCTCCGGTGCCTCGCCGACGGGGAAGGTCTGCAGGAACCGGTTGACGACGGCGCAGCGGGCGGCGAGGTCGTGGCGGTCGGGCTGTGTGCGTTCGCCGGTGGCGGACGGGAGGTGTCCGAAGCCGAGGTGGATGGTGGCGTGGGCGAGGGCCCAGGCCCATTCGGCGGGCTCGGCACGGCGGGTGGGGTGGGCGTGCAGCACTCCGTCGGAGTCGGCGCGGACGAGTCCGGCGCGCGGCGCGAGTCCGCAGTCCGGGTGGCGGCAGATGGTGAACTCCACGGCGCGCAGGGCGGGGTTGGCCCGCATCAGCGCCACGCCCGCCGCGAACTCCTCCGCGGCCGGGTCCTTCTTCTTCGGCTTCGCCCCGCGGGCACGGCTCATCGGCGCGCCTCCACCAGCCGGGGCATGTCCCGGGCCGCCTCGATCAGGAACCAGGCGGGCAGGACGGGGTTGCCGTCGGCGTCGGCGGCGATGACGCTCTGCGCGACCTCGACGGAGATCTCGGCGAGCTGCACGAGCAGGGACTTGGCGCGGTACGCGGTCTGCCGCCCGTTCGCCGACATGTGCTCCTTGCTGACGGGCAGTTCCTTGACGAGGCGGCCGCGGAACGACTCCGCGAGGTAGTACAGCAGGTCGCGGTCCTCGATGCGGTGCGGCCAGCCGGCGTCGCCCTTGAGGATCGCCTCGATGCCGAAGCGGCTGCGAACGATCTTGACGTAGCCGCAGAAGGCGGTCGCGTGCGTCGGCGTCAGCGTGCCGTGCGCGAGGACCTTGAGGGTCTCCTCGTCGAGGTCCCGGCCGAAGGAGTGCAGCGCGTCGGAGAGCATGTGCCAGGAGCGCGGGGTGGAGAACGGCTCCTCGGTCTTCGGCGGCCTGGACCACAGATGGTCGGGCCGGTCGGTGACGTGGTCCACGATCCAGGGATGGATGCCGTTGCCCGCGGCCCAGGCGAGCCAGTCCCGGGCGGATGCCTCCAGGTGGACGTGGGCGAGGCGGTTGACGAGGGCGCTGGCGATGGGGCGGGCGAGGGCGTTGTCGGTGGCGCGGTTTCCGGCGCCGACGACGATGGACCCCTTGGGCAGCTCGTAGTTGCCGATACGGCGGTCCAGGATCAGCGAGTAGAACGCCTTCTGCACGTCCGGGGTGGCCGCGTTCAGCTCGTCCAGGAACAGGCAGTACGGCTCGTCGCGGGCGATCGCCTCCGGCGGGCAGAACACCGACCGTCCCTCGCGGATCTGCGGGACGCCCATCAGGTCCTCGGGGGCGAGCTGGGTGCCGAGCAGGCTCACGCACTCCAGGCCCAGCGATTCGGCGAACTCCCTGACCAGGGAGGACTTTCCGATGCCGGGGGCGCCCCAGATGAAGACGGGCCGGACGGTGGCGAGGCCGAGCAGCAGCTCGGGGAGACGGGCAGGAGTGACCGTGACGGCAGCCTGCAAGACCAGGACTCCTTGGGGATGTTCGAGGATGTGCGACTCGAACAGTGTGGGTGCGCGTCCCCTTGGGCGCAGCCGAATTTCAGGCGGCCCGCTCCGCCTCGGTCTCCGGGGTGAGCGGCACCTGGGGGCCGTTCGCCTCGCGCAGCCAGCGGCGCAGCACGCGGTGCACCTGCTCGGCGCCGGCCAGGTCCTGCCCGTCGGCGGCGGGCGCGGACAGGGCGAGGGGCGACAGCAGGAACGGTTTCGCCTGGGCGCCGCCGAGTCCGCCGTGGGAGCCGATCTGCTCCTCGAAGGCGAGGACTTCGCCGTCGGCGGGGTCGTACCAGGAGTTGACCATGATGTCGGCGGTGTGCGGGAAGGAGTGCGTCCGGCGGACGGCGTCGGCGGCGCCGGGACCGAAGCAGGCCAGCGGGCCGGGGTGACCGTCGAGCCGGTCCAGCGGGATCTCCGCGCCGTTCGCGCCGAGGACGAGACCGCCGTGCCGCTCGCTGCGCACCAGCAGGAAGCCGATGCCGGGGTGGTCGGCGAGGGTGGCCAGCAGGGCGGGGTGACGGGCGTCGATCTCCTCCCTGGTCATGCGGTGCGGCACGTCCGGGAAGGAGACCAGGCCGAGGTTGCCGGAGGCGAGCACGATGGGATCCGAGTGGCGGCCGGTGGGGCGGTGACGTTCGCCGCGTTCCTCGACGGGCCGGCGCAGGGCCGCCCGCACGGCGGCTCGTGCCTCGGCGCCGGTTGGGGTCTGCCCTGCTCGAGCGAATCCGAGAGCTTGGGGAAGGGTGCGTTCGGCCCTGCGGGGTACGGGCAGTGCGCAGCCGGCGCGGACCAGGTCGCCGAGGCTGAGGCCGTAGCGGGCGTGGAAGGTCTCGCCGGGGCTCTGGCCGTGGTCGGAGAGCACGACGATCCGGTAGGGGCGCGGGGCGTGTTCGGCGACCTTCTCGATGAGGGCGAGGGAGCGGTCCAGCCGCTGCAGCACCTTCTCTGCGTCGCGGCTGCGGGGCCCGGAGTGATGGGCGACCTCGTCGTAGGCGACGAGGTCGGCGTAGACGGCGGTGCGGCCGGCGAGCAGGTCGCCCATCACCGCGGCGACGACGACGTCGCGTTCGACGACGGTCGCGAAGGCTCGGACGAGGGGGTAGAGCCCCCCGCGTTTGACGCGTGGACGCTGCCCCCGTGCCCGGGCCCGGGTGGACTGGCCGATCTCCCGGCAGACCTCGGCGGTGAAGGAGAGCGCGGTGCGGACGGCGTTGGCCGGGTCGGAGAAGTAGGCGAAGTAGCCGGCCCGGGAGCGGTTCTCGCGGCCGCGCCTGCGGGTGGCGATGGACAGCACGAGGGCCTGTTCGCCTGCGCCGCCGCTGAACAGGTTGCCGCGGCTGGCGCCGTCCGCGGAGAGCAGTCCGCCGTCGCGGGTGCGCTCGACGGCGCGGCGCTGGAGCTCGGCGGCGCTGGTCGGGCGGTTGCAGACCATCACCTCGTGGCTGTCCTTCTCGTACCAGCGGAACGCGGGGATGTCGAAGTTGGAGCCGTGCAGGATGCCGAGCTGGCTGGCGCCGGTCTGGCTGGACCAGTCGGTGCGCCAGGGGGTGAGCCGGTGGGTGGGCCGCCGGCCGTCGGCGGCGCCGGTCCAGCGGGCGACGGTGGGCATGAGCCCCTTGCGGACGGCGTCGGTGAGCACGTCGTGGCCGACGCCGTCGAGTTGGACGAGGACGGTGCCGGGGGCGGCCGGGCAGGGCGGATGGGATCTGCGGCGGCGGTCGGCGAGCCGGTAGAGCCTGCGCCGGTAGGCGTCGTCGTCGCGGACGGCGAGGGCTGCGCCGGTGGCGGAGGCGACGGCGGACATCACGGCGGCCACGATGACGGCGGTCTCGGGGGCGGCCTCGCTGCTTCCGGAGGGGTTGATGCGCAGCGCGACGAGCAGCAGGGAGCCGTTGAGGAAGAAGACCAGCAGGCCGAGGACGAGGGCGGGCACGAGCAGCAGCAGCCGTACCAGGAGCGGCCAGACCACGGCCGACAGGACGCCGAAGGCGCCGGCGCCGAGGGCGGCGGTGACGGCGATGCGGGTGGCGCTGTCGCCGTCGGCGGACTGGAGCTGGAAGTCGGGCAGGAGTCCGGCGAGGACGAGCATGGTGAGGGTGGAGACCGCCCACACCGTGACGCTCCGCCCGACCTGACTGGCGATCCGCCGCCAACGCCCGCCACGCACGCCCCGTACACCTCACGTCCCGGCCCGTCGCCGGCGCGGGCCTGGGTCCACCTTGTCACAAGGAGCGGGCCGGACATCAAGGACCAGGGCCGGTCCGGCGGATCAGGCCGCAGACGGATCGCAGGCCGTTTCTTTCCTGCGACCTGATCCGCGGGACAGGCCGTAGGCCCTAGCGGCCGTCGTACCCCGCGGTCGGCATGGACAGGCGCCGGTGGACTCGGGCCTTCATCTGGGCGTCGTACAGCGGCTCCGCGCAGCCGACCGTCTCGACCCGCACCCCGCGCCGGGCGCACTCCGCGGTGAACTCGTCGGCGGAGGACAGGGCGCTCTCCAGCACCCGCCGGCTGGGCGCGACGAACAGGTCCACCCCGGGCCGGACCCCGTCCCACAGCACGCAGTGGTCGGGGCGCAGACCGCGCACCAGCAGCTCCCGTGCGACGACATAGCCGCGCTCGGCGGCCCAGCGGGCGCACATCGCGTGCTGACTGCGGGAATCCACGAGGAAGGGATCCGCCTCCAGCTCCTCGAGCGGCGTCAGACTGGCGATCGCCGTGACCCGAACCGGTCCCATGGTGTCCCCCCTCACCTCCGGGTTTCGCCGCCGACCCTACTCCTGCCCGTAGGCTTCGGGGAGTCGCACGAAGGAGGCGAAGAGGGTGCCGGTGGAGATCACCTGGTGGGGTCACGCCACCTGCACGGTAGTGGACTCGAACATACGCGTGCTCACCGATCCTCTGTTCGTCGGCAGGCTCGCGCACCTGCGCCGCCGCCGGGGTGCGCTGCCCGCCCCCGGCGCCCGCCGGGCGGACCTGGCACTCGTCTCGCATCTGCACGCCGACCATCTGCATCTGCCCTCGCTGGCCCGGCTCGCCCCGGGCACGCGCCTGCTCGTACCCCGGGGCGCACCACGGGCGGTACCGGGACTGCGCCGGCTCGCCCATCTGCGCATCGACGAAGTGGCCCCCGGCGACGAGACCGTGGTCGGTGACCTGGTGGTCCGGGCGGTTCCCGCGCGGCACGACGGGCGACGGCTGCCGATCGGCCCACACCGCTGCCCCGCCCTGGGGTACGTCGTCGAGGGCGAGGCACGGACCTACTTCGCCGGGGACACCGGCCTGTTCGACTCGATGGCCGCAGAGGTCGGGCCGGTGGACGTGGCGCTGCTGCCGGTCGGCGGCTGGGGGCCGTACCTCGGCCCGGGGCATCTGGACGCGGGACGGGCCGCCCAGGCGCTGGCCCGGCTCGCGCCGCGCAGCGCGGTGCCGGTGCACTACGGGACGTACTGGCCGATCGGCATGGACGCCGTGCGCCCCCATGAATTCCATGCGCCGGGTGATGAGTTCGTGCGCCTGGCCGCCGAGTACGCGCCTCAGGTGACGGTGCACAAACTCGGGCACGGGGAGGGTGTGCGACTGGAGGTCGCGCGGTGAACTGGCTCGCCGACGCCGCGAGGGCGGCCGTGCCGCCGGACTCCACCCAGCAGGCGATCGGCTATCCGACCCTGTTCATGCTGGTGCTGATCGGAGCACTGGTGCCGGTGGTGCCGACCGGGGCGCTGGTGAGTTCGGCGGCGGTGGTGGCGTTCCATCAGACCGCGCCGTTCTCGCTGGCACTGGTGTTCGTGACGGCGGCGGTGGCCGCGTTCCTGGGGGACGCGGCGCTGTATCTGCTGGGGCGGCGCGGGATGGGCTCGAAGAACGGGTCGCGATGGCTGGCCGCGATCCGGGCGCGGGCACCCGAGGACCGGCTGACGCAGGCGCAGGGGAAGCTGGCGGAGCACGGCGTGGCGGTGCTCGTGCTGTCCCGGCTGGTGCCGGCGGGCCGTATCCCGGTGATGCTGGCCTGTCTGCTGGCCGACTGGCCGCTGCGCCGCTTCGCCCGCGGCAACCTGCCGGCCTGTCTGGCCTGGGCGGTGACCTACCAGCTGATCGGGATCCTCGGCGGTTCGCTCTTCGCGGAGCCGTGGCAGGGCGTGGTCGCGGCCGTTGCGCTGACGCTGCTCATCAGCGTGACGCCGAGCGCCTGGCGGCGCCTGCGGAAGGCTTCGCCGGTTCAGCGGTCGGGGTGAGGACACCCGCCCCGGAGGGCGGGGTCACGCCCCGCGCCCCGGGTGGGTGCGCCGGCCGGCGCGGTACCGCCACTGACTAGGGAGACCCCGCGATGCCGGGATGATCCGAACGTCCCCCCTAGTCCAGTACCCGTGAGCCTCCCACTGGCAGGTCCCACAGGTTCTCGCGGTCCAGGCCCGCCTTCGCCCAGGCGGCCTGCACCCGGGTGAGCGGCTCCAGGACCGGCTCGGCGGAGAGCACGAACGTGCCCCAGTGCATGGGCGCCATACGGCGCGCGCCGAGGTCGCGGGCGGCGCGGACGGCCTCCTCCGGGTCGCAGTGGACGTCGCTCAGCCACCAGCGCGGGTCGTAGGCGCCGATGGGGAGCAGGGCGAGGTCTATGCCCGGGTAGCGGCGGCCGATGCGGGAGAACCAGTGGCCGTATCCCGTGTCCCCGGCGAAGTAGACGCGCTGCCGGTCCGGGGCGGTGAGCACCCAGCCGCCCCACAGGCTGTGGCAGGTGTCGGTGAGGGTGCGCTTGGACCAGTGGTGGGCGGGCACGAAGTCGAAGCGGACGCCGGACAGTTCGGCCGCCTCCCACCAGTCGAGCTCGGTGACGACGGTGAACCGGCGGCGGCGGAACCAGCTGCCGAGGCCGGCCGGGACGAACACCGGTGTGTCGCGCGGGAGCCGGCGCAGGGTCGGGGCGTCCAGGTGGTCGTAGTGGTTGTGGCTGATCACGACGGCGTCGACGCGCGGCAGCGCCTCCCAGGCGACGCCGACGGGGGTGACCCGGGCCGGGGTGCCGAGGATCCGGCGGGACCAGACCGGGTCGGTGAGGACGGTGAGCCCGCCTATTCGCAGGATCCAACTGGCGTGGCCCGCCCAGGTGACGGCCACCGTGCGGGCGTCGGTGCGGGGCAGCGGGCCGGGTTCGAAGGGGAGGTTCGGGATGTCGGCGAGGCCCGCGGGTCCGGGCCGTACGGAACCCTCTCGGGCGAAGCGGGCCATGGCCTTGAAGCCGGGCAGGGGGGCGGTGAGCCGGTCGTGGAAGGTCCGCGGCCAGAACCGGAGTTCGCCCAGGGGACGGGGGTCGGCGAGGGGCGGGAACGGAGGCGCGAAGGGGCTGGGGGCGGGCGGGGCCGCCGGGGCCGGCGGAATGTCGGCTTCCCTGGTCGTCGTCGTGGTGGTGGACCCGGGCGGCTGCGTCTGCTGCGTCATCGAGGAGGCTCCCATCGCTGAGCGTCGTCGCGGAGATCGTCGAAGACCGACCTCAAGGAGATCAACGCGCGTTGCACGTGTGGCAGTTCCAACGGTGAGGGTGACATGAGGCATTCCGTGCGTTCCTCGTCGGTCCCGCCCAGCAGCGGCCCGGTGGCCAGCCGCACGCGCAGCGCCCCCAGGTCGTCGCCGAAGCGGTGGCCGCCGGGCGCGGGCATGCCGAGCCCGGCGGTGAGGAAGTCCTCCAACTCCTGTGCGTCGCCGACGTCGTGCGCGCCGAGCGCGGAGCGCAGCTCACCGAGGTCGACGTACAGGTGGCGGCCGGCCTGCGGCGGACGGGACAGGGCGCCCGCGGCGACGACCGCGGCATGCACGGCGGCGGCCACACGCGCGTGCAGGCGAACGGCGGCGTCGCGGCGTACGGTGACCGGCTCGGGTTCGCCGAGCGCATACCCGCCGGCTGCCGCGACCGGTCCGGCGACGCGCGCTCCCAGTGCGGTGAGCACGTCCAGCACGCGCGCGTGCAGCACCTCCCCGGTGTCCCCCTCGGGAAAGCGGGCGATGGCCGCGGGCCAGCCCGGCGGGAGCAGGGCGCCGGCCAGGTCGGTGACGACGGTGACCCGCTCGGGGAGCATCTCGGCGGGGCTGAGCAGCACGGTGTCGTGCGGGTCGTGCAGGGTGTCGCGCCAGGTCTCGTCGCTGACCAGGTGCAGTCCCTCGCCCTCGGCGGCCTCGACGGTCTCGTGCAGCAGCTCCGGCGGTGCGACGGTGGCGGTCGGGTCGTCGGCGACGGAGAGCACGAGCAGCCGCGGGTCGCCGCCCTCGGCGCGGACTCGGCGCACGGTCTCCAGCAGGGCGTACGGATCCGGTACGCCGCCGCACTCGGCCGGTGTGACCACGTGGAAGACGGGTCTGCCCAGCAGGCGGGCGTACGGTGCCCACCAGGCCGCGCAGGGCCTGGGCACCAGGACGTCACCGCCGAGCGCGGCGGTCAGGGCGAGCAGCAGGGACGGCGCTCCGGGACCGGCCGCCACGCGGTCCGTCCCGGTGGGCAGTCCCCGCCGCGCCCAGTAGCCGGCGGCCGCCTCCAGGAGCGCGGGGCCGCCGCCGACCGGCTCCTCCCCGGGACGGTTCGCCGCCGCGGCGAGCACGGCGGAGAGCTCCGGCAGGACGGGCAGTCCGTCGTCGGGCAGGGGCGGCCCATAGCGGACGGGACCGTGGCCTTCGGGGTGCGTCCGCCGCATGTCCGCCTCCGCGCAGTCCGTGGTGCCGTGTGCCGTCCCCGTGCGCCTACCGCCGCCGTACCATCCGGTGGGCGGCGGCAGCGAGCGCGCCCGCGATCAGCAGGCCGCCGGCGATCAGAGCCGGAACGGACCCGTTGAAGGCACCGCCCTCTCCAGCATGTGCGCCGCGCTGGACGACTGCCGGGCTGCAGGTGGAGCCGTTCCGGGACGCGGAGCACTCAGGGCCGTCGTCACAGGATGCACCCCGGGACTCGTCGCAATCCCGGCCATGGCCCTGATCGCACGGCCGGGACCCGCCGCATTCACGGCCGTCACCGGAACCCTGTGAGTCACCGGAACCGTGCGAGTCACCGGAACCGTGCGAGTCACCGGATCCCTGCGAGTCACCGGAACCCTGCGAGTCACCGCACCCCCGCCCGTGACCGCTCCCGCATCCCTGTGCCCCATCGCAATCGCGCCCCTCCCCGCACGCCGGGGACGCGTCGCAGGACCCCGAGTCGGCACACGGCCGGTCGTCGACGACCTCGAAGCCCACGCTGGTGCCGGGCCCGGTGCCGGGGTCGGTCCCGGTGCCATGGTCGGTGGCCGCGTCGGGGTCGATGGCGGCGTCGGGGTCGGCGGCGCCGTCCTCGGCGATGAAGGCGTCGTCACCGATGACGGTGCCCGCATCGGCACCGGAGTCGGCGGCAGCGTCGGCGGGGTCGGCGCCGACGTCAGCGGCGGGCTCGGCGGCGGCGCGCGGTACCGAGAACCCGGCGCTCCAGGGGCTGCCCTGCGCGCCGGCCGCGCCGGGGCAACTGCCGCCGACCGTCCACACGCCGTCCTGCCCGGCCGCGCCCGCATCGCTCTGCCCGGCCGCGCCCGCGCCGTCCTGCCCGGCCGCGTCCGGATCACCCTGGGCGTCGTCGCCGGAGGTGATCCGCGCCGTGCCGCGGTAGGCGGGCGCGGACGTCCGGCCGTTCCCGGCGGTGACCCGGCGCAGTCGCACGGTTCCGCCCTCGAAGGCCGGTGAGGAGGCGTCGATGGTCTCCGGTACGGACCCTCCGGTCGCGCCGCAGGTGACGGACACGGTGAGGCTGCCGCCCGGCTGGACGGTGCCAGGAGTGGCCTCCGCCACGGGGTTCCCGACGGGGTCCGCGGAGGCGGCCGGTATGGCGATGCCGAGGGCGGCCGCCGCCAGGACGGCGGCGGCCAGGGCGCGAGCGGTGCGTCGCATGGGACGGGCTCCTCAGAGGGGCGGCTGCGGGAGCACGGCGGTCGTGTCTCCGCAGCCATCACAGCCCGCCGTACCGCACCCCGCGCGCGGCCGGACCCCATTCGCGGGAACGTCAACGGCCTATCGGGTGACGCCGGAGTATCGCGGGCATACGCCATATCCGCGCTGCACCGCGCCCGCCCCACTGCACCGCCCCCGCCCTACGCCGCGTCCCGCATCACCTGGTCGCGCAGCCGCTCGCAGCACCGGCTGATCAGCCGGGACACGTGCATCTGCGAGATGCCCAGCTGCTCGGCGATCCTGCTCTGTGTCATGTCCCCGAAGAACCGCATGTAGAGGATGACCCGCTCGCGTTCGGGCAGGGCGGCCAGCCGGGGTTTCACGGCCTCCCGGTCCACGACCGTGTCGATCGCGGGGTCGGCCGAACCGAGGGCGTCGGCCAGCGAGTACCCGTCCCCGCTGCCGGGCAGCTCCGCGTCCAGCGAGAGCGCGGTGAAGCTGTCCAGCGCCTCGAGCCCCACCCGGACGTCCTCCTCGCTCAGGTTGGCGTACTCGGCGATCTCCGCGACGGTGGGCCGCGGCCCCGCGCCGGTCTGCGACAGGTCGCGGCAGGCGAAGCGGACCCGGTTGCGCAGGTCCTGGACCCGGCGTGGCACGTGCAGGGTCCACATGTGGTCGCGGAAGTGCCGCTTGATCTCGCCGGTGATGGTGGGCACCGCGTAGCTCTCGAAGGCCTTGCCGCGCTCGGGGTCGAACCGGTCCACGGCCTTGACGAGGCCGAGGGCGGCGACCTGGCGCAGGTCCTCGAAGCTCTCGCCACGGCTGCGGAACCGTCCCGCGATCCGGTCGGCCATGGGCAGCCAGGCCTCGACGATCTCGTGGCGAAGCCGGTCGCGCCGAGGCCCCGAAGGGAGCGCGGCGAGTTCGCGGAACGCCTGTGCTGTGTCGGGTGCGTCGTCGTGCGGATGGTGCTTGGTGCTCGCTCGATTCGGCATGGTGCGTCGCAACTCCCCTGGACTGCTGGGTCGGACGGTCACCGTGGGAGTGCTTGTGCGGCCCGGACGGACACACCCGTGGCGACTGGTTCGCCGCTCCCACGGACGTGCCTCCTGTCCGAAGCACTGACTGTGCGCCTGCCCCTCGCCTCCGGGGGCAAACACCCGTCTTCGTGTGGTGTCGGCGGCCGGTGTTCGGGTACGCGGAGCGCACTCCCTGAACACGCACCCCCTGTACCCCTGGAGGGAGCCATGCAGCGAGGCAGTGCCCGGCTGAGCGTTCACCGGGACGACGAGATGAAGCACGAGCTCCAGGACCTGCTCAGGTCGAGGCACCCCACCCGGACCGAGGAGTGGCAGGACCCGGAGCCCCCCGCCGAGGACGACCCCGAGATCTGGCGCGGTCCGGTGGTGCCGGGCAAGAGCGAGCGGCCGCCCCTGGAGACGGTACGGCTGGACCTGGCCCGGCATCTGGGGCGCGGGGCCTTTCCCGCGGCACCGGGCGAGCTGGCCGGCGCCCTGCACCGGGGACAGGCGCCCGACGCGCTGATCCAGGCGGTGCGACGGCTGCCGCGCGGGGCGCGCTACGCCAATGTCCAGCAGCTGGCCGAGGCCCTGGCGGGCAGTCCGTGAGCCGGCGTCGGCAAGCCGGACCTGCACGCCGTAAGCACGTGAAAAGGACGTCGGAAGGACGGCGACCGACATGCGCATCGCATTTCTCACGGCGCCCGAGGGCGTCGAGCAGGTGGAGCTGACCGAGCCCTGGAAGGCGGTCCTGGACGCGGGTCACGAGCCGGTGCTCGTGTCGACGCGGCGCGGTGAGATCCAGGCCTTCGACCACCTGGACCGGGCGGACCGGTTCCCCGTGGACGAGGTGGTGGCCGAGACCTCGGCGGACTCGTTCGGCGGGCTCGTCCTGCCGGGCGGGGTGGCCAATCCGGACTTCCTGCGGATGGACGGCAAGGCCGTGGCGTTCGTGAAGGAGTTCTTCGACCTGGGCCGTCCGGTCGCCGCGATCTGTCACGCCCCGTGGACCCTGGTGGAGGCCGATGTCGTGCGCGGGCGGACGCTGACCTCCTGGCCGAGTGTGCGGACGGACATCCGCAACGCGGGCGGCACCTGGGTGGACGAGCAGGTCAGGATCTGCGAAGAGGGGCCCAACACGCTGGTCACCAGCCGCAAGCCGGGTGATCTGAAGGCGTTCTGCGAGGCGTTCCTCGACGTGTTCGCCGCGGCCTGAGCCCCGGCGCGAGAGCGCCTCAGGCGCCGGGAATCGCCGCTCCGCCGCAGCCGCGCTCGCGGGCTCCCTCGCGTGTGCGGCCGGCGGCGACCGGGCGGCGCGGATTGCGGCGCAGATACTCGCCTTCCAGCTGCGCCATGCGCTCGTTGTGGGCCCGCAGTGCGTCGTTCGAGCCGTACAGCAGGGTGTCGTGGCGCGTACGGTGGATCGTCTCCAGCTCCTTCATGAGCTGCTGGTCGTCCAGACGGTCCGGGTCGACTCCGGTCATGATGGTGCCCCGCTCGTCGTGGTCGCTTGTCTGCCTCCACTGTACGAACATTCCGGCCCCCGGGCCTCCGTGGCTACCGGACGCGCTCCACTCGGCGCTCGTCCCACACCGGCTCCGGTGTCTCCCGGACCCGGCCGTCGCTGCCGAAGACCAGATAGCGGTCGAACGAGCGCGCGAACCAGCGGTCGTGGGTGACCGCCAGCACCGTGCCGTCGAAGGCCTCCAGGCCCTCCTGAAGAGCCTCGGCGGACTCCAGGTCGAGGTTGTCGGTGGGCTCGTCCAGGAGCAGGGCGGTGACGCCCTGGAGCTCCAGCAGCAGGATCTGGAACCGGGCCTGCTGGCCGCCGGAGAGGCGGTCGAAGGGCTGCTCGGCCTGGCCGGTCAGCTCGTAGCGGCGCAGTCGGGACATGGCCGCGCCCCGGTCCTGGGAGTGCTCCTTCCAGAGGATGTCCAGAAGGGTGCGGCCCTCCAGTTCGGGATGGGCGTGCGTCTGGGCGAAGTGGCCGGGGACGACCCGGGCGCCGAGCTTCCACTCCCCCGTGTGCGCCACGTCCTCGCCCGCGAGCAGACGCAGGAAGTGCGACTTGCCGGAGCCGTTGGAGCCGAGGACGGCGACCCGCTCGCCGTAGAAGACCTCCAGGTCGAACGGTTTCATCAGGCCGGTCAGCTCAAGTGCCTTGCAGGTGACGGCCCGTACGCCGGTGCGGCCGCCCTTCAGGCGCATGGTGATGTCCTGCTCGCGCGGCGGCTCGGGCGGCGGTCCGGCCTCCTCGAACTTGCGCAGCCGGGTCTGGGCGGCCTGGTAGCGGGAGGCCAGCTCATGGCTGATGGAGGCGGCCTGACGGAGGTTCAGCACGAGCTTCTTGAGCTGGGCGTGCTTCTCGTCCCAGCGCCTGCGCAACTCCTCGAAGCGGGCGAAGCGTTCGCGCCGGGCCTCGTGGTAGGTGGCGAAGCCGCCGCCGTGCACCCAGGCGTCGGCGCCGGCCGGACCGGGTTCGACGGAGACGATCTTCTCGGCGGCGCGGGCGAGGAGTTCGCGGTCGTGGGAGACGAAGAGGACCGTCTTGCGGGTCTCCTTCAGGCGCTCCTCCAGCCATCGCTTGCCGGGCACGTCGAGGTAGTTGTCCGGCTCGTCGAGCAGCAGCACCTCGTCGGTGCCGCGGAACAGGGACTCCAGGACCAGCCGCTTCTGCTCGCCGCCGGAGAGGGTGCGCACCTGCCGCCACTGCGCCCGCTCGTAGGGCACGCCGAGCGCGGCCGTGGTGCACATGTCCCACAGCGTCTCGGCCTCGTAGCCGCGCACCTCGGCCCAGTCGGCGAGGGCCTGCGCGTACTGCAGCTGGGCGGCCTCGTCGTCGACGGTCATGAGCGCGTGCTCGGCCTTGTCGACGGCCCGTGCGGCCTCGCGGATGCGGGGCGGTGCGACGGACACGAGCAGGTCGCGTACGGTCGTCTCGTCCCGTACGGACCCGACGAACTGGCGCATCACGCCCAGGCCGCCACTCACGGTGACCGTGCCGCCGTGCGGTTTCAGCTCGCCGGAGATCAGCCGCAGCAGGGTGGTCTTGCCCGCGCCGTTGGGGCCGACCAGGGCGACGGCGGCGCCTTCGCCCACCCGGAAGGACACATCGCCGAGCAGGGCCCTCCCGTCGGGGAGGTAGTACTCGAGGTGTGCGGCTTCCAGATGTCCCATGGGGACGCATTCTGCGGGGCGCCCCCCACCTGCGCAAACCGTTATCCGGCCGCGCTGCCTCGCGTCGGCCGGTGCGCCCTGGGGGCACCCCGGCCGGTCCCGCTCAGCGGCTGCGGCCGCCCCGTCGGGCCGCCCTCCCCCGCCGGCGCGACGACCGCACCCGCCCAGGACAGGGCCTTCCAGCCGTCGGACGGGGAGCCCTCCAGGACCACCACACCGGTGTTGTCGAGCGGGCGGGCGGCGGCGAAGGAGATGTCGACGTTGTCGGCGCGGGCGGCCGTCCACATCCGGATCGCCGCGCCGTGGCTGACCATGGCCACGGTGGAGGCGCCGCTCCCCGCGGCCTCGGCGATCACGGCGTCGTAGCGCCCCAGGGCCTCCGTGCCGCGCTCGCCGCCCGGCATCCGCAGCCCGGTGTCGCCGGCCGCCCACGCGAACACGGTCTCCATGTAGAGCCGGCCTCGCTCCGAGTCGCCGGGAAGCATCTCCAGGTCCCCGGCGGACACCTCGCGGATGCCGTCCCGGACGAGCACGTCGAGACGGCGGGCGGCCGCCAGCGGGGCGGCCGTCAGCTGCGTACGGATCAGGGTGGAGGCGTAGACGGCCTCGATGTCCTCGTCCGCGAGGGCCTGGGGCAGGGCGGCGGCCTGCCGCTCCCCGAGCGGGGTCAGACCGGGTCCGGGGACGGCGGTGTCCAGCAGGAAGTCGACGTTGGACGGGGTCTGGCCGTGGCGGACGAGGAGCAGGCGCATTCGGGCTTCCTCTCACTCGTTCGCACCGCCCGCGCACGGAAACGGCGACTTCAGGGTACCCGCCCCGGCATGAGCCCAGACGTCGATCTCACTGTCCCGAAGCCCGGCCGGCACGCCCTGCGCGACCGGCTGCTCGGCCTCGACTCCCGCCTCTTCGAGAGGGCCGCCGAGTGGCACTGGCCGGGTGCCGAGCGCGTGCTGCCGCGGCTGAGCCGGAGCGCGAACCACGGGGTGCTGTGGTTCGCGACCGCGGCGGCGATGTCGGCGGTCCGCACACCGCGCGCCCGCCGGGCGGCCGTCCGCGGGGTCGCCTCCCTGAGCCTGGCCTCCCTGGCCATCAACACCCTCGGCAAGCGTTCGGTGCGCCGTCCCCGGCCCGCCCTGGATCCGGTCCCGCTGGTGCGGCAGCTGAAGCGGCAGCCGATCACCACGTCGTTCCCGTCCGGGCACGCGGCGTCGGCGGCCGCCTTCGCGACCGGGGTGGCCCTGGAGTCCCCGGCCTGGGGCGCGGTGATCGCGCCGGTGGCGTTCTCGGTCGCCATGTCCCGCGTCTACACCGGCGTCCACTTCCCGAGCGACGTCCTCGCGGGAGCCGCCCTCGGCGCGGGCGCCGCGTTCGCCGTACGGGGCCTGGTGCCGACGCGCGCGCAGCTCACCCCGCCGGCCCGGCCGCGTGCGGACGCCCCGGCGCTGCCCGACGGCGACGGCCTGGTGGTCGTCGCCAACCGGGCCTCGGGCACCGCCGACCGGGTACGGGCGCTGCGGGACGCGCTGCCGAAGGCGGAGGTCGTCGAGTGCGAACCGGAGGACGTGAGTGCCGAGTTGGAGAAGTCGGCCGCGCGGGCCCGGGCTCTCGGGGTGTGCGGCGGTGACGGCACGGTGAACGCGGCCGCCGCGGCCGCCCTGCGCCACGGCCTGCCGCTCGCGGTGCTGCCCGGCGGCACGCTCAACCACTTCGCCTACGACCTGGGCGTGGAGGACGTACGGGACCTGGGGCGGGCGGTCCGCCATGGTGAGGCCGTCCGGGTGGACGTGGGCCGGTTCGCCTCCGGGCGCCAGGAGGGCATCTTCCTCAACACGCTCAGCCTGGGCGTCTATCCGGAGCTGGTGCGCGAGCGGGACAAGTGGTCGCACCGCATCGGCGCCTGGCCCGCCGGGGTGCTCGGCGCGCTGCGCGTGCTGCGCGCGGACCGGCACCCGCTGGAGGTCGAACTCGGCGGCCGGACCCGGCCGTTGTGGCTGCTGTTCGTCGGCAACTGCACCTACCACCGCGTGGGTCTCACGCCCGGGCGGCGCGTGGATCTGGCGGACGGCCTGCTGGACGTGCGCGTGGTGCACGGCGGCCGCAGGCCCGCGCTGCGCCTGCTGGCGGCCGCCGTCGCGGGCCCGCTGACCAGCTCCTCGACCCACCGGGCGGTCAAGCTGCGACGGCTGCGCCTCGCCGGTGTCACACCCGGCACTTCCCTTGCGTACGACGGTGAAGTCACCTCGGTGGCAGGCGAAGTGGTGGTGGAGAAGCTGCCCGTAGGACTGACCGTGTACCGCCCGGTGCACCCGGGGTGGCCTTGGACCTGATCATCCGTCAGTCCATATCACGAAACGCAGGTCTCATCATTCGGCACTCGCGCTTACCGTGGTGCGTACCGCAGGACGGGGCCTGCCGCCCCGTGCGCCGGTACGACGAGAAGGGGTTGAGCCATGCCGAAGCCGCGGGAGACCGCCGTCTACACCCACGGGCACCATGAGTCGGTGCTGCGTTCGCACACCTGGCGGACCGCCGCCAACTCGGCGGCGTATCTGCTCGGTTCGCTCAAGCCCCATATGAAGATCCTGGACATCGGCTGCGGCCCGGGGACCATCACCGGCGACCTGGCGGCGCTGGTCCCCGACGGGCATGTCACCGGTGTCGACCATGTGCCGGGGATCCTCGACCGGGCCAGGGCCACGGCCGCCGGACGGGGCCTGTCGAACGTGGACTTCGCGGTCGCCGACGTGCACGCCCTGGACTACCCGGACGACACGTTCTGCGTGGTCCATGCGCACCAGGTGCTGCAGCACGTCGGCGACCCGGTGCAGGCGCTGCGCGAGATGCGCCGGGTCACCAGGCCCGGCGGGTTCATCGCCGTCCGCGACTCGGACTACGCGGCGATGACCTGGTACCCGCAGGTGCCGGGGCTGGCCGACTGGCTGGACCTGTACCGCCGGGTCGCCCGCGCCAACGGCGGTGAGCCGGACGCCGGCCGGCGGCTGAAGTCCTGGGCGCTGGCCGCCGGGCTGACGGACATCACGGCCACCTCCAGCACCTGGACGTTCGCCACGCCGCAGGAGCGCGCGTGGTGGAGCGGTCTGTGGGCGGACCGCACCGTCGCCTCCGCGTACGCGGACCGCGCGACCGAGGGCGGTCATGCGACCGCCGGGCAACTGCGGGCCGTTTCGGAGGCATGGTGGGAATGGGGAGAGCGGGAGGACGGCTGGTTCGCCGTCCTGCACGGAGAAATCCTCTGCCGCAAGGAGGCCTGATCCGGGGCTTTGGGGACACCCGGAGTACAGGAGGTTCACATTATGGTTCCCATCCTGTTGGTACTGCTTTTGGCGCTCATTCTCTTCGGGGCCGGATTCGCAGTGAAAGTTCTCTGGTGGATTGCCCTTGCGGTGCTCGTTGTATGGCTGCTGGGATTCCTGTTGCGAGGCACCGGCGCCGCCGGGGGCAGGAGCCGCTGGTACAGGTGGTGAGCCCGTACCGGCGATGAGTTCACTGCCGCGGAAGCAGCGGCCCGAGCGGCCCGAGGTCCAGGTTGAGGTCCTCGGGCCGCAGTCCGTAGCGGTCGCGCAGCTCGGCCATGCGGTCCTCCAGGAGCATCAGGGTGAGCCCGATGCGCTCCTCCTGCTCCTCGGTCAGCTCGCCGGTGTCGAAGCGGCGCAGCGCCTGCCGTTCCATCAGCTGACGCAGCAACTCGACCAGGGTCAGCACAAGTTTGACCAGGTCGCGCTCGACCGTGTCCGGGTCGAGGTCCATCCGCTTCCTGCGCTCCGTCACGACGTCACCTCCGGCCACGGGGCGGGCACCTGCTCGCTCACCGAGCTGATCAGGGCGTTCAGGTCGATCCGGACGAGGTCCACGTCGGCGATGCGCAGCGTGATGTCCCCGGTGATGACGACGCCCCCGGCGAGCAGCCGGTCGAGCAGGTCCACCAGGGCGACCTCCCGGCGTTCGACGACGGTCACCGCTCCTCCTCCGACAGGTCGCCGGTGAACGAGTACGCCGCCCAGGGGCCGGTGAGTTCCACCCGCATTCCGGGTGCCTCGTCCTTCGTACGGTCGACCAGTTCCACGAATTCCTCGGACCGGGCGCGCGGCACCAGATAAGCCCCGTTGAGCACATTCACTCCCTGGGCACCGGAAAGCGCCGAATTCTGCGGAGCGTGCAGCCGGGATTCCTCGGCGTGCCGGGAAAGCAGTGTGTGGAGCCGGTTCGCGAATTCCTCGGCCGTCTGCCACCTGTCCTCGTGGGAGCGGGCATGCTGCCGGCGCTGCCGCAGATAGTCCCGGCCGCTGGCGGCCTGCGGCGCGGGACGGGCGGCAGGCTCCTCCGGCGGCTCCGGCTCCAGAAACACCTTGACGCCCCACTCCACCCGGCCCTCCAGCCGGTCGAGGGTGCGCCGGAAGTCGTCCTCGCGCTCCTCGATCATCACGCGTACGGCGCTGTCGTCCCGGAAGACGGTGGCGAGCCGGAGCGGCAGGGGCGTGGTGACGGTGGTGAGGGCGTCGATCACGCCCTGATGGGCGCGGGCGGTCGCGCTCAGCCAGTCCAGGTCCTCCAGGTGTGCACGGAGCGGCCGCTCGGCGAAGTCCCCCTCCGGGACCGTGCTGACGACCGCGACCAGGCCGTGGTGTCTCAGCAGCCCCGGCGGGGCACCCCCGACGCCGGTCAGCTGGGACTGCAGGGCCGAGTCGAACGGGCGGCAGACGGCGTAGACGTACCGCAGACCGGTCATCCCGCTCATCGGGCCTCCTTCCGGTCACGGTCCGGCTCGAGCCGGGCACGGTCCGGCTCGAGCTCGGCCAGTCGTTCACGCAGCTCGGCGTTCTCCCTGGTGAGTTCGTCGCGGCGGGCGCGAGTGGACAAGGCCGGGTCGCTCTCCCACCAGTCGATGCCCATCTCCTTCGCCTTGTCCACCGAGGCGACGATGAGCCGCAGTTTGATCGTGAGCAGTTCGATGTCGAGCAGGTTGATCCGGATGTCGCCGGCGATGACGATGCCCTTGTCGAGCACCCGCTCCAGGATGTCGGCCAGGTTGGCGCTGCTGCCCTGGCCGTACGGCTCCGGCAGCCTGCTGGGCATCGTCATCGACGGCTCCTGCTCCCGGCGTACTCGTCCTCGGGCTCCTCTTCGGACTCGTACTCGTCCTCATCCTCGCCCTGGTACTCGGCCTCCGGCTCCTCCTCGTCGTACTCGTCCTCGGCTTCGTCCTCCTCCGGCTCCTGCTCGTCCTCGGCCTCGTACTCCTCGGCTTCGTTCTCCTCCTCGTCCTGGCTCTCGTCCCCATTCTCGTCCTCGGCCTCCGGGCGCCGCTCTTCGTCGGACTGTTCCTCCTCCTCGGCGACGGCGTCCTCGTGGCTCTGGACCACCTCGCCGTCGCGGATCTCACCGCGCCAGCCGTCCTCGGCCTCGCCCTTGAGGGTGATGAAGCGGGCGAAGTTCTTGAGGTCGAGCCGGGCCCGGCGGCCCTGGGCGCGCCAGATGTTGCCGGTCTTCTCGAAGAAGCCCTTGGGGTAGTACTCCATGACCAGCAGGACCCTGGTGAGGTTGTCCTCCAGCCGGTGGAAGGAGACCACGCCCTTCGTGGTGCCCTTGGCTCCCTCCGACGACCACTGGATGCGGTAGTCGGGGATCTGCTCGGTGGTGTGGGCCTTCCAGCCGCGGTTGGACCAGAAGACCTTGAGCTGCCAGTCCGAGTGGGTGTCGTCGGTGCGGCTCGCACTCTTGACACCCTTGGCGAAGGTGCTGAAGTCCTGGTACTGGGTCCACTGGTCGTAGGCGGTGCGCAGCGGCACGCCGACATCGATGTACTCGATGATGACCGTGGGTTTCTGGCCCGCGCCGCCCTTGCGCTTGCCCTTGCCGCCGCCGAGGTTCTTCAGGGCGCCGACCACGTTGTCCTTGGCGTGTGAGAAGCCGAGCTCCACCGCGGAGCGCACCGGCCCCTTGCCCTCGGCGACCTTGCGCCCGGCGTCCAGGGCGAGCTTGGCGAAGCCGGGGCTCTTGCCCTCGGCGATGTCGTTGAGCTTGCCGGTGGTTTCGCCCAGCTTGCGGCCGACGCCGACCAGCATGCGCTCGGCCTGGGCGGCGAGGTACTCCTGCACCTCGGCCTTCAGCCGGTCGGCAGCCTCGCTCTCCGCCAGCCGGCCGAGCGCGTTGTCCTTGGCCTGTCCGGCCGCGGACGACGTCGCGGACCGCGCGGATCCGAGGGTGTCCGTCATGACTCGTCGCCTCCCTTCGGAAGCCGGGTCCGGGCGCCTCGTGCGGCGCTCCCGCCCGTGGCCCTCGTCTTCTTGGCAGCCGTGTCCTTCGCCCCTGCCTTCTTGGCGGGAGCCTTCTGGCCGGTCTTCTTCGCCGGTGCCTTGTTCGCCGCCCTCGCGGCGGAGGGCGCCTTCCTGGCGGGGGCCTTCCGGTCCGCCTCCCGCGCCGGCTCCTTCTCGGACCGCCCGGATCCGGCCTTGCGCTCGTCACGAGCCTCTTCGGTCTCCTCCTCGTCGGCGGAGGCCTCCGGCTCCTCGTACTCGTCCTCCTGGTCCGCGGAGCCCTTCTGCGGACCGAGCTTTCCGAGCCCGGTGAGCTGGTCGCGCACATCGGCGGTGCGCCCGTGCAGGCGGTCGGCCAGGGCCTCCATCTGCCGCTCGACCATGGCGCCTGAGGCCGCCTGGCCCACGCCGCGCAGGTCCTCGCGCAGTTGGTCCCCGATCTCCTTGAACTGCGGGTTGTCCCGCAGCTGCTGAGACGCCAGGTCCGCGAGCATCCGCGGGCTGAGGTGCAGCCGTTTGCCTGCCGCCAGCGTGCCGAGCGCGAACGCCAGCTTCGCCTTCTTCGTCCGTCCGAGGACGTATCCGGCCCCTAGTGCGAGGCCCAGTCCCATGCGGTTCATAGGTGTGTCCCCTTGTCAGTGCCCGCGCCTCGGCGCAGGGCGATCTCCAGCCGGTCGAGGAGTCCGTCCTCGAGCCGGTCGAACTCGTCCTCATCGATCTCCCCCGCCTCCAGCCGCTGTTCGAGGGCGGCCAGTTCGGCCCGGACCGCGGCGGGGTCGTAATAGATCCGCTCCGCCTCCTCCAGCACCTGTCTGATCACCCATCCGGCACCGCGCACGGGTGCCAGCGGGAGGAGCACCACCTCTCCAAGCAGCCCCATGTCATTGCTCCGATCCGTTCTGTGCGCCGCCCGCCGTGGTGCCCGCCGGTGCGGCCGGGCCCGGCTCGACGAAGCTGTACGGCGGCAGCGGCCCGTTGGCGCGCACCTCGAGGTGCGGGTGCCCGGCCCGGAACCGCTCGACGGCGGCCAGGAACGTCTCGGCCGAGTCCTTGGCCACCAGGAACGACACATTGGCCAGCCAGCCGGTGGACTCGGGGCCCGCGCTCACGGCGGCGGCCTCCGTCTCCAGGGCTTCGCGCAGTTCGACGGCGTCCTGGGCCTCGCGAGCCCGCACCGCGGCCACCACCATTTCACCGAGCTGCAGCCGCTGTTCGTAACTGCCGCCGCCCGCCTTGCGGTTGGCCTCGGCGAGGGCCCGCAGTTCCGGGTTCCCGGCCATCACCTGGTGCAGGACGGCCTCTTCGACGTGCGAGGCCTTGATGTTGTACTCGACCTTCCCGTCGAGCGTCCGCAGGCGCTCCGCGTAGTGGTCGGCGCGCTCGGCGAGCACACCGGTGACACTGTCGTCGTCGGGGGCGACGCTGCCGAACCGCATGGGCAGCACGGAGCCGGCCCCTCCGGTCTCGGCGAGCACGCTCTGGTGGGCGAGCAGTTCCTTGCGTTTGGGGCGCAGTTCCTCGGGGGCGTCGCTGACGACGGCCGCCAGGTCGCCCTCCTTCAGGATGCGCACCGGCCGCGGCGGGTCGCCGACGCCGCCCATGCCCTCGGGGAGGGAGGGGTGCGCGGCGGCCGTGATGCCGTAGACGTATGTGCTCACTCCTGTTCCTCCTTCCTGCGTGCGGTCCTGCGGGGCCGCGGCCGTGATTCGGCCTCGGCCTCGTCGCCCGAGCGTTCGTCACGTGCCTGCTTGAAGGCGTCGGAGACGGTCTGGGCGGCACCGGACAGCGCGCCCTTGGACTTGCCGCGCGCGCCGGATTCGGTGATCTCGCCGACCAGGTCGGGAAGGCCGGGGCTCTTGCGCGGGCCCGCCTCCAGGTCGAGCCGGTTGCACGCCTCGGCGAAGCGCAGGTAGGTGTCGACGCTGGCCACGACGACCCGTACGTCGATCTTCAGGATCTCGATGCCGACCAGGGAGACCCGTACGAACGCGTCGATCACGAGTCCTCGGTCGAGAACGAGTTCCAGCACGTCGTAGAGGCCGCTGCTGCCGCCTCCACCGCTGGCTTGTTGTGCGGGGACGACTGTCATGCCGACTGGTCCTCCTTGTCCGGGAAAGTGTCGGTCGCGGGCGGCTCGGCTAGCGGCCGCCCGGCCTATGTGCGTCGGACCGCCCCCGTTCGTAGCGGCGGGTCCGGTGATATCCGGTGAGCAGGCCCTTGGGGTCGAGGTCGACCTGGTAGCTCGCCATCAGGCTCATCGTGTCGGGCACGCGGGCGAGTTCGAGGACCTCCACCTCCAACGACCAGCCGTCCTCCGTCTGTTCGAAGGACGTGACAGACTCGGCGGCCATGCCCGTGAGCTCTGCGAGCTGGGCGCGCGCCTGGCGCAGCACCTCGACGGGGCTCGGCCGGCTGTCCGTACGGTCGGTGTCGGTGTCTTTTCGCGACTCCTGGGCGTTGTGTACGTTCCGTGAAGGCTTGGCGCTTTCTGTATCTTTTGTGTTCGTCGTGACCACCTCTTGCACCGGGTGGCCATCGAGCCGTGGACCAAACCTTTACGGGCGCTCTCAATCGCGCAGTGCCCCGAGACGGCGCCGCGCCGGTCCCAGCGCACGCCCCCGCCTCAGCACGCCCGCCCAGGGGTCGCTGCGTGCCTGGTCGGCGGCGTCCTCGACGGTCCAGCGGCGTGGGCCGAGGTCCGGGTCGTCGAGCTGCTCCCAGGAGACGGGCACGGCGACGGGGGCGCCGGGCCGGGCGCGGATGCCGAAGGGGGCGACGGCGGTCTGTGCGTAGGCGTTGCGCTGCACGTCGAGATAGAGCCGGTCGTCGCGGTCCTTCTTGCGGGCCGCGGTGGTGAGGCGGTCGGGGTGCTCGGCGGCGAGCAGCTCGGCGACGTCCCCGGCGAATGCGCGTACCTCGTCGAAGTCGTGACGTCCGTCGACCGGCACGACGACATGCAGTCCGCGCGATCCGGTCGTCATGAGCGCCGAGGGCACCTTCAGCTCGTCGAGCAGTTCGCCGAGCCACCGGGCCGCACGGCGCACCGCGCCGAAGTCGTCGCCGGCGGGGTCGAGATCGAACACCATCCGGTCCGGCCGGTCCGGGTGGCCGGTGCGCGAGAGCCAGCGGTGCAGGGTGAGGCAGGCCTGGTCGGCGAGGAAGACGAGGGTGGCGGTGTCGTCGCAGACGACGTGCGTGACCGTGCCGCCCTCCTTGGCCACCTCGGCGCGAGTGATCCACTCCGGGTAGCCGTCGGGAGCGTTCTTCTGCATGAATCCAGGGCCGTCGAGGCCGTCGGGGTACCGCTCCAGCATCAGCGGGCGACCCCGCAGATGCGGCAGCATGAACCGGGCGACGGCCCGGTAGTACTCGACGATGTCGCCCTTGGTGTACTCCTTCGCGCCTCCACCGCCGGGAATGAGGACCTTGCCGGGGCGGTGGACGGGCACCGTACGGCGGCCCGCCCGCACCCTCCGCTCGCCGTCGTCGCTCAGCGTACGACCGCCTCCTCCACCAGCAGCCGGCCGGCCGCCGCGATCGCCTCGGCGTCGATGCCCGCCGCGTGCAGCTGCTGGTCCGGCGCGGCCGAGCCCGGCATCGTACGGACGGCGAGCCGGACCAGGCGCGGCACGGGCCTGCCGTCGAGGAACGCATCGAGAACGGCGTCCCCGAGGCCGCCCTCCTCGCGGTGGTCCTCGACGGTGAGCAGACAGCCCGTCTCCTCCGCCGCCTGCCGCAGCGTGGGCCGGTCGACCGGCTTGACGGAGTACAGGTCGACGACCCTGATCCGGATGTCCTCGGCCTCGAGCGAATCGGCGGCGGCCAGCGCCTCGTGCACGGTGACACCGGCGGCGACCACGGTCAGCCGGTCCTCTTCCGAGGAGCGCAGCACCTTGCTGCCGCCGACCGGGAACTCCTCGTCCGGGTGGTAGACGACCGGGCTCTCGCCGCGCGAGGTGCGCAGATAGCGGATGCCGTCCAGGCCGGCCATGGCGCCCACGAGCTTCGCGGTCTGGTTGCCGTCGCACGGGTACAGCACGGTCGAGCCGTACACCGCCCGGAACATCGCCAGGTCCTCCAGGCCCATCTGCGAGGGTCCGTCCTGACCGATCGCCACGCCCGCGTGCGAGCCGACCAGATTGATGCCGGCGCCGCTGATCGAGGCCATGCGCACGAAGTCGTACGCGCGCGTGAAGAAGGCGGCGAAGGTCGAGGCGAACGGCACCCAGCCGCGCGCGGCGATGCCGACGGCGCAGGCGACCAGCTGCTGTTCGGCGATGTAACACTCGAAGAAGCGGTCGGGGTGCTCCTTGGCGAAGAACTCGGTACGGGTGGAGTCGCCGACCTCGCCGTCCAGGGCGACGACGTCGCCGCGGGCGGTGCCGAGCGCGGCGAGCGCCTTGCCGAAGGCGTCCCGGGTGGCGACCTTGTCGCCCCTGTCGTAGCGCGGGAGTTCGAGCGCCTCGGTGCTGACGGAGTGCAGCATCCGGGCGCCGGGCGGCTCCTGCACCCGGACGTGGAGGTCGCGCGGGCCGCCCAGCTCGGCGACCGCCTCCTCGGGGTCGGGCAGCGGCTTGCCGTGCAGTCCCTCGCGGTCCTCGACGGAGGCGACACCCTTGCCCTTGAGGGTGCGGGCGAGGATCACGGTGGGCTGCCCACTCGTGGACTCCGCCTCGCGGTAGGCACGGTCGACCGCCTCCAGGTCGTGACCGTCGATCTCCACGGTGTGCCAGCCGAAGGCCTGGAAGCGGCGTGCGTAGGCGTCCAGGTCGTGGCCGTGCCGGGTGGGCCCGCGCTGGCCGAGCCGGTTCACATCCACGATCGCGATCAGATTGTCCAGGTGCTCGTACGCCGCCTGCTCGGCGGCCTCCCAGACGGAGCCCTCGGCCAGCTCGCTGTCGCCGCACAGCACCCATACGCGGTATTCGGTGCGGTCCAGCCGCTTGCCCGCCAGCGCGATGCCGACGCCGACCGGCAGGCCCTGGCCGAGCGAGCCGGTGGCCGTCTCCACCCACGGCAGCCGCCGTGACGTCGGATGCCCCTCGAGCCGGCTGCCGAGCCTGCGGAAGGTGAGCAGTTCGGCGTCGTCGACGACACCGGCCGCCTTGTACATGGAGTACAGCAGGGGCGAGGCGTGTCCCTTGGACAGCACGAGGCGGTCGTTGCCCGGGTGGGTGGGGCGGTCGAAGTCGTAGCGCAGATGGCGGGCGAGCAGCACCGCCATCAGATCGGCGGCGGACATGGACGACGTCGGGTGCCCGGACCCCGCGGCTGCGGCGGCCCGCACACTGTCCACACGCAACTGCTGGGCGACTTCGGCGACTTCGGCGGTGTTCATGAGTCTCCTTCCGCGGGGATGTCGGCGCGCTTCACAGGGCCGGGGGCGAGGTGGTGCTCCGGACCGCCGGGTACCCGGGCCAGTTCCGGAGAGGCTGTGTCGAGGGGCACCGACCAGGACCGTACGAGCCCCAACTGGGTTCCCTGGCGCGGCAGTACGGCGTCCAGCAGCCAGTCGGCGGCGACGCGGACGCGGTTGGCGGGCATCGCCGCGAGGTGGTAGCCGCGGGTGACCGCGGCGGCCGGCAGACCGGAGAGGGACACGCCGAGCGGGTCGGCGGCGGCCTCGGTGCCGCCCAGATCGACCAGGAAGCCCAGGTCGCGATGGCGGTAGGGGCGGCTTTCACCGATGCCGAGCGACGCGGCCACATTGTTCGCGGCGACCTTTCCCTGCCGCCAGGCGTGCTGTGCCGTCATCGGCGTGAACGTCCCGGGGTTGTTCAGATCGGGTACGGCGGCCGCGTCCCCGCATGCGAACACCCCCGCCCCGCCCGGCACTTGCAGGTAGGGGTCGACGATGAGCCGACCCCGCTCCAGCGGCCGCCCCGTGGCCTCGACGAGCGGATCGGGCCGCACGCCGACGCACCAGACCAGGGACCGCGTCTCGACGAACTCGCCGTCGCTGAGCAGGACTCCGTCATGGGTGGCCTCCTTCACGGAGGTGCCCGTGCGGACCTCCACGCCCCGCCGCCGCAGCACGCGGTCGGCGGCGATCGAGAGCCGCTCGTCCATCCCCGGCAGCACATGCGGCGCCACGTCCAGGAGCAGCCAGCGCGGCCGCACCCCGGCCGGCAGCGGATGCCTGCGCGCCAGATCCTTGGTGAGCAGCTGCATCTGCGCGGCCACCTCGGTACCGGTGTAGCCGGCGCCGACCACCACGAAGGTGCACCGGGCCGCGGCGCTCTTCGGGTCGTCGGAGGTGGCGGCGAGCTCCATCTGCCGGGTCACGTGGTCACGCAGATACAGCGCCTCGGGCAGGCCCCGGAAGCCGTGCGCGTGCTCGGCGACGCCAGGGACCGGCAACAGCTTGTTGACGCTGCCGACGGCGAGCACGAGCCGGTCGTAGGCCAGGGTGCCGACGCCGCCCTCCGGGTCCGTGTAGTGCACGGTGCGCCCGTCGAGGTCGACGTGGTCCGCCTCGCCCAGCACCGGGCGCACATCGCGCAGGGTGCCGCGGAGGGAGACGGTGACCCGGCGCGGCTCCAGGATGCCCGCGGCGACCTGGGGCAGCAGGGGGAGATACAGGAAGTAGTCGGTCGGGTTCAGCAGGGTGACACCGGCCCGTTGCCTGG
The DNA here is from genome assembly GCF_032656585.1 of Streptomyces herbicida. Classification (NCBI taxonomy): domain Bacteria; kingdom Bacillati; phylum Actinomycetota; class Actinomycetes; order Kitasatosporales; family Streptomycetaceae; genus Streptomyces; species Streptomyces herbicida. The sequence continues at coordinate 233,329 of NZ_JAUYWJ010000012.1, forward strand.
TCAGCCGGGAGAGGATGCGGGCCGTGCGGTACCCGGCGAAACCGGCGCCGACGATCACGATGCGGGGTCGACTCACGGTACGCCTCCGGCGGTGTGGCTCGTCCGAGGCATACCGCGTCCCCCTGACCGGGGCGCCCAAACGTGCGCACGTCGGCGCCCCGGGTGGTGCGGGCGAGGCGCCCGGCCGGTCTCACGCCCGGTGGTGCGGCGCCTCGGGGTCGCTGCCGGGCCAGTTCGGCGCCTCCGGAGGCATGGGCGGGTACTGCGTGATGCCGAGGCCGCCGGGAGGCCCGGCGGGCGGGGTGCCGCCGACCACGCGGGACGGGGGCGCGGGGTGCGGGTGCCTCGGCCTGGCCATGCCGCGCAGCGCGTAGGCGATCACGCCGAGGATCGCCGCGGTGATCAGCGCCGCCGCCCAGCCCGGCAGGCCGGTCGCGAGGGCCAGCCCGAGGGCGAGGGCGAGGGCACCGCCCGCGTACAGGGCGACGGCGCCGGACGCGCCGTACAGCATGGCCGTACGGCGCTGCTTGCGCGTCTGCTCGCGCAGCTCGTCGCGCACGGTCTCGCGTGCCACCTGCGCCAGCTCGTCCACCAGCTGCTTGTCGAGGTGTTCAAGATGATCCAAGGGCTCCATGCGGCTGCGGGTACCCGTACCCGCGGGACCGTAACGCGGCCACCGGGCGCGCCGTCGCCGCGCGGCCGATCAGCCGAAGCGATCTCCTCCCCGGGCCGCCGGAACTAGGCCCTGTCGTCAAATCCCCGCCTGCCCGGCGACGCCATGCACGCTCCCCCGAGCTCTCGGCTTCGCTCGAGCAGGGGGACCCCCATGACGCCTCCGGGCCCGCCCTCCGGGCGGACGACGGGGATTTGACGACAGGACCTAGGCTCGTGCGCATGGAGATTCTGGGCGCCTCGCTGCGCATCTGCGTCGACGACCTCGAAGCCGCGATCCCGTTCTACGAACGCCTCGCGGACGGCAGAGCTCTCCGGTTCGAGCGCGGTGGCGTCCAGGTCGCCGCGGTCGGCTCCTTTCTGCTGATGAGCGGCCCCGAGGCCGAGCTGGAGGTGCTGCGCAAGGTGGCGGCGACGATAGCCGTCAAGGACGTCGAGGACGCCCGTCGGACGCTGACCGAGCTCGGCGCCCGCATCGTCGCGGGGCCGGTGGCGACGCCGGCGGGCCGCAATCTGATCGCGATGCATCCGGACGGGGCGATCTTCGAGTACGTGGACCACGGGAGCTGAGCCACACCGGCGCCACCGGTGGGTCAGGACGCGTCCGGCCGCATGCGGAAGTCGTGGCGGCCGGGCAGCGGATCGTCGCCGAGGCGGGCCCACAGCCGGCCGATCGCCTCTTCCCCCTCCCGCAGGTCGGCCACCTCGAAGCCGTCGTCGAAGACGGCCCGGGCCTCCTCCCGCCGGCCCTCCACGAGCAGCAGCTCGGCCTCCAGGAGCCGGAACCGGCCCCGCTCGCGGACGGCCGGGAGCAGCCGCTCCCAGGCGGCACGCGCCTCGGCCGCCCGCCGGACCCTGAGCAGTGCCTGCAGGGTCTCGCGGCCCAGCGCGGCGGTGGCGGCTGTCCACTGGTCGCCGTCGTCGCGCCGCTCGTGGCACAGGTCGTCGAATGCCTCGGCGTACCGGTCGGCGGCCCGCTCGTGGTGGCCGGACTCCTGGTCGGCCACCGCCAGACAGCGCAGCAGCGGCCACAGCGAGGGCGCGAGCGGCAGGGCACGCTCCCAGCTGCGCACCGCCTGCGCCCGGTCACCGGCGTGCCACTGGGCGACACCGAGGTGGTACTCGGTGAGCGGGGTGGCGGGCGCGGTCTCCAGCATGTCCCGCCAGTGCGGTGCGACGAGGGTCTGGCCGGGCGGCTGCACCCGGCGCGGTTCGGGCAGGGAGCCGGAGCGCAGCAGCTCCAGCCAGGGCGACTGGGCGTCGCCGAGCGTGACCTCGTCGAACGGCGTGCCGGGCAGCTTCAGATCGCCGCGCAGCACCTCGAGCGCGCCCCAGCCGGAGCCGGTGGCGAGTCGCTCGCCCGGTTCGGTGTCGGCGCACCGCTGCCAGGCGGCGTACGCGGCATCCACGTCCGCCCGCGGCAAGGCCGCCTCCAGCCGCGCCTCCGCCGTGCGCAGCACCGAGGCCCACTCCCCCTCCGGCGGTGCGTCGAACGGGCCGTACGCCTCCAGCCAGGACACCTCGCTCTCCGCCTCCAGTCGGACATGCTCCAGCTGGGTGCGGGCGAGCCCGGCCTGGATCTCGCAGTAGCCGCCGGTACCGGGTTCGGTGAGCCACTCCTGCCAGCGCCGGCCGCCCGGCCCCGAGCCCCACACGAACAGCTTGCGGCCGCGCAGCCCGTCGGTCGACGTCTGCACGAGCCCGTGTCCGTCCGCGTCGAGCGCGGCGATCCAGCGGCGCCGCCCGTCCGGCACCTCGTAGAAGTAGTCGGCGGCGTACGGGCTGTTGAGCGGGTACGTGCGGTCGACTCCGTCGTACGAGGGGACCGGGACCCGGCGCAGTCGCCGCTCATGGCCGATGGGGGTACCGCCCACGCCCTCAAGGCAGTCGGGGAGCCAGGCTTCCTCCGCCGGGGCGAGCACCCGACGCTCCTCGGGCACGGCGATGTTGGACCACCAGTAGGCGGGCACGGGCCGCTCGTGAGGGTTGCGGATCCGGACGCCGACGAACAGGAAGTCGGAGCCGTCGGGCAGCCACAGGTCGACCTGGAAGGGCAGGTCGCGCAGCCTCTCCCATTCCCACAGGCGCAGTATCTCTCCCCCACTGCCTGAACGGCGTGGGTGGTGCCCCCATCCGTCGGGGGCGGGGACGCGGGCGGCGTGCAGGGGTGCGCAGGAGAGGGTGGTGTGGCCGGTGGCACCCGTGTTCCACTCGATGCCGCCGGAGTACCAGGCACCGTTGAGGGCGAAGTTCGCGGGCTGGAACACCGGGTTGCGGTAGAGGAGTTCACGGCCGGACGGCAGCTGGACCAGTGACACGACGCGGCCGCCGAGGCCGGGCAGGACCGTGGCGCGCAGCCGGTCGTTCTCGATCACGAGCGCGTCGACCGCACGGGGCTCGCGCGCCCTGCCGTAGCCGTCCCGGACGCGCACGGGCAGCAGGCTGCGCAGCGGCTCGTAACCGAGCTGCCGGGCCATGTCCCGGGGCAGGCCCCCCCGGTCACGGTCCTCGATGCGGTGCTCCCCCACGGCCTCAAGTGCGTGGGCGGTGCCCCCATCGGCGAGCGGCCGCAACGGGGGCAGCGGGTTGTCCGGCCCCAACTCCGCGGCGGGCAGCGTCAGTACCTCACGTCGGATCGTCGTCACGATCACCATGGAACCCGCCGACCGCCGAACCGGCCAGGGGACCTGCCGGTCAGAATTCCGCAAAGGCCGCCACGAGCCCGGGTTGGAGGGGCGACGGGCGCCGCGAAATTCCGTATGCGGGCGATCCTCGCCGACGTACAGTCGGTCGTTCATCGGGGTCGACGAGGGACGGAACGGCGCAATGAGCGAGCAGCACACCTACCGGGTCATCGTGCGGGGCACCTGGGACGGGCTGACCGACGGGAGCCGGGAGCGGCTGCTGGCCGAGGCGGCCGAGCACGGGCTGACCAGCATGCGGTTCACCGAGGAGGGCACGCTGTCGTACGAGCCGTCACCGCTGAAGCACTTCTCGATGCGCTACGTGGTGGTGTCGGACGCGGCCGACGGGGAGGAGATGGCGGGGGCGATCGCCGAGGACCGCGCCGAGGCCACGCTGCGCGGCCTCGGCCACGGCTTCACCGGTCTGAAGTCGACGGTCACCGACCTCGACACCATGAAGATCAACCGGAGGCCCGCATCTCGGCGGTGATCGCCCACCGCTCGTGGTCCCGCCAGGCGCCGTCGATGTAGATCATGTTCGGCGAGAAGCCCTCGAGCCGGAAGCCTGCGCCGCGGGCGAGGGCGATGGAGGCGGCGTTGCCGGGCTGTGCGTTGATCTCCAGCCGGTGCAGCCGCATCGGGCCGAAGGCATGCCCGATCACCAGGTCCAGGCCCTCGCGCATCAGCCCGCGCCCGGCCGCGTGGGCGAAGGCGCCGTAGCCGAGGGCCCCGCACTGGAAGCCGCCCCCCACGATGTTGTTGATGTTGATGAACCCGGCGATGGCCCCACTGTCCTTCTCGCAGACCAGGAAGCCGGCCTTGGTCGGGTCCTCGATCAGCCGCCCCGCATAGGCGGCGTACGCCTCCTCCGTGGCCGGCGGGAACAGCCACGGGTGGTGCAGGTCCTTGCTCTCCCGGACACGGGCCGCGAACTCCGGACCGTCGTCGTAGGTGAAGTGGCGTATACCGACGCGGGGGCCTTCGGCGAGATAGCGGGGTGCGGTGTGCGGCATCTCGCCACCCTACGGCCTGACCGGGGACCGCGCCGCCCGATGCGGCCTTCCGGGTGAGGGTCAGCGCAGGGCGGGCTCGTCCAGGGTCAACGTGCCCGCGTCCGCGTCGAGTTCGGCCGCGGAACCGAACGGGATCGTCAACGCCCCCTCGCAGTGGCCGAATCCGAACTCCTCCAGCACGGGAATCCCGAGGCCGCCGAGCCGGTCGGCGAGGACGGCCCGCACCCGCTCATAGGGGCCGCACCCGCTCCAGGACCCGAGCCCGATCCCCGCGACACCGTCCAGCCAGCCGGTGCGCAGGAGTTGGGTCAGCAGCCGGTCGATGCGATACGGCTGTTCACCGACGTCCTCGATCATCAGCAGCCCGCCCCGGGTACCCGGGTGGGCGTGCGGCGTGCCGAGGTCGCCGGCGAGCACGCTCAGACAGCCGCCCAGCGTGACCCCCCGGGCCCGCCCCGGCACGAGGGCCGTGCCGGGGGAGGTGAGGGTGCGGACCGTCTCCGGGGCGAAGAGGGTGGCCCGCAGATGCTCGCGCGCCCGCTCGTTCTTGATGAAGTCGACCCCCGCGGCCGCCGGGCCGTGCAGGGTGACCAGGCCCAGCCGGGTGGCGAAGGCCTGGTGCAGGGCGGTGATGTCGCTGAAACCCACGAACACCTTCGGACCGGCGGCGCGCATCGCCTCCCAGTCGAGGAGGTCGACCATGCGCTGTGCGCCGTATCCGCCACGGGCGCAGAACACGGCGTCCACGGACGGGTCGCACCAGGCGCGCTCCAGGTCCGCGGCGCGGTCGGCGTCGGCGCCCGCCAGGTGGCCGAGGGCCTCGTGCACGTCCAGGGCGTGGGGGGCGACCACCGGTTCCAGATCCCACCCGCGCAGCAGGTCGAGGCCGGACTGCAGGCGCTCCTCGGCGACCGGTCCGCTGGGAGCGACGACGGCCACCCGGGCGCCCGGGGCCAGCCGGGACGGCCGTAGGAGTTGTTTCACTTGGCCAGCTCCAGCTTCGGTACTCCGGGCGGGTTCAGCCCGAACACCTGAGCGTACAGCGAGAGCTCCGCCTCCAGCGCGCGCACCAGGGTGTCGGCCCGCCGGAACCCGTGTCCCTCCCCCTCGAAGGCGATGTACGCGTGCGGCACCCGCCGCCCCTCGATGCGGGCGAGGAAACGCTCGCACTGCGCGGGCGGGCAGATGACGTCGTCCAGGCCCTGGAGCAGCAGGAAGGGCGCGGTGAGCCGGTCGGCGTGCTCGACGGGCGAGCGCTCCGCGTACCGGCCCGGGACCTCGGCGAGCGGCCCGACCAGGCTCTCCAGATACCGGGACTCGAAGTCGTGGGTCTCCCCCGAGCCCCAGGACGCGAGGTCGAGCACGGGATAGCGGATCGTGCCGCACGCGTACACGTCGGTTCCGGTCAGGGAGACCGCGGTGGTCCAGCCGCCGGCGCTGCCGCCCCGGATCGCGAGCCGGGCCCGGTCGGCGGTGCCCTCGTCGGCGAGGGCCAGCGCCACCGCCGCGCAGTCCTCGACGTCCACGACGCCCCACTGCTCGCGGAGCCGCTCGCGGTACGCGCGGCCGTACCCGGTCGAGCCGCCGTAGTTCACCTCGGCGACCCCGATGCCGCGAGAGGTGAAGTAGGCGATGTCCAGGTCCAGCACCAGCGGCGCCCTGCCGGTGGGTCCGCCGTGCGCCCGGACGACGTACGGCGGCAGCTCGCCGGCGGGGGCGACGCAGCCGGGATGGTGGGGCGGGTAGATGTGGGCGTGCACCTCGCGTCCGTCGGGTCCGGTGAAGGTGCGGATCTGCGGTTCGGGGTAGTAGGCGGGGTCCACCGGGTCCTGGTGCGGGGCACCGGCCGGCCGGGCCCGGCCGGTCCGTATGTCCAGCTCCACGACCTCGTACGCGCTGCGCGGGCTGGCGCCGACGCCGACGACCCGCTCGCCGTGCACGGCGAGCGTGGGCGCGAACTCGGTCCACGGCCCGGCCGCGTCGACGACCTCGCCGGTCTCCGGGTCCAGTATCCCGAGGGCGGTGGTACCGCGGCCGTGCACGACGGCGATCAGGCCGCCCCGCAGCGGGGCGAACCAGCGGTGGCCGAGCATCCACAGCGGTCCGCCGAACTCCTCCTCGCGCGGGCACAGCGGTTCGCCGTCCCGGTACAGATTCCACCAGCCGCCGCGGTCGCTCGCGTACAGCAGCCGGCCGTCCGCCGACCACTCGACCTGGGCGACGGCCTCCTCGGGTCCCCCGGCCACCGTCCGCGCCCCGCGCAGCGTGCCGTCGTCGCCGATCTCGGCCACGACCAGCTCCGTCCCGTCCCACGGCATGCGCGGATGGTCCCAGGCGAGCCAGGCGGCGCGCCGTCCGTCGGGCGAGATCCGGGGACCGGTGACGAACCGGTGGCGTTCCTCGGTGAGTTCACGTACGGCACCCCGGTCCGCCGCCGCCGATCCGTCCAGCGGCACCGCGGCCAGGACACGGCGCACATCGCCGGGACCCTCTCCGGTGAACTCCTCGAGCACGCCCCACACTTCGCCGCGCTGCAGGTCCAACTGCGGCTCCGCCCAACGCAGTCCGCCTCCCACCGGGGATACGGGGGTCAGCGGGCGCGGCTCGCCGCCGGGCTCGTACCCGTACAGCCGCTGGTCCGCGAAGTGCGTGAACACCACGAACGGCCCCTCGCCCCGCACGGTCCCGGCCCACGGCCGTCCGCCGTACTCCATCACCCGGCTGCGCACGTTCCACGGAGCGGCCAGAACGGACTCCTCCCGGCCGTCCGCCCGCCGGCGCACCAGCGTCCGCCGGCCGTCCTCCTCGGGCCGCGGCTCGGTCCACCACATCTCGTCCCCGACGAAGTCCACCCACTCGGGGGATCCGTCGTGCGCGGCGGCCAGGGCCGCGTCGACGGGCGAGGGCCAGGAACCGTACGCCAGGGTCCGCACGTCGTCTCCCACCGCCTCTAGGCCGTCCGCAGGAAGCGGTCGAGGACCCGGACGCCGAAGTGCAGCGCCTCGACCGGGACGCGTTCGTCGACCCCGTGGAACATCGCCTGGTAGTCGAAGCCCTCGGGGAGCCTCAGCGGTGTGAAGCCGTACCCGGTGATGCCCAGCCGCGAGAACTGCTTGGCGTCCGTGCCGCCCGACATGCAGAACGGCACCACATGCCCCTCGGGCGCGAACTCCCGCACGGCGGCGCGCATCTTGGCGTACGTCGGCGAGTCCACCGGGGCCTGCAGGGCGACCTCCCGGTGATGGAACTCCCACTCCACGTCGGGTCCGGTCAGCCGGTCGAGGGTCGTACGGAACTCGTCCTCGCCGCCGGGCAGATACCGCCCGTCCACGTACGCGACCGCCTCCCCGGGGATGACGTTGACCTTGTAACCCGCCTCCAGCATCGTCGGGTTGGCGCTGTTGCGGACGGTGGCCTCGACGAGCTTCGCGGCCGGGCCGAGCTTCTCCAGGAGCCGGTCCACGCCGCTCAGGTCCGCCTCGATGCCGTACAGGGCCGCGAGTTCGGTGAGGGAGGCCCGCACGGTCGGGGTGAGCCTCAGCGGCCACTCGTGCTCGCCGATCCGGGTGATCGCGGCGGCGAGCCGGGTCACCGCGTTCTCCCGGTTGACCTTGGAGCCGTGCCCGGCCCGGCCGCGGGCGGTGAGCCTCAGCCAGCCGGTGCCGCGCTCGCCCGCGGCGATGGGGTAGATCTGCCGTCCGGTCCCGTCGTGGAAGGTGTACGCGCCCGACTCGCTGACGCCCTCCGTACAGCCCTCGAACAGCGCGGCGTGCCGGTCGGCCAGGAACCCGGAACCGTCCTCGGCGCTGGCCTCCTCGTCGGCGGTGAACGCGACCACGATGTCGCGCCGGGGCCGTACGCCCGCCCTGGCCCAGGCCCGTACCACCGCGAGGATCATCGCGTCCATGTTCTTCATGTCGACAGCGCCCCGGCCCCACACGACCCCGTCGCGGATCTCCCCGGAGAACGGGTGCACGCTCCAGTCCTCGGCCCGCGCCGGCACCACGTCGAGGTGTCCGTGCACGAGCAGCGCGTCGGCGGACGGGTCGGTGCCCTCGATACGGGCGACGACGTTGGTCCGTCCGGGGGTGCGCTCCAGCATCAGGGGCGCCGGCCCGGCCCCGGCCAGTTGCTCGGCGACGTACTCGGCGGCCGGCCGCTCGCGGCAGTCCCCGCCGCCCCGGTTGGTCGTGTCGATCCGGATCAGGTCCGAGGTGAACCGGACGACCTCGTCCAGCGCCTGCGCGTCAGCCATACTGCTCCTCCACCGCGGCCGAGACGATCGTGGTGACCGCCTTGAACGTCCGGATCCCCTCGTACATGGTGCCGCTGGTGTACGCCACCTTCCGCTCCCCGACCCGTGCGACGCCCGGTACGACGGTCGCGGCCTGCGCCAAGTGCTCGGCGTCGAATTCCAGCGCGATCGTGAACGGCCCGCCCCTCACGGGCTCGTGACGCACCGCCAGCGCGGCCGCCTCCTTGGCCGCGGCGCGGATGTCGGCGGCGGTCCTGGCCGGGGTGCGGCACACGGCCGCATACCGCGACACATGGTCCTTGACCGCGACCTTGAGCGCCTCCGGGGCGTATCCGAGCGCGTCCTCGCAGGCCACGTCGTCGCCGGTGACGAGCACGACGGGCACCCCGTATTCGGCGACGACATGCGCGTTCAGCAGTCCCTCACTGGCCCGTACGTCGCCCAGCCACACCCCGGTGATGGAGTTCGCGAGGTAGGTGTGCGCGAGGACGCCCTCCATGCCGGCGCCCGAGTGGTATCCGACGAACGCGATGCCGTCCACGTCCCCGTGCTGCACGCCCTCCACCATGGACAGCGACTTGTGCCGCCCGGTGAGCATCCGCACGCGCTCGTCCAGCCGCTCCAGGAGCAGGTTGCGCATGCTCCAGTGCGCCTCGTTGACGATCACCTCGTCCGCGCCGCCGTCGTAGAACCCGCGCACCGCGGCGTCGACGTCCGAGGTGAACATCGCCCGGCACCGCTCCCACTGCGGTGTCCCCGGCAGTACGTCCGCCGGCCAGGTGACACCCGTGGCGCCCTCCATGTCCGCACTGATGAGGATCTTCATGCTCCGTCACGTTACGCGCCGGAGGGGGAACCGGCCAGGAACCCGGCGGCCACCCTGCGGTATGCCGGGTGCGCCGCCACGGAGTCCCCGCCCCGGTCACCGCGTCCGGCCGGCCACCAACCACTTCGAGGGCAGCTCGATCCGCGTTCCGTCCGGTCGGAACTCGGCGGTCGTCAGCGGGAGTTCACCGCTCGCGAGGACGGTGAGCCCGGCCGACCGCAGATACTCGGGCACCGCGTCGTCCGCCACCTCGCCGGGAGCGATGCCATGGCGGAAGATCGGGGCCAGCTTGGGCGGCGGGCCCGACGGGCTCTGGGCCAGGCCGAGCAGGACGGGGCGGGCGGCCTCGGCGAGTTCGACGAGGAAGGCGCGGCCGCGCTCGCCGACCAGGGCCGCGATGCCGTCCACCAGCGGCTGGCGGTCGTCCGGCTCGCACTGGTGGAGCACACCCCGCATATAGACGTTGGCGTCGCCGAGCTCCGCGTGCAGCGTCTCGGTCTCGCTCTTCTCGGCGGCGTTCAGCAGCCGGTAGCTCGCCTGCCCCGCCCGGTCCGCGTGCCGGGCGTGGTCGAGGGCCGCGGCTGCGATGTCGGCGCCCACGACATGCGGGAAGCGGTCGGCGAGGAACCGGGTCTGGGTGCCGTTCCCACAGCCGAGGTCGAGCAGCGGCAGACCGGGATCCGTCAGGTGCGGCTCGAACAGGGCCAGATGGATTCCGGCCGACAGCGCGGGCTCCGCGTCCCAGAAGACGGCCCCCTGCTCGTCCGGCGCCTCGCGCCAGAAGCCCTCCCATGCCTCGCGGTACCGACTCGTCACGCTCATGCCCAACTCCCCAGGGTGCGACGCCGATCCGCCCGTAAGTGACGGGCCAGTACGGTTTATCGCGCCGGGGTTCCGGCGACAAGCGCGTGGCGCGTTCCTTCACTCCGTATTCGATACGAGTACGCCCTCGGGCGTGCGTCAGCGGCGCCTCAGGGTCAGTTCGAACCAGACGGTCTTCCCGGCACCCGTACGGCTCGTGCCCCACTCCCGGGCCAGTGTGCTGACCACGCGCAGCCCGCGCCCGGACTCGGCGTCGGGACCGGCGCTGAGCAGTGTCGGCAGAGTGTGGTCGTCGTCCTCCACCTCGCACAGCAGTGTGTCGCCCCGCACCAGCCGTAGCTGGACATGACGGCTGCGGGCGTGCCGTACGGCATTGGTGACCAGCTCGCCGGCCATCAGCTCGGCGTTGTCCGCCAGCCGGGCCAGCCCCCACTCGTACAGCTGCTCGCGGACCACCGCGCGGGCCCGGCCCGCCTCGGCCGGGTCCAGGGCCAACCGCCACTCGGCGACGTCCTCCGGCTCGATGCCGTTCAGGCGCGCCATCAGCAGGGCCACGTCGTCCTTGCGGCCGCCGCGGGTGTTGAGGGCACGGATGATGGTGTCGCAGGCGTCGTCCATGGAGGCCGCCGGGTGGGCGGCGGACTCGCACAGGGTCGCGAGGCCCACGCCGATGTCCTCGCCGCGCACCTCCACCAGGCCGTCGGTGCACATCACCAGCCGGTCACCGGGTTCCACGCGCACGCGAACCGCCTCGAAGGGGACCCCGCCGACCCCTATCGGTGCGCCCGTGGGCAGATCGAGCAGCTCGCTGCGGCCGTCCTCCGCCCTCACCAGCACCGGTGGGACGTGGCCCGCGTTGGCGATGTGCAGCTCGCTCTCGATCGGGTCGTAGACGGCGTACAGACACGTCGCCAGATAGGTGTCGCCGAGCCGCTGGGCCAGGTCGTCGAGATTGCGCAGCAGCTGGGCGGGCGGCAGGTCGAGGGCGGCCATGGTCTGCACGGCGGTCCGCAACTGGCCCATCATCGCGGCCGAGTTGAGGCCGTGGCCCATGACGTCGCCGACGACGAGGGCGGTGCGGGCGCCGGGCAGCTTCACCGAGTCGAACCAGTCGCCGCCGACCCGGCCGAGGAGGGTGCCGGGGAGGTAGCGGGTGGCGATGTCGCAGCCCGGCATGCGCGGCGGAATGTGCGGCAGCATGCTGTCCTGGAGCGTCTCGGCGACGCTCTCCTGGTACGTGTACATGCGCGCGTTGTCGAGCACGAGGCCCGCGCGGGCGGCGAGTTCAGCGCCGGTGACCCGGTCCATGTCGTTGAACTCGGCGCGCTCGGGATGGCGCAGCAGGATCATGAAGCCCAGGACCACGTTACGGGCCTTCAGCGGTACGACGAGCATGGAGCGGCCCGTGATCAGCGGCCGGATGTCGCGCTTCTCGAACTGCGAGGCGATGGCGTGGCCCATCTGCTCACTGATGCGCGGCACCAGGACCGGCTCGCCGGAGGTCATGCACTGGAAGAACGGGGTGTGCGCCGGGAACGGCATGGCCTCGCCGACGGGGACGACGTCGTCCCAGCGGCCGGGTTCGTCGGTGTGCTCGACGGCGACCCGGTGCCACATGGTGGTGGTGTCGGGCACACCGTCGGGGAACCCCTCGCCGGCGACGACCTGTTCGCGCAGATAGGTGCCGGCGACATCGGTGAAGCGCGGTACGACGGCCCTGCTGACCTCGATGATGGTCCGCGACAGATCGAGGGAGGTGCCGATCCTTCCGCTGACCTCGTTGAGGAACTCCAGGCGTTCGCGTACGGCGGTGTACTCCAGGTCCTCGACCTCGTCGCCGGCGAGTTGCTCCGGTACCGGCAGGCCCTGGGCCACGGCCCGGGCGGCCCGCTCCCGGCGTGCCTTGCGCTCGGTGCGCCGGGCGACACCCCAGTCGGGGGTGACGGGCACCCGGTCGTTCTGGCTGAACTCCAGCACGGGATACCCGAGTTCGAGGACCTGCGCGACGATACGGGCGCCCTCGCCGACGCTCATGCTGGGCAGGATCTCGGGCAGCCGGCGGGCGAGTTCCTCGGCACCGGGGAAGTCGGTGTGCAGGGCGAAGCCGGGCGCGATGCGCTCGAAGGCCGCGGTTCCGTACCCGCCCTCCGGCTCGCCGGGGTGCAGCCGGTCCGCGTCGGCGGCCAGCACCAGCAGCCGCTCACTGCCGGGTCCCACCAGGGGGTAGGCCCACCACAGCACGTCCACGCGGCCGCGGTCTCGCTCGGGCACGGTGATGCGGGCGCGGCCCGCCGCGGGGTAGTTCAGCCGTCCGTCGAGGGAGGACTCCAGGTTGGGGCCGAGGCCGTCGTACGCCGAGTAGGCGCCGTACGGGGTGATCTCGTCGTTCTCGGGGAGCGCTCCGGAGACGGGCAGTAAATCGAGGACGGACCGGCCGACCGCGTCCTCCTTGGGGGCGCCGAACAGCCTCCGGGCACCCGTGCTCCAGTGGGAGACGAGTCCGTCGCGGTCGACGACGACCACGGCCAGCGGGATGCGCCCGGCCGCGACGGTGTCCGCCGCGCCGCCCCCAGCTCCGCGGCTGGGAGGTGCGTCCCTCTCGGTGCCACGGTCCATGGCCAAGGCCCTCTCTCCCCACGGCTCCGCATAGATCTGTGCCGCCCGCCACTACCGTACGGGGACGGCTCGTCGCGATGTGTGGCAATTCTGGAATTGGTTTCACTTGATCGCCCGGGCGCCCGCCCGACGGTGCGTCAGTCCTCGTGTCCCAGCTGGAGATCTCGCTCCGTCCGTCCCCCGCCGGCCACTTGGAGCACGGTGGCAACCGGCGGGTAACCGGCCGCGATGACGGTGTATTCACCGGAGGAGAGGTCGACGAACCGGAACGTTCCGTCCGGGTCGGTGGTGAGGGTGTCCACGACGTTCCCGGCCGCGTCGAGCAGGGTCACGCGCGCGTCCTCGACGGGCCGTCCGTCGCCGGCCCGCACGGTGCCGCGCAGCAGGGCACCGCCCGCGAGCTCCACGTCCTGCCGGGTCTCCCGGGAGGCCTGCACGCTGACGGGGAGCGCGGCGGGCCGGAAGGCGGGCGCGCTGGCGGCGAGGGTGTACTCCCCGGCCACCAGCTCGCTGATGACGTATCCGCCCTCGCGCCCGGTGCGGGTGCTCGCGACGACCTCGCCGTGGACGTTGGTGAGCGTGACCGCGGCGTCCCGCACGGGAGTGCCGTCCGCGGTCAGCACGGTGCCCGCGAGGCGTCCGGCGCCGCCGAGGACCACGTCGAGTTCGACGGGCCGCTCTCCGACGGTCACGGACACCGCCTGTGGCTGGTGGCCACCCGCCGCGGCGATCAGCACGTACGCCCCCGAGCCGGGCGTGGACAGCGCATACCGTCCGTCCTCCCCGCTCGCGCCCCGGCCGATCTGCTGTCCCGCCACGTCGATGAGGGTGAGCGCGGCCCGGGGCACCACGGTCCCGTCGGAGTGCTGCACCGTGCCGCAGACGGGGACTCCGGCGGCGTACGGCGAGCGAAGCGAGATGGGGGTCCCCCCGGCCGAAGGCCGGGGGCGGGCCTGCGGGATCGGGGCGTTCACCGGTGCGGCCTCCTGGTGAGTGGCGGGGGCGTTGTGGGACACCAGCGGTTTCTCCTTGAGGAAGAAGGCGATGAGCAGGCCGAGGACGAGCACCGGGACGAGGTAGAGGAAGATCCGGGGCATCGCGTCCGCGTAGGCGCGGACGTAGGCGTCGCGCAGCTCCGGGGGCAGCGCGTGCACGAGCTGCGGGGTGAGGGACTCCGGGTCGGGGAGCCGGGCGCCCGCGTGCGCGGGGAGCCGCCGGTGCAGGGCGTCGGCGAGCCGGTCGGCGAAGAGGGTGCCGAAGACGGCGGCGCCGACGCTGCCGCCGATCTGCCGGAAGTAGTTGTTGGCGCTGGTGGCGGTGCCGAGGTCGGCGGGGCGCACGGAGTTCTGCACGGCGAGGATCAGCACGGGCATCACCATGCCGATGCCGGCGCCGAGGACGGCCATCCAGATGCTGTAGTGCAGCCGGGGCGTGTCGACGCCGAGCCGGGACAGGAGCCACATGCCGACGACCGAGAAAAGGCCGCCGAGGACGGGGAAGAGCTTGTAGCGGCCGGTGTGGCTGATGAGCTGTCCGGCGAGGATCGAGGCGCCGACGATACCGGCCATCATGGGCAGCATCAGCAGGCCCGACTCGGTGGCCGAGGCGCCGTCGACCATCTGCAGGAAGGTGGGCAGATAGCTGGCGGCTCCGAACAGGGCGACGCCGATCACCAGGCCGACCAGGCCGCTGACGTTGAAGACGGAGTCCTTGAACAGCCGCAGGGGGATGAGGGGTTCGGCGGCGCGGAGCTCGGCCACGAGGAAGAGGACGGCGGCGGCCACCGCGCCCGCGCCGAGGCCGAGGATCTGTCGCGAGCCCCAGGCGTATTCGGTGCCGCCCCAGCTGGTCAGCAGGACCAGGCAGGTGGAGACCGTGGCGAGGAGCAGCGCGCCGAGGACGTCGAGGCGCGCCCGGACCTGCGGCTTGGGGAGCCTGAGCACCACGGTGACGACGGCCAGGGTGAGCAGGCCGAAGGGCACGTTGACGTAGAAGCACCAGCGCCAGGAGAGATGGTCGGTGAAGTAGCCGCCGAGCAGCGGGCCGGCGACGGAGGCGAGGCCGAAGGCCGCGCCGATGAGGCCCATGTAGCGGCCGCGCTGCCGGGGCGGCACGATGTCCGCGATGATCGCCTGCACGCCGATCAGCAGGCCGCCGGCGCCGATGCCCTGGACCGCGCGGAAGGCGATCAGCTGGTCCATGCTCTGCACCCGGCCGGCGAGCGCCGAGCCGATCACGAAGACGGCGATCGCGAACTGGAAGACTCCCTTGCGGCCGAGGAGGTCGCCGAGCTTGCCGTAGACGGGCAGGCCCACGGTGGCGGTGAGCAGATAAGCGGTGATCGCCCAGGACATCCGGTCCAGGCCGTGCAGTTCACCGACGATCCTGGGCAGCGCCGTGGCGACGATCATCTGGTCCAGGGCCGCCAGGAGCAGGGCGAGCATCAGCCCGCAGAACACCAACCGGACGCGGTGCGGGCCGAGTTGGGCGACCGGACCCGGAGGCGGGACGGGCGCCTCCGGAGGTGCCACGGCCGGCTCGTCCTGCACCAGCGTCCCGCCCACGTACCGCTCCCCTCGTCGCGCTGCCGCACGAATTCCGCGTAAATCCACGCGTAAATCGACAACTGCGAGCAAGCGCGACGAGTTACGGCCACACAGGGCGGCGAAACGGAGATCCACTCGAACCGGTGAGGGATCAACCCGCCTTCCCCGTTTGCCCTTTGGGCTACTTCTCGACCTCGGCGGCGAGCTTGGCGAGGACCGCGTCGTAGATCCGGCCGAGACCCTTGGGCGCGAACGTCCTCTCGAAGAAGCCGCCGATGCCGCCGGCACCCTTCCAGGTGGTGGTCACCACGACCCTGGACCTGCCCTCGCCGGCGGGGGTGACGCGCCAGGTGGTGACCATGGAGGAGTTGCGGTCCTTCTCGACCAGCTCGCCGTCGGCCGGCTCGCCGACCTCCAGGAGGCAGTCGCGGACGCGCTTGCTGGTGGCCTGGAGCTTCCAGTGGACGAGGGTGCCCTCTCCGTCGCCGCCCTCGCGCACCTCGTACTCGCTGAAGTGCTCGGGCAGCAGCCGCTCGCGCGTGCCGGTGTAATCGGCGAGGGCGTCGAACACCTTCTCCGCGTTCGCCGCGACGATCCGCTCCGTAGTGGCCTCGACCTGCGCCATTGACTTCCTCCAGGACCTGAATTCTCGGGGTGGGGGAAAGCCAACCACCCCGGTCCCCGGCCGCCCAAATCGGGGTGCCTCCGACTGTCCGAAGCGATCGGAAAACACCCTTGCACGATCATGCGAACAGGTGTTCTATTCTGTGTGCAGCACTATCGAGGAGGCGTCATGCGCTGGGAGAACCTCACAGTCGAGCCCGAACACGGCCGGGCGGCCGATGCCGCGCTGTTCGGCGCGGACGCGGTGACCACCCGCACCTTCGACACGCCCGAGTTCCGCGGGATCACCTTCCACGAGATCCGGGCCCGCTCGATCCTCAACCGGGTGCCGGGCGCCTCGCGCATGCCGTTCGAGTGGACGGTCAATCCGTACCGGGGCTGCACGCACGCGTGCGTGTACTGCTTCGCACGCAAGACGCACAGCTATCTGGACCTCGACACCGGGATCGGCTTCGACACCCAGATCGTGGTCAAGGTGAACGCGCCGGAGCTGCTGCGCCGCCAGCTCGGCTCCCGCCGCTGGCAGGGCGAGCACATCGCGATGGGCACGAACGTCGACTGCTACCAGCGCGCGGAGGGCCGCTACGGCCTGATGCCGGGCATCATCTCCGCCCTGCGCGACCACGCGAACCCCTTCTCCATCCTGACGAAGGGCACCCTGATCCTGCGCGACCTCGACCTGCTGAAGCAGGCGGCGGAGGTCACGGACGTCGGCATCTCGGTCTCCGTCGGCTTCACCGACCCCGCCCTGTGGCGCACGGTCGAGCCGGGCACGCCCGCGCCCGAGCGGCGCCTGGAGGTCGTGCGGACGCTCGGCGAGCACGGCATCGGCTGCGGTGTGCTGATGGCGCCCGTGGTCCCGTTCCTGAGCGACGACCCGGCCCAACTGCGCGCCACAGTAAGGGCGATCGCGGCCGCCGGGGCCACCTCCGTGACCCCGCTGGTACTGCATCTGCGGCCGGGGGCCCGTGAGTGGTTCATGTCCTGGCTCTCGGCGCACCATCCGCATCTGGTGCGCCGCTACGAGCGGCTGTACGCGGAGGGCTCCTACGCGCCGAAGTGGTACCAGCGCCGGATCACCCGTCAGGTCCACGACCTGGCACAGGAGTACGGGATCGGCCCCACGCGCGCGGGGATGCCGCGCCGGATCCGCCCGCCCGAGCCCGCCGCGGCCGGGACCCCTGAGGCCGGAATGCCCGAACCGACCCAACTCACTCTGATTTGAGGGCGTTCGAGGGCAACATCCAACCCAATTGGGTCAATTATTGCCATAACATGTTCTTCCGGGCTCCCACTCCGGGACGATGCGGCGAGGACCGTGGCCCTCGCGGTCCGCACACCCTCCGTCCCGGGAGGACCCATGGGAACACGCGCAGCCGTGCTGTGCGCTGCCGCGGTCGTGCTGGCCGGTTCGTTCACAGCCGTCCCCGCGCAGGCGGCCCCGGCCGCGAAACTCAGCTGGAAGAAATGCGGCACCGCCGACTATCCGACGCTCGAGTGCACATCCGTGAAGGTGCCGCTCGATCACACGCACCCGTCCGGACGACAGATCACGCTCGCCATCTCCCGCGTCCCGCACACCGCCCAGACCTACCAGGGCCCCCTGCTGGTCAACCCCGGCGGCCCTGGGGCCAGCGGTCTGATGCTCGCCGGGTTCGTGGCGTCCGCGCTGCCGAAGACGGTGGCCGCCCAGTACGACGTCATCGGCTTCGACCCGCGCGGCGTCGGAGCGAGCACTCCCGCCCTGAACTGCGAGCCGGGGTACTTCAAGCCGGTGCGCCCGGACTCCTCCCCGCGCACGTCCGCCCTCGAGCGGGCGGGCGTCACGCGCGCGATGGGGTTCGCCGACGCCTGTGCCAAGAAGTACGCGGGCGTCCTGCCCTACATCGACACGGTCAGCTCCGCACGGGACCTGGACTCGATCCGGCAGGCGCTCGGCGAGAAGAAGATCAACTACCTCGGTTACTCGTACGGCACCTACCTCGGCGCCGTCTACGCCAAGCTCTTCCCGGAGCGGGTGCGCCGCCTGGTCCTGGACTCGATCGTGAACCCGAAGGGCGTCTGGTACGACGACAACCTCGCCCAGGACTACGCCTTCAACGACCGCCACCGCGCTCTCATGGCCTGGATCGCCAAGTACGACTCGACCTACCGGCTCGGCACCGACCCGGCGAAGGTCGAGGCCAAGTGGTACGCGATGCGGGCGGCGCTCGCCAAGAAGCCGGCCGGCGGCAAGGTCGGTGCCTCCGAGCTGGAGGACACGTTCATGCCCGGCGGCTACTACAACGGCTACTGGCCCTACCTGGCCGACGCGTTCGCGGCCTACGTGAACAAGAAGAACCCGGACCTGCTGGTCGCGGTGTACGGCAAGCTCGCCGCAGTCGACTCCTCGGGCGAGAACAACTACAGCGTCTATGCCGCGGTGCAGTGCCGTGACGCCTCCTGGCCGCGCACCTGGGACCGGTGGCGCAGGGACGGCTGGGCGGTGTACGCGAAGGCACCCTTCATGGTCTGGAACAACGCCTGGTACAACGCACCGTGCGCGTTCTGGCAGACGACCTCGCTGAAGCCGGTGAACGTCGCCAACGCCCAGCTGCCGCCGGCGCTGCTCTTCCAGGCGACGAACGACGCGGCCACCCCGTACGAGGGCGGTGTCACGGCCCACCGTCTGCTGGTCGGCTCCAGCCTGGTGGTCGAGGAGGGCGGCGGGAACCACGGCGTCACGCTGAGCGGGAACAACTGCCTGGACAAGCACCTGGCCACGTATCTGACCAACGGCAAGGTCCCGCGCGGCACCGGCGAGGCCGACGCGGTGTGCCGCAGGACACCCGACCCGAAGCCGCTGACCACCAAGGCGGCGTCCATCTCGTCCGGCGGCTCGGCCCTGCACGGCCTGCTCGGCGTCCGGCGCTGAGCGGCCGACGCCCCCGGTAATCCGCCGGGGGCGTTGTCAGACCCATGGTCCACCATGGACCCATGAGTGAGCCGACCAGGATTCCCGCCCCCGAAGGCGTCGCGCCCGCGGCCCAGTACAGCCATGTCGTGCTGGGCACAGGCCGTTTCGTCGCCGTCTCCGGCCAGCTCGCCCTGGACGAGGAGGGCAGGCTCGTCGGCGAGAGTGATCCCGCGGCCCAGGCACACCAGGTGTTCGAGAACCTGAGGCGCTGTCTGGCCGCCGCCGGGGCGACCTTCCAGAACGTCGTCAAACTCACCTACTTCGTCACGGACATGGCGTACTTGCCGGCGATCCGGGCCGCTCGCGCCGCGCACATACCCGACGACCTGCTCCCGGCGGCGTCAGCCGTACAGGTGGCCGCGCTCGTGGGGCCGCAGTTCCTCATGGAGATCGAGGCGTTCGCGGTCGTGGACGGATAATCACGGCCGGTGCGGCCGACCGCTCCCTAGAGTGCGGCCATGGACGGCACACCTCCTCCCATCCGCCCGATGACGCTCGCCGACTGCGACCGCGTCTCCGAGATACGCATCCGTGGCTGGCAGAGCGCCTACCAGGGGCTCATGCCGCAGACCTACCTCGACGGGCTCAGCGTGGCGGAGGACGCCGAGCGGCGACGCGCCCGCTTCTCCCCGCATGCCGTGGACGGGGTGGTGAACCTGGTCGCCGAGCTGGGCGGCGAGATCGTCGGCTGGGCGGCGCACGGGCCGTACCGCGACGGCGAAAGGCGCACCGGCGACGGCGAGTTGTACGCGATCTACGTCGACTCCGAGCATCTGGGGAGCGGGGTCGGACGGGCGCTGCTGGAGAGCTCGGTGCGGCAGTGCGCGCCCGTCCACGCCCGTATGTATCTGTGGGTGCTGAAGGAGAACAAGCGCGCCCGGCGCTTCTACGAGCCGGCGGGCTTCCGCGCTGACGGCACCGAGGAGCCCTTCGAGGTGGACGGCGTCGCCGTGCCCGAGGTGCGGTACGTGACGGAGCTGAGCCGGCCTTCGGTCACCTCGGCTTCGGGATCCGGGCCAGCGCGTGCACGGCCGCCTCGGCGAGCGTCGGGTGGGCCAGTGCCTCGCTGAGGACGCGTCTGGCCCGGGCGTCGCCGAGCGTGCCGAGGCCCTCCACACAGGCGAGGGCGACCCGGCGGTAGGGGTCGTGCGGACGCAGTCGGCGTTCCAGGGTGGTGATCAGCGCGGGCACGGCCTCCGGGGCGCGCAGCTCGACCAGGAGCCGCACGGGGTGCAGGGCATAGGCGACGCGCAGTTCGTTGGTGGCCAGAGCGGCGGCCGCGCGGGCCGTGCGGGGGTCGTCGAGCCGGGACAGGGCGTAGGCGGCGGAGGCGCAGCGCGGCGGATCGCGGTGGTTGAGCAGCAGCACGAGGGACTCGAAGGCCCGCCGGTCGCCCGCCACCCCCAGCCGGAACGCGGCCAGTTCCCGGGCCCACAGCGGCTGTCCGGGCGCGGTGAGCACGTCGGCCAGTTCGTCGTGGTCCTCGGTCGCCAGCAGACGCTCGTACGCCGCCGTGCCGCGCGACTCCTGTCGTAGACGCTCCGTGAGCGATCGCAACTCTTCGTCCACGAAGCCCACATTAGGCGGGTCGTGCGGCGGTGGGGACCTACATCACAAACTCGGGGGCTGGCGCGCTCGTTACCCCCCGGTTAAGCTCATACGAGCGAGTCACCCACTCGCACATCTGCTTACGACGGTTTGGTGACGCAGCCGTCGTGAGTGCAGGTCGGTTCGGTACCTCACGTACCACCAGTACGACTCGGCTTCGGGACAGAGCCGGTCGGTTCTCAGCCGCTCCCCGGGCGTGTGCACGCCCGTGGCGGCACCGGGCGTGTGCGCTTGCAGCCCGGCTACACCCGCACTCCTTTCCGCACCCGGTGCGCCCTTCGGCGCACCTGGGCGCGTTTACCAGTCGTCACCCTCATCTCCAGGAGTCCCGCGATGGCCACTCCCCTGTCCGACACCCCTCTGTCCCCGCTCAACACCATTGCCGTCGTCGGCCTCGGCACGATGGGCACCGGCATCACCGAAGTCCTCGCGAAGGCCGGCCGCCAGGTCATCGGCATCGACATCAGCGAGGCCGCCGCCGCCCAGTCGCTCGCCGCCCTGGAGTCCTCCACCGCCCGCGCCGTGCAGCGCGAGCGGCTCACCGAGCAGCAGCGCACGGAGCTCCTCGCCCGCGTCCGCACCTCCACCGACCTGCGCGCCGCCGCCGACGCCGACCTCGTCATCGAGGTGGTCCCGGAGTCGTACGAGATCAAGCAGCAGATCTTCCGCGAACTGGACGGCATCGTCCGCCCGGAGACGATCCTCGCGACCGGCACCAACGCGCTCTCGGTGACCCGGCTCGCCGCCGACTCGGCGCGCCCCGAGCGCGTGCTCGGCCTGCACTTCTTCAACCCGGCCCCGGCGATGCGGCTGGTCGAGGTCGTCTCCTGCGTGCTGACCGCGCCGCAGGCCGTCGCCGCGGTCACGGACCTCGCCATCGAGCTCGGCAAGGAACCGGTCGCCGTCGGTGACCGCCCCGGCTTCGTCGCGGACGGGCTGCTGTTCGGCTACCTCAACCAGGCCGCCGCGATGTACGAGGCGAAGTACGCCTCCCGCGAGGACATCGACGCCGCGATGCGGCTCGGCTGCGGTCTGCCGATGGGCCCGCTGGCCCTGCTCGACCTGATCGGCATCGACACCGCCCGTACCGTCCTGGACGCGATGTACGCCGAGTCCCGCGACCGGCTGCACGCCCCCGCTCCGATCCTCAAGCAGCTCAGCGAGGCGGGCCTGACCGGCCGCAAGTCCGGCCGCGGTTTCTACACCTATGAGGCGCCGGGCAGCGCCACGGTCGTGCGGGACGCGCTGACCCCGCTGGAGGGCGGCACCCTCACGCAGGGCCGTTCCGTCCGCTCGGTCGGTGTCGCCGGTTCCGGCACCATGGCCTCCGGCATCGCCGAGGTCTTCGCCAAGGCCGGCTACCAGGTGGTCCTCGCCGCGCGCAGCGAGGAGAAGGCGCAGACCGCCAAGGCCCGGATCGGCAAGTCCCTCGCCCGCTCCGTCGACAAGGGGCGCATGACCGCCGAGGCAGCCGCGCAGACCCTGGACCTGATCACCCCGGCGGGCTCCTACGAAGCCTTCGCCGAGGTCGACCTGGCCGTCGAGGCCGTCGCCGAGGACCTGGAGATCAAGCAGCAGCTGTTCGCGACGCTGGACAAGGTCTGCAAGCCGGGCGCGGTCCTGGCGACCACCACGTCCTCGCTGCCCGTCGTGGCCTGCGCCCGCGCCACCTCGCGTCCGCAGGACGTGATCGGCATGCACTTCTTCAACCCGGCGCCGGCCATGAAGCTCGTCGAGGTCGTCCGTACGGTGCTGACGGCCGACGACGTCCACGCGACGGTCCGCGAGGTGTGCGGCAAGATCAAGAAGCACGCCGTCGACTGTGGCGACCGGGCCGGATTCATCGTCAACGCGTTGCTTTTCCCGTACCTCAACAACGCGATCAAGATGGTGCAGGAGCACTATGCATCTCTTGACGACATTGACGCGGCGATGAAGCTGGGCGGCGGCTACCCGATGGGCCCGTTCGAGCTTCTCGACGTGGTCGGGCTCGACGTCTCCCTGGCGATCGAGAAGGTCCTGCACCGCGAGTTCCGCGACCCGGGCCTCGCTCCGGCGCCGCTCCTGGAGCACTTGGTGGCCGCGGGCTGCCTCGGCCGCAAGACCGGCCGTGGCTTCCGCGAATATGCCCGCCGCTGACCGCGGCGGCGACTGGTCCGAAGAAGACAGCGAGTGGGGCGGACTGCTCGGCCCCACGGGAGCACCCCCGCCCCTCCCGGGCGGGGGAAACCCCGGACATGCGCATCGAGCTGCGCACATGCAGTACGTTCGGGTCATGTCCCAGCCCGCCAAGTCCTCACGTACACCAGCTACGCCCGACGCGCCGGAAAGTGCCGCAGGCAGTCGCGCGGCCGCCCAGCGGCTCAAGATGCGCCGAGAACTGGCGGCCGCGGCGATGGAGCTGTTCGCGACCAAGGGGTACGAGGCGACCACCGTCGACGAGATCGCGGCCGCGGCCGGGGTCGCGCGCCGCACGTTCTTCCGCCACTTCCGCTCCAAGGAAGAGGCGATCTTCCCGGACCACGACGACACATTGATCCGCGCCGAGGCGGTGCTCAATGCCGCCCCCGCGCACGAGCATCCGCTCGACACCGTGTGCCGCGGGATCAAGGAAGTCATGAAGATGTACGCGGCCCGGCCGGAGATCTCGGTCGCCCGCTACAAGCTCACGCGCGAGGTGCCCACCCTGCGCGAGGCCGAGATCGCGTCGGTGGCCCGCTACGAGCGCCTCTTCACCCGCTATCTCCTCGGCCACTTCGACGAGCACGCGCACGACGACGACGCCAACGACGACCCGCTGCTCGCCGAGGTCGCCGCATCCGCGGTCGTCACCGCCCACAACCACGTCCTGCGACGCTGGCTGCGGGCGGGCGGCCAGGGGGACGTCGAGGCACAGCTCGACCACGCCTTCGCGATCGTGCGGAAGACGTTCGGCACCGGGATCGGCGCCGGGCGCACCTCGGTGCCCAAGCCGGCGGCCGTCCGGGCGGCGGTCGCCGCCCAGGGCGAGGTCCTGGTCACCGTCGCGCGTACCGACGCACCCCTCGACGAGGTCATGCGGACCATCGAGGAGGCACTCCGGGACCGCTGAGGCCTCCGCGCCACTGTGATGACGGCCACCCCACGGGGTGGCCGTTTTGGCATGTCAGGGGAGCTTTTCGAGCGGATTTCAAGAGCCGTTCGATCGATCATCGCTCATTTGTTACGTAAAGATTTCATCTGAGTTCAAGTTCTGGCACTCAGTGCCTTGCCGGATGACACGCGGTGTCATACGTTGATGTTGTCCGGGCGGCCGGCGCGCAGAGACCTTTCGTGCGTCGGCTGTCCCAGCAAGCCAGTGGCTTGCCCGCCCGGACGCCTGCGTCACAGGCAACCTCCCGCGCCACAAAGCGCTGCCGAAGCACCATCCCGCCGAACCGACGGCACTTCTCACCAAAACCCTCAGCAGCACAGACGAACCCTCAGCGCCCCTCCCTCAGGGCGCTCACCGCCGGAGGCAACACCGTGACCGTGAAGGACATCCTCGACGCGATCCAGTCGCCGGAATCGACGCCGGCCGACATCGCCGCCCTGCCGCTCCCCGAGTCCTACCGCGCGATCACCGTGCACAAGGACGAGACGGAGATGTTCGCGGGTCTGGAGACCCGCGACAAGGACCCGCGCAAGTCGATCCACCTCGACGAGGTCCCCCTGCCCGAGCTCGGCCCGGGCGAGGCCCTGGTGGCCGTCATGGCTTCCTCGGTCAACTACAACTCGGTGTGGACCTCGATCTTCGAGCCGCTGTCCACCTTCGGGTTCCTGGAGCGCTACGGCCGCACCAACGAGCTGGCCAAGCGCCACGACCTGCCCTACCACATCATCGGCTCCGACCTCGCGGGCGTCGTCCTGCGCACCGGCCCGGGCGTCAACGCCTGGAAGCCCGGTGACGAGGTCGTCGCGCACTGTCTGTCGGTCGAGCTGGAGTCCAGCGACGGCCACAACGACACGATGCTCGACCCCGAGCAGCGCATCTGGGGCTTCGAGACCAACTTCGGCGGGCTCGCCGAGATCGCCCTGGTCAAGTCCAACCAGCTGATGCCGAAGCCCGGCCACCTGAGCTGGGAGGAGGCCGCCGCCCCGGGCCTGGTCAACTCGACCGCCTACCGCCAGCTGGTCTCCCGCAACGGCGCCGGCATGAAGCAGGGCGACAACGTCCTGATCTGGGGCGCGAGCGGCGGCCTCGGCTCGTACGCCACCCAGTTCGCGCTGGCCGGCGGCGCCAACCCGATCTGCGTCGTCTCCAGCGACCAGAAGGCGGACATCTGCCGCTCGATGGGCGCCGAGGCGATCATCGATCGCAACGCCGAGGGCTACAAGTTCTGGAAGGACGAGAACACCCAGGACCCGAAGGAGTGGAAGCGCTTCGGCAAGCGCATCCGGGAGCTCACCGGCGGCGAGGACATCGACATCGTCTTCGAGCACCCCGGCCGCGAGACCTTCGGCGCCTCGGTCTTCGTCACCCGCAAGGGCGGCACCATCACCACCTGCGCCTCGACCTCGGGCTACATGCACGAGTACGACAACCGCTACCTGTGGATGTCGCTGAAGCGGATCATCGGCTCCCACTTCGCCAACTATCGTGAGGCCTGGGAGGCCAACCGGCTCATCGCGAAGGGCAAGATCCACCCGACGCTGTCGAAGGTGTACTCCCTGGAGGACACCGGCCAGGCCGCGTTCGACGTGCACCGCAACCTCCACCAGGGCAAGGTCGGCGTGCTGTGCCTCGCCCCCGAGGAGGGCCTCGGCGTGCGCGACGAGGAACTGCGCGCCAAGCACATCGACGCCATCAACCGCTTCCGCAACATCTGAGCGCCCCCCGAGCACCCCGAGGTCACAGATGACTGAGCGTCAGCCCGCCGAGGCGAAGCGGGAGAAGGACCGGCCGTGGCTCATGCGCACGTATGCCGGCCACTCCACGGCCGAGGCGTCCAACGAGCTGTACCGGCGCAACCTCGCCAAGGGCCAGACCGGCCTGTCGGTCGCGTTCGACCTGCCGACGCAGACCGGCTACGACCCCGACCACATCCTCGCCCGTGGCGAGGTCGGCCGGGTGGGCGTGCCGGTCTCGCACCTCGGTGACATGCGCCGGCTGTTCCAGGACATCCCCCTGGAGCAGATGAACACCTCGATGACGATCAACGCCACCGCCATGTGGCTGCTGGCGCTCTACCAGGTCGTGGCCGAGGAGCAGGGCGCGGACATCACCAAGCTCCAGGGCACGACCCAGAACGACATCGTCAAGGAGTACCTGTCCCGGGGCACCCATGTGTTCCCGCCGGGGCCGTCGCTCCGCCTGACGACGGACATGATCGCGTACACGGTCTCCCACATCCCGAAGTGGAACCCGATCAACATCTGCAGCTACCACCTGCAGGAGGCCGGGGCCACGCCGGTGCAGGAGATCGCGTACGCGATGTCCACCGCGATCGCCGTGCTCGACGCCGTGCGCGACTCGGGCCAGGTGCCGCAGGAGCGCATGGGCGACGTGGTCGCGCGCATCTCCTTCTTCGTCAACGCGGGCGTCCGCTTCGTCGAGGAGATGTGCAAGATGCGCGCCTTCGGCCGCATCTGGGACAAGATCACGCTCGAGCGGTACGGCATCGAGAACCCCAAGCAGCGCCGCTTCCGGTACGGCGTCCAGGTCAACTCCCTCGGCCTGACCGAGGCGCAGCCGGAGAACAACGTCCAGCGGATCGTGCTCGAGATGCTGGCCGTGACCCTCTCCAAGGACGCACGCGCGCGTGCCGTCCAGCTGCCGGCCTGGAACGAGGCCCTGGGCCTGCCGCGCCCCTGGGACCAGCAGTGGTCGCTGCGCATCCAGCAGGTGCTGGCGCACGAGAGCGATCTGCTGGAGTACGAGGACATCTTCGAGGGTTCGCACGTCATCGAGGCGAAGGTGGCCCAGCTGGTCGAGGACTCCCTCGCGGAGATCGACCGGATCCAGGAGATGGGCGGCGCGATGGCCGCCGTCGAGTCCGGCTACCTCAAGTCGCAGCTGGTCGCCTCGCACGCCGAGCGCCGGGGCCGGATCGAGTCCGGCCAGGAGAAGATCGTCGGCGTCAACATCTTCGAGACGACCGAGCCGAACCCGCTCACCGCCGACCTGGACACCGCGATCCAGACGGTCGACCCGGCCGTCGAGGCGCAGGTCGTCGAGGCGATCGGTCGCTGGCGCGACACGCGCTACCAGCCGCCCTTCAACCACCCGCGCCCGTGCAAGGCGCTGGAGCGGCTGAAGGAGGCCGCCAAGGGCACCGACAACCTCATGGAGGCCACCCTGGAGTGCGCCCGCGCCGGGGTCACGACCGGCGAATGGGCAGGCGCGCTCCGAGAGGTCTTCGGCGAGTTCCGCGCCCCCACGGGCGTCTCGTCCGCGCCGGTGGCCGTCCCCGTCGAACAGGGCTCGGCCCTCGCCGAGGTCCGCGCCAAGGTCGACGTCACCGCCCGCGACCTGGGCTCCGGCAAGCTCCGCTTCCTGGTCGGCAAGCCCGGACTGGACGGACACTCCAACGGCGCCGAGCAGATCGCCGTACGGGCCCGGGACGCCGGCTTCGAAGTGGTCTACCAGGGCATCCGGCTGACGCCCGAGCAGATCGTGGACGCGGCCCTCGCCGAGGACGTGCACGCGGTCGGCCTGTCCATCCTCTCCGGCTCGCACGCCCAGCTCGTTCCGGACGTGCTGGAACGCCTCCGTGTGGCCGGTGCCACAGATATACCGGTGATCGCCGGTGGCATCATCCCGAATGGTGACGCCGAAGAGCTCCGGGCCGCCGGAGTGGCCGCGGTCTTCACCCCGAAGGACTTCGACATCACCGGCATCATCGGCCGCATCGTCGACGAGATCCGGAAAGCGAACAAGCTCGACCCCCTGGAGGTCCCCGCATGACCACGCCCGTCAACCGTCTGCGTCCGCGGCGCTCCTGCCTCGCGGTCCCGGGAAGCAACCCCCGCTTCCTGGAGAAGGCGCAGGGCCTCCCGGCCGACCAGGTCTTTCTGGACCTGGAGGACGCGTGCGCGCCGCTCGCCAAGCCCGAGGCGCGGCACACCATCGTCAAGTTCCTCAACGAGGGCGACTGGACCGGCAAGACCCGGGTCGTGCGCGTCAACGACTGGACGACCGAGTGGACGTACCGCGACGTCGTGACGGTGGTCGAGGGCGCGGGCCAGAACCTCGACTGCATCATGCTGCCGAAGGTCCAGAACGCCGAGCAGATCGTCGCGCTCGACCTGCTGCTGACGCAGATCGAGAAGACCATGGGCTTCGAGGTCGGCAAGATCGGCATCGAGGCGCAGATCGAGAACGCGCAGGGCCTCAACAACGTCAACGCGATCGCGCAGGCTTCCCCGCGCGTCGAGACGATCATCTTCGGCCCGGCCGACTTCATGGCGTCCATCAACATGAAGTCGCTGGTCGTGGGCGAGCAGCCGCCCGGCTACCCGGCGGACGCCTACCACTACATCCTGATGAAGATCCTGATGGCCGCCCGTGCCAACAACCTCCAGGCGATCGACGGTCCCTACCTGCAGATCCGCAACATCGACGGCTACCGCGCGGTCGCGCAGCGCGCCGCCGCGCTCGGCTTCGACGGCAAGTGGGTGCTGCACCCGGGCCAGGTCGAGGCGTCCAACGAGATCTTCTCGCCCTCCCAGGAGGACTACGACCACGCCGAGCTGATCCTGGACGCGTACGACTACTACACGTCCGAGGCAGGCGGCAAGAAGGGCTCCGCGATGCTCGGCGACGAGATGATCGACGAGGCCAGCCGCAAGATGGCCCTGGTCATCTCGGGCAAGGGCCGGGCCGCCGGCATGCAGCGCACGAGCAAGTTCGAGACCCCCGTCAACTAAGGAGCCCTGAGCGCGATGCAGTTCGGACGCACCTACGAGGAGTTCGAGGTCGGGGCGACGTACAAGCACTGGCCCGGCAAGACGGTCACCGAGTACGACGACCACCTGTTCTGTCTCCTCACCATGAACCACCACCCGCTCCACATGGACACCAACTATGCGGAGAAGACGACGGACTTCGGCAAGAACGTCGTCGTGGGGAACTACATCTACTCCCTCCTGCTCGGCATGTCCGTGCCGGACATCTCCGGCAAGGCGATCGCCAACCTGGAGATCGAGTCACTCAAGCACGTGGCGCCGACCTTCCACGGCGACACGATCTACGGCCAGACGACCGTGCTCGACAAGTGGCCGTCCAAATCGAAGAACGACCGCGGCATCGTCTACGTCGAGACCAAGGGCTACAAGCAGGACGGCACCCTGGTGTGCGTCTTCCGCCGCAAGGTGATGGTGCCGACCGAGACCTACATCAAGGAGCGCGGCGGCGAGCAGCCCGGCCGCCCGGAACTGAACGCACCCACGGAAAAGACGGAGAAGTAGGCCATGGCCCGTCTCGCCCAGACCGCCGGTCTGACCGACATCCAGCAGGAGATCATCTCCACCGTTCGGGACTTTGTCGACAAGGAGATCATTCCGGTCGCGACCGAGCTGGAGCACCGCGACGAGTACCCGCAGCAGATCGTGGACGGCCTGAAGGAACTCGGCCTCTTCGGTCTGATGATCCCCGAGGAGTACGGGGGCCTGGGCGAGTCGCTCCTCACCTACGCCCTGTGCGTCGAGGAGATCGCCCGTGGCTGGATGTCGGTCTCCGGCATCATCAACACGCACTTCATCGTCGCGTACATGCTCAAGCAGCACGGCACGCAGGAGCAGAAGGACCACTTCCTGCCGCGCATGGCGGCCGGCGACATCCGGGGCGCGTTCTCGATGTCGGAGCCGGGCCTCGGCTCGGACGTGTCGGCGATCACGTCGAAGGCGGTCAAGGACGGCGACGAGTACGTCCTGAACGGTCAGAAGATGTGGCTGACCAACGGCGGCACCTCGTCGCTGGTGGCCGTCCTGGTCCGAAGTGACGAAGGCCACCCCGAGGGCACGGCGCCCCACAAGTCCATGACGACCTTCCTGGTGGAGAAGGAGCCCGGCTTCGGCGAGGTCCGCCCGGGTCTGACCATCCCCGGCAAGATCGATAAGATGGGCTACAAGGGTGTCGACACCACCGAGCTCATCATGGACGGTCTGCGCATTCCGGCCGATCGGGTGCTCGGCGGCGTCACCGGCCGAGGTTTTTACCAAATGATGGACGGAGTCGAGGTCGGCCGGGTCAACGTGGCCGCCCGCGGCTGCGGTGTCGCCCAGCGTGCCTTCGAGCTCGGCGTCCGGTACGCCCAGCAGCGTCATACTTTCGGCAAGCCGATCGCCCAGCACCAGGCCATCCAGTTCAAGCTCGCGGAGATGGCCACCAAGGTCGAGGCGGCGCATGCCATGATGGTCAACGCGGCTCGGAAAAAGGACTCCGGGGAACGAAACGACCTCGAGGCCGGTATGGCGAAGTACCTCGCCTCCGAGTACTGCAAGGAGGTCGTGGAAGATGCCTTCCGGATCCACGGCGGCTACGGCTTCTCCAAGGAGTACGAGATCGAGCGCCTCTACCGCGAGGCCCCGATGCTGCTGATCGGTGAAGGTACCGCCGAGATCCAGAAAATGATCATCGGGCGCAGGCTGCTCGAAGAGTATCGGTTCCAAGGCTGATTGTCCGGGTACGGGGTGTTTTCTTCGAGAAGAAGATCACACCCCGTCAACGCTCTTGGGCTGCCGACTCGGCTTCCTCGCTTGCCCAGTTACGGCCCGCGCCCGGTACGATCCCGGGAAAGCCGCCGTCCCCCGTTACAGCGCGGCATCATCCGCTACGAAGGTCATCCATGCCCCACAGCCAAACCTCTGCACATCGAGACAGCCTGGCCGGCGTACGCCTCGCGCGCGGAGCATCGCCGTGGCTCCTCCCGACCGTCGCCACCGCAGCCGTCAGCCTCCTGCGTGCCCGCCGCTCCGGCGCCGCCAAGGCCGTCGCCGTGCCCGCCACCGCGCTCGCCGCGGGCATGCTGTGGTTCTTCCGCGACCCCGAGCGCGAGATCGCCCCGGGCCGCGTCATCTCGCCCGCCGACGGTGTGGTGCAGAGCATCATGCCGTGGAAGGACGGGCGTACCCGCGTCGCAATCTTCATGAGCCCGCTCAACGTCCACGTGAACCGTGCGCCGCTCTCCGGCACGATCACGTCGGTCGAACACGTCCCCGGTGGCTTCGTTCCCGCCTTCAACAAGGAGAGCGAGAACAATGAGCGCGTAGTCTGGCATTTCGACACCGAACTCGGCGACATCGAGATGATCCAGATCGCCGGCGCGGTGGCCCGCCGTATCGTCCCGTACGTGCCCCAGGGCACGAAGGTCGAGCAGGGCGACCGTATCGGTCTGATCCGCTTCGGCTCGCGTGTCGACCTTTACCTGCCCGAGGGCGTGGAGGTCGCGGTCGAGGTCGGCCAGAAGACGGTGGCTGGGGTGACTCGCATTGACCGTGATTGATCCGGAGACACAGGCGGGCTGGGTGCCCGAGGCAGACGAGGTGGACGACGAGGAGGAGATGCCCCTCTCGCTCCGCCTCTCAATAGCGGACACCCTCACCCTCGGTAACGCCACGTGCGGCTTCATGGCGGTGTACTTCACCACCACCGGCATCCTGATCCCGCACCTGACGGGCAACGACGAGTCGGCCGGCATGGCTCGCCACTCGGCCGCCACCGCAGTCATCCTCATGCTCTGCGCGGCGGTCTTCGACCTGTTCGACGGCCTGGTGGCGCGCAAGCTGCGCAGCTCGCCGATGGGCGCGGAGCTGGACAACCTCTCCGACCTGATCAGCTTCGGCCTGGCGCCGGCGTACTTCGTCCTCGTCTACGGCATGGTGGCGGACGACGCGCACCAGAGAGTGGCGGCGCTCGGGGCAATCGTGGTGCTCTTGGCCGTCGTGCTCCGTCTGGCGCGCTTCTCGTGCGTGACGCCGAGGAACGGCGTGTTCCAGGGCATGCCGTCCCCCTTCGGCGCGCTGACGGTGGTCTCCATCGTCCTGCTGGAGCTTCCCTTCGTGGCGACGCTCCTGGCCATCCTGGGCACGGCGTGGCTGATGGTGAGCCGGGTGGAGTACCCGAAGCCGCGCGGCCGCCTGGCCGTGGCCATGCTGTCCTGGATCGTCCTGTCGATGGGCCTCCTGGCCGCCTGGGCCTTCGACGCCCCGAGCGGCCAGCTCCTCCTCCAGACGGGCTGCGCGCTGCAGCTGGTCATGGGCGCGGTGATCCCCCTGTTCGCCACGGCTCGCCGGGTGAACAACTTCCGCGACAATCGGCGGGAGGCGCGGGCGGCGCAGTTGCCGTGACGCGTAGCGCTTGCCACGGAGGGCCCCGGACCTGGGTTGGGTTCGGGGCCCTCCGCTTTCCGGTCACCCGGCGCTGATGCTGCCGTCCGCTGGGGGCCGCGCCCCCAGACCCGCTGTCGGCGTTTACGGCCTCGTCCTCAAACGCCGGACGGGCTGGGTTGTGCCGGCCGGATTCAGTTGCGCGGGATGGGCTCTGGGTTGTGCCGCGCGGACTGGACCGGGTTGTGCTGGACAGGCTGGAGTGTGGCGGGCGGGCTGGATGCTGCCGGACTGCTCAGGGAGCGGGGGCTGCGGTCTCCGCCGGGGACCGGGACGGAGCCCCGCGACGGCCACCGCTCGGACCACCGAGACGGACGGGCGGCTGCGAAACGCGGGTGGGAAACAGGGGATGCAGGGAACGCAGTCCCCGCCAGGGACCGGGACGGAGCCCGCGACGGCCACCGCTCGGACCACCGAGACGGACGGGCGGCTGCGAAACGCCGGGGGAAACAAGGGATGCAGGGAACACAGTCCCCGCCAGGAACCGGGACGGAGCCCGCGACAGCCACCGCTCGGACCACCGAGACGGACGGGCGGCTGCGAAACGCCGGGGGAAACAAGGGATGCAGGGAACACAGTCCCCGCCAGGAACCGGGACGGAGCCCCGCGGCGATCACCGCTCGGGTCAGCGAGACGGACGGGCGGCTGCGAAACGCCGGGGGAAACAAGGGATGCAGGGAACGCAGTCCCCGCCAGGGACCGGGACGGAGCCCCGCGGCGATCACCGCTCGGGTCAGCGAGACGGGTGGGCGGGGCCCCGGCGAAACCTCAGCGCAAGAAGTCCTCGGCGATGAGAGACGCGACCCGCTCGAGAATCGGCCCCGCATCCGCGATGCACTTCGCAACATCCGGCTCGACAGAGGTCAGCGGATAGGCCCGCGCAATCCCCGCACCCTCCAGCACCGCAGGAGCAAGCCCAAGCCTCCCGCACACAGCGACAACCTCTTTGCCCGCAGCCCGCGCAGCCGCAGCAACCCCCGCCGGAGCCTTCCCGTGCAGCGTCTGCTCATCCAGGGAACCCTCCCCGGTGATCACCAGCGACGCCCGCTCCAGCGCAGGCGCGAAGCCCAGCACATCCAGCATGACCTCGATACCGGGCCGGAACCGCGCCCCCAGCAGCAGCGCCCCGTACCCGATGCCACCGGCCGCCCCGGCTCCCGGCGACGCCGCGTACTCCGCCGCCCGCGGCCCGACCGCAGCCTCGACCACCTTCGCAAAGTGCCCAAGCGCTACGTCCAGCGCCTCCACGTCGTCCGGCGAAGCCCCCTTCTGCGGGCCGTACACCGCCGGCGCACCCTTCGACCCCGTCAGCGGATTGTCGACATCGCTCGCAAGCACCAGGTCGACCGAGGCCAGCCGAGAATCCAGACCGGACAGGTCCGCCCGCGCGAGACCGGCGAGTCCACCCCCGCCCGGCGGCACCGGCTCCCCGTCCTCGTCCAGAAAGCGCGCGCCGAGCGCGGACAGCATCCCCGCCCCGCCGTCCGTCGTGGCACTGCCCCCGACGCCGTACACGATCGTCCGCGCCCCCGCGTCCAGCGCGGCCCGCAGCAGCTCTCCCGAGCCGTACGTCGATGCCGTGAGCGGCGCGAAGACCCCGGCAGGCAGCCGCTGCAGCCCGCTCGCCTCCGCCATCTCCACGACCGCGGTGTCGCCGCGCAGCGCGAACGCGGCGGTGACCTCCTGCCCCAGCGGCCCCGCGACCCGGATCTCCCGCCGCTCGAAGCCGGCTGCGACCGCCGCGGCCACCGTCCCGTCGCCGCCGTCGGCCACCGGCAGCGACTCCACCTCCAGGCCCGGCACGACCCGGCGCAGTCCCGCCGTCACCCGCTCGGCCACCTCGACGGCCGTCAGTGAGCCCTTGAACTTGTCCGCGGCGATGAGCACCCTTCGGGTCTCGTTCACAGCAGCGTCCGCCACCTTGCATTCCCCTTGCTCTCCGGGCCCTCGCACAGCAGGGCCAGTCGCGCCGCTGCGACCATAACCGGAGGACGCCCCCGCCGTCATGCTCCGCCCGAACCCTGGGAAGCGCCTGGGAATCCCCTGGGAAGCCACTGGGAACCCCCTTTGCCACTCGCACCAAACAGCCCCCAATACGGCACGCCCGCCCTCGAAATCGGGTAAACCGGAGCCATGACCCCTGTGGGCACTGAGCCAGAGCTCGCCGACCGCATCCTCGGGGGCTGGCTCGGCCGGATCGCGGGCAACATGCTCGGTAAACCGGTCGAGCAGGGCGACCTGTGGACGCGCGACCGCATCGACCGCTACCTCCGGCAGGCCGCCGCCCTGCCCCTCACCGACTACCTCCCCGAGCCCGCCGACGACATCGACGGCCTCGAGCTGCGCCCGGAGTGGCGCCAGTGCGTCCGCGGCCATATCCACGGCAGCTGCCGCGACGACGACGTCGACTACGCGATCCTGGGTCTGCACCTCCTGGAGACCCACGGCTTCGAGTTCAGCACCGAGCAGGTCGGCGACCTGTGGCTGCTGCGGCTGCCGTATCTGCAGACCTTCACTGCGGAGCGGGCGGCCTATCGCAATCTCGCCAACGGTCTGAAGCCCCCGCTGACGGCGACGTACGAGAACCCGTACCAGGAGTGGATCGGCGCCCTGATCCGCGCCGACGTGTACGGCTGGACCTGCCCGGACGCCCCGCAGCGCGCGGCCTCCCTGGCCCGCCGGGACGCCGTGCTGTCCCACACCGGCAACGGTGTGTACGGCGCGATGTGGGCCGCGGCGCTGGTCTCGGCGGCGTTCACGGCGCCGACGGTGCGGCACGCGATCGACACCGCGCTGACCGTGGTTCCGGCGACCTGCCGCCTCGCGCGTACCGTACGCCGGGTCATGTCCCTCCACGAGACCCGCCTGACCTGGGA
This sequence comes from Streptomyces herbicida, assembly GCF_032656585.1. Classification (NCBI taxonomy): domain Bacteria; kingdom Bacillati; phylum Actinomycetota; class Actinomycetes; order Kitasatosporales; family Streptomycetaceae; genus Streptomyces; species Streptomyces herbicida. Next base: position 268,173 of record NZ_JAUYWJ010000012.1, read on the forward strand.
GGACACGCTCACGACCGTCTCCGAGGAGACCTCGGGCCTCGGCTGGATCCACACCATCCCGAACGCTGCCGTACTCACCGCCGGGCTCCTGTACGGCGACGGCGACTTCACCCGCACCATCACGCTCACCGTCCGCGGCGGCCTGGACACCGACTCCAACGGCGCGACGGCGGGTTCGGTGGCCGGGGTGCTGACCGGCGCGGCGGCCATCCCGGCCCAGTGGAAGGACCCGCTGGAGGACACCGTGCGCAGTGCGGTGTTCGGCTTCGACGGCGTCCGGATCAGCGACCTGGCGGAGCGGACGCTGCGCCTGGCCGGGGCGGCGGTCCAGCCGACCCATACGGCGGTCTAGCCGAGGTCCGGCAGACGGGTACGGCGGCCTACCCGCCCAAAGGACGACCGCCGAGGGTCACCCCCTCCCCGACCCGGCGCTCGTGCTCGACCGCTGCTTCGCGGCAGCAGGCGGCGTACGAGCCGGACAATCCGCGGTTCGCCGAACCGGTCGACGAACTCCTCGCCCCGTGCCCCGAGTTCGCCCCACTGTGGAAGGAAACGCCTGCGGAGGCTGGTTACCCTTCCTCGAGTGACCACCACTCAAGACTTCGCCACGTACATCGCGGGCCTCCCCCGCGTCCTCGCCGGGGCGGCCGCCCTGTTCCGCGACGCCGAGGGACGGGTGCTGCTCGTCGAGCCCAACTACCGCGAGGGCTGGGCGCTTCCGGGCGGCACCATCGAGTCCGACGACGGGGAGACACCACGCCAGGGCGCCCGCCGTGAGACGGCCGAGGAGATCGGCCTCGACCGCGAGCTCGGGCGACTCCTCGCGGTGGACTGGGTGCACGGCACGGGTCGGCCGCCGCTGGTGGCGTATCTGTACGACGGCGGTGTCCTCGCCGAGTCCGAGTTCGCGGCGATCAAACTCCAGGAGGAGGAGCTCCTGTCCTGGCGCCTGGTCCCCCGCGAGGAGCTCACCGCCCATCTGCCCGGCGCCCTGGGCCGCCGTGTCCTTGCCGCGCTGGACGTCCTGGCACAGGCGTCGGGGACGGCAGAGCTGGAGAACGGCCACCGGGTGACCTGACGACGCCCCCGCGGCTGTGCCGGTCGCGGGTCAGGCGGGCGGCAGGGGCTGCTCCGTCCAGACGGTCTTGCCGTCGTGGGTGTAGCGGGTGCCCCACCGCTCGGTGAGCTGCGCGACCAGGAAGAGCCCGCGTCCGCCCTCGTCCGTGCTTTGGGCCCGTCTGAGGTGCGGGGAGGTGTGGCTGGTGTCGGACACCTCGCAGATCAGGTTTTGCGTACGGATCAGGCGCAGTGTGACGGGGCCCTCCGCGTACCGGTAGGTATTGGTGACCAGCTCGCTGGCGACCAGCTCGGTGGTGAAGGCCAGCTCCTCCAGCCCCCACTCGGTCAGTTTCGCCGTCGCCAGCTCCCGCGCGCGGGCAGCGGCGGTCACTTCCAGGGGCAGCTGCCACGAGGCGACGTTCTCCGGCGGCAGCACCCGGGTCCGGGCGATGAGCAGCGCGATGTCGTCGCCGGGGACGTTGCCGACGGGCAGCAGCGCTTCGATCACGGCGTGACAGGTGTGCTCAAGGGGATCGGCGGCGCGGGCGAGACATGCGCGCAGGTTCTCCAGCGCGGCGTCGATGTCGCCGCTGCGCGCCTCCAGGAGGCCGTTGGTGTAGAGGGCGAGCAGGCTGCCCTCGGGGAGGTCCAGGTCGTACGTTTCGAACGGCAGGCCGCCGAGGCCGAGCGGTGGCCCCGCGGGCGGGTCGAGCACGGTCACCTCGCCGTCCGGCGTGGACGCCAAGGGGGCCGGGTGGCCGGCGCGGGCCAGGGAGCAGTGCCGGGAGACCGGGTCGTAGACCGCGTAGAGGCAGGTGGCCCCGAGCACCTGCTCGTCCGCCGACCCGTGGCCGTCGGCGTTCGCCTCCAGCTCGGTGGCCAGCAGACTGACCAGATCGTCCAGCCGGGCCATCACCTCGTCGGGTTCGAGGTCGAGGCTGGCCAGGGTGCGCACGGCGGCCCGCAGGCGGCCCATCGAGGCCGCGGCGTGAATCCCGTGGCCGACCACGTCCCCCACGACGAGGGCGACCCGGGCTCCCGACAACGGGATCACGTCGAACCAGTCACCGCCGATCCCCGGTTCACCGCTCGCCGGGAGGTATCGGCAGGCCACCTCGACCGCCGGCAGGTCGGTCGCCGCGCTCGGCAGCAGACTGCGCTGGAGGGTCAGCGCGGCGTTCTGCTGCTGGGTGAAGCGGCGCGCGTTGTCGATGCAGACCGCCGCACGCGAGGAGATCTCCTGGGCCACCGCGGCATCGTCGTCCTCGAAGGGCTCCGAATGGCGTGATCGCCACAGGCTCACCACGCCCAGGATCAGGCCGCGCGCGACCAGGGGCACCGCGATCAGCGAATGAACGCCGAGACCCGAGGCGACCTCGATCCGTCGCCGGTCCATGACGTACCACTCGGGGCGCAGGGACAGTTGCCGTTCGAGAACCGTGCGCCGCTCGGCCAGGCACCGCGCCTGCGCGGATTCCGGAAGGAGCGGGACCACCTCGCCCTCCTGAAACGGTATCCGGCGCTCCGGGGGCGAGAGAGCCACTCGGAGCAGCGGACCCGTCACACCGGGGGGTGGTTCGTCACCCAGTGTCACCGGCTTCAGGAGGTCCACGGAGCAGAGATCGGCCAGGCCGTCGACGGCCACCTCGGCCAGTTCCCGTGCGGTCCGGATCACGTCCAGTGAGTTTCCGACCCGGGCGCTCGCCTCGTTCAGCAGGGCGAGCCTGCGCTGAGCCCGATAACGGTCGGTCACATCCTCGATCGTCTCGGCCACGCCGAGAACCCGGCCCGAGGGGTCTTCCATCCGGAACGCGGAGACGGACACGATCCGTTCCCGACCGGGATCGTGGCGTGCCCGGGCGGACTGCTCCGTGAAGATCAACGGCTCGCCGGTCTCCAGGACGTGCCGTACCCGCTCATCGGCCGGACCCGCGTCCTCGTCGACCATGAATTCCCGGGGGCGATGGCCCACCGGCGCCTCGGCCGGTACGCCGCTCGCCTTTGCGACCGCACGGTTGACCCGAAGCACTTTCCGGTCCGGGCCGTAGGTGACCAGACCGATCGGGGACCGGCGGTACAGGCCGTCCAGCAGCGCACGGTCCCGCTGCCAGGCAATGACCTCCGCGGCAGGGGCTCCGACCAGCACCCACTCCCGGCCGTCACCGTCCCGGGTGACCGCACGGGCCCGGAAACCCACCTCCACACGCCGTCCGTCGCGGTGCCGGACGGGCAGGACCCCGAACCAGCCCCCCATCCTCACGGCATCCACGACGACGGACCGCGCGGCAGGCAGATCACGGGCGTCGATCAGGACGTCCCGCCACGCCCGCCCGATCACTTCCTTGGCCGAATAGCCCAGCAACTCCTCTGCACGCGCACTCCAGCCGACCACTGTGCCGTGATCGTCGAACACAGCCGAGGCGCCATGCCCGAGAGCGAACGGATCCTCCGGACTCTCACTGAAAAGCATCGACGGCGTCCCCATTAGCCACCACCTTGCCTCCGTGACTCCGATGTTCCTCCCCCCGGTCTCCGTCCGCGACTCCCGGCCCCTCCCGGTTCCGCGGTTCCCCGCCCCGAATAAATCGGTCACGGCCGGTGGCTGGGGTTGCTTCACGTGACGTACAAGACCGCGAACGGTGAGGCCGGAGTTGCGTCGACAGGCGGCTGACCCATGGAACGTTCACGGGCGGCCGACCTAGGGAAAGGGCCCGGCACACGGCCCGTTACTCGTGGGGTCAAGCTGCCTTGGGACGCGCCGCACGCGTGCCCGACGCGGGCTCCTGTGCATCCTCGAGCGGGAAGGTCTCGGCTTCCCCGAAGTCCGGGGCCTGGAAGGGGTTCGTCGCCGGAGGCGGCGACGCTGCAGTGGAGCAGCGGGGTTGTTCTTCCAGGGCGGAGAACAGCGACGTCGAATCGATGAGAGGTCTCTCTTTCGTTACAGGTCCCTGAAGGGGCCTGGAGTGCCGTGACCGGGCACAGCGGTCCTACAGCTTGGTCATCTTGGCGTAGGGGCTCAAGATCCGCATCTGCGCTGAGCCGAAATCCACGAGCGCCGCGATTCCGTCCTCGATGCCGATCACCCGGCCGAGGCCGTACGTGTCGTGTGTGACCTGGTCGCCCATGGCGAAGTGCTTGGGAGCCGGTGTAACCGGGGCCTTGAAAGGGCTGGTGGGCAAATGACGCTTCGGTGCCGCAGACTTTGTCATGGCTCAGTATGAGCCCACGTGCATCCCGCTCGCTGTGGCCGTCGGCACAGATCCAGACGGGACCAACCGCGTCACGCCGCTGACCTGGGATTTCGAGACCTGGTGAGGCGAAAACTCGACCAGGTCTCCTTCGCTCGACAGAACTCGGGACTCCACGGAAGATCACTGGTCGACAGCCGACAAGTGAGTGGCCCGCCCCGATATCCGCTCGCTCCGAGCAGGCAAGCGTCCTACTCTCGGGCCCATGAACAGGCCACTCGTCGCCATCCTCAGTGGCGCAGGGATCTCCACCGATTCCGGCATACCTGATTATCGCGGTCCGAACGGACTGTGGCGGCGGGACCCCGAGGCCGAGAAGCTCGTGACGTACGAGTACTACATGCGCGATCCCGAGATCCGGCGCAGGTCATGGCAGATGCGGCGCAAGAACCGCGCCCTGAAGGCCGAGCCCAACGCCGCGCACCTGGCCGTCGCCGAGCTCGAGAAGTCCGGGATCCCGGTGCGGGTGATCACGCAGAACGTGGACGGGCTGCACCAGCTCGCCGGGATGCCCGCCCGCAAGGTGCTGGAACTGCACGGCACCGCACGCAGTGTCGTGTGCACGAAGTGTCACGCCCGCGGACCGATGGAGGACGCCCTGGCGCGGGTCGAGGCCGGCGAGGAGGACCCGCCCTGTCTGGAGTGCGGCGGGATCCTGAAATCGGCGACCGTCATGTTCGGGCAGCGGCTCGACCCGGTGGTCCTCGGTGAGGCGCTCGCCATCACCAAGGCCTGCACCGTCTTCATCGCCGTCGGCACCAGCCTCCAGGTACAGCCCGCCGCCGGACTCGCAGGCGTCGCCGCCGACAACGGCGCACGGCTCGTCATCGTCAACGCCGAACCGACGCCGTACGACGACCGCGCCGACGAGGTGATCCGCGAACCCATCGGCACCGCCCTGCCCGAGCTGCTGCGCCGGCTGCGCTGATGACCAGCCCTTCCCGGGCGGACGACGACGGCCGCCGGAGGCGCGGCAGCCCGGGATGGGTCTTGGGCGGTTGGGCCCACCGCCCTGCCCGGCGCCTACTTGCCGCGGGCCTCTGCGAGGGTGTGGGCGACCAGGGCGTTGGCGTGGCCGTGGCCCAGCCCGTGTTCGGCCTTGAGCCAGTTGACGAGCTCCATGTGCTTGGTCAGCGGCGAGGAGTGGATGAGGTCCTTCCACTCCGCTATCGGGCGGCCGTACTTCTTCTCGATGGAAGGGAAGTAGCTGGCAGGGCCCTTGACGGTGTCGGTCATTTCGGCAGTGTCCCCTCTGTCTCTGCTCGATGTTGTCGCTCTTGAGACCGATGGGCGTGCCTGGAGTCATCGGTCGGTGAAGGTGTGCTGCGTCACACTTGCCTCTCCAGCCGGACCACTCCCGCTTCGGCGACGAGGAGGCTGAAACAGCGGCGTTCCCCGTTCGAGGTCCAGCAGTCGTCGCTTGCGGTCCAGGCCGCCGCCGTAGCCGGTGAGGCTGCCGGTGGAGCCGATGACGCGGTGGCAGGGGACGATGATGCCGATGGGGTTGCGGCCGTTGGCGAGGCCGACCGCGCGGGACGCCCTGGGGTTGCCGAGGGCGTCCGCCAGTTCGCCGTAGGTGCGGGTCTCGCCGTAGGGGATGGCGGTCAGCTGCTGCCAGACGCTGCGCTGGAACGACGTTCCCTGCAGGCGAAGTTGGAGGGTGAACTCCTTCAACTCGCCTGCGAAGTAGGCCGACAGCTGCTCCTCCGTCTCGGCGAACGGTGTGTCGTCGCGATCGCCGAAGGTCTCCTCCGGTGGACGGTGGCGCTGGTCGGTCATGTAGAGGCCGCACAGGACGCCGTCGTCGGCGACGAGCGTCAGGGGGCCGTACGGGCTGTCGATCACGGTGTGCTGTTTCTTGGTGCTCATCGTGTGTCCTACGTCCTTACACAGGCAGGAAGTTGATCGGGTGGCTGTCCGTCGCCCACAGGTACTGCACCGCGTAGGCCCGCCACGGCCGCCAGGCCGCCGCGCGCGCGGTGAGCGCTGCGGGGGTCGAGGGCAGGCCCAACTCCTGTGCAGCACGGCGGATTCCGAGGTCGGTGGGGAGGAAGGCGTCGGGGTCGCCGAGGGCGCGCATGACGATGACATCGACCGTCCAGGGGCCGAAGCCGGGCAGCGACAGCAGCTTGGCTCGGGCCTCCGCCCAGTCGCTCTCCACACCCAAGTGGAGGTCTCCGTCGGCCAGTTGACCGACCAGTGTGGTGAACGTGGTGCGGCGGGTGCGTGGCATCGCCAGCTGCTCCGGGTCGAGGGCGGCGAGCGCCTCGGGGGCCGGGAAGAGGTGCGTCAGGCCGCCCTCCGGGTCGTCTACCGGTTTCCCGTACGCGGTGACCAGGCGGGCCGCATGGGTGCGGGCTGCCGCGGTGGAGACCTGCTGGCCGAGTACGGCGCGGACGGCGAACTCGGCCTCGTCGACGGTGCGCGGCACACGCCGGCCCGGAGCCTTGTCGACCAGGGGCGCGAGGAACGGGTCCGTACGCAGCTGGTCGTCGACCGCGACCGGGTCGGCGTCCAGGTCGAGCAGACGCCGGCAGCGGCTGATGGCGACGGTCAGATCGCGCAGGTCGCTGAGGGTGAGGCGGCACGCGATGTGGTCGGGCTTGGGGGTCAGGGCCACGATTCCGTGGCCGTACGGCAGGCGCAGTGTCCGTCGGTAGGCGCCGTCCCGCCACTCCTCGACGCCCGGTACGGCGGTGGCGGCGAGGTGGCCGAAGAGGTTGTCGGGGTTGAGGGGCGCGCGGAAGGGCAGGCGCAGGGACAGCGCTCCGGGGGCGCTTGCGGCGTGCTTCTTCGGTGCGCGGGCGCGCAGCTCGCTCGGGGAGAGGGCGAAGACCTCGCGCACGGTGTCGTTGAAGGTACGGATCGAGGAGAAGCCGGCCGCGAAGGCGATGTCCGCCATCGGCAGCGGGGTCGTCTCGACGAGGATCCGGGCGGTCTGGGCGCGCTGGGCGCGGGCGAGCGCGAGGGGACCGGCGCCCAGTTCGGCGAGCAGCTGGCGTTCGACCTGCCGGGTGCTGTAGCCGAGGCGGGTGGCGAGTCCGGGCACGCCCTCGCGGTCCACCACACCGTCGGCGATCAGCCGCATGGCGCGGGCGACCAGGTCGGCGCGCTGGTTCCACTCCGGGGAACCGGGGCTGGTGTCGGGCCGGCAGCGCTTGCAGGCCCGGAATCCGGCCTGCTGACAGGCGGCCGCGCTCGGGTAGAACGTCATGTTCTCCGGCTTGGGCGGTACGACCGGACAGCTGGGCCGGCAGTAGATGCGTGTCGTCAGTACGGCCGTGAAGAACCATCCGTCGAACCGCGCGTCCTTGGACTGCACGGCCCGCACACATCGGTCCCGATCGAGGTGCATCCCTTTCTGCATGCGTCCAGCATCGGCCACGGGCCGGACGACCGCTGGCGAGAATCCGACACCTACCTTGCCCGACCAGGAGAGCAGGTCGGGCCGGGCCGTGTCCCGTGGGTAGGATGCGCGCCATGGGTGCAGCATCCGCCCCTCGGCGGCAGTGACACGGCCGAGCAGCGCGCCGCCCGGCCGGCCCCCGGCGCGCATGTGGCCGCTGTACGCGGCCGGTTTCACCACCGCGTTCGGCGCGCACGGCGTCGCGGCGAGCCTGGGCGCCCGCTCCGTGGACGCGGTCACCTCGCTCCTGGTCCTCGGCGGGCTCCTCGCCCTGTACGACGGTGCCGAGGTGATCCTCAAACCCGTGTTCGGCACGCTCGCCGACCGGATCGGCGCGCGTCCGGTGCTGCTGGGCGGCCTCGCCGCCTTCGCCGCCGCCTCCGCGCTGTACGCCGTCGCGGGCAGCCCCGGCTGGCTGTGGGCGGCGCGCCTCGGTCAGGGCGCCGCTGCCTCCGCGTTCTCGCCTGCCGCCTCGGCGCTGGTGGCCCGGCTCAATCCGGCGGCCAAGCGCGGGCGGGCGTTCGGGAGTTACGGCTTCTGGAAATCCGTCGGCTACACGCTGGGCCCGCTGCTGGGCGGGGTGCTGGTGTGGGCGGGCGGCCTGCGGCTGCTGTTCGCCGTGCTGGCGGGGCTGGGCACGGTGGTGGCGGGGTGGGCCCTGGCCGCCGTACCGCAGGTACCGCCGCTCCCCCGGGCCCGGCAGACCCTGCTGGACCTGGCTCGGCGCCTGGCCGACCCGTCCTTCCTGGTGCCGACGGGCGCGTTGGCCGGGGCGACCGCCGCGCTGGCCGTCGGCGTGGGCTTCCTGCCCGTCTCGGGAGCGGCGGCCGGGCTCGGTACGGTGGCCACCGGTGCGGCGGTGTCGGTGCTGGCCGCCTGTGCGGCGGTGGTCCAGCCACGTGCCGGGCGGGCGCTGGACGCGGGGCGGCTGACATCGCGCACCGGCCTGGGCTGCGGGCTGCTGCTCGCCGCGACGGGGCTGGCCTGCGCGATGCTGCCCGGTCTGGCCGGTGTCCTGCTCGCCGCCGCCCTGATCGGCGTCGGCACCGGCCTGATCACACCGCTGGGCTTCGCCGCCCTGGCCTCGGCGACCCCCGAGGAGCGGCTCGGGCAGACGATGGGCGCGGCCGAGCTGGGGCGCGAACTCGGCGACGCGGGCGGGCCGTTGCTGGTCGGCGGGGTCGCCGCGGCGGCGAGCCTGTCGTACGGCTTCGCGGCGCTCGCGGTGCTGCTCGCCACGGGACCGGCCGTCGCGGTGCTGGCCGGTGCCGTCAGGAGCAGGCGTAGCTGAAGGTCGCTTGCGCCTCGACCGGCTTTCGCTGGTGCGCAATCCGCAGGTCGGCGGTGCCCCGGAAGCTGCCGGGGCCGCGGACCGTCCAGCGCAGGTGCACGGTGACACGACGGTCTCCGCGGTGGGCCATGTGCACCAGCTCGCCGGAGTCATGGCCGTCGCTGCGCAGCCAGTGGTACGTCACCGGGCCGCCCCGGCCGTCGGTGGTCACGACGCCCACCAGATCGGCGGTCTGACCGCAGTGCAACAGCCCGGCGGGCGCCTGGACCCGGACGGCCGTGACCGTCGGGGCGGGACTCGGGCGCAGAAGCAGCCAGAGCAGGACCGCCGCGATCGTCAGAACGGCGGTCGTGGCGATCCAGCCCCGGCGTCTTCGGCGTTGGCGGCGGTCGGGCGGCAGGTGCGCGGTGCGCCACTGCGCGCGGAGAGCGTCCTGGGACTCGACGGGGATGCCGGGGCCGAAGCGCAGGAGGATCTCGCCGTCGTCCTCCGAGGGCGGGAACGGTGCGGTCGCCGGGGATTCGGCCGGGCCGCGGTTGCGTCTGCCGAGGACGGTGGCCTGGTCGTCCGGGGCGGCGGTGGGGTGGGCCCGGTACGGAACGGCGCGGGATTGGGCGCGGCTGGGCATGGTGAGCTGCTCGTCCGGCACGGGACGGCGATCCGCCACGGCACGCTGGTCCGCTTCGGGTGCCGCGGGCTCGGAGGCGGTGGAGGCGGTGGAGGCGGTGGAGGCGGTGTGGGTGGGGTCGGAGTCGGCGTCCCGGGGCTCCGCGCCCGCGGGTCGCGTTGCCCGGCTGTCCGCCCCCGCCCCCGCGCCCTCCGCCGATGGCGATGGCGATGGCGCCGCGGTGATCTCCGGTGCCGCCGCTGCCACCGCCGCGCGGAGTGCCGTACGGCGCAGAAAGTCCGCCGGAAGCGCCGCTCGCCCGGCGACCAGTGCCGCTCGGGCCGCCGCTAGGCCCTCGGCAGCGGCCGCGGTGGAACAGTGCGCGAACAGGGCCGCTGCGGGGGTACCGCCGGGCGCCCAGGCCTCGCCGAGGGTGCGGGACAGCCCGGCCCAGGCCACGATGTCGGCCTCGCGGCGCGCGCGGTCCGGGGCGTCGCCCAGCACCGTGCCCAGCGCGGCCCCGGCGAGCAGGGCGACGCCGTCCGGGGCGAGGACGACGGTGTCCGTGTCCAGCGCCCCGTGCGTGAGGCCTGCCTCGTGGAGCGCGAGCAGGGTCTGCGCGGTCTCGTTCAGGACGCTGGCCGCGCTGCCCGCGTCGAGGGCCGGACCGCCGCCGGCCAGCAGGTCCGCGAGCGTGGGAGCCGGCGGCCGGGCGGTGATCAGCCAGACCTCCCCCGCCTCCGCGACGAGGTCGACCGTGCCGAGCACCCCGGGCAGCCGGAGCCTGGCCACGGCGAGCACCGCGGTCGCGAGCCGCTCGCGCGTGCCCTCCGGGGCGAGCAGGGCGCGGTCGATGCGCAGCGCGCCGAGCACGGTCTCGCCGGACTGGGCCGGGAGCAGCGCGTGCCAGGTGCCGTGGCGGGCGTCGCGCGACCAGCCCGACAGGGGTCGCCCGGCGACGGTGGTGGCTGTCGTCATGTCGATCCGTTCTCGTTCTCGCTCGGTACGGCGCTCAGCACGGCGGCGCGTCCAGGGAGGCCGTCTGCGGTCCGTTCGCGGCCGCCGGAGTGCTGGTGAGCGTGACCATCCAGGTCCCCCGGCACGGGTGGTTGGAGAAGTCGGCCACGAAGGTCACGGGGTAGTGCGTGCTGCCGGACAGCTCCTGGGTCTGGTTGCCGTAGGGATCGGCGGGCGTGTCCACGTAGTAGTCGGCCGTGACGGTCACGGGACCGGTGCCGGTCGTGTCGACGGTGACGTCGGCGACCAGAGTGCCGGGGGCCTGCCCCCGCTGCCAGGAGCCGATGGTGATCGTGACCGTGCCGGGTGTGGGCGTGGCCGGGCTCGCGGTCGTCGGTGTGGGGGACTCCGTCGGCGGGGCGGCGCTCACGGTGGGGGTGGGTGAGTCCGTCGGGCTGTCCGAGGGGGTTCCGGTCGGGGTGGTGCCGGCCGTGGGGGAGGCACCGGTTGCGGACGCGGAGGGTGAAGGGGTCGGCAACGTCGGCGAGTTGACTTCCGAGGGCACCGAACTGGCCACCGTCGTCGATGTGTCGTGCGGACGGGCCGCCACGGAGGTCAGCCCGCCCGCGACGACCGCCAGGGCGGCGGCTCCGGCGGCGGCCTTCCATCCGCTGCGCCTCAACCGGCCGAGCAGTGTCAGGGCCTGGGCCGGAGCGTCGAGGGTCGCCGTCGCGGTGAACGGGAACAACAGGGCCAGCAGCGTGGTGAGTTCGGCGAGTCTGCGGCGTCCGCGCTCCTCCCAGTCGGCGCCGTACCCCTCGACGGCGGACCGCTCCAGGTCGGCGAGGAAGGCCTCGATGCCCGGCCGCTGCGCCGGGTCCTTGGCCATCCCCCGGCGCAGCAGCCCGCGTACGGGCACGGGTATGTCGTCCAGGGGGACGGGAGCCCTCAGGTGCTGCAGTCGCAGGGCGGTCACGTCGTCGCCGGTGAACGGGCGGCGCCCGGTCAGGCACTCGTGGAACACCGCCGCCGCGGCGTACACGTCGCCCGCCGGTCCCGCCGGTTCGCCCTGCCACTGCTCGGGCGCCATATAGGCGGGCGTGCCGGCGGCCTCGGCCTCGCGTCCGGTGCGTACGGCGATGCCGAAGTCCGCGAGCGCGCTGGTGCCGTCGGCGCGGACCAGCACGTTCTCCGGCTTGTAGTCGCGGTGGACCACCCCGGCCGTGTGAGCCGCGCCGAGGCCCAGCAGCGAGCCCTTGAGCAGGACCAGGGCGGCCTCGGGGCCGGTCGCCCCGTGCCGGCGCAGCAGTTGGCGCAGGCTGACGCCGTCCACCGCCTCCATCACGATCGCGGCACCGCCGCGCGCCTCGACGTACTCGTACAGCCGCACCACGCACGGGTGCCGCAACTCGCCCAGCAGCCGGGCCTCCGCGCGGAAGCGGGCGAGGAACTCGCGGTCGCCGCGCAGGCGTTCGCCGAGGTACTTGATCGCTACGGGCACTCCGGTCGCGGTGTGCCGGGCCAGTACGACCCGTCCGCCGGCTCCCTCGCCGAGCGTACGCACCTCTTCGTAACCGGGGACGGCCCACTGGCCGGGCCCGCCGGTGTCCTCGGTCATGCCGTTCCCTCCACGGCCGCGCCCATCGCCGGAGCCGGTACCGCGCCCCGGGCATCACGCCGGCGCCGCACCCGGCGGGCCAGCCACCGCACCGGCGCGGACCACACCGGGAAGGCCACCAGGGCGACCACGACGACCTCGATGACCGTGGTCCACGCCGGGGAGAGCCACCCGTCCAGCAGGTCGCCGATCCGGGAGCGCCAGGCCAGCAGGGCGAGGACCAGGAAGCCGTAGGTCCCGACGACGACCGCGAGGCCGTACGCGGCCATGCCCGCCTGCCGCGGGCCGGGCCGGCTGCCCGCGCGCAGGTCCTGCCAGAGGCCCTTGCGGAAGTACGCGCTTGCCTCCTCGCGCAGGCGCGGCACCCGCAGTGCGTCGGTCAGGGCCTGGTAACCGTCCAGCGGCATCAGGGGGTTGAAGTTGTAGAGCGTGTTCAGATAGAGCCCGAAGGCCAGCTGGAAGAGCACGGCCGAGGCCGGTCCGGCGGGCAGGAAGGCCGCGCCCGCCGCGCACCAGCCGGCCAGTGCCGCCGTCGACAGCGGTCCGGACAGCGCCACGACGACCCGCGACCAGCGGGTGCCGAACCACATGTCGCTGGTGTCCACGAACGCGAACGGCATGCCCATCATGAGCAGGAACCCGCCGCGCCGGACCGTGCGGCCGTACGACTTCACTGCCAGGGCGTGTGTCAACTCGTGGACGACGAGGGCGGAGATGTATCCGGCGGCGAGCAGCACCGGACCCCAGACGCCCGCTCCGCCGAAGTCCAGCAGGTGCTGCCGGCCCTGGGCGACGAAGAACGCGGCGAGGCCGCCGACCACCGACAGCCAGACCAGCGTCACGCCGGTCCGGGTGAAGAACCGCCAGCCGACGGCGTGGTAGAGGCGGGTGACGGACCGGTCGAGGCCGGGGACCGAGATCTCCAGCTTCAGCAGCGCCCGGTACACGGCGTGTCCCACGCGCCGCCAGCCCTTCCGCTCCGCCTCCTCGGGGCGGCCGGGCAGGCCGCGCAGGAGTCCCGCGTTCGCGAACGCCGAGAGGGCCGCCTCGATGCGCGGGAGGGCCAGCTCGCCGAAGCGGTCGGCGTAGGCGAACAGCAGGTCCCGTACGGTGTTCTCGCCGTCGACGGCGTGCCAGAGGAAGACCTCGCGCTCGTCCAGCTCCAGGTACACGCCGGTGCGGGTGTTGTTCAGCACCCAGCGGGGTTCGCCGCGGTCGGTGGGCACCTGCTTGAGCGCCCAGCCGGAGCGGCGGCGCGGACGTGCGGTGAGCGGGCCGTTCGCCTCCGGCACCGCTTCCTGTACGGCGGCGGGGAGTTGGGTGAGCTGGGTGCCGACGACCTGGGTGCGCTGGCCGATATGGGCCTCACGGGGCTGCTCGAACAGCAGGCGTACGTCGCCGACGGACAGCTCGGTGCCGTCGGCGAGGTGGGCCGCTCCGCCGTGCAGATCGACGCCGGCCACGGCCGTGCCGTTGAACGAGTCCAGGTCCTCGACCCGGAATCCCGACTCGGTGCGGACGATCCGGGCGTGGCTGCGGGACACGCTGGCGTCGGACAGGACGACGTCGTTGTCCGCGCCCCGGCCCAGCGTGGTGACCGGGCCGGTGAGCGGGACGAGCAGGGTGGGGTCGTCGAGGCCGCGCAGGTGCGGCGCGGCGTACGACGTCGGTGCCGCACCGCGGCGCAGGGTGCCGCAGTGCAGGCAGTACGGGAAGTCGCGCCGCACATGGACGCGGCAGGCGTGGCAGAGCATGCGTCGGCTCAGCCCGCGCCGGATCCGCTGATGAACGTTCCGTCGGTGAATCCGCCGTCGGTGTCGGCGCCGGGCGCGGAGGGCGACAGGTGTGTTGCGACGTCACCGATGCGGGAGGCGCCGGGGAAGTTCACACCGCCGCGCACGGTCTCGGAGCCGCCGCCGATGGTTTCACGGCCGCGGCCGCCGTTCTCGCCACCGCCGGGCTCACCGCCGCCGGAGGGACGGTCACCGTTCTCACCGCTGCCACCGCCGCCTTCGCCACCGCCGCCGCCTTCACCGCCACCGTGGCCGCCGCCACCGGAGGGACGGTCACCGTTCTCACCGCTGCCACCGCCGCCCTCGCCACCGCCGCCACCGCCGCCTTCACCGCCACCGTGGCCGCCGCCACCGGAGGGACGGTCACCGTTCTCACCGCTGCCACCGCCGCCTTCGCCGCCACCGCCACCACCTGCGCCGCCGCCCTCGCCGCCACCGCCGCCCTCGCCGCCACCGCCGCCCTCACCGCCACCGTGGCCGCCGCCACCGGAGGGACGGTCACCGTTCTCACCGCTGCCACCGCCGCCCTCGCCACCGCCACCACCGCCGCCGCCCTCGCCGCCACCGCCGCCCTCACCGCCACCGTGGCCGCCGCCACCGGAGGGACGGTCACCGTTCTCACCGCTGCCACCGCCGCCCTCGCCGCCACCGCCACCACCTGCGCCGCCGCCCTCGCCACCGCCACCGTGGCCGTCGCCCTCGTCACGGTCGAAGATGCCGCCGTGGCCGAAGTGACCGGCGTCGCCACCGCCCTCACCGCCGAAGCCGCCGCCGTGACCGCCGAGGTCTCCGAATCCGCCGGATCCGCCGAGGTCGCCCCCGGAGCCGAACCCACCGTCGCCGAACCCACCGTCACCGACACCGCCGAGACCGCCGTCGGCACCACCGTCACCGAAACCGCCGAAGCCGCCGTCGGCGCCGCCGCCGAAGCCGCCCGGACCCCCGGCCTCGCCGCCACCGAAGTCGCCGAACCCACCGAAGCCGCCCTCGGCCCCTCCGGCATGTCCGCCGAGCCCGCCGAGATCCGACCCGTCCGCGTTCCCGAACCCGCCGAAGTCACCGGCCTGCCCGAACTCACCGAATCCACCGTTCACCTCGGTCGGCGCCCCGTGGACCAGCCCCCCGCCGAGCAGGCTCTGGGCGCCGGTGGCCGACGCGTCGAGGCCGCCGGCGGTCTCCTGACCGTGGGCGGGAAGTGCCGGGTCCGCAGAGTGGTCGACGGATGTGTGGTCGACGGTGGCGTGGTCGGCGGACACATGGTCGACCGGAACGTCCGGAACGTCGTGGTGGGCCAGCGCATGTGCCGCACTGCCGAAGAACAGGGACGACTTGGACAGCCGCTGGTCGAGTGCGGCCGGTCCCCCGTCGGTACCCGACTCGACACGGAGCGAGCGGAGCTCCGTGACCTGGGCGGGTGTCAGGCCGAGTCTTCGGGCCACCTCCTCGGTGTCGCCGTCGAGTTCGGCTCTGAAGGCCGGATCGACGGCCAGGCGGGTCATGGCGTCGCGAAAGGCGTTGTCGGTCATGTCCTCGGTCTCCGTGGGTCTGGATGCACTGATGCCGATCCCGGCGGAGCTGAGGATCCCCCCTGGTCGGCGGCAACTGCCATTTCCGGCCATCCCCACCGATGCCTGCAGGGACGGTTATAAGGGGCATGACATGAACCGCGCAAGGCCGGGAGCAGGGCATCCTGGGCGCATATGCCACCGGAAGGGTCCGTCGCGCCTGTCGGTCACCGATCGGATACGGCCAGCGGTCCCCTCGGTCGTCCCCGCCCGCCGCACCGCCCGAGCGGGCCTCGCGTCAGTCTTCCTCGCGGAACCGGGCGATCCATTCCGAGGTCGCCCGCAGCCCGCCGAACGTGTAGAAGTGCACCTTCAGATCGCCGTGGCGCCGGACGTCGTACTCCCGGGCCAGTGTGCGCAGGAAACGGTCGGGTCCCGCCGTACCCACGAGGCTGGTCAGCGAGAAGCCGTACTTCCGGGCGATGGAGGCGCTGGTGCCGACGCCGAAGCGGGTGGCGTAGCCGATCAGACGGCGTACTCCGGCGGGCCCGGGGACGCCGATGCGGATCGGCAGGCCGACGCCGCGCTCACGCGCCCGCTCCACCCAGGTGAGCACCCGGTCCGCGTCGAAGCCGAACTGGGTGATGACGTCGCCCGCGAGCCGCTGGGCCCCGAGGACCGCGCTCTTGTCGGTCAGCGCCGACCACAGGGCGTGCTCGCTGATGGCGGGGTGGCCCTCCGGGTAGCCGCTGATGCCGATGTGCCGGACACCGTGGCGCTGGAGGAGTCCGGTGCGGATGACGGTGAGGGCGTCCTCGTACGGTCCCTCGGGGCGGGCGGGGTCGCCCCCGACGACGAACACGTTGTCGGCGGTGCCGTCGGCCCGGAGCCCGGCGAGGAACTCCTCCAGGTCCGCCTGCGAGCCGAGGCGGCGGGCGGATATGTGCGGGACGGGGACGAAGCCGAGGCGTTTGACCGCGCGGGCGGCGTCGAGGCGCATGCCGAGGTTCTCGTTGCCGAGGAAGGTGACGTTGATGCGGGTGCCCCGGGGGATGGTGGCGCCGGCCTCCTCCAGTCCGGGGATGTCCTTGCCGGTCATCTCCAGGGAGAAGTCCTCGAGCAGCGCGGTGATCGGCGCCACCGGCGGGGCCGTGGGACCCGGGTTCATCGTGCTCCTTCGTCTCGCGCCGTCCCGGGCGTCGTGCCGGTACGGGGTGAGCACGATCCGGGGTCCTGTGGCCCCGCCGATGATGTCACGCGCGTCGGCGGCGTCACGGAGGAGGGTGCTTCCGCCGTCCGATGCCGCCGGGCACCCCGACCGTGTGGGCCCCGATCCGCTCGGCCATGGTGCGCTGGGCAGCCATGCCCGGTCACGCATCGCGTGGCGCTCCAGCACCTCGTCCGGGCCGGCACCCGGGTCCGGCACAGGCAGCTCGGCAAGGGGCTCGGCCGGCCGGGAACCGCGCAGCAGCGTCCGGCACTTGTTGCGCACGATCATCCGCAGCCACGCACCGACCGCGCCCGGATCGCGCACGTCGGCGATGCGGGCCAGGGCGACCAGGGCGGCATCCTGCAGGACGTCGTCCACATCCGGACCAGGGTGACGCGGGCCCACCATGGCGAATCACCTCAAGTGCGCGCGGTCATTGCCCGACGGCCCTGCTCGCACGACGGTAGCGGCAACACTCATCGCGACGGCTCGGGAAAGACCACCCGCAGTGTTCGCACCCTTCTGTCGCGGCGGACCATGAGCCAGGCGAGGGTCGGCGGGCAGGGCTTGACGGCACCGGCGGGGTTGACGACGTCCATTTCCCAGATGGTGAGGTCCCGGCTGGCCAGGACATGGCGCAGGTGCTGACGCACCCCGGCGTCCCGGTTCTGTCGCATGGCCGGGTAGGGATGGGTGCGTTCTCCCGGCGGGCTGAGCGCGCCGACCAGTTCGGCCTCCGCCGGCTACAACTCGGCTATCTCCCGGGGCAGGGTGCCGACCGCGGCGCCCCGCAAGGTCGCCAGGGCCTCCTGCCTGCTGTCCCCGGTGAGAGCGGAAGCGTCGTCGTGCGCTTGGGCGGCGGTCGACAGCAGCACCTGGGCCAGGTTCGCCCTGGCCCGGTCGAGTCGGCTGCGCACCGTGCGGACCGGCGTCTCGCAAGCGGCGGCGATCTCCTGGTAGGAGGTGATGCCGCTGAAGTGACGCAGCATCAGCACCAGCCGTAGCCGCTCCGGCAGTTCCTCCACCGCGTCCCAGATCCAGTCCCGCATCGCGTGCTGCTCGACGAGCCGCTCCGGATGCGACGGCTCGTGAGCGCGCGGGTTCAGGCGGTCGAGACCGTCCAGTCCTGGTGTCTCCCGTGCGGCGCGCAGACGCATGCGGGAGGTGTTGCGCACGATCGCCCGCGGCCACGCTCCCACGGCGGCGGGATCCCGTACGTCGCCGATGCGCCGCAGCGGTCAGCGCGGCGTCCTGCATAGCGTCCTCCGCGTCGGGGCCGTGGCCGAGCAGGCTCAGCGCCACCGCGCGCATCGGCGCCTGATGCCGAGCCGCAGCAGCCCGAGGGCTCCGGTCTCGCCCGGCCTGCGTCCTGCGGGTGAGTTCCTCGTCGGTGGGTGGCACTCGGGCAACAACGAAAACCCCGAACCACGGTTCCGTCAGCGAAGCCGCGTGGCGAACGCCTCGTAGGCCCGGTCGTCGAAGAGGACGAACCTGACCTCCTCGACGGCCGTGCTAGTGGCGCGCACCGTCTCCACCGCGATGCGGGCGCCATCGTCCATCGGCCAGCCGTAGATGCCGGTGGAGATGGCGGGGAACGCGACCGTACGGGCGCCGAGTTCGTCGGCGACCTTCAGTGACTCCCGGTAGCAGGAGGCCAGCAGCTCCGAGCGGTCCTCGGAGGACGACCAGACCGGCCCGACCGTGTGGATCACCCATCGCGCGTCCAGCTCCCCCGCGGTCGTGGCGACTGCCTGGCCCGTGGGCAGACCCTTGCCGTAACGGGAGGCCCGCAGGGCCCGGCACTCCTCGAGGATCGCGGATCCCCCGCGCCGGTGGATCGCGCCGTCCACGCCTCCGCCGCCGAGGAGCGAGGAGTTGGCCGCGTTGACGATCGCGTCGGCGGTCTGCCGGGTGATGTCGCCCTGGGCGAGCGTGATGGTGGTCATGGCTGCCTCTATACCAGCCGGGGCCCGTACGGCGCTCGCGCAGTACAGGGCGACGGCGGCCGCGTCACGGCTCCTGTCGCAGCCGCCGCCAGACCGCCTTCGCCGCGTTGTGGCCGGACATGCCGTGCACTCCGGGGCCCGGCGGGGTGGCCGAGGAGCAGATGAAGACCGCCGGGTGCGGGGTGTTGTAGGGGAACAGGGAAATCTTGGGGCGCAGCAGGATCTGGAGGCCCGAGACCGCGCCGGAGCCGATGTCGCCGCCGACGTAGTTGGCGTTGCGGGCGGCCAGTTCGGGCGGACCGGCAATGGCCCGCGCGAGGACGCGGTCGCGGAAGCCGGGGGCGAAGCGCTCCAGTTGGCGCTCCATGTTGTCCGTGAGGTCGCCGGTCCAGCCGCTGGGCACATGGCCGTACGCCCAGAAGACGTGCTTGCCCTCCGGGGCGCGGGTGGGGTCGACGACACCGGGCTGCACGGTGATCATGAACGGCCGCTCGGGCGCGCGGCCCTGGCGGGACGCGGCGCGCAGGGCGGTGCCGATCTCCGCGGCGTCGGCGCCGATCTGCACCGTGGTGGCGGCGCGCGCCTCCGGGGCGGTCCAGGGCACCGGGCCGTCCAGGGCGTAGTCGACCTTGAAGACGCCGGGGCCGTAGCGGTAGCCCTCGTAGTAGTTGCCGAAGCCGGCGATGCGGGCCAGGGCGGTGGGCGAGGTGTCGAAGACATAGGCGCGGGCGGGCGGCAGGTCGTCCAGCCGTTTCACCTCGTAGTCGGTGTGCACGCTGCCGCCGAGGTCCTTGAGATAGGCGGCGAGCGCGTCGGAGATCGACTGGGAGCCGCCGCGGGCCACGGGCCAGCCGCGGGCGTGCGCGGCCAGTGCGAAGACCAGGCCTACCGCGCCGGTGGCGAAGCCGCTGAGCGGAGCCATGACATGCCCGACCAGACCGGCGAAGAGGGTCCTGGCCCGCTCGTCGCGGAAGCGGCGCATCAGCCAGGTGGAGGGCGGCAGGCCGGTCAGGCCGAAGCGGGCGAGGGTGACCGGGTCGCGCGGGAGCGCGGTGAGCGGCAGCGACATGAAGTCCTGGACCAGGGTGTCCCACTTGGTGAGGAACGGCGCGACCAGCCTGCGGTACGCCCCCGCGTCGCGCGGTCCGAAGGAGGCGGCCGTCAGCGCCACGGAGCGGGCGAGCACCGCGGCCGTGCCGTCCGGGAACGGGTGTGCCATGGGCAGGTCGGCGTGCAGCCACTCCAGGCCGTACCGGTCGAGGGGCATCGCGCGGAACGCGGGCGAGTTGATGCCGAGGGGGTGGGCGGCGGAGCAGGGGTCGTGGCGGAAGCCCGGGAGGGTGAGCTCTTCGGTGCGGGAGCCTCCGCCGACGGTGTCCCGGGCCTCGAACAGGGCGACGGAGAATCCGCGGCGGGCGAGCTCGACGGCAGCCGTCAGTCCGTTAGGCCCCGCTCCCACCACGACCGCATCGAACATCGACGGCACCTTGGGACCCCTTCGTCAGCCGACGGCCACTCGGGATCAGGATATGCCGGGGGACTGACAGCCCAGGGGGCGCGGGTGGGCTCGGCGGGGCGCCCGGGGGGCGCATCCGGGCGGGCCCCTAGAGCGGAACCGGGGCGCGCGGGGTGGACCGGGCCGTCTGAGGGACGGCCGGGGGTCGGCGCCCGAAGCGGAATCCAGCGGTACGGGTGCCCTCGCCCCGCTGGGAGCCGCAGCTCAGCCGGCGCCGCCCAGCAGTTCCACCACCCGGTGGGCCGTGGCCGCGTCCCGGGCCGCCGTGAACGGGAGGGCGTTGCCGCCGGTGATGCTGAACGGCTCTCCGGTGCGGGTGAGGTGAGCGCCGCCGGCCTCCTCGACGAGGAGCAGGCCCGCCGCATGGTCCCAGGCGGCCTCCCAGCTGAAGGCGGTGGCGTCCAGCTCGCCCTTGGCGACGGCGAGATACTCCAGTCCGGCGGAACCGCAGGCGCGGGGCGCGACGCCCTCGGTCCACAGGCCCAGCAGGGCGCGCTTCTGCTCGTCCGTCGTGTAGTCCGGGTGGGAGGTGGCTGTCTCCAGGTCCCGCCCCGGCGTGGGCGCGCCCGCGATGAGCCGTTCCCCGTCGAGGAAGGCGCCGTGGCCCCGGACGGCCGTGGCCAGCTGGTCGCGGGCCGGTGCGTAGGTCCAGGAGGCGAGCAGGACGCCCCGGTGGGCGAGCGCGACCAGCGTGCAGAAGCCGGCGTCGCCGTGCACGAACTGCCGGGTGCCGTCGACGGGGTCGACGATCCAGACCGGCGCGTCGCCCCGTATCGCCTCGTACGTCGCCGGGTTGGCGTGCACGGCCTCCTCGCCGACCACGACGGAGCCGGGCAGGAGGGCGCCGAGTGCCGCGGTGAGGTACTCCTCCGCGAGCCGGTCGGCGTCCGTCACCAGGTCGTGCGGTCCGCTCTTCTGGTCGATCTCGTGCTCGGCGAGGCGGCGGAAGCGGGGCAGGATCTCGGTCGCGGCGGCCTTGCGCACCGCCTCTTCCACGTCGGCCGAGTGGCGGGCGAGGAACTCTCCCACAAGGGCTTCGTCCAGGGGGGACCCCCAGGTTTCGGTGTCTCCGATCATGTCCCCATGAGAGCACGCGCCTCTGACAATCCCCACCGGCTCGGTGAACGAGAGATGGAATCCGGACGAACAGCAGGGGCCGATGATCAGCGGCCCACCGCGTATCCCTGCATGCCCCGCGGATTGGCGGCCGCCGAGAGGATACCGGTCTCCGGGTCGCGGGCCACCGCGCACAGCCGGCCCTCGGACCAGCTGTGGGCGACCGTGACGTCGTGGCCGCGCCGCCGGAGCTCGTCGACGACACCGGGGGCCGTGCGGGACTCGACGGTCACGCTGCCCGGCCGCCATCCGCGCGGGTAGAAGGAGCCGGGGAAGCCGTCGTTGTGCCAGTTCGGGGCGTCGATCGCGCCCTGGAGGTCGAGGCCGCCGCGGACGGGGGCGCGCAGGGCGACGGCCAGGAAGAAGTGCAGCTGCCACTGGTCCTGCTGGTCGCCGCCGGGCGTGCCGAAGGCCATCACCGGGATCCCGTCGCGCAGCGCGACCGACGGGCTGAGGGTGGTGCGGGGGCGGCGGCCCGGGGTGAGGGAGTTGGGCAGGCCCTCCTCCAGCCAGGTCATCTGGAGCCGGGTACCGAGCGGGAAGCCGAGTTCGGGCACGACCGGGTTGGACTGCAGCCAGCCGCCGCTGGGCGTGGCGGCGATCATGTTCCCCCAGCGGTCGACCACGTCGAGGTGGCACGTGTCGCCGCGGGTGCCGCCGTCGGCGGCCACCTCGGGCTCGGCCGGAGTCCTCGCGAGGGTCGGTTCCCCGACGCCCATCGGGTCGAAGCCGGGTTCGTCGGCGGCCGCCCCGCGTGCGTGCACACTCAGCCGGGGCGCGCGTCCGCCGGGGCTGCCGGGGCGCAGCTCGTTCGAGGCCTTGCCGCCGACGAGCGCCCGCCGCCCGGCGTTGTAGGCGTCCGACAGCAGCTCGCCGAGCGGTACCTCGGCCGCGTCCCCGTACCAGGCCTCCCGGTCGGCCATGGCCAGCTTGCAGCCCTCGACGAGCAGGTGCAGGTAGTCGGCGGAACCGTACGGGGGAAGCTCGGGAGGAAGCAGCGCGAGCTGCTGGAGGAGGGCGGAGCCCTGGCTCCAGGGGCCGGCCTTGCAGAGGGTCCAGCCGTTCCAGTCGTACGTCGCGGGGCTCTCGTAGGTCGCGGACCAGCCCGCGAGGTCGGCGGCGGTGAGCGTGCCCGTGTGCCGCTCGCCGCTGGTGTCCAGGGTGGGCCGCGCGGCCTGCCGTCCCAGCGCCTCGGCGATGAAGCCGGAGCGCCACACCTCCCGGGCGGCGTCGATCCGCGCCTCCCGGTCGCCCGCCCCCTCCGTCTCGGCGAGCAGCCGCTTCCAGGTGGCGGCGAGGGCGGGGTTGCGGAACAGCTCGCCGGGCCGGGGCGCCTTTCCGCCCGGCAGGTACACCCGAGCCGACGAGGTCCACTCCGTCTCGAAGAGCTTCCGCACGCTCTCGACGGTCGCGCCGACGTTCTCCACGGGCGCGTGCCCGTGCTCGGCGTACCCCACGGCGTACTTCAGGACGTCGGCGAGGGACTTGGTGCCGTGGTCGCGCAGCAGGAGCAGCCAGGCGTCGAACGCCCCCGGCACGGCCGCGGCCAGCGGGCCCGTGCCGGGCACGAGATCAAGACCGAGCCCCCGGTAGTGCGCGACCGTCGCCCCCGCCGGTGCCACGCCCTGCCCGCACAGCACCCGCACCGCACCGCCGGCCGGGGCGAGCAGGATCGGGACCTCACCGGCGGGCCCGTTGAGATGCGGCTCGACGACGTGCAGCACGAACGCGCCCGCGACCGCGGCGTCGTAGGCGTTGCCGCCGTCCTCGAGCACCGCCATCGCCGACTGCGAGGCCAGCCAGTGGGTGGAGGACACCATGCCGAAGGTGCCCTGGAGGGTGGGCCGGGTGGTGAACCGCATCTGTCACCTCACTGGTCGCGATCGCGCGTCGCTCCCATCGTCTCAGCGCAGCTGAGTCGAAGGCGTCGAGCGGGCCATGTACGCCAGCCCGTCGTACTCCCGGGCGAGCACCGTCGCAGTCGGGTGGAAGCGGTACGTCACGCGCGGCACCGAGGCGCCGAAGGACCGTACGAACTGGCGGTCCTGCAGCCACTGGGCGACGGCGGGCAGTGCCCGGCCGCCGCGCAGGTCGACGATGTGATCCTCCGGTGTGACCGAGGCGAGCCGGCCCTCGACCGACCGCGGGCCCGCCGAACCGATGGTGTGCTTCCTCGGCGCGCGCGTCGCGGAGTTTCCGGGGCGGCCGCGGAAGGCGCCCTCGCCGAAGAGCAGGCCGAGGGCGTAGTAGCGCTCCCCGTAGTGGCTCCTGAGGTGCCGCCCCATCGCGGGTATGTCTCCCGCGTAACAGTCCGTCGCGACATGGCCGTTGTGGGCCCGTACGGCCACCTTGCCGGGCGACCGCTCCTCGAGGGAGATGACTCCCTGCGCCAGGTACCGGTCCCGGACCGCCGGCCCGCCCGGTTCCTCGCCGTCGCCGCGCAGCGGGCGCGAGGCCACGTCGGCCGCCGCCACGATCATGTGTGCGTGGCCAGCGCGTCGTCGACCGTTTCGGCTCCGGCGCGTGCGGCGAGTCCGGGCCGGTCCTCTGCACGGCGGAGGGGGCAGTCGGCGAGTGACGACAACGCCTGGGGTCCCCCTGCTCGAAGAGCTTGAGAGAGTGCGCGCCAGCCCCCACGACGCGGGCCTGATCCGAACGACACCCCCTAGCCGCGTCGGGTGATCCGGAAGTCGAAGCCGAGGGTCCCCGGATCGAGGGCCGTCGCACCGCCGTCGACGGTGAGCACCGAGCCGTTGACGTACGACGCCGCCGGGGACAGCAACCAGTCGATCGCTTCGGCGACTTCACGCGGTTCGCCCGGCCGGCCCATGGGCAGGAGCGCGGTGGCCTTCTCGTAGGCGGCGTCCATACCACCCTCGAGGCCCGCTTCCGCGGCGAAGCGCGTCATGCGCCGGTCGGCCATCTCGGTGCGCACCCAGCCGGGGCACACGATGTTGGCACGCACGCCCTGACGTCCGTAGTCGACGGCGACGGAGCGGCAGAGCTGGAGCAGGGCCGCCTTGGAGGTGGCGTACGGGGCGTTGCTCGTGCCGTTGCGCAGCGCGGACACCGATGCGACGGCGACCACCGCTCCGCCCGACTCCAGCAGGTGCGGGAGCGCCGCGCGCAGGAGCATCAGCGGGCCGGTGAGGTTGGTGCGCATCACGTCGTCCCAGTCCTCCAACGACAGGTCGCCCACGGCTCCGCCGCGGCCGATGCCCGCGTTGAGCACCAGTCCGTCGAGTCGTCCGTGGGCGGCCAGGGCTGCCCGGACGAGACCGTCGGCCGCCTCGGGGTCCCCCACGTCGGACGGATGGGCCAGTACCCCGGTCTCGGCCTCGAGGCGGCGCAGGGGCTCGCTGCGCCGGCCGCAGACGACCACGTGGTGGCCTCCCTCGCTCAGCAGCCGGGCCGTAGCCTCCCCGATGCCCGAACCTCCGCCGGTCACGATGACAACTCGCTTGTCCGCCACTGCTGTTCAGCACCCTCCTGCGGGATCACAAAGCACGTCCGAGCCTAGATCCCGACGATCGGTCCCTGACGACTTTGAGACAGCGCTCGGTCAGGACAGACGGAGGAGAACACCTGGGCCGGTCTGCCCGCGGTCAGCAGTTGTCCGCTCACGCCGAGGAGTGACGGCTCGGACTCGACGCGTCGGGTGGCCGCCAGGACGGCCTCACGGCGGTCGGGGTCGTCCAGCCAGGTCTCGGCAGTCCTCCCGTGGAGAGGGGCGCCTGCCGTGCTCGGACACCACGTCGGTCCGTGCAAGGAGGGGTACGGGATCGAGGAGTTCGACGGTGTGCCCGTCCCGCACGAGCCACTGGGCGTGCACTCCGCTGCCGCCGCCGACGTCCAGCACGTGTGCGGGCGCCGCGGGCAGCAGCCGTCGCAGCACGTCCCGAGTGCGCCAGAACTCCAGCCGTCCGGCGCTGATGCGGCCGTCACCAGACGGCGGCGCTGCGCACGGCCGCCGCCGCGGGCGCGGGCCTCCTCGACACCGAGGACCGGGCCCTCGTACGCGACGCCCTGCGCGCCTGGGACGGCTCGCACCCATCGCTCACCCGGCCCGCCCCGCCGGACCGTGCCGAGCGTCCGGGGGCGCGCCTGGCGCTGCTGGCGGCCCTGGTGCCGTACCGCGTCACGGACGAGGACGTGGCGGCCCGGAGCCGCCGGGAGCACGCCGACCACCGTCTGGTGCATCCCGTCGCATACGGCGCGTTCGCCGCCGTCGACCGCATCGAAAGCACCCTTACCGCACGAATCACCCAGGAAACATCGTGAATCGGTCGGCAATCCCCGTCCGGCGGAGGCCCGGAACGGCACGGTGGGCCGGCCGGCCCGGGCACGCGGTCGGGGTCGACATCTCGGCACCGCTTGTGGACCGCGCCCGCCGGAGCGGCGCGGACGAGGGCATCACGAACGCCGCCCATGAACTCACCGACGCGCAGGTGCAGCCGTGCCGGCCCGCCGGATACGACGTCGTCATCAGCCGAGGTGGGTCATGTTCTTCGCGGAACGCACGTCCGCGTCCGGCGATCCGGCGCGCGCGTTGCGGCCGGACGGGCGGTTCGCGCGGCGGCTCCTCCGTGTCCGGTCCCGGCGGCAGGAAGTCGGCGGCGTCCGGAATGTCATGGCCGCACACCGTCCCGGTGGTGACCGGGCCACCGTCACCTCCTCGTATCCCGCGAGGACTTCACGGATGCGGTCCGGGTCGGAGAGCGGCGCACACGGGCCGTCAACACTCCAGCGTCACCGCGCAGGCACGGAGCGAGTTTTCACTACCGCCTCACAGGGAGTCGTGTGACACTGGCGTCCCGTCCGCAGTGTGGACTCCCTCCGCACCCCTCCCCCACGAGAAGTGCGCCTTGCGTGATCTTCCTCTGCCGCTCGCTCTGACCGCGCGTCTGTCGCCGGTCGCCGTGCTCGCCACGGCAGGCTGGGCGCTGGCGTCCGGTCCGTTCGCCGCGACACCGGCGGCCGAGCACCGGTCGGACCAGAAGACGGCCGGCCAGTCGCCCACCGCCCCGTCGTCGACGGCGGTGTCGAAGTCGTACGCCGACGCGCCCGCGCCCTGCACCAGCGTGGCGGTCAAGACCATCTCCTCCCTGGTGCCGGGCGCCAAGACGGCCGGCAAGGAGATCCCGTCGACGGACACGAAGCTGCGCCGCACCTGCTCCTGGAACGCGCTCAAGGGGTACGACTACCGCTGGCTCGATGTCTCCTACGAGATAACCGACTCCGACGAAATCGCGCAGAAGCAGTACAAGGATCGCATCGGGGAGAAAAGCGGCGGAGGGGATGTTCCGGGCCTGGGTGACTCCGCCTATTCCGTGGTGAACGTGACCACGGAGGACAAGCAGCAGACACGCGAGGGCGTGGTGATCGCCCGTGTCTCCAACGCGCTCGTCGTGGTCACCTACAACGGCAGTGACTTCGAGACGAAGAAGGCACCCGACTCCGACGTGATCAACAAGGGCGCCATCAAGGCCGCCAGGGACGCGGTCGCGGCACTGGAGGGCGGCCAGAAGAACTGACCGCCCTCCGCGCCGGACCGTGCGTCGTCAGACGGCGGCCTCCTGCTTCCGGCCGCCGGTCAGCAGCATCAGCGCCAGATACAGCACGAGCGATGTGCCGAGCCCGACCGCCCAGCCGTAGTCGGCGAGGGAGGAGAGCGCCGGGACGGGTCTGCCGTCGATCAGCGGCTTGAAGCTGGCGCCGCCGACGGCCAGCACACCGCCGGCCAGGAAGGCCACGACCGCCCGCCAGTTCCAGCCGCCCGCGTACCAGTAACGCCCGCCGGAGCGGTACAGGTCGGTGAGGTCGAGGCGGGTGCGGCGCAGGATCCAGTAGTCGGCGATGAGGATGCCCGCGACCGTGCCGAGCAGACCGCCGACCAGGCCGAGCCAGGTGAAGATGTAGCCCTGCGGGTCGGAGTACAGCTTCCAGGGGAA
Organism: Streptomyces herbicida; assembly: GCF_032656585.1. Taxonomy (NCBI): domain Bacteria; kingdom Bacillati; phylum Actinomycetota; class Actinomycetes; order Kitasatosporales; family Streptomycetaceae; genus Streptomyces; species Streptomyces herbicida. The sequence continues at coordinate 295,396 of NZ_JAUYWJ010000012.1, forward strand.
GATCAGCACGCCGAGGACGCAGGTGGCGAGGGCACCGGTGCGGAAACTGATCCTCCTGGGCGCGATGTTGGAGAAGTCGAACGCGGGCGAGACCAGGTTGGCCGCGATGTTCACGGACAGCGTCGCCACCAGGACAGTGACCAGGGCATACAGCAGACCGACCACGTTGTCGGTCTTGGCGGCCAGCTGGACCGGGTCCCAGACCGGCTTGCCGTACACGGCCTGCGAACCGGACGTGACCAGCACGGAGAGGAAGGCGAACAGGGTCATCGTCGTCGGCAGACCGAGGGCCTGTCCCCACGTCTGTGCCCTCTGGCTCTTGCCGTAACGGGTGAAGTCCGGGATGTTCAGGGACAGGGTGGACCAGAAGCCGATCATGCCCATCAGGGACGGCCAGAACAGCTTCCAGAAGTCCTCGCCCCAGCCGAGCTTGGAGGGCTGGTCGAAGAGGGGTCCGACGCCGCCCGCCTTGTTGCTCATCCAGGCCAGCATCACGAACGCGCCGACGAGCACGAAGGGCGCCGCCCAGTTCTCGAAGCGGCGGATCGTCTCCATGCCCCGGTAGATGATCGCGACCTGGATCACCCAGAAGATCGCGAACGACAGCCACATGGTCCAGGCGTAGCCGCCGATCGCCGAGGCGCCCGTCCAGCTGTCGCCGATCAGCTTCCCGGCGAGGAAGTAGATCGCCTCGCCGCCGATCCAGGTCTGGATGCCGAACCAGCCGCACGCCACCAACGCCCGTACGACGGCGGGGAGGTTGGCGCCGCGGACGCCGAAGCCGGCGCGGGCGAAGACCGGGAAGGGAATGCCGTACTTCGGTCCCGCGTGCCCGGTCAGCAGCATCGGGACCAGCACGATCAGATTGGCCAGCGCGATGGTGAACACGGCCTGCTTCCAGTCCATGCCCACCGCGATGAGCCCGGAGGCCAGGGTCCAGGAGGCCGTGTTGTGGGCCATGCCGACCCACAGCGCGGAGAAGTTGTACGTGGTCCAGGTGCGCCGCGAGACGGGGACCGGGAGCAGGTCCTCGTTGGCGTACGGGCCGCTGGGCTGCGGCGAACCGGGGGCAATCTCCACCCGGCCGTCGGCGAGGGTGACTTGAGCGGTCAACGGTATCGCTGTGGGAGCGGTGTCGGTCATGGGCAGGCCAATCGGAGAAGGCGGGACGGGAGAGGCCGTGCGGGTCCGAGGGGGGTGCGCGTCCCATGACACAGAAGCCGGGAGCGCCCTGGGCCCCCTTCCCTGGACGGCGGGAAGGGGGAGATCGCGGGGAAGGGGGACGGTCAGCCGTTGACGGCCGGGATCACCTGCGCGCCATAGGCGTCGATGGTGGCTTCCTGTGCGTCGTGCATGTCGTACACGGCGAACTGGTCTACGCCCAGCTCGCGCAGTGCCTCGAGCTTCTCGATGTGCTTCGCGGCCGGTCCGATGAGGCAGAACCGGTCGACGATCTCGTCGGGCACGAACTCGGTGTCGGGGTTGCCGCTGCGCCCGTGGTGCGCGTAGTCGTACCCCTCGCGCGCCTTGATGTAGTCGGTGAGTTCCTCGGGCACCTGGGCCGAGTGCTCACCGTACTTGGAGACCAGGTCGGCCACATGGTTGCCGACCATCCCGCCGAACCAGCGGCACTGCTCGCGGGCGTGGGCGAGCGCCTCGGGCGAGTCGTCCTCGGTGACATACGCCGGGGCGGCGACGCAGATCTTCACCTCGGACGGGTCGCGCCCGGCGGCCACGGCCGCGTCCTTCACGGCCCTGACCATGTACTCGGTCAGATAGAGGTCCGCCAGCTGGAGGATGAACCCGTCGGCCTCCTCGCCGGTCATCTTCAGGGCCTTGGGGCCGTACGCGGCCATCCACACGGGGACTTCGGCGCCCGGCTTGATCCACGGGAACTTCACCACCGTGCCGCCCAGGTCGGCCTCCTCGCCACGGCCGAGCGCGCGGATGACCTTCATGGCCTCGCTGATCCGGGCCAGGGTGTTGGGCTTGCGGCCCGCGACCCGCATCGCCGAGTCGCCGCGACCGATGCCGCAGACCGTGCGGTTGCCGAACATGTCGTTGAGGGTGGCGAAGGTGGAGGCGGTGACCTCCCAGGTGCGGGTGCCCGGGTTGGTGACCATCGGGCCGACCGTCAACTTCGAGGTGTTGGAGAGGATCTGACTGTAGATCACGAACGGCTCCTGCCACAGTACGGCGGAGTCGAAGGTCCAGCCGTAGGTGAAGCCGTTGCGCTCGGCCCGCTTCATCAGGCTGATGACGCGGGAGGCCGGCGGGTCGGTCTGCAGGACGAGTCCGAAGTCCATGGGCGCCACTCCTAGTTGAGGTACTGACAGGTGGAGCGCGGGGTGTAGACGCCGTGGCCGGCGTGTCCGGTGTACTCCCGCTCGGTGATGACGAGTTCGCCGCGCGAGAGCACGGTCTCCACGCGGCCGGTGACGCGCCTGCCCTCGTAGGCCGAGTAGTCGACGTTCATGTGGTGCGTCTCGGCGGACAGGATCTGCTCGGCGTGCGGGTCGTAGATGACGACGTCGGCGTCGGCGCCCGGGGCGATGGTGCCCTTCTTCGGGTACATGCCGAACATCCGGGCCGGGGTGGCACAGGCGATCTCGATCCAGCGGCGGCGCGAGATGTGCCCGTCGACGACGGCCTGGTGGAGCAGGTCCATACGGTTCTCCACGCCGGGAAGACCGTTGGGGATCTTGGAGAAGTCGCCGCGGCCGAGCTCCTTCTGGCCCACGAAGCAGAAGGGGCAGTGGTCGGTGGAGACCACCTGCAGATCGTTGGTGCGCAGGCCCTTCCAGAGCTGGGCCTGGTGCTCCTTGGGCCGCAGCGGGGTGCTGCACACGTACTTGGCGCCCTCGAAGTCGGGCTCGGCCAGGTTGTCCGTGGACAGGAACAGATACTGCGGGCAGGTCTCGCCGAAGACGTTCAGCCCCTCGTCGCGCGCCCGGGCCAGCTCGGCGACCGCCTCCATCGCCGAGACGTGGACGACGTACAGGGGCGCGCCGGCGACCTGGGCGAGCCTGATCGCACGGTGGGTGGCCTCCGCCTCCAGCAGCGCCTTGCGGACCTCGCCGTGGTACCGCGGGTCGGTCTCGCCTCGTGCCAGCGCCTGCTCGACCAGGACGTCGATCGCGATGCCGTTCTCGGCGTGCATCATGATCAGGCCGCCGTTCTCGGCGGAGCGCTGCATGGCGCGCAGGATCTGGCCGTCGTCGGAGTAGAAGACGCCCGGGTAGGCCATGAACTGCTTGAAGCTGGTCACACCCTCCTCGACGAGGAGGTCCATCTCCTTGAGCGTCTCCTGGTTCACATCGGAGACGATCATGTGGAAGCCGTAGTCGATCGCGCAGTTGCCCTCGGCCTTGGCGTGCCAGGTGTCGAGGCCCTCGCGCAGGGTGTGGCCGACGCTCTGCACGGCGAAGTCGACGATCGTGGTCGTACCGCCCCAGGCGGCCGCCCGGGTGCCGGTCTCGAAGGTGTCGGAGGCGAAGGTGCCGCCGAACGGCAGCTCCATATGGGTGTGGGCGTCGACCCCGCCCGGGATCACATACTTCCCGGTGGCGTCGATGACCCTCTCGGCACCGAACGCCTCGGCGGCCGGGGTGCCGGAGGCGGCGAGGGCGGCGATTCGGCCGTCCTCGATCAGGACGTCGGCATGGATCTCGTCGGACGCGGTGATGACGAGACCGCCTCGGATGACGGTACGGCTGCTCATACTCCCTCTCCTGCCGTGTTCAACACTGGTGTGGTGCAGGTCGGTGCCGCCGGTCCGGCCCCCCGCGCCCCGGACCGACGGCCGTGCAGGCCGGTTACGGAGCCGTCAGCGGGCCGTACGCGTCGGGACGGCGGTCCCGGTAGAACTGCCAGCGGTCGCGGACCTCGCGGAGTTTGGCCAGGTCCAGGTCGCGGACGACGAGTTCGGTCTCCTTGTCGCTCGCCACCTCGCCGACGAACTGGGCCTCCGGGTCGACGAAGTAGGTCGTCCCGTAGAAGTCGTTGTCGCCCAGGTCCTCCACGCCGACCCGGTTGATCGCGCCGACGAAGTACTCGTTGGCCACGGCCGCCGCCGGCTGCTCCAGCTGCCACAGGTAGCGGGAGAGTCCGCGCGAGGTGGCCGACGGGTTGAAGACGATCTCGGCGCCCGCGAGCCCCAGGGCGCGCCAGCCCTCCGGGAAGTGGCGGTCGTAGCAGATGTAGACGCCGATCCGACCGACGGCGGTCTCGAAGACCGGCCAGCCGCTGTTCCCGGGGCGGAAGTAGAACTTCTCCCAGAAGCCGGGGACCTGCGGGATGTGGTGCTTGCGGTACTTGCCGAGGTAGGAGCCGTCCGCGTCGATCACGGCCGCGGTGTTGTAGAGGACTCCCGGCTGCTCCTCCTCGTACATGGGCAGGACGAGGACGATGCCCAGTTCCCTGGCCAGCGCCTGGAAGCGCTTGACGATCGGCCCGTCGGGGATCTGCTCGGCGTACTCATAGAAGGCCTTGTCCTGTACCTGGCAGAAATACGGTCCGTAGAACAGCTCCTGGAAGCACAGGACCTGAGCACCCTGCGCGGCCGCGTCGCGGGCCGCCTGCTCGTGTACCTGGATCATCGATTCCTTGTCGCCGGTCCAGGCGGTCTGGAAGAGGGCGGCACGGATCACTCTGCTCATCGGGACCTCCGGTCGCTCGGTGTGCTGGGGCGGGTGCCGGAGGTCGCGCCGTACGCCCGGAGGGCGGGCCCTGCGGCGTCCGGTGCGTGCTCTCGGCGTGCCGGGCGCAGGTCCTCGTACGGGATGTACTCGGGCCTGCGTCCGGTGCGGCGAGTGGGTGTCCCCCCTGCTCGGAGAGCTTGGGGGAGCGTGCCGGGCGTCGCGGGGCAGACGCGACCTCCGGCACCCGCCCCAGGAGCCTAGAAAGTCCGAAAGCAGGCTTTGAGTTGCAGCGTGTCACGTCTGCGGGCGTCCGGCGTGTCACGGTGTCACGACTTCGTCCGCCCATGTTTCACCGCCGTTTTCCCAGGTCATCGTTTGTTTCAACCCTGTTGCGCGTCATGCGCGAGGAGCGCGATGTGCACCGACGCCGCCTGCTCGAAGTCGTCGAGGTCGACGCCCAGCCGCGCCTGTATCGCCTCGAGACGGCGGTAGAGCGCGGGCCGGGAGACATGGTGGAGCTGGGCGGTCCGGGATTTGTTGCGGCCCGTGGCGAGGTAGGTCCGCAGCACGTCGAGCAGGTCCTGGCCGGGATCGCACAGCAGCCCGTCCAGCTCCCGCTCCGCGAAGGACTGCACATGCGGGTCGTCCCGCAGCAGCCGTATCAGACCCCGCAGATGTACGTCCTTGAGACGTACGACGGCCGGGAGGTCCAGGGCGTCCGAGGAGTCGGCGACGGCGTCGGCGACATGCTGGGCCTCGCGCAGCCCGGCGGGGACGTCGTCCCAGACGGTGCGCGGGCCGGCCGCGGCGACGACCGTACGGGCCTGTGCGGACTCGGTGCGCAGCCGCGCCGCGAAGTGCGCCGCGAGGGCGTCGGCGTCCTGGTCGCGGGCGAGGCTGAGCAGCACGGCGGTGGCACCGTCGGCGAGCTCGGCGACGAGCCCCGGGAGCCCCAGCATCCGCAGCACGCGGTCGAGTTGGGCGGGTTCACAGTCCCGTACGACCAGGGGCACGAAGGCCCGCCGGTTGACCGGCAGTCCGGCGGCCCGGGCCCGTGGCAGCAGCTGCCGGGCCGGTACGACGCCGGAGACAAGGTCGGTCAGCAGGCTCTGCGCCGACTGCTCCTCCCAGGTGTGGGCGGAGCCGTCGCCGAGCATGCGGTGCAGGACGAGCGCCTCGGCGCCCCGGTCGGCGAGCAGCCGCCCGGTTGCCGTGTCGCCCCGGTACCCGCACAGCACGATCCACCCCCAGCGCTCCCCACGTCCGCCGAGCTCGGCCCGGATCCATCCGTCGCCCTCGCTGCCGCCCGCCTGCCGGGCGATGCGCTCCCAGTCGCGCAGCACGTCGTCCACCGCGGACCGCTCGCCCGCGGTGGCCAGGACGCGATGGGCGAGGTTGCTGGCGACGACGGGACAGCCGCTGTGCTGGGCCACCTCGTCGAGCAGGTGCTGCAGCGGGGCGCCCGTGGTGATAAGCCCGGTCAGGGCCGTCCGTACGGACTCCGAGAGGCTGACGGCCGCGAACTTCCGCCGGACCAGCCGGGACTGGACCTCCTCCGTCAGCTCGGCGAAGGGGAAGGGCCGATGGAGGACGATCATGGGCAGCCCGCACCGCTCGGCGGCCCGGCGCATCACGTCCGGCGGGGCCGGGAACGCCCGGCCCAGGCCGAGTACGACGGCCGCGGCTTCCGCGCGGTGCAGCGACTGGATGTACTCGGCCTGCTTGGCCTCGTCACCGGCGAGCAGCACCCCGGTGGTGAGCACCATCTCGCCGCCGGTGAGCATCACGCCGACATCGGCGGCCTCGGCCACATGCACCCAGCGCACGAGCCGGTCCAGCTGGCCGGCGCCGGCCACCACCTCGGGCTCTCCGGCCAGTACCCGTTCCAGGCCTAGGACCTGACGGACCGACAGGGCGGGTTCCGGTGCCTCTGCGGTTCCCCAGGGCTCCAAGGTGGTGGTCATGCCGGTCTTCCCTTGTCCAGGTCGGTGCTAGAAGGTGCTCCTCAGAGCGCGTTCGAGGATCGCGGCGCCCTCCTCGGCCTCCGCGACGGTCAGCGACAGCGGCGGTGCGATGCGCAGCGCGCTGGTGTTGTGCCCGCCGCCCTTGCCGATGAGCAGCCCGCCCTCACGCGCCGCCTCCAGGACCGCGGAGGCGGCCCGCGGGTCGGCCTCGTCGGTGCCCGGTCCGACCAGCTCGACGCCGATCATCAGCCCTCGCCCGCGCACCTCGCGTACGCCGGGCAGCTGTGCGGCGACGGCCCGCAGCCGCTCGATGAGCAGTCCGCCGACGCGCCGGGCGTTGCCCTGGAGGTCGTGTTCCAGGAGGTAGTTGAGGTTGGCGAGCCCCGCGGCCATGGTGATCTGGGTGCCGCCGAAGGTGGAAATGCTGTTGGCGTCGAGGCAGTTCATGATCTCGGCGCGGGCGACGACCCCGCCGATGGACGCGCCGTTGCCGATGCCCTTGGCGAAGGTGAGCATGTCCGGCGGCCCGTTCTGGCCGTGCGCCTGCCAGCCCCAGAAGTGCTCGCCGGTGCGTCCCCAGCCGGTCTGCACCTCGTCGGCGATCCACAGGATGCCCTGCTCCTGGAGCACCTGCCGGAAGGCCGCGTACAGCCCGTCGGGCGGCGAGGTGAAGCCGCCGACGCCCTGGATGGGCTCGGCGATCAGCGCCGCCGGCGGACGGGTGTGGCCGAGGAGGTCCCTGAGGTCCGCCACACAGGCCGAGATGAACTCGGGGTCGCTCAGCTCGGCGAACGGGCCGCGTGTGCGCACCCCTCCGTGGACGTACAGCGTCTGGAGCGGGGACAGCGAGGTCGGGGACCAGCCGCGGTTGCCGGTGATGCCGACCGCGCTGAAGGAGCGGCCGTGATAGCTGTTGCGCATCGCCAGGATCGTGTTGCTGCGCCGGTAGGTGGTGGCGAGCAGCAGGGCGGTGTCGTTGGCCTCGGTGCCGGAGGTGGTGAAGAAGACGCGCGCGTTCGGGATTCCGCTCAACTGGGCGATGCGTTCGGCGAGTTCGACCATCGGCCGGTTGAGGTAGAGGGTCGAGGAGTGCAGGATCCGCCCGGCCTGCTCGCTCACCGCCTTCGTCACTTCGGGCAGCGCGTGCGCGGTCATCGTGGTGAGGATGCCGCCGAAGAAGTCGAGGTACCGGTTGCCGTCGGCGTCCCAGACGTACCGGCCCTCGCCATGGGTGAGTTCGAGCGGGTCCTCGTAGTAGAGGGCGAGCCAGTCGGGGAGGACGTTGCGATGGCGGTCGTAGAGGTCGTTCATGGCCGCACCAGCCCTTCGTACGCGTCGGGGCGCCGGTCGCGGTAGAACGCCCACTGCTGCCGGACTTCCTCGATCAGGTCGAAGTCGAGGTCGCGGACGACGAGTTCCTCGGCCTTGTCGCTGGCGGTCTCGCCCACGAACTGCCCGCGCGGGTCGACGAAGTAGCTCGTGCCGTAGAAGTCGTTGTCCCCGTACTCCTCCTGCCCGACCCGGTTGATCGCGGCGACGAAGTACTCGTTGGCGACGGCGGCCGCGGGCTGCTCCAGCTGCCACAGATAGGCGGACAGACCGCGGGAGGTGGCGGACGGGTTGTAGACCAACTGCGCGCCGTTGAGCCCGAGTTGCCGCCAGCCCTCTGGGAAGTGCCGGTCGTAGCAGATGTAGACGCCGACCTTGCCCACGGCGGTGTCGAACACGGGCCAGCCGACGTTGCCGGGCTTGAAGTAGTACTTCTCCCAGAAGCCCTTGACCTGCGGGATGTGGTGCTTGCGGTACTTGCCGAGGAAGGTCCCGTCTGCGTCGATCACGGCCGCGGTGTTGTAGTAGAAGCCGGACTGCTCGACCTCGAAGACGGGGACCACGATCACCATGCCGGTCTCGCGGGCGAGTTCCTGCATACGACGCACGGTCGGGCCGTCGGGCACCGGCTCGGCCCAGCGATAGTGCTCCGGCTCCTGGACCTGGCAGAAGTAGGGGGCGTTGAAGACTTCCTGAAATCCGATGATCTTCGCACCCCGGCGGGCCGCCTCGCGGGCGTGCTCCTCGTGTTTCGCCACCATGGACTCGGTGTCGCCGGTCCAGGTGGCCTGGACCAGGGCGGCACGTACGACGTTGGCCATGAGCTGCTCCTTCGGCGGGACGTCAGAGCCTCTACGCCCGTAGACGCAGGCCGTAGAGGGACGAACGTAAGCCTCGGGGAGAGCCTTGCCAAGACCATTGCCGTTAACCCGCGGAGTCGATCACGTTTCACACTCCAGTGGGTGAGTCGCGGCCCGTTCAGGCGGACTGACCGGCCACCCGGAAGGCATGGACCAGGTCCCAGTGGCGCTCGTCGGAGACGCCCCGGGCCGCCTCCAGCAGGAGCGGGACGAGCCGCTGCGGGTCGGGGGCGACGCTGCGGACCGCCTCCTCCGGGGTGCGCATACGGACGTACGCGTCGAGAAGGGCACGCACCTCGCGTGTCCGCCCCTCGGCGGCCAGCGCCAGCACGGCCTCGCCTATGTCCGCGGCGGGGCGTACGACGCCCTGGCGCAGGATCTGCTGTCCGTCGGTGCCGCGACCGGCCGCGACCAGTGCGTCGGCGGCCGCGACCAGCCGGTCGGCGGGCAGCGAGGAGGCCTCCCAGAGCAGGGTCGCCCAGTCGGCGCCGAGCCCGGCGCGCTGCAGCTCCGCGGCGAGCAGCGGCAGGCGGGCGGCGGGCCAGTGGGCGATCTCGACCAGCAGGGCGTGCGCCTCGCCGGTACGGCCCTCGCCGCGCAGCCGCTCAAGCGTCTCCACGGCGTCGGCGACGGCCCGCCCGGCCGCCGCGTCCGGCGGCTCCACCTTCGGCCGCCTCCGCTCCGCCGACTGGGCGGCACCGGCGAACCGGGCCCCTCGCGGGGTCCGGCCCCCGGCGGCGTCCGGTGCGGGCAGCGACGGCACGGGGGTCTGCGGTACGACGGCGGGCGCGATGTCGTCCTCGGCCAGGCCGGCGAAGCGGGCACTGCCTCGGCGACGTTTGCGCTGTTTGGCGGTGGTGGGGGTGGACTCGGGCGGGGTCTCGGGGTGCGGGGCGGGTGCGGGGGCCGCGTCGCCGTACGAGGCTGCGCTCCCGTCGTCCGGCACCGCCCAGGCGGGCCCACCCGACTCACCGGTCCGGGGCACGCCCCCGCCGGCTCCCCGCCGGTCCGACTCGGCCATGCGGGACCGGAGTTCCGCGCACCGGGCAGTCGCCCGTTCGTGGTCGTCGCGGGCCCAGGCCAGGTCGAGCCGAATGGCGTCGGCCTCGTCCGGGGTGGTCGCGGCGGCGAGCGCCCGGCCCAGCTCCGCCTGCCGTTCGGCCGCGTACCGCTGCTCGCGGAGCATGACGTCGAGCCGGTCCCCGAGGGCGTCGCGGCCGCCCGGCCGGGCGTCGTACGCGGTGAGCGCGGCCGTGTGCAACGCCCGGGCCCGCTCCGCCTCCACCCCGGCGACCGCGGCGCCGTACGCCGCCGCGAGGTCCTGCAGAAGCGCGCCCACCACGTCCCACGGGGGCACCTCACGCCCCTCGAGACAGGCCTGCATACCGTCCGGATCACGCTGCCAGAACACCCCGCACCAGCCGTCACGCTGGTCCAGGCGCGCCAGCAGACCGTCCAGGTAGTTCGCGAACTCCCCTACCCGCCGGGGGAGTTGATCCACAGCCATCACCCAACTCCCGCCAGACCGGAGCCACTCCGGCTCTGTAGAAAACACCAGCAGTGTTACGGCACGGCTACGGGGAGTTTTCAGCGCGAGTGCACCGATCTCTCCGTCCGGAGACACTTGGGTGATGACACCCGGCACCGCGACCGCCACGCAGGGTGCCCAGCAGGCACCTTTCCCAGCCTTGACCCACGGCGGACGATTCCTTCACGGAACGGGCCGCGCGTCCTTCACGGAACGGGCCGCGCGTCCTTCACGGAACGGGCCGCGCGGCCGGCGGCGAGGGTCACATCCCCCACGAGGAACTGTGGCGGGCGGTCCGCCGGTGCCCGACGACGGCCGAGGTGGGCGGGTCCGCTCACACCTCCAGTGGGACGCAGCGGTCCGCCAGCTCGTCCATGGACAGACCCAGCGCACGGGCGAGCGCGGCGATGGTGAAGAACGCCGGGGTCGGAGCCCGGCCGGTCTCGATCTTGCGGAGGGTCTCCGCCGAGATGCCCGCCTCGGCCGCGACGTCCGTCATGCTCCGGCCGCCGCGGGCCTCGCGCAGCAACCGTCCGAGCCGCTCGCCGCGTTCGCGTGCTTCGGGGGTGAGTGGGGTGCGTACCATGCCGTCATTCTAATACCGGTATAGTAATTGGCATGGTGGAGCTGAAGACGGACACGTCGATCAACGCGATGCACGCGGCCGGCCAGGTCGTCGGGCGGGCCCTGACGGCCGTGCGGGAGGCCGCGGCCGTCGGCGTCTCGCTGAAGGAGCTGGACGAGGTGGCACACGAGGTGCTGCGCGGGGCCGGTGCCTCCTCTCCGTTCCTCGGCTACCGCCCCTCCTTCGCCCCCACCCCCTTCCCCGCCGTCATCTGCGCGTCCGTCAACGACGCGATCGTCCACGGCATCCCGGGCCGCTACCGGCTGCGCGACGGCGACCTCGTCTCCATCGACTGCGGCGCCGAGCTGGACGGCTGGGCCGGCGACTCGGCGATCAGCTTCGTCGTGGGCAGACCGCGCCCGGCGGACGTACGCCTGATCGCCACCGCCGAGCGGGCCCTGGCCGCGGGCATCGCGGCGGCCGTCGTCGGCAACCGCATCGGCGACATCGCCCATGCCGTCGGCTCGGTGTGCCGCGCGGCGGGATACGGCGTGCCGCAAGGCTTCGGGGGCCATGGCGTGGGCCGCCGTATGCACGAGGACCCCGACGTGCCGAACGAGGGCCGGCCCGGCCGGGGCCTGCCGCTGCGGCACGGCATGGTCCTGGCGATCGAGCCCATGCTGATCGCGAGCGGCCGGGACGGCTACTTCGCGGCATCGGACGGCTGGACGCTGCGCACGAACGACGGCTCCCGCGCGGCACACGTGGAACACACGGTGGCGATCACCCGGACGGGCCCACGGATTCTCACCGAGCGGCGGGCCGGCAGGACGGCCTGCCCGTAAGGTGCCCTCCGCCCCCATCCGTGCCAAGGTGTTATGAACGAGCACCAAAGGAACGGAACGTCATGACCGACGGCTACCCTCCCGACCCCTTCGGTGAGTTCCTGTCCCGGTTCTTCGGCGGAGGCGGCCCCCAGCAGGGCCCCCGCCACATCGACATAGGCCGGCTGCTGAGCCAGCCTGCCAGGGAACTCGTGCGCGGCGCGGCCATGTACGCCGCCGAGCACGGCAGCCGGGACCTGGACACCCAGCACCTGCTGCGCGCGGCCCTGTCCACCGAGCCCACCCGGAGTCTGCTCAGCCGCGCGGGCGCGGACCCGGACAGCCTGGCGACGGAGATCGACCAACGGTCCGGCCCGGTGCAGCACCCGCCGGGCGATGTCCCGCCGCCCACCTCGCTCTCGCTCACCCCGGCCGTCAAACGGGCCCTGCTCGACGCCCACGACCTGGCACGGGCGAGCGGTGCCGGGTACATCGGCCCGGAGCACGTGCTCAGCGCGCTCGCCGCGAACCCGGACTCGGCCGCCGGGCACATCCTGGGCGCCGCCCACTTCGCGGCCACCGGTATGCCGGCCGACGCGCCCGAGACCGACCGGACACGCACCGGAACCGACCGGCAGCGGCCCGCGTCGACGCCGACCCTCGACAAGTACGGCCGCGACCTGACCGAAATGGCCGCGCAGAGCCGCATCGACCCGGTCATCGGGCGCGGCGAGGAGATCGAGCAGACCATCGAGGTGCTCTCCCGGCGCGGCAAGAACAACCCGGTGCTGATCGGCGACGCGGGTGTCGGCAAGACCGCGATCGTGGAGGGGCTCGCCCAGCGGATCGCCGACGGGGACGTGCCCGACATACTCATCGGCCGCCGTGTGGTCTCCCTGGACCTGCCCGGCGTGGTCGCCGGGACCCGGTTCCGCGGGGACTTCGAGGAGCGGCTGAACAACATCGTGGGCGAGATCCGCGCCCACTCCGACCAGCTGATCGTCTTCATCGACGAGCTGCACACCGTGGTCGGCGCCGGGACGGGCGGCGAGAGCGGCGCGATGGACGCGGGCAACATCCTCAAGCCCGCCCTGGCCCGCGGCGAGCTGCACATCGTGGGTGCGACCACCCTGGAGGAGTTCCGCCGGATCGAGAAGGACGCGGCGCTGGCCCGGCGCTTCCAGCCGATCCTGGTGCCCGAGCCGACGGTCGAGGACACGATCGAGATCCTGCGCGGGCTGCGCGACCGCTACGAGGCCCATCACCAGGTCCGCTACACCGACGAGGCCCTGGTGGCCGCCGTGGAGCTGTCGGACCGGTATCTCACCGACCGCCGGCTGCCGGACAAGGCCATCGACCTGATCGACCAGGCGGGCGCGCGGGTGCGCCTCGGCGCCCGGACGAAGGGCACCGACGTGCGCGCGATGGAGCGCGAGGTCGAGCAGCTCGTCCGGGACAAGGACCAGGCGGTCGCGGACGAGCAGTACGAGCAGGCCACCCAGCTGCGTGACCGCATCGCCGGGCTGAAGGAGCGGATCACCGAGACCAGCGGCGGCGAGGAGGCCGACGAGGGACAGCACCTGGAGGTGACGGCCGAGGCGGTCGCCGAAGTGGTGTCCCGGCTGACCCACATCCCGGTCAGCCGTCTCACCCAGGAGGAGAAGGAGCGGCTGCTCGGCCTCGAGCAGCATCTCCATCAGCGGGTGATCGGGCAGGACGAGGCGGTCGCCGTGGTGGCCGAGGCGGTACTGCGCTCCCGGGCCGGGCTGGCCAGTCCGGACCGGCCGATCGGCAGCTTCCTGTTCCTCGGCCCGACCGGCGTCGGCAAGACCGAGCTGGCCCGGGCGCTGGCCGAGGCGCTGTTCGGCAGCGAGGACCGCATGGTCCGCCTCGACATGAGCGAGTACCAGGAGCGGCACACGGTCTCCCGGCTGGTCGGCGCCCCGCCCGGGTACGTGGGGCACGAGGAGGCCGGCCAGCTCACCGAGGTGGTGCGCAGGCATCCGTACTCGCTGCTTCTGCTCGACGAGGTGGAGAAGGCGCACCCCGACGTCTTCAACATCCTGCTGCAGGTCCTGGACGACGGCCGGCTCACCGATTCCCAGGGCCGCACGGTGGACTTCACCAACACGGTCATCGTGATGACCAGCAATCTCGGCTCCGAGGCGATCACCGGGCGGGGTGCGGGCATCGGGTTCGGGAGCGCCGGGGAGGAGGCGGACGAGGAGGCGCGGCGCGAGCGGATCCTGCGGCCGCTGCGTGAGCACTTCCGGCCGGAGTTCCTCAACCGCATCGACGAGATCGTCGTCTTCCGTCAGCTCACCACCGAGCAGCTGCGGCAGATCACCGACCTGCTCCTGGAGCGCACCCGCCGGCTGCTGCACGCCCAGGGCATCTCGGTCGCGTTCACCGATGCCGCCGTCGGCTGGCTCGCGCAGCGCGGCCATCAGCCGGAGTACGGCGCCCGGCCGCTGCGCCGCACCATCCAGCGCGAGGTCGACAACCAGCTCTCCCGCCTCCTGCTCGACGGCACGATCACCGAGGGCAGCCGCGTGACGGTGGACGTGGCGGACAGCCGACTGACGTTCCACGCCGAGCCGAATCAGGAGCCACCGGCAGCACCGGTCGCGGAGCCGGGCGGGGCGACCCCGGATGCGCAGACGACCCGGGAATCACCCGACGCGCAGGCCGGCCCCGCGGCGGCGGACACGGACGCCGACGCGCCTACGCCGGGGGACCGGGACAGCCGGTAGCCGCGCAGGGCACAGGCGGGGAGACGCAAGCCGGGCCGCGCTCGCCGGATGGCCAGGCGGCGTGTGTCCAGCGCGAGCCGGGCCATGTGTGCCCGACGGGTGAGCCGGTCTGTCCGCGGCTCACCCGCACGCGGAACGTACCCCGGAGCCGCCTGCGTTCCCGGGCCCCGGCACCTACCCCGCCGGTCGCACCACCATCGCCGAGCCGCCGCCCCGGCGTACCTTCTCCGCCGCGGCCAGCCACCTGCCGTCCGGCAGGCGCTCGACGCCGGTGACCGCGCCGATTTCGGGGTTCAGCTTGAAGCTGTGGCCGATGGCCTCCAGCCGGGCCCTCAGGTCGCTGTTGTAGAGGCCGGGTTCGAGTTCGGTCTGGGCGGCGTTGCGCTGGCTGGCGCGTGGAGCGGCGATCGCGTCGACGAGCGGCAGCCCGCGGTCGAGGAACTCGGTGAGGGTCTGCAGCACGGTGGTGATGATGGTCGCGCCACCGGGCGAACCGAGGGCCACGACGGGCCGGTTGTGCCGGTCGAGCACGATCGTGGGGGAGATCGAGGAGCGCGGCCGCTTGCCGGGACCGGGCAGGTTCGGGTCGTGCACGGTCGGGTTGGCCGGGGCGAAGGAGAAGTCCGTCAGCTCGTTGTTGAGCAGGAAGCCACGGCCGGGGACGGTGATCGCGCTGCCGCCGGTCTGCTCGATGGTGAGGGTGTAGGAGACGACGTTGCCCCACTTGTCGGCGACCGTGAGGTGGGTGGTGTTCTCACCCTCGTAGGTCGTCGGTGCCGCCGTGCCCGCGGTGGAGCAGGCCGCCGGGTTGCGCGGGTCGCCGGGCGCGAGCGGGCTGGTGAGGACGGCGTCGTCCTTGATCAGGCAGGCGCGCGAGTCCGCGTACTTCTGCGAGAGCAGTTCCTTCGTCGGTACGTCCTCGAAGGCCGGGTCGCCGACCCAGCGCCCGCGGTCCGCGAAGGCGATGCGGCCGGCCTCGATGAAGTGGTGCAGGTACTGCGTCTCGGAGACCTTCGAAAGGTCGGTCTTCTCAAGGATGTTGAGGGCTTCGCCGACCGTGGTGCCGCCCGAGGAGGACGGCGCGATCGAGTAGAACTTCAGCCCGCGGTACGACGTCTTCGTGGGCGCCTGCGGCTTGGCGCGGTAGGCGGCCAGGTCCGCGGCGGAGAGCCTGCCGGGGCGGGCGTTCCAGCCGGAACCCGGGTCCACCGGGGGGTTGTTCACGGTATGGACGATGTCCTCGCCGAGAGCCCCGTCGTAGATCGCGCCAACACCCTTTCTGCTCAACTCCTCGTAGGTGCGGGCGAGATCGGGGTTCTTGAAGGTCGACCCGACGACCGGGAGCTGTCCGCCGGGCAGGAACAGCTTCGCGGTGGCCGGAAAGTAGCGGAAGCGGCTCTCGTTGGACGCGGTCTGGCTGCGGAAGGTGTCGTCCACGGTGAAGCCGTCGCGGGCGATGCGCTCGGCGGGCTCGAGGACCGTACCGAGATGTCTGCTGCCCCACTCGTCCAGGGCCGTCTGCCAGGTGGCGGGCGTGCCCGGGGTGCCGACGCTCAGGCCGCTGCTGACGGCGTCGGCGAAGGCGAGGGGCTTGCCGTTCTGCAGGAAGAGGTCGGAGCCGGCGGTCAGCGGCGCGGTCTCCCGGCCGTCGATGGTGTGGACCGTGCGGGACTTGGCGTCGTAGTAGACGAAGTAGCCGCCTCCGCCGATACCGGAGGAGTAGGGCTCGGTGACGCCGAGTGCGGCGGCAGTCGCCACGGCCGCGTCCACGGCGTTGCCGCCCTTCTTCAGGACCTCGATGCCGGCGGCGGAGGCGTCCGCGTCGACGCTGGCGACCGCGCCGCCGTAGCCGACGGCCACCGGAACCTTCGCCGCCGTCCCCGCCGTCGGGTCCGGTGGCGCCGCCGCCCCCACCGACACCACGGCGGCCGAAACCGCCAGAACCGTCAGTTTCCGCGCGGCAGAGCGACGCATCCGTACCTCCAGGCAGCCTTGATGGGGCGGTTCGCCTCCGGGGGCGCCCCTTCGGCTCACCCGCCCGGACAATCCGCGCAGCGTAGCCACACAGACACCGCCTCGACAGGCCCATTCAAGGCAATTGTCACGCGAACATCACACATCGAACACGGGTACGTTCCGGCCACCCGGGACCGCTACCATGCGCGCCCATGAATGACGACGTCCGCAACATCGTCCTGGGCGTGATGGCCGCCGGTCTCAGCGCCGGTCTCGGCTGGCTCGCCCGCACCTACCTGTGGAAGCGCAAGCTCCGGCGGAAGCAGGCCTTCTTCGGTCTGCCCGACAACTCCGAGTCGCTGCTCGTCGTGAACCGCGAGGCGGGCGGCCCCGAGCTGACGGTGATGCGGCACGACGTGTTCGCGCTCCTCGAGCTCGCCGCCCTCATCAAGGACTGCAACGCCAACGCGCAGGTCGTCGCCCACGACGCGGCCCAGCAGGGCTTCGGCGAGCGCACCGAGTTCTGCGTGGGCGGACCCGCGTCCAACCGCCGGATGGCCGCGCACCTCGCCTCCCTGCTGCCCGGTGTGCGCGTCAACGTGGACGCGGAGCCCGGCCCGGACCGCGGCGCCTTCCAGATCGGCAGCGAGCGCTACCGGCTGGAGTCCGGGAAGGGTGAGTACGTGCTGCTCGCTCGGCTCACCGCGGGCCAGCGGCGCGACGCCCGCCCCGTTTTCCTCTTCTGCGGCCAGCGCGCCATCACCAACCAGGCCGCGACCCGCTATCTCGCCCGCAACCACGAGCGGCTGGCCCGCAAGCACGGTGACAACACCTTCGTACTCCTGCTGAAGGTGGTCAATTCGCAGGCGTACGGGCCCGACGTGGTCGAGCTGGTCGCGGACGTGACGCGGACCGCGCAGGCGCCGCTGCCGAAGCTGGAGGCTCCACGCGCCTCCCACCGGGCCTCCTAGGGAACAACACACTCCAAATAACTTTACCCGCACGTAACTTACCGACGGGTTACTTAGGGTAAGGCGTCAAGGTTACCGTCGGGTCACTTTGCACTGACACGAGTGAGGAGTGACCCATGGGACACGGTCGCACCACCTTGCGCACCTCCGCCGTCGGAGCCGTCTCCGCGGCCCTGATCGCCGGCAGCGTCGTGGGCCTGGCTCCGGCCGCGCAGGCCGCCGCCTCGGTCCGCTTCGTCGACATCACCGGCGACGGCGGCACGACGCTCAAGGCGAACGTCGTCACCCCGGCGGACGCCGACGCCTCGCACAGCTACCCGCTCATCGTGCTGCCCACGAGCTGGGGCCTGCCCCAGGCCGAGTATCTGGTGCAGGCCCAGAAGCTCGCGAACTCCGGGTACATCGTGCTCACTTACAACGTCCGCGGCTTCTGGCAGTCCGGCGGACAGATAGAAGTGGCCGGTCCGCCCGACATAGCGGACGCCTCCAAAGTGATCGACTGGGCCCTCGCCAACACCCCCGCCGATCCCCGGCACATCGGCATGGCGGGCGTCTCCTACGGCGCCGGGATCAGCCTGCTCGCCGCCGCCCACGACAAGCGGATCAAGGCGGTCGCCGCGCTCAGCGGCTGGGCGGACCTGATCAGCTCCATCTACTCCGGCCGCACCCAGCACGTCCAGGCGGCCGCCCTGCTGGACGGCGCGGGCGTCATCACGGGCCACGAGAGCCCCGAAGTGCGGCAGATCTTCAACGACTTCTACGCCTCCAACCTCGCCAAGGAACAGGAGATGATCGACTGGGGGAAGAAACGTTCGGTCGCGACCTATGTCGACCAGCTCAACAAGAACGGCCCGGCCGTGATGATGGCCAACGCCTGGGGCGACACGGTCTTCCCGGCCAACCAGTACGCCGACTTCTACGAGAAGCTCACCGTGGCGAAGCGGCTGGAGTTCCGCCCCGGCGACCATGCGACCGCCGAACTGACCGGCCTGTTCGGGCTGCCCAACGACGTGTGGACCGACACCGAGCGCTGGTTCGACCACTATCTGATGGGCGCCGACAACGGCATCGACCACGAGCAGCCGGTGCAGCTCAAGTCCCGTACCTCCGGCGGCTACGAGGCCTACCCGGACTGGAAGTCGGTCGGCGCCACCCGCCGGAAGCTCGACCTCGCCGGCTCCACCACGATCCACGCGAACGTGGACTCGGGCGCCGACGGGGGGATCGTCTTCCTCTCCAGCATCCTCGACCAGGTCGCCCAGATCCCGCCGATCGCCTCGATCCCGCTGCTCCCCCGCCGCTGGGCCGCGGTCTGGAAGTCGGAGAAGTACGACACCGCCCAGCAGGTGCGCGGCACCGCGAAGTTGCACACCACCCTCACCCCGACCAGGGAGAGCGGCACCCTCGTCGCCTACCTCTACGACGTGGGCCCGCTCGGCTTCGGCAAGCTGGTCACCAACGCGCCGTACACCTGGTACGACCGGACGCCCGGCCAGCCGTTCGACGTCGATCTGGATCTGTTCTCCACGGCCTACGACGTCCCGGCCGGGCACCGGCTCGCCCTGGTCGTCGACACGGTCGACCCGCTCTACATCGAGCACAACCCGTCCGGCGCGCAGCTGACCTTCTCCTCGCCGGCGGACGACCCGTCATACGTGTCCGTTCCGCTGCGCGAGCAGTGATCTCCGGCTGCCGCCGGCCGGGCCTGGCCCTGTGAACTGCCGCCCCCCTCATGGTCTCGGGGCCGTGAGGGGGGTTCCCACCCGGCAGCAGCGCCCCTGGTTGGGCCGTGGCGACCGCCACGGCCTCGGTCTCGGGACTGCGCCGCTCACGGTGGGACACCCGGCCGGTGAACCACGAAAGCAGCGCGCACATCCCGATGCGGGATGAACGGCCCATCGTAGTCGACGTTCATGAGCCGGCCCGGCCGAGCGTCCCCCCAAGGGAATTCGGGGGGCCCGGCGGCTGGATGCCTTGCGCCACCCGGTGGTTGGGGGGTCCTCCCGGCGCCGGGGCCTCGACGGGCCGGCCGCCGTGTCTGCCGCAGGCGGCCGCGACGAGCGCAATGGCGAGCGCCGCCGGGGCGATGGACACACGTGTGGTACGGATCATGGTCGCGCCCCCGCTCAGTACGTGGGCTCGATGACGCGGCCGTACTTGTCGACGTCACGCAGTTCGATCAAGGGATCGACGGCCATCCGCAGCCCTACTCACTCTCAGCTGTGTCGTGGTTGCCGCAAACTATCCAGACGGCAGGGGACTCGACACACGACACGCACTTATCGGGCATAAGCCGTATTTACACCGTCTTTAGGTCGCGATGCCGTCCTCAGTTCTCGGCGACCTCGGCATAGAGCTGCGACAGCTCGGGCGCACCGCTCGCGGCCCACTCACGGCCCGTCTCGACGACGTCGAACTCACGGCCCGACGCCAGCCGTACGACGGCCTGCCCGCCGGGTCTGAGGTCCCAGCGCGCGCCCGGCACGGTGCGCACGATGACCGTGCCCAGATAAAGCCCCGCGTCGTTGCCCAGCCAGGGCAGGCTCTCCTCGTCGTCGCGCCAGCGTGGCAGCAGCTGGTCGAGCGCCTCGAGCGAGGCCGCGGAGTCGTCGAGCAGGACGCCCTCCCGGGACGCCTGCGCGCGCAACAGCTCACACTCGGACAGGAGCTCGGCGACGCCCTCGGGGTCGACGGCGAGCACCGCCTCGCCGCGTTTCTTGTGCCGACTGCCCAGGAACGGGATGTTCATACGCCCAGCGTGACATTCGCACCACCGTGCGCACCACAGCCCGGGCGCGGGTGTCGCGTCCTACACCTCCAGGTCGACGACCACGGGCGCGTGGTCCGAGGCGCCCTTGCCCTTGCGCTCCTCGCGGTCGACGTAGGCGTCCTTGACGGCCTTGGCGAACGGCGCGTTGCCGTACACCAGGTCGATGCGCATGCCGCGGTTCTTCGGGAAGCAGAGCTGGCGGTAGTCCCAGTACGTGAAGGGGTGGTCGTACTTCAGGGGGCGCGGCACGACGTCGGACAGGCCCGCCTCGCGCAGGGAGGTCAGGGCGGCGCGCTCGGCGGGGGTGACATGGGTGAGGCCCTCGAAGGCGGCCACGTCGTAGACGTCGTCGTCCGTCGGTGCCACGTTGTAGTCGCCCAGGACCGCGAAGGGGCGGCTGCCGCCCGCGTCGCCCGCGACGGCGGCCTTCAGAGCCTCGAACCACTGGAGCTTGTAGGCGTAGTGCGGGTGGTCCACCTCGCGCCCGTTGGGCACGTACACCGACCAGACGCGGACCGGGCCGCAGGTCGCGGAGATCGCGCGGGGCTCCTCCAGGCCCTCGTAGCCGGGGTCGCCGGGCAGGCCTTTGACGACGTCCGCCAGGCCGACGCGGGAGAGCACCGCCACCCCGTTCCACCGGCCCGTGGCGTTCACCGCCGCCTCGTAGCCCAGCTCGCGCAGCTGGTCGAACGGGAACTGCTCCTCGGCGAGCTTGGCCTCCTGCAGGCAGAGCACGTCCGTGCCGCTGCTCTCCAGCCAGGCGAGCAGCCTCGGCAGGCGGGCGGTGATCGAGTTCACGTTCCAGGTCGCGATGCGCATGCCTCACAACCTACCGGGCGGGACCGACAACGCCGCCCCGCCCGGTTCCGGCTCAGACGTCGGCGGAGTCCCCCGGCGCGAGCCGCAGGTGCTCCGAGCCGCCCAGGGCGCCGATCTGGCGGTCGTAGATCGGGCGGGCGAGGTCGGTGAGGAGGGCGTCGTGAATGTCGTAGGCGCGCTGCGGCTTGACCT
This sequence comes from Streptomyces herbicida, assembly GCF_032656585.1. Classification (NCBI taxonomy): domain Bacteria; kingdom Bacillati; phylum Actinomycetota; class Actinomycetes; order Kitasatosporales; family Streptomycetaceae; genus Streptomyces; species Streptomyces herbicida. Next base: position 316,567 of record NZ_JAUYWJ010000012.1, read on the forward strand.
CGCGGACGTAGTCGATGACCTCGGCGATCTTGTTCCAGGGGGCCATCACCGGGAGCATCAGCGTCTCGACCGGGTGGTCGGGGACGGTGAGGGCGTCGCCCGGGTGGAAGACGCGGCCGCCGTCGATCAGGTAGCCGACGTTGGTGATGCGCGGGATGTCCGGGTGGATGACCGCGTGCAGCTCGCCGTGGACCTGGACGTCGAAGCCCGCCGCGGTGAAGGTGTCGCCGTGGCCGACGGTGTGCACGCGGCCCGGGAAGGCGGCCGTGAGCTGCTCGGCGACCGACTTCAGGGTCCAGATCTCGGCGGCCGGGTCGGCCTCCAGAGCCGCCCGCAGCCGCCCCTCGTCGAAGTGGTCCGGGTGCTCGTGCGTGACCAGGATCGCGTCGGCGCCGACCGCGGCGTCCCGCTCGCTGAACCCTCCGGGGTCGAGGACGAGCGTCCGCCCGTCCTTCTCCAGCCGGACACAGGCATGCGACTTCTTCGTGAGCTTCATGAACCCCATCCTCTCCCCCGCCGCACTCGGTCGCTCTGCGCCGCTCTCCGCCTGTCACTCCGCCGGTGTGGTCTCCTCGCGGATGACCTGCTGGGCCACCCGGAACGCGCTGTTCGCCGCTGGCACCCCGCAGTACACGGCCGCCTGGAGCAGCACTTCCTTGATCTCGTCCGGGGTCAGCCCGTTGCGCAGCGCGGCCCGGGTGTGGAAGGCGAGCTCCTCCAGGTGGCCGCCCGCGACCAGCGCGGTGAGCGTGACACAGCTGCGCGAGCGCCGGTCGAGGCCCGGCCGGCTCCAGATCTCGCCCCATGCGTACCGGGTGATGAACTCCTGGAATTCCCCGGAGAAGTCGTCGGCCTGGGTCAGCGCCCGGTCGACGTGCGCGTCGCCGAGCACCTCCCGGCGGATCTTGAGCCCCGCCTCGTACTGATCGGGCCACCCCGGGGGCTGCGGCGGTACGACGGCGGGGGCGATCTCGGCGATGGGCGCACCCTGCGGAGCGATCTGCGGCGCGGCGGCGAGGACGGGCACTGCCGGGGCCGCCACGATGGCCATCTGGCCGGTGGACGAGTCGAAGGCGGGCTGCCAGGCGGTGGAGAAGTGCCGGACCAGGAGCTCGGTGACGGCGGCGGGCTGCTCGACCGGCACGAGGTGGGAGGCGCCGGGGACGACCGCGAGCCGGGCGTCCGGGATGCCGGCGACCAGGGTGCGGGCCTCGGCTGGGCCGGTGACCTGGTCCTCCGAGCCGACCAGCACGAGCGTCGGCACCCCGACCCGGGCCAGTTCGCCCCGTACGTCGAACCCGGCCAGCGCCTCGCAGGCCGCGATGTAGCAGCCCGGGTCTGTGGTGCGCACCATCTGCACGGCCCACTCGGTGATCGCGGGCTGCGCGGACGCGAATCCGTCGGTGAACCAGCGGTCCGGCGCGGTCCGGGCGATCGGGTCGAGCCCGTTCGTGCGCACGATCACCCCGCGCTGCCGGAACTCGTCCGCGGACCCGAACCGCGGGGAGGTCGCGACCAGCGCGAGCGAGGCGACCCGCTCGGGGCGGCGCAGGGCCAGTTCGATGCCGAGCGCACCGCCGAGCGCACAGCCCGCGTAGCCGAACCGCTGTACGCCGAGCCCGTCGAGCGTGACGAGCAGCCTGGCGGCCAGCTCGCTCACCGAGCCGGCCGGGTACGCGGGGGCGCCGCCGTGCCCCGGCAGATCGAACCGGAAGACCCGCCACTGCTTGGTCAGTTCCGGGATCTGCCGGTCCCACATGTGCCATGTGGTACCCAATGAGGGTCCCAAGATCAGGACGGGAGCCTCTTCTGGCCCGTCAAAGCGGTATTGAAGGGTGCTGGGCGTACTCTCACTCACCCGACTCACGCTCCCACATCTCACAATTTCTCACGTACCGGGGTCGGAACCCCGTGCAAGCCGTCCCACGTTGTGGCCGCCTCGCGAAGATCTTCTACGTCGGGCTTCACATACCACCTCTTCGTGGTCCTCACGTTGGTGTGTCCTGCCCAACGCGCAAGGATGTGGTCCGGCACCCCGTTGTTGGCCAGGTACGTGAGGCACGACGAGCGTGCATCGTACAGACGCACCCTGCGGAGCTTCAGCCGGCCCGCGTCCACCGCGCCAGATTCCCTGACGCCCGGCCACGCCCCGAGGGAGGATGAGCCCATGGCGAAGGACAGGCCTTGGAACCGGACGTCGCCGTACGCGAGCGCGCTGCGGGAGTGGGTGCCGCCTGCGGCGCGTTCCTGCCGGACAGCATCGGAGACCGCATCGGCTCCGGCGTCTTCGCCGTACTCCTCCTATGGTTCGCTCGCGAAGTCTGGCGCGGCCCTAAGACTCCGAAGCCCGATGAGCGCCGTGGTGCGCCGCTGCTGGGTCATCTGCTGTGGTGACCCGAAGAGACTTGCCTCCTGCGGGCGATGCGGGAGCGGCTGCCCAACTGGCAGGCCTACGTGAGGAACTGGTTCGACCGATACGAGCCGGACCCGGCCGACGAGGTCCTGCGGGGAGGGCGGGGTGCTGGTCAAACGATTCGACCAGCACCAACCGAGTAATGGGTCCTACGAAGGCTGGCTGGAGGTACGCCTCTTCTGGATCTTCCATTGCTTGTGCCACTCGGCATCGCGACGGGCTCGATCCTCGGCACGTTCCTTTGCCCTTTGTGTTCCGTGTCTGTGCGGCTTATGGGCCACGAGCCCGAGTGCCAAGGAGCCGGCGAACAGTGGACCGAAGGCTGCGTAGGTGCCCGCGTTGGACATCCAGGCCGCCAGGAGCGCGAGAGTTCCTGAGGTCAGATACAGCAACACCGTCAGGGCCGTCAGTGTCCAATCACAGAGCAGCGCCTTGGCTTCTCTCTGCAAGTCTTGTTGAGGTGCCGGTGGCACAGGGTCAGAGGGCATATTGTCCGTCACGTGGTCTTTCTCCTTCACCAGGGGTAGGCAGATCACAGGGAAGGGCTTCGTGCGAGCTTCCGTGGCAGGTGGAGCGCGCGAGGCCCTTTCGCGCTGTCGGGAAGATGAGACGGTCCCGGGTGCCGTGCCTCCCCCTCCCCGAAGGCGAGGTTTGGCTGCGGCGTGCGGTCGGCTGGGCAGAGGTCACCGTTGACGATGCCGTGGCCGAGTGAACCGTTAAACCATGGCGGATTTGAGGCGATTTGGACACCTCGTGTCCGGTGTGAAAAACCGTACCTGCCGTGCTGGGCGCACCACGCTGGGTATAGCTACGAATCGGATATCTCATCCACGATCTGCCATGAAGTGCCATCCTCTGCGGTGGACTTTTGCGGTTGTGATTGACAAAGCCGAGCGCGTCGGGGCGGTGATGGCGGGCAGAGGACCAGCGTCAAAGGACCCGGAGCGGCGCCAGCGCCGTAACACGGCGCAGGACCTCGCCGTCGTCTCCGCGGCCCTCGAGGAAGCCGCCGAGATGCCTGCTCCGCCGTCGGGGCTGCTGAAGGCGACGCGGGAGCGGTGGGCGGCCTACTGGTCGTCGCCGGTCGCGAAGCTGGCCGACTCCGTGTCCGATCTGCCTGCGCTGGAGCGGCTGTTCCGGCTGTACGACGACCTGGAGCGCAGCAACGCCGCGGTGCAGAAGCGTGGCCACATGGTGACGGGCTCGCAGGGGCAGGGCGGTGATCAACCCGCGCTGCGGCACATGGCAACCCGCCCGGGCGCAAGCACGAGGGGAGGCGCGGCCGAGGAATCAGCGAGAGGTCAGGCCTCGCCTGGCACGGCTGATCACGTTCTGAGCGTCCACTCCGTACACCGCCGACTCCCGCAGCGTGTCCCAGACTCGAAGGTACGTGGCCACCGTGTCGGTGTCGTCGAGCCACAACTCCGCGTGCCAGTCCTCGACGACGACGCGGCGTTCGTCGTAGATCCAGAAGCCGTTGCCCGGGTAGATCTTCAGGGAGGCGGTGAAGGGGACCACACCGAGCTCCAGCGTGTCCAGGCCGATGACGCTGGCGAGCCGGTCGACCTGGGCGGCGAGTACAGAGGGCGGGCACACCAGGGCGTGCAGTGCGCCCTCCCACATCAAGATCCGGTACTTCCTTCCCTTGCTGTACAGCCCCTCTTGGCGGCGGATCCGGGCACGTACCGCGTCTTCTGTGTCCCGCGGGGACTGCATGAGGTTGGCGTGTCTGGTGAGGACGTGGCGGGCGTAGTCGGCCGTCTGAAGCATGCCGGGGACGAGGTTGTTCTCCCAGATGGTCAGGACCCGGGTGCGGTCGTGCTCGGCGGTGATGGCCTCCTGTACGGGCCGGTGGCCCGATGCCAGCTGCCGGCGCCACGACCGAATGTGGGATTCGAAGCCGCGGAGCTGGGCGAGCAGACCGTCGTAGGCGTCCGGGTGCCCGGTGTTTTCGGCCCAGGCCTTGAGTTCTTCGGCCTCGGCGGTCTGCTTGCCGTTCTCCAGCTTGCTCACCTTGGACTTGGTCCACCCGGGGCCGAGGCGGTCGGCGAGTTGCGCGCCGGTGAGCCGACCGTCACGGCACGTGAAGCGCAGTTCCCGAAGCCGTAGGCCCAGGGCCTCTCGCGCCTGCTGATAGTCGGTGCTCACCAAACCTCACGTCACTTCTGGTCGGGCTTGAACTCGTCGTACGGAACCGCATAGTGCCAGGCGGCGTCGCGCACCTGGCAGTAGCGGTTCACTGCGGACGGCTCCGTGATGAGTTCGAGGCTGACCAGGTTGTCCTCGTCGTCGAAGTGGAGGCGGGCGACCAGCCGGGAGTCGAAGATCCAGAAGTCCTCGGCGGGCAGGTGCAGCCGCTCGGCGGCGGCTCGCGAGAGGTTGCGGATGTCCTCGCCGACGGTGCAATTCCGCACGGCGTTGTTCAGCAAATACAACTGGCCCTGTGTGGCAGGGGAATCGACCAGGCGGACTCGCTCGAACCGCTTGCCCTGTGCTGTCTGGGCCCGCACGTTGCGGCACCAGGAGTCTTCGTAGTCCCACTGCACGGGCTCGCCGGCCGTGAACTGGGCCCAGGTGCCGGTGCCCTCGTCGCTGGCGTACCTGCGCCGCGTCTCCAGCCGCCAAGCGGTGTGCTTGAACGTCGCGAACAGGCGGTCGAACTCGTCCTCGGCGTTGATGATCCGAGGCGTCTCATCGCGCGGCCCGAAGTCGACCAGCGTGTTGCGCGGCACGACCACGGCGACCTCGCCCTCATCGAAGTGCTGCAGCTGCGCCAGGTCGCCGGGGTTGGTGATCGGAGGGCCATGAACGACGACTTCGCCCGTGTCGAGGTCTTCGTGTACGCCGGGGCAGCCGCCGCCTCCTGAGCCCGTGCCGTTGAGCCGAAGCCGTCGCATGGTCTTCCCTTCCGTTCGGAGCCTTGGTGTGGAGCCAGCCTCCCCGAGGACAACGGCCCGGTCACGCAGCTGAGTTGGCCGCCATGGGAAACATCGCGCAACGTGGCGGTCCGGTCAAGAAACTTTGAGAAACTGGCAATGCGGGAAGCGACTCAGCGCTTTTACCGTCCTGTTCATGGTCAAAACACCCGAGTCGCAAGACGTCGACGCCTTTACGGCCATGGAGTCCTTGAGGGCGGCCCTCGATCGGGCCGGCATCGTGCTGCCGTCGCTCGGAGTGGATCCGGCCTCGCCGCGCCTGGGCCTCGTCGAGCTGGGGCGGGTACGCGCGGACGTGGCCTTGCGGCTTGCGCACGCACTCCGGCGAGGGGACCCGGCAGCATGAGTACGAACCAGAACACCGACATCGTGGACGCCGGTCAGACCGGTCCCGGCGCGGAGCACGACGCGCGCCCGGCGTGTGTCGCGACGATGCGCGAGACCGCTCGGCTCCTCCTTGCCCCGGATGCCGCTCCGGAAGCGCTGCCTGCCGGCCCCGACGAACTGGACACGCTCACCGCGACTCTGCGCGGGCACCTGGAGCTGCTTGCCCCTGAGGTCGAGCGGGCTGCCGGGAGGCTTCCGAAGGGCAGCATCCCCCGCTACTGCGCGCAGGCGTGCGTGGGGGAAGCGCGCGGGAAGCTGCGTGCCGAGCCGAAGCCCGGGCTGAGCGGGGCCGTCGCGCACGCGCGGCGCCTGGCCCGCGTACTGAACGCCCTGTGCGACCACTACGAGGCTCTGGGCGGCGATCCCCGGTGACCGCGCAGACCGAGGCCCAGTCCCTGTCGGCCGAGTGCACGCTCGCGAAGCGGCCGGACTACCGGGCGCTGCACCGCGACTGCACGCAGACGGTCGACGTGCCGCTGCCCCACGCCACGGGAATCCTGCTCCAGCGTCGCTGCGGCTGCTCCTGCCATGACCGACGGGGAGGCACGGCGTGACCGCAACGCTGCACGTGTGCCGCCCACTGCGACGGTCTGATCACGGACCCGGAGGAAGCGGTGCTGGTCGGCCACGAGCCGGGCAGCTCCGGTCCCGGCTGGGACATCTGGGCGCACCGCGGGCACGCGTCCCTGGTCGGTCCGGACCCGGCCGCGGTCCGCATCCTGGCGCGCGTCCTGATCACCCGTGCCCTGCGGTCGCACGACTGACCGCACGCCCAGGGGGTACCCGCGACCCCCGTCCCGCCGGTAGATGGGACTCCTCCGACGGGACGGTCACCGGCCCCGTCCGTCAGCCCCCGTGGCGGATGGGCGGGGCCTTTCGCACCCCGTGTGAGCAGCGTGCACGCGCATATGCCGAACGCGCGGTCCTGAAGGGCTTGTTCCGCTACGAGGGTGGAACCCGAACGACCGGTCCCGTCGCGTGGAGGTCCCGGAAAACCTCCTTGGGTTCTAGTGGTCGTCGCAACACCCCAGCTGGTGGGGTGCGATGGACTTCAAAATCCGGGAGAACCGGGGCAAGGCTCAGGGCCGCAAGATCCTGGTCCGTGAGCGGGAGGAATACTTCCGGCTCATGGATCAGGGCCTGAGCAGCGCCGAAGCCTGCAAACGCGTCGGGATCAACTACC
>NZ_JAUYWJ010000013.1:0-321446 GCF_032656585.1 Streptomyces herbicida
TGATGGAGCCGATGCTGGAGGAGTTCGCCGAGGTCGTCCGCGGTCTGACGTTCAGTGAGCCGCGGATCCCGGTGGTCTCCAACCTCACGGGCGGCTTGGCCGAGGCCTACACCCCTGAGTACTGGGTGCGGCACGTCCGTGAGGCGGTACGCTTCGCGGACGGCATCGAGACCCTCGGCGAGTTGGGCGTGACCACGTTCGTGGAGATCGGTCCCGGCGGCGTACTGAGCGGCTTGGCGCAGGCCTGCGCGGACGAGGCCGTCACCGTGCCCGTGCTGCGCGGTGACCGCCCCGAGCGGCAGGCCCTCGTGACGGCCCTCGCGCATCTGCACACGCACGGCGTCTCCGTGGACTGGAACGTCTTCTTCGCCGGTGCGCGGAAGACGGACCTGCCGACCTACGCCTTCCAGCACGAGCGGTACTGGGTCGACGCCCCGCAAACCGCCGCCGTCACGGTGACGAACCCGGTGGACGCGGAGTTCTGGGAGACCGTGGAGCGCGGGGACCTGCAGGCCCTCGCCGAGACCCTGGGCATCGGGGCAGGGGACGCGTTCAGCGACGTACTGCCGAGGCTGTCGTCATGGCGGCGGCAGCGCAACGAGCAGTCCACCGTGGACCGCTGGCGCTACGGCGTGTCCTGGAAAGGGATACCCGACCCCGCCCCGGAGGGCCCTGCCCGGATCGGTATATGGCTGGTTCCGGTCAGCGCTGCGCAGCTCGGCGACGACTGGGTCACCGCCTGCCTCCGCGGGCTGACCGAGCGGGGCTTGGCCCCGTTGCCGGTCCCGGTCGAGCCGGCCACCGGCCGTGACGACCTGACCGCCCAGCTCGCCCGAGCGGCCGGTGACGAGACCGTGGCGGGCGTCCTGTCGCTGCTCGCCGTCGACGCCGAGGCCGCCCCGGCGGCCGCCGCACTGACCGCCGGTGTCGCGCTGTCCCTCCTGCTCGTCCAGGCCCTGGGCGACGCGGGCATCGGCGCCCCGCTGTGGTGCGCGACCCGGAACGCGGTGGGCGTGAGCCCCGCCGACGAGGCGACGGACCCGTACCAGTCCCAGGTCTGGGGTCTGGGCCGGGTGGCGGCGCTGGAACACTCGCGGCGCTGGGGCGGCCTCGTCGACCTTCCCGGCACGGTCGACGACCGGGTCGCCGATCGCCTCGCCGCGGTGCTCGGCCAGTCGGCCGAGGACCAGGTGGCGGTCCGCGACCGCGGGGTGTTCGTGCGGCGCCTGTCGCGTCTGCCCGCAGCCCGGAGCGACCGTTCGTGGTCGCCGCGCGGCACCGTGCTGATCACCGGGGGTACGGGTGCGCTGGGCGGTCACGTCGCCCGCTGGCTCGCCGGTGCGGGTGCGGAGCACCTGGTGCTCACCAGCCGCCGCGGTCCCGCGGCGCCCGGCGCGGCCGGCCTCAAGGCCGAGTTGGAGGAAACGGGCGTGCGCGTGACCGTGGCCGCCTGTGACGTGGCCGACCGCGGGGCGCTGGCCGCGCTGCTCGCCGAGCACCCGGTGAACGCCGTTGTCCACACGGCCGGCACCGCCGAGGCGGGCATGCTCGCCGAGACGAGCCTCGGCGACTTCGCGGCGACGGTCGCCGCGAAGGCCCTCGGGGCCGTGCACCTCCACGAACTGCTCGGCGATCAGGAACTGGACGCCTTCGTCCTCTTCTCCTCCATCTCCGGCGTGTGGGGAGGCGGTGGGCAGGCCGCGTACTCGGCCGCGAACGCCTTCCTCGACGGTCTGGCGCAGCACCGGCGGGCCCGGGGCCTCGCCGCGACCGCGATCGCCTGGGGCCCGTGGGGCGAGGGCGGCATGGTCGCCGATGCCGGGGACGAGGAGCGGCTGCGGCAGCGGGGTCTGACCGTGCTGCGGCCGGACCGGGCGATCTCTGCGCTGCACGGTGCGCTGAGCGGCGGGGACGGCACGGTGACCGTGGCCGACGTGGACTGGGAGCGGTTCGTCGTCCCGTTCACCGTCAGCAGGCGGAGCGCGCTGCTGAGCGACCTGCCCGAGGTCAGGGACGCCCTCGCGGAGGAGCCCGCCGAACAGGCCGCGAAGCCGTCCGCGCTCAAGGAGAAGCTGTCGGCGCTGTCCGAAGGCGAACAGCAACGCCTGCTCGTGGACACGGTGTGTGCGCACGCGGCGGCCGTACTCGGCCACAGCGGCTCCGCGGCGGTGGAACCGAACGTGGCGTTCCGGGACCTCGGCTTCGACTCCCTGACCGCGGTGGAGCTGCGCAACCTGCTCATTGCCGACACCGGACTGAACCTGCCCGCGACGTTGGTCTTCGACCACCCGACGCCCGAGGCGATCGCCCGCTGCCTGCGGAGCGAACTCGCCGGCGAGGCGGGCCCGGACGAGGTGTCGGTCTTCAGCGAGCTCGACCGGCTGGAGTCGGTGATCTCGACGGCCGCCTCCGCCGAGGAGACGGTCCGGTCAGCGGTGCGCAGGCGGCTGCAGGAAGTGCTGTCCCTGGTGAACTCCGCCGGAGAGCAAGGCGCGGAATCGGCCGATGCGCGGCGGCAGCTCCAGGACGCGACGGTCGACGACATCTTCGATCTGATCGATCAAGATCTAGAAAATTCCTAGTTCTTGGCGCTCTACCTTTAACGACAGCCGAGGACGGATGAGGCGGATGAGCAGCAACGAAGACAGGCTACTCGAGTATCTCAAGCGCGTCACCGGAGACCTTCGTCAGGTCCGGGAGCGCCTTCGCGAGGTCGAGGAGAAGGACCAGGAACCCATCGCGATCGTAGGTATGGCGTGCCGGTATCCGGGTGGGGTGCGTTCGCCGGAGGACCTGTGGCAGTTGGTGGTCTCCGGTGGTGACGCGGTCGGCGAGTTCCCGGCGGACCGGGGCTGGGACGTGGACGGCATCTACGACCCCGACCCGGACGCGTCGGGCAAGACGTACACGCGTCGCGGTGGATTCCTGTACGACGCGGGGGAGTTCGACCCGGGGTTCTTCGGGATCAGCCCGCGTGAGGCGGTGGCGATGGATCCGCAGCAGCGCCTGCTGCTGGAGACCACGTGGGAGACGTTCGAGCGGGCCGGCATCGACGCGGAGTCGGTGCGCGGCAGCCGTACCGGAGTCTTCGTCGGCTCCGGCTACCAGGACTACGTCAACCTCCTGGTCGGGGTGGGCGGCGAGTCCGACGGCCATCTCGGGACCGGCAACTCCGCCAGCGTGATGTCCGGCCGTATCGCCTACACCTTCGGCCTGGAGGGCCCGGCGGTCACCGTCGACACTGCGTGTTCGTCGTCGCTGGTGGCGCTGCACTGGGCGATCCAGGCGCTGCGCGGTGGCGAGTGCTCCATGGCGCTGGCCGGCGGTGTGCAGGTGATGACCACGCCTACCGCGTTCGTGGAGTTCAGCCGCCAGCGCGGGCTGGCCCCTGACGGACGGTGCAAGGCCTTCGGCGCCGGGGCCGACGGCACGGGCTGGGCCGAGGGCGTCGGCATGCTCCTGGTGGAGCGGCTGTCCGACGCCACGCGCAACGGCCACGAGGTCCTGGCGGTGGTGCGGGGGAGCGCCGTGAACCAGGACGGCGCGTCCAACGGCCTGACCGCGCCGAACGGTCCGGCGCAGCAGCGGGTCATCCGTCAGGCCCTGGCGTCGGCCGGCCTGTCTCCCGCCCAGATCGACGTCGTGGATGCGCACGGCACGGGCACGACGCTGGGCGACCCGATCGAGGCACAGGCGCTGCTCGCCACGTACGGCCGGGAGCGGCCCGAAGGACAGCCCCTGTGGCTGGGCTCGCTGAAGTCCAACATCGGCCACGCGCAGGCGGCCGCGGGTGTCGGCGGCATCATCAAGATGGTCATGGCCATGCGCCACGGAGTCCTCCCGCAGACCCTCCACGTGGACCAGCCGACCCCGCACGTGGACTGGTCGGCGGGCGCGGTGCGGCTGTTGACCGAGGCCGTGGAGTGGCCGCAGACCGATCACCCGCGCCGGGCCGCCGTGTCGTCCTTCGGCGTCAGCGGCACCAACGCCCACACCATCATCGAGCAGGCGCCGGCCCAGGACGAGGAGCCCGCCGGGGATCCCGCCGACGGCCCCCTGGCGTGGGTGCTCTCCGCCAGGAGCGATGCGGCGCTCAAGGCCCAGGCGGCCCGGCTGCTGCCCTTGGCACGGGGCGAGGTCCGACCGCAGGACGTCGGGCTGTCGCTGGCCACGACCCGCGCGGCCATGCGGCACCGGGCCGCGGTCGTGGGGGAGAACCGTGAGGAACTGCTCCTTGGGCTGGAGGAGTTGGCCACCGGGACCCCTTCGTCCCGTGTGCTGCTGGGGCGCCCGGCCGGCGGCAAGACCGGCTTCCTCTTCTCCGGGCAGGGCTCGCAGCGCATCGGCATGGGGCGCGAGTTGTACACGGCGTTCCCCGTCTTCGCCGCGGCATACGACGAGGTGTGCGCGCGTCTGGACGCCCCCGTCGACGTCGATGCCGAGACGCTTCACCGGACCGGGTGCGCCCAGCCCGCGCTCTTCGCGGTCGAGGTGGCCCTTTTCCGGCTCCTCGAATCCTTGGGCGTCCGGCCAGACTTCGTCGTGGGCCACTCCGTGGGCGAGATCGCTGCCGCGCACGTGGCCGGTGCGCTGTCCCTCGACGACGCGGCGAAGCTGGTGTCCGCCCGCGCCGCGCTGATGCAGGCCCTGCCCGCGGGCGGCGCGATGGTCGCCGTGCAGGCCATCGAAGAGGAAGTCGTGCCCCACCTCACCGACGGCGTGAGTATCGCCGCGGTCAACGGCCCCTCGTCGGTGGTGGTCTCCGGCGACGAGACGGCGGCCCTGGAGATTGCCGCGGGCTTTGCCGAGCAGGGCCGCAAGACGTCCCGGCTGAAGGTCAGCCACGCCTTCCACTCGCCGCTGATGGACCCGATGCTGGAGGAGTTCGCCGAGGTCGTCCGCGGGCTGGCCTTCGAGAAACCGCAGCTCCCCGTCGTCTCCAACGTCACGGGTCGGCTCGTCGAGGCCTATACCCCCGAGTACTGGGTGCGGCACGTCCGCGAGGCCGTCCGCTTCGCCGACGGCGTGCGGACCCTGCACGACCTGGGTGTGAAGACCTTCATCGAGATCGGCCCGGGCGGTGTCCTCAGCGGCATGGCGCAGGGCTGCCTGGACGGCGCGGTCACGGTGCCGATGCTACGGGCCGACCGCCTCGAGCGGCAGGCACTCGTCACGGCTCTCGCGCACCTGCACACCCACGGCGTCGCGGTGGAATGGAGCGCCTTCTTCGTCGGTGCGCGGAAGACCGAACTGCCGACCTACGCCTTCCAGCACGAGCGGTACTGGGTCGACGCCCCGCAAACCGCCGCCGCCGCGGCGGTGGACCCGGTGGACGCGGAGTTCTGGGAGACCGTGGAGCGCGAGGACCTCCAGGGCCTCGCCGAGACACTGGACGTCGGCGCAGGGGACGCGCTCAGCGACGTACTGCCGAGGCTGTCGTCATGGCGGCGGCAGCGCAAGGAGCAGTCCACCGTAGACAACTGGCGCTACCGCGAGTCGTGGAAGCGCCTGGGCGAGCTCGCTCCGGCCGGCATCGGCGGCACCTGGCTGTTGGCCGTGCCGGTGGAGGAGAACGAGCAGACCGCCGCGGTCCGCACCGCGCTCACCGCTCGCGGCGCCACTCTGAAGACGCTGGTCGTGGGTGCGGCGAGCGACCGCGCCGGTCTGGCCGGGGAGCTGGCCGGGATCGGGTCGGTCGACGGCGTGCTGTCCCTGCTCGTCACCGGCGACCCCGTGCTGCCCACCCTGCTGCTTGTCCAAGCCCTGGGCGACGCGGGCGTCGACGCTCCGCTGTGGTGCCTCACCTCGGGCGCGGTGGCCGTGAGCGGCTCCGACGCCGTACGCGACGCCCGGCACACTCAGGTCTGGGGCCTGGGCCGCACCGTCGCCCTGGAGCTGCCCCGACGCTGGGGCGGCCTGATCGACCTGCCGGAGTCCGTCGACGGCCGGGCTGCAGCATGCCTGGCCGACGTGCTGGGACAGGCGCTCACGAGCCGGTGGCAGGAGGACCAGCTCGCCGTCCGCGCCGCCGGCGTCTTCGCCCGGCGGCTCACCCACGCACCGGCACGGGCGGCCACCCGCCGCTGGCAGCCCCGCGGAACCGTCCTCATCACCGGTGGCACGGGTGCGCTGGGCGGCCACGTCGCCCGTTGGCTGGCGCGCGGCGGCGCCGAACACCTCGTCCTCACCAGCCGCCGGGGCGCGGACGCCCCGGGCGCCGCCGCCCTGCGCGACGAACTGGAGGACCTCGGCGCCGGCGTCACGCTCGCCGCGTGCGACGTGGCCGACCGCGACGCCGTGGCGGCCCTGCTCGCCGAGCACGACTTCACCGCCGTCGTGCACGCCGCCGGAGTCGCCGACGCCGGCATGGTGGACGCCACCACCCCGGCCGCCTTCGCCGCCGCTCTCGCCGCCAAGGCCGGCGGCGCGGCCCACCTGGACGAGCTGCTGGGCAACCAGGAGCTGGACGCCTTCGTCCTCTTCTCCTCCATCTCCGGCGTCTGGGGCAGCGGCGGCCAGGCCGCCTACGCCGCCGGCAACGCCTTCCTCGACGGTCTCGCCCGGCAGCGCCGCGACCGCGGCCTCACCGCGACCGCCGTCTCCTGGGGCCCCTGGGCCGACGGCGGCATGGTCGAGGACGGGGACGACGAGGAGCGGCTGCGCCGCCGCGGCCTGCGCGCGATGACCCCCGCATCTGCGATCACCTCCCTGCAGCGCGCGCTCGACCGCGACGAAACCCTGCTGACCGTGGCCGACGTGGAATGGTCGCGCTTCATCGTGCCGTTCACCCTCGGCCGGCCCAGCCCGCTGCTCGGCGACCTCCCCGAGGTGCGCGCGACGCTCGCGGAAGACGCCCCCGAGGCGGGCCACGGCTCCGGGGCGCTCGCTGAGAGCCTGGCCGGGCTGTCGCCCGAAGACCGTGCACGCTCCCTCGTGGACTTCGTGCGCACGCACGCCGCCGCCGTCCTCGGCCACCACGGAGCGGGCGCCGTCGAGGCCGACCGGCCCTTCCGGGACCTCGGCTTCGACTCCCTGACCGCGGTGGAACTCCGCAACCGGATCAACGAGGCCACCGGCCTCGCCCTGCCCACGACGCTGGTCTTCGACCACCCCACGGCCGCGGACCTCGCCGCCCACCTGCTCGCCGAACTCACCGGTGGCCAGGACACGGCGGCCACGGCCGCGGCGGCCGCCGCGGTGCTGGACGAGCCGATCGCCATCATCGGGATGGCCTGCCGCTACCCCGGCGGCGTGCGCTCGCCCGAGGACCTGTGGGAGCTGGTCGCCTCCGGCGGCGACGCGATCTCCCGCTTCCCCGGCAACCGCGGCTGGGACGTCGAGGCGCTCTACCACCCGGACCCCGACCACCCCGGCACCACATACACCACCCAGGGCGGATTCCTGCACGACGCGGACGAGTTCGACCCCGCGGTCTTCGGAATCAGCCCGCGCGAGGCCGTCGCGATGGACCCGCAGCAGCGCCTGCTGCTGGAGACCGCCTGGGAAGCCTTCGAGCGCGCCGGGATCGCCCCCGACGCGATGCGCTCCACCGCCACGGGCGTCTTCGTCGGCTCCGGCTACCAGGACTACACCGGCCGCCCGCTCAAGGTGCCCGACGGTGTCGAGGGCTACATTCCCAGTGGCAACGCGGCCAGTGTGATCTCCGGCCGGCTCTCCTACACGTTCGGCCTGCAGGGGCCGTCGGTCACCGTCGACACCGCGTGCTCGTCCTCGCTGACAGCCCTCCACCTGGCCGTGCAGGCGCTGCGGGGCGGCGAGTGCTCCATGGCGCTGGCCGGCGGCGTGATGGTGATGGCCGGACCGTCCGCGTTCACGATGTCGAGCCGGCAGCGCGCGCTGTCCGCCGATGGCCGGTGCAAGGCGTTCTCCTCGTCCGCGGACGGCACCGGCTTCGCCGAGGGTGTGGGCCTGGTCCTGGTGGAGCGGCTGTCCGACGCCCGCCGCAACGGGCACGAGGTCCTGGCCGTCGTGCGGGGCAGCGCGGTCAACCAGGACGGTGCCTCCAACGGCCTGACGGCGCCCAGCGGCAAGGCCCAGCAGCAGGTCATCCGGCAGGCGCTGGCCAACGCCCGGCTCGCCCCGGACGAGGTGGACGCCGTGGAGGCCCACGGCACCGGAACCCGGCTCGGCGACCCGATCGAGGCGCAGGCGCTGCTGGCCACGTACGGTCAGGAGCGGCCGGAGGGCCGGCCGCTGTGGCTGGGCTCGCTGAAGTCCAACATCGGCCACGCGCAGGCGGCCGCGGGCGTCGGCGGTGTCATGAAGATGGTGATGGCCATCCGCAACGGCATCCTGCCGCAGACGCTGCACGTCGATGAGCCGACACCGGACGTCGACTGGGCCGGCGGGAACGTGCGCCTGCTCACCGAGCAGACCGCCTGGCCCGACCAGGACAGGCCACGGCGTGCGGCCGTCTCCTCGTTCGGGATGAGCGGCACCAACGTGCACACCGTCATCGAGCAGGCCCCGCGGACCGCGCCCGCCGCCGAGGGCGAGCAGACCCACGCAGCGCAGGACGCGACCGCCGCACGGCCCCTGGACGTGTTCCCGTGGGCGCTGTCCGCGAAGTCCGCGCGGTCTCTGCGCGAGCAGGCACGTCGGCTGTTGAACCACCTCGACCGCAGCGAAGGGCTCTGCCTGCCCGACGTCGGCCGCGCTCTCGTCACCACGCGGACGCGGCTGGAGCAGCGGGCCGTGGTCGTCGGCCGTGACCGGCAGGAGCTGCGGGCCGGGCTCGCGGCGCTCGCCGACGGCGAACCCGCGGACACCGTGGTCCAGGGCACCGCCGCGGCCTCCGGCAGGGTCGTCTTCGTCTTCCCCGGTCACGGCTCGCAGTGGACGGAGATGGCTCGCGAACTGCTGGACACCTCCCCGGTCTTCGCCGAGCAGGCGAGGGCCTGCGCCGACGCGTTCGCCCCCTACCTCGACTGGCCGCTGCTCGACGTCCTGCGCGCCGAGCCCGATGCGCCGGACGTGGCCGAGGTGGAGGTCGCCCAGCCCGCGCTGTTCACGGTGATGGTGTCGCTGGCCGCCCTGTGGCGCTCCTACGGTGTGACGCCTGCCGCCGTCGTCGGTCACTCGCAGGGCGAGGTCGCCGCCGCGTTCGTCTCGGGCGCGCTGACGCTGGACGACGCGGCCCGGATCGTGGCCCTGCGCAGCCGCTCGCTGACCACGCTCATGGGCAAGGGCGCGATGCTCGCGGTCTCCATGCCCGCCGACCGGGTCCGTGCGCGGTTGGAGAAGTACGGGGACCGGTTGTCGGTCGCCGCCGTGAACGGGCCCGCCGCCCTGACCGTCTCCGGAGAGCCCGACGCGGTCGACGAACTCCTGGCGGAACTCGAAACCGAGGGCGTGCGCGTCCGCAAGGTCCGCGGCGCCACCGGTGCCGGGCACTCCGCCCAGGTCGAGAGCCTGCGTACCGAACTCCTGGAACTGCTGGCCCCGGTCGCGCCGGGCGCGGCGGACATCCCCTTCTACTCCACGGTGACCGGCACCCTGCTGGACACCACCGCCCTGGACGCCGAGTACTGGTACCGCAACGCGCGCCACACGGTGGAGTTCGAGCGGACCGTACGGACGCTGCTGGCGGACGGGCATGGCGTGTTCGTCGAGTGCAGCCCGCACCCGCTGCTGGCCGGCGCGGTGCAGGAGATCGCGGAGGCGAGCGGTGCCGACGCCGTGACCGGCACTTCGCTGCGCAGAGGCGAGGGCGGCATGGACCGCTTCCTGTGCTCCGTGTCCGAACTGCACGTGAGCGGAGTTCACGTGGACTTGACGGTCGCCTTCGCCGGGCGTCCGGTACGGCGCGTGGAGCTGCCGACGTACGCGTTCCAGCGGCAGCGGTACTGGCTGGAGAGCGCCGACCCGGTGCCTGCGGGCGTCGATCCGGTCGAGGCCGGGTTCTGGGAGCTGGTGGAGAACACGGACCTGTCCGGGCTCGCCGGTGAACTCGGGGCGGACGATGCCGCCCTCGTCGGCCCGGCGCTGCCGGTGTTGTCCGCGTGGCGTCGGCGGGGCCGGGAGAAGTCCACGGTGGACGGCTGGCGCTACCGTGTCTCCTTCCGGCGGCTGACCGACCACCCGGCCCCCGGCTTGAACGGCCTGTGGCTCGCCGTCCTGCCCGCCGGGCTGGCGGACGAGCAGTGGGCGCCCTGCGTCGTCGGCGTGCTCGGCGCCCACGGCGCCAAGGTGCGCGTCGTCGAACTCCCCGTCGACTGCAACCGCGCGCAGGCCGCGAGCCGGCTCGCCGAGGAACTCGGCGGGGAACAGCCCGCCGGTGTCCTGTCGATGCTCGGCCTCGCCCCCGGCTGCCACCCAGCCCACCCGACGTTGTCGGCGAGCCTAGCCACGACCGTCGCCCTGGTGCAGGCGCTGGGCGACGTGGACGTCCAGGCACCGCTGTGGTGCGCGACGAGCGGAGCCGTGTCCACCGGAGTCACCGACCCGCTGCGGGACGCAGACCAGGCACAGCTCTGGGGTCTGGGTATCGTCGCCGCACTGGAACTGCCCCGGCGCTGGGGCGGTCTCGTCGACCTGCCCGAGAAGCCGGACGAGCACGCGCTGCGCCGACTGGCCGGAGTGCTGGCCCAGCACGACGAGGATCAGCTCGCCGTACGGGTCGACGGCGTGTACGGACGGCGCATGCTCCGGGCGCGGCCCACCGACGTGGCGGCCGCGACACCGTGGCAGCCTCGCGGCACCGTCCTGGTCACCGGCGGAACCGGCGGCGTGGGCCGGCACCTCGCCCGTTGGCTGGCCGGTGCGGGCGCGCGACACGTGGTCCTCACCAGCAGGAGCGGGCCCGACGCCCCCGGTGCGCGGGAACTGCACGCGGAGCTGACCGCACTGGGCGCCGAAGTGACCATCGCCGCCTGCGACATCGCGGACCGCGACGCGGTCGCTCGGCTGCTCGCCGGCATCGAGTCCCGGCACCCGCTCACCGCGGTGCTGCACGCCGCCGGCACGGCACGGTCGTCCATGCTGGCCGACGCCGGTCTCGACGAGTTCGCCGAAGCCGCGGCCGCCAAGGTCACCGGCGCCGTCCACCTCGACGAGTTGCTCGACGGCCGTGAGCTGGACGCGTTCGTCCTCTTCGCCTCCGGTGCCGGCGTATGGGGCAGCGGTGGGCAGGCCTCCTACGCCTGTGCCAACGCCTTCCTCGACGCCCTGGCACTGCGGCGGCGGGCCCGCGGCCTGACCGCGACCTCGGTCGCCTGGGGCGGCTGGGCGGGCGGCGGCATGGTCGACGACGCGGTCCAGGAGCGCGGTGAGCGGCGGGGCCTGGGCCTCATGCCCCCCGAACTCGCGATCTGTGCCCTGCGCCAGGCCGTCGAGCACGAGGAAGCGGCCCTCACCGTCGCCCCGATCGACTGGGAGAAGTTCCTGCCCGCCTTCACCGTGGGACGGCCGAGCCCGCTGCTGGCCGACCTGCCCGACGTACAACGGCTCTTGGAAGCCGAGCAGGCCGCCGGAGAGGACACCGGCGCCGGAGCGACGCTGGCGACCGAGCTCGCCGCACTCGGCCCGGACGAGCAGGAGGAGCGGCTGCTGGAACACATCCGCGCCCAGAGCGCCGTGGTCCTCCGTCACGCGTCGGCCGAGGACGTGCTGCCCACCGCGCACTTCCTGGAGCTCGGCTTCGACTCGCTCACCGCGATCGACCTGCGCCGGCGCCTGTCGGCGGCGACCGGTCTCCACCTGCCCGCCGGACTGGCCTTCGACCATCCCACGCCCGCCAGGCTCGCCAAGCACCTGTTGACGCTGCTCCAGGGAGCCGGCCGCGGCGCGGCGCAGGAGCGGTCCACCGACATGCTGGTGCAGCTCTACCGGCACGCGAGCGAGAACGGGACGGCCGCCGAGGCCATGGGGATGCTGATGGAGGCGGCCCGCTTCCGGCCTTCGTTCGAGCGGCCCGAGGAACTGGCCCAGCGGCCCGCCCCGGTACGGTTGTCGCAAGGCGACCATCCCCTCGCGCTGATGTGCTTCTCGCCGTACGTCGTACCGGCTGGGGCGCACCAGTACGCGCGGTTCGCCGCACCCTTCCGCGACCGGCTGGACGTGTGGGCGCTGGTCCACCCCGGCTACGAGAAGGGCGAGCCGGTCCCGTCCGACCCGGATGTCGTGCTCCGGCTGCACGCGCAGACCGTACGGGAGTGCGCCGGCGGAAAGCCGGTCGTCCTGCTCGGCTACTCCTCGGGCGGCTGGATCGCCCACGGCGTGGCGGCCCATCTGGAGGCCATGGGCGAGCAGCCGGCGGCCGTGGTGATGGTCGACAGCTTCAGCCGCGAGGTCCCCTTCGACCACCAGGTGCTCAACGCGATGGCCCAGGCGCAGTCGCAGCGCCTGGACTTCATGAGGTCCGGCGGCGAACAGCTCACCGCGATGGGCCGCTACATGCGTCTGTTCGACGACTGGACCGCGCCGGAGATCGCCGCGCCGACCCTTCTCGTACGGGCGAGCGAGCCCATGCTGGCCGGCGCCGCCGACGGCGACGGGCGCGCGGCACCGCCCGAGCACGTGGACACGATCGTCGAAGTGAGCGGAAACCACTACTCGATGTTGGAGGACCACGCCGGCACCACCGCGGCGGCGGTGGATTCCTGGCTGGCGGACGTCGTCACCGATTCGTCCGGCGCCGCCGCACCTCCGGACGCAACGACCGCATGACCGGCCCGCGACCACCGCGAGCACCCAGACCGGACAGAGCAGAGGTGGGAGAGAAATCATGACGAAGGCTCTCTACGAGATAGGCGAGACCCCGCCCCTCGGTGAGGTCCCGCGGCAGATGTACGCCTCGGTGATCCGCCAGAACCGCTTCGGGGAGCCCAAGCAGGCGTTCCGCACCGAGGTCGTCGACACCCCCCAGGTGGGCCGGGGCCAGGTGCTGGTCTACGTGATGGCCGCCGGCATCAACTACAACAACGTGTGGTCCTCACTGGGCAAGCCGGTCGACGTCATCGGGATGCGGCAGCGCCAGGGTCAGCCCGAGGACTTCCACATCGGAGGCTCGGAGGCCTCCGGTGTGGTGTGGGCCGTCGGTGAAGGCGTCCGCAACGTCAAGGTGGGTGACCACGTGCTGCTCACCAGCGGCCAGTGGGACGAGGCCGCCGCGGACATCCGGCTGGGCACGGACCCTCTGGTCTCCGAGAGCATCAAGGCCTGGGGGTACGAGACCAACTACGGTTCCTTCGCACAGTTCTGCCGCGTCGACGAGTACCAGTGCCACCCCAAGCCCGCCCATCTGTCGTGGGAGGAGTCGGCGGCCTTCCTGCTCACCGGGCCCACGGCCTACCGGCAGCTGTTCGGCTGGCAGGGCAACACGGTCCGCCCCGGCGACCCCGTTCTGATCTGGGGCGGTGCGGGCGGCCTCGGATCGATGGCCATCCAGCTCGTCAGGCTGGCCGGCGGCATTCCGATCGCCGTGGTGTCCAGCGAGGACCGCTCCGAATACTGCCGCCGCCTCGGGGCGGCGGGCACCGTCAACCGCCACGACTTCGATCATTGGGGCCGGCTGCCCGATGTCGGGGACGCCGAGGCGTCGGCGCGGTTCCTGCGCGGCGCTCGCGGGGTTGGCAAGAAGGTCTGGGAGATCCTCGGTGAGCGCAAGTCCCCGCGGATCGTGCTGGAGCACAGCGGCCAGGACACCCTGCCGACCTCGATGTACCTGTGCGACAACGCCGGCATGGTGGTGATCTGCGGTGGCACCTCCGGCTACAACGGAGACGTCGACCTGCGCCACCTGTGGATGCGCTCCAAGCGCCTCCAGGGCTCGCACTACGCCGACACCCGCCAGTGCCGCGAGGTCATCGACCTCGTCGGCGCCGGCATGCTCGACCCCTGCCTGTCCGCCTGCGACGGCTTCCAGGACATCGGGCGCATGCACCAGATGATGCACGACAACGTGCACCCCTCCGGGAACATGGCCGTCCTCGTGAACGCGCCTCGGCGCGGCGAGACGGCGCTCGAACTCGCCGCCGCCTGACCGTCCCGCCGTACGAACCCCCTTTCCACAAGTGCAAGGAGAGTCATGCCCGAGCCCACCGCCGACGCGCCCGCCGTCCCCAAGTCCCGAAGCTGCCCGTTCCTGCCCCCGGACGGCATCGCCGACATCCGGGCGGCCGCCCCGGTGACCCGGGCCACCTTCACCAGCGGCCACGAGGCGTGGCTGGTGACCGGCTACGAGGAGGTACGCGCCCTGCTGCGCGACCCCTCGTTCAGCGTCCAGGTGCCCCACGCGCTGCACACCCAGGACGGCGTCGTCACCCAGAAGCCCGGCCGCGGCAGCCTGCTGTGGCAGGACGAGCCGGAGCACACGTTAGACCGCAAGCTGCTCGCCAAGGAGTTCACCGTCCGGCGCATGCAGGCGCTCCGGCCGAACATCCAGCGCATCGTCGACGAGCACCTCGATGCCATCGAGGCCCGCGGTGGTCCGGTCGACCTGGTGAAGACCTTCGCCAACCCGGTGCCCTCCATGGTGATTTCCGACCTGTTCGGTGTCCCGGTCGAGCGCCGGGCGGAGTTCCAGGACATCGCCGAGGCGATGATGCGGGTCGACCAGGACGCCGCCGCCACCGAGGCCGCCGGCATGCGCCTGGGCGGGCTGCTCTACCAGCTCGTCCAGGAGCGCCGGGCCAACCCCGGTGAGGACCTGATCTCGGCGCTGATCAACACCGAGGACCCCGATGGCGTCGTCGACGACATGTTCCTCATGAACGCGGCCGGCACCCTGCTGATCGCGGCCCACGACACCACCGCCTGCATGATCGGCCTCGGTACGGCGCTGCTCCTCGACCGCCCCGACCAGCTGGCCCTGCTCCGCGAGGACCCGTCGCTGATCGGCAACGCGGTCGAGGAACTGCTGCGCTACCTCACCATCGGCCAGTTCGGCGGCGAACGGGTCGCCACCCGGGACGTGGAGCTCGGTGGCGTGCGCATCGCCGAGGGTGATCAGGCCGTCGCGCACGTCCTCGCCGCCGACTTCGACCCCGCCTTCGTGGAGGAGCCGGAGCGCTTCGACATCACCCGCCGCCCCGCCCCGCATCTGGCCTTCGGCTTCGGCGCACACCAGTGCATCGGCCAGCAACTCGCCCGGATCGAGCTGCAGATCGTCTTCGAGACCCTGTTCCGCCGATTCCCGACCCTGCGTCTGGCCAAGCCCGTCGAGGAGCTCCGCTTCCGCACCGACATGGTCTTCTACGGCGTGCACGAGCTGCCCGTCACCTGGTGACCCCCGCATCACGGCCCACTCCCACAGGAGATCAGCGCCCGCGGACCGCGTGCGCTGATCACGCCTTCCGCGGCCGCCTCGCGCCGGGGGCGGCCAAGGCCGCCGCGCACACCAGGGGTTGCCCTGCTTCGGGCGCATGGCCGCCGGACCTGGAGATTCCGCATGTCGGTTTTCGTGCCGCCGCGACTCTCCCTCCGCCGCGGCCCTCGCGATGACTGCCCCCGAAGCCGCTTGCGCACGCCACAGCCCGACGCGACGGCGGGCGCGTTCCCGGGCGGCCCAGCGCGCAGCCCCGTTCACCGGGGCCGCCGTCACCGAGCGCGGCGACGGTTCGTACGCCGTGTCCCGGCACGCGCCCGACGTCCGGTCGGTGACCGAGTCCTTCGACGGCCGGCCGGTCGGCCACGGCGGCGCCGAGGAGCCCTTGGCAGCGGCCCGTGGCCCACTTGCCCGACGAGGTCCGGGGCCGGACGGACGGGTGCCGACAGGGCTGCGCACGGCCTTGCTGACGGACTGAAACCTGTCTCCCGTAACCCATCACTCACCGATGAACGACCGCACTGCCCATTGTTCGAAAGGCACGAGATGACCGAGACCGAAATCCGCCTCATTGGGCAGCAGGCCCCGTCCTTCCCTCAGGACCGGACCTGCCCGTACCAGCCGCCGAAGGCCTACGCGGAATGGCGGGGCGAGAACCCGCTGACGCAGGTCACGCTGTTCGACGGCCGACCGGCGTGGCTGATCACCGGGCATGCCGAGGGACGGGCGCTGCTCGTCGATCCCCGGCTGTCCTCCGACTGGGGTCACCCGGGCTTCCCCGTCGTCGTCCGGCGCACCGAGGACCGCGGCGGGCTCGCCTTCCCGCTGATCGGCGTCGACGATCC
Source organism: Streptomyces herbicida (assembly GCF_032656585.1). Lineage (NCBI taxonomy): Bacteria > Bacillati > Actinomycetota > Actinomycetes > Kitasatosporales > Streptomycetaceae > Streptomyces > Streptomyces herbicida. The sequence continues at coordinate 16,132 of NZ_JAUYWJ010000013.1, forward strand.
CCTGCACGCCCGGCAGCGGCGCATGCTGATCCCCAGCTTCGGCGTCAAGCGCATGAACGTCATCCGTCCCAAGCTTCAGAGCCTCGCTGACCGGCTCCTGGACGACATGCTGGCGAAGGGGCCGGGCGCAGACCTGGTGTCGGCCTTCGCCCTGCCGGTGCCCTCCATGGCAATCTGCGAGCTCCTCGGCGTCCCGTACGGGGACCATGACTTCTTCGAGGAGTGCTCCCGCAACTTCGTGGGCGCCGCGGCGTCGGCGGAAGCCGACGCGGCCTTCGGCCAGTTGTACACGTATCTGCACGGCCTGGTCGGGAAGAAGCAGGCCGAGCCTGGGGACGGCCTCCTGGACGAGCTGATCGCACGCCAGTTGGAGGAGGGCGAGCTGGACCACAACGAGGTGGTCATGATCGCGCTGGTCCTGCTGGTGGCCGGCCACGAGACCACCGTCAACGCGATCGCCCTCGGAGCCCTCACGCTCATCCAGCACCCCGAGCAGATCGACGTGCTGCTGCGCGAGCCCGGTGCGGTATCGGGAGTGGTCGAGGAGTTGCTGCGGTTCACCTCCGTCTCCGACTACATGGTCCGGATGGCCAAGGAGGACATCGATGTCAGCGGCGAGACGATCAAGGCCGGGGACGCGGTGCTGGTCTCCATCACGCTGATGAACCGCGACGCCAAGGCCTACGAGAACCCAGACATCTTCGACGCCCGGCGCAACGCACGTCACCACGTCGGCTTCGGCCACGGCACCCATCAGTGCCTGGGGCAGAATCTCGCCCGCGCCGAGCTCGAGATCGCCCTTGGCACGCTCTTCGCCCGCATCCCGGGCCTGCGGCTGGCCGTACCCCTGGACGAGGTGCCCATCAAGGCCGGTCACGACGCCCAGGGTCCGATCGAGCTCCCCGTCACGTGGTGAGGGCCCGGGCGGAGGCAACGGAAGGAAGGGAGGCGGGCCACGCCATGCGCATCACCATCGACCGCGGCCGGTGCATCGGCTCCGGCCAGTGCGTCATGACCGCACCCGGCGTCTTCACGCAGGACGACGACGCGCTGGTCGCCCTGGTCCCGGGACATGAGGACGGGGCGGGGGACCCGCGTGTGCACGACGTCCCCATGGCCTGTCCGGTCCAGGCGATCGCGGTCTACGAGGACTGAGCGGCACCGGCCGCACGGCTTGGGGTCCGCAACCGTGCAAGCGGTGGCTCCCCGGGAGCCGGGCGGCCAGGGCCACCTTGCTCATCGGCCGGAGTCGGGCCCGTCCAGTCCCGGACCCCGGCCCTTGAGCGCGTCAGCACTGTGGCCCAGCAGTTCGTGGAGCAGCGGGGTCGCGGGCAGTGCCGGATGGAGGTACACGCGCTCGCGGCGTTGTTCGACGGCGGCCAGCAGCTTCCGGAAGGTAGTCCTCGCCTCCTCGATCCGCCCGCCGTGATGTTGCGCCTGGCCCAACAGGCCCAGGTGGAGCGGGTGGCGCAAGTACGTCCTGGACTGGCCCAGTTCGGCCAGCGATGTGTGCATGAGGGTGAGGCCGGCGTCGTGATCTCCCGCGTGCGCCAGGCCCCACCCTTTGACGACGCCCAGCATTGCCTTCCAGTAGAGAAGTCCATGTTCGCCCGCGACGCGGGCGCCTTCGTCGCTCGAGGCGAGTGCGGTGCGGGTGTCACCCTCCCAAGCCGCCACGACCCCGTCCACGTAAAGGGCGAAGGAGCGGTCGGACGGCCTGCTTTCGTACGCGGTGAGGCTCAACAGCTCACGTCGGCGCGCGCCGGCGGTCTGCCGGTGTCCTAGGAGCCAGTGGGTGAAGGTGTCGTAGGAGCGGCAGGAGACGCGTGGGTCGTGCTGGAAGGTGCGCGCCAGCTCATGACCCTCGTCGGCGAAGCGATCCGCCATGCCGACGCCGCGCTCCAGGTCGGCGAGCGCCTGCGGGAGCATTCCGCGCACATGCAGCACGATGCCTTCGCCGTACGCCGCACCGAGCGCCGCCACGGGCTCCTGGGTCTGCCGCGAGATGTCCCCGAGCAGGCCGGAAAACTGCCGCGAGGCGTCGTAGCGCCCGGTGACCAGGTGTGCCGTGCACAGCGCCCAGAGCACCGACGGGTCCTCGGGGGCATGAGTGGCTGTGCTGAGGGCGCGCCCGCGCGTCAGTGCCGTCTCGGCCTCTGGGTGGCCGTAGCCGCGAGTGGTGGCGAGTACCTGGCCGAGTTGGATGTGCAGCTTCTGTTCCAACCTCACGGTGGCGGCATCGTCCGGCGGTAGGAAGCCGACCAGGTGTACTGCGCGGCGCAGCCATATCTCCACCTGCTCGTACGCCATGGACTGCTCGGCGTGTGCCGCGGCGAGCAGCAGCCGAGGCAGCACCTCGGCGGGGGACAGTGCCCTCTTGGCGTGCCAGCTGTGATGTGCCACCCGCTCGATCTCCTCGTCCCCCACTTGCCCGCGCCTGCGTGCGCTCAGCGCGTCGGCGACCCTGGCGTGCAGGCGGTGGCGGTCCTCACGGGGGAGCTCGTCGACGAGTGTCTCCTGGACCAGGGCGTGAGCGAAGTGCAGCCGTCCCGGATGGTGCGGGTCCTCCCCGAGCAAGCCGGCACGGATGGCGGACTCAAGACCCGCGATGACCGGTTCGTCGGGCGTGGCGGTCCGGTGCAGCAGGTCGGTGTCCACCTCGGCGCCGATGACGGCGCACAGTCGAAGTACCCGCAGGACCGGCTCGGGCAGCGCGGCGAACCGCTGGTGCAGAGCCTCGCGTACGCCGGTGGGAATGTGAGCCAGGAGCGCGTCAACCGCATCCGGTCGATGGAGTTTACGCGCATCGCCCAAGAGGGAGAGAAGCTGCATCACAAAGTACGGGTTGCCTTCGCTGCGCCGGTGCAGCACCTCGACAACCTTCGGGTCCACACCAGACCCTGCATGTGCCTCGACGAGGGCACCGACGGACTGCAGGGAGAGCCCGCAGAGCCGCAGCGTGTCGGTCCTGGGGCCGCGTAGCACGTCGGAGACCATTCGGCGCAGGGTTGCGTCCGACTCGGCCTCGAACTTCCGGGCCGTGAGCACGATGCCGAGCGGATGGCCCTGGCAGCGGGTGCTCAGTAGCCTGAGCAGGTCAAGGGAGGCGGTGTCCGCCCATTGGAGATCTTCGAGGAGCAGCACGAGCGGGTGTTGCGCGGCGAGGGTGAGTAACACTTCGCAGACCGCGTCGTGGGCGAGGAAGCGGGCCTGGCTCCAGTCGGAGGCCCCTCTCGGGCCGCCTTCGGTCCGGGCCGCCGACCGCTCGGGCATCAGTGGGGCGAGCAGTGTGTCGAACGGTTCCGTCGCCTTGCGAAAGGCATCCGGCCGGGTGGCGGACAGCCGCCGCAGGATCTGGGTCCAAAGCCAGTAGGCGGGAACGCCTTCGCCGGGGAAGCAGTGGCTCCAGACCACCTCCAACCTGGAGCCCTTCTCATGCGTGTCCATGCTTTCCAAACGTGCCGCAAGTTCAAGCAGCAGGCGGGTCTTTCCGACTCCTGGGGGGCCGAGGACGCCGGCGACATGGCCGTGGCCCACGAGCGCGCTCGCGGCGGCGGTCGTCAGGCGGTCGAGCTCTTGGCTGCGGCCGGTGAACGGTGAACGGGCAGCCGTCCACCCCGACTCGGACTCCGGGATCTCCCCGGCTTCCGGGGCGGCTGCCGGCTCGGGTACAGGTCGCCACCGGGCTGTCCCGGCTTGCGTTCCGGCAGCATCCGCCCGCGCGTCCGGCGGCACATCAGTTCGCGTCTGCGAGCGCGCGTCGATCCCTGTGATCCCCTCGGGTTCGACGGCCGCGCCGGAATCGTCTGTCCCGTTGACGTCATCGGTTGCCACCGCCGTGCCGTGTCCCGGGGGAGTGACGGCCGTCCTACCGTCCCAGGAGCCCTCGAAGCCCTCGGAGTTCTGTACTCCGTCGTCACCGATCTCGTTCATCACGAGCGGGACATGTGACGCTCCGGTGGACTCAAGCGGTGTGGGTGACAGCTTCTTCGAGGGGGCGCTCGCTCCCGGCTCCTGGCGCAGGATCGCGTTTCTGACCCGGCGTAGTTCGGCTGCGGTGTCCACGCCGAACTCCTCGACCAGATGACTACGCGTCCGCTCATACACCTCAAGCGCCTCGGCTTGCCGCCCGAGCCGGGACAGTGCCGTCATGAGGTGGCCGACCAGCCGCTCCCGTGTGGGATGACGGCGCGCCTCCCCGTCCAGATCGGCGGCGACCTCTTCGGCAGCGCCGAGAGTCAGCCGCGCCTCCGCGCGGGACTCGACGGCGGTGAGCCGGATCTGTTCGAGTCGGGTGCACTCGTCGCTGAGCGGTGGATGGCTGTCGAACTCCGCGTACGGTGAGCCGTGCCACAGCTCCAAAGCCTCGGTGAGCCGGGCATGCGCGGTGCGCGGATCGTGCTGCTCCAGCAGCCGCCGACCGTCGGTGACCAGACGCTCGAAGCGGCAGGCATCGACCTGTTCGGGATCGAGATCAAGCACGTAACCGGGCGTTCGATGACGGAGCACCGAAATTTGGCCTGTTCTCGCCTTTGTATCCAGGGACCGGCGCAGATGAGAGACATGGCTTTGGAGTGTGGCGACGGCGTGGCGGGGCGCTCCGTCACCCCACAGTTCCTCGATGAGCAGTTCGGTGGGCACCACGCGGCCAAGGCGGATGAGCAGCAGGGCCAGCAGTGTTCGCCGGCGTGGCGGGCCGAGCGGCAGGTCATGCCCGTTGTGTCGCGCCGACATGGGCCCCAGAACGCTCAGTAAGAGCTCAGCGTGGCCGGTCGTCGTGGGTGACACGTTCGCGGTCGGAGGTAACGGCATGAACGGTCCCCATCGTGCTTGCGGATATGGCTGACGGACGGTTTTGAACTGGCTGGTCTCACACCGTCCTCTGCGGATCCTGGCATAGCGAACGACGCCTTCCAAGCTGGAGATCCATCGATTGGCAAGAAATCAGCAGGTGTTCGGCAAGGATTTCGACAGGCGTCCGGAAATCGACGGCGGGCGACGGCAAGGGGGCCGCCAGCGGCTCGACCAGGACCCCGCAAGGGCGGTGACGCACGATGTTCCGCATCTGGAGTTACCGCTGGTCCCAGGGCCGATGACGCCCCTGTTGACGGCCTTCACGGCCGCTCACCGGCCTCCGATTTATTTCGCCCAAGTTTCCTGACAGGGAGCACTCTATTGCTGAGTCCAGCACCTGCAACTCCGGGCCTGTGCATGGCGAGCCTCGATAAAACCCTGACCATCCAGCAGGCGAACCAGGAGTTCTTCAGCCAGTTCAACGGCTCGTCCGAGGACATATGCGGTCGCAATTTCCGTGACGTGGTGCACCCGAGCGTGCAGCAGCCGCTGGTGCGTCAATTCTCCAATTTACTTGAAGGGAAGAACCACCGATTCGTCACGCCCGTCATTGCCGTGGGGCCTGACGAGGAGTCCGCCTTCACCGTGCCCCTCACCGCGGTCGCGGTGCGCGGAGGCCTGCCCGACACGACCGCGATCCTGGTCATGATGCCCACGGCCGGGGACGTCGAGCAGACACGTGTGGTGACCAAACGCAAGAAGATCCTCTCCGCGATGGACGCGCGCATCCTCGAAGGCATCGCCGCCGGCGTCTCCACCGTCCCCTTGGCAGCAAGCCTCTACCTCAGCCGACAGGGCGTCGAGTACCACGTGACCTGCCTGCTGCGGAAGCTGAAGGTGTCCAACCGCGCCGCGCTCGTCTCGCGCGCCTACTCCCTGGGCGTGTTCAAGGTCGGCACCTGGCCGCCCGAGGTCGTGGACGACTTCGTGAAGTGAGCGGGCAAGGGGCCCGCCGGGCACCCCCACGCGCCGGCGGCTGTGGCAGCGTTCACCCGGGCCGAACGCAGGGTCTCAGGACTCGCCGCTCGCGGAGTCACCAGCGCTACCACAAGCTCCGGGGTTGGCAGACGGTCCGAACCGGCCGTGTCCTGCCCACTGCTGCCGGGCCCGGCGGACGCCTGAAGGCACGCGTGAGCGCTGCCCGCGCCCGGGAGCGGGCCGTACGGGAATGCCCTCTTCTGTACACCGGGTGACCGAACCTCCGGGCCCGGCCTGCACAGGGGCAGCGTGCCCGTCCCGGATTCCGTCGACGGCCTGTGCGCGGTCTTCACACGGTCCGTTCCGCCTCAGGCCGCACCGCTCCGGCCGGCCTTCCGATCCGTCTTTTCTCTTTCCAAGCTCAGGAGACACAGCGTGATTGCACACCAGCCCCTGTCGCGCCGCCGCATGCTCGGCCTGGCGGCCTTGGGCGCCGCCGCACTCGCGGGGCGGACCACGATCACCGCCCCCCAGGCGGTCGCTGCCACCGCAACCAGCGGTTCCGGCGGCACGTTCTTCCCCGCCGTCGTGGTCGGCACCGGCTACGGCGCAGCCGTCTCCGCACTGCGTCTCGGCGAGGCGGGGGTCCCCACCCTGATGCTGGAGATGGGCCGGCTGTGGAACCAGCCCGGTCCGGACGGCAACGTATTCTGCGGGATGCTCAAGCCCGACAAGCGCTCCAGCTGGTTCAAGACCCGCACCGAGGCTCCGCTCGGCTCCTTCCTGTGGCTCGACCTCGCCAACCGGGACATCGAGCCCTACGCGGGTGTACTGGACCGGGTCAACTTCGACCAGATGTCCGTGTACGTGGGACGCGGTGTCGGTGGCGGTTCACTCGTCAACGGCGGCATGGCGGTCACGCCCCGGCGCTCGTACTTCGAGGAGGTGCTGCCCCAGGTCGACGCCGACGAGATGTACACCAAGTACTTCCCGCGGGCGAATTCCACCCTCCGGGTCAACAACATTGACAAGAGCTGGTTCGAGCAGAGCGAGTGGTACACGTTCGCGCGTGTCTCGCGCCAGCAGGCCTCGAATGCGGGCCTGAGCACCGCCTTCGTGCCCAACGTCTACGACTGGGACTACATGCGCCGTGAGGCGGACGGCGCGGTGACCAAGTCCGCGCTGGCCGCCGAGGTCATCTACGGCAACAACCACGGCAAGATCTCACTCGACAAGAGCTACCTGGCGGCCGCCCTGGGCACCGGCAAGGTCACCATCGAGACCATGCACCAGGTCAAGACGATCCGTCAGCAGAATGACGGCACGTACCTGCTGACCGTCGAGCAGAGGGACACCGGCGGCAGGTTGCTCGCGACCAAGGAGGTCTCCTGCCGCCACCTCTTCCTCGGCGCCGGCAGCCTCGGCTCGACCGAACTGCTGCTACGTGCCCGGGAGACCGGAACTCTGCCGAACCTCAGCTCCGAGGTCGGCGGAGGCTGGGGCCCCAACGGCAACATCATGACCGCCCGTGCCAACCACATGTGGAACCCCACGGGCACCAAGCAGTCGTCGATCCCCGCCCTCGGCATCGACGACTGGGACAACCCTGACGCCCCCGTCTTCGCCGAGATCGCCCCCCTGCCGGCGGGCGTCGAGACCTGGGCGAGCCTCTACCTGGCCATCACCAAGAACCCGGAGCGCGGCACCTTCGTCTACGACATCGCCAAGGACCGGGCGGACCTGCGCTGGACCCGGGACCAGAACGCACCCGCGGTCGCGGCCGCGAAGTCGCTGTTCGACCGCATCAACAAGGTCAACGCCACCATCTACCGGTACGACCTCTTCGGCAAGCAGATCAAGGCCTTCGCCGACGACTTCTGCTACCACCCGCTCGGCGGCTGCGTGCTCGGCAAGGCCACCGACAACTACGGCCGCGTCGCCGGATACAAGAACCTCTATGTGACCGACGGCTCGCTCATCCCCGGCAGCATCGGCGTCAACCCGTTCGTGACCATCACGGCGCTGGCGGAGCGGAACGTGGAGCGCATCATCAAGCAGGACGTCGCGGATTCCTGATCCGCGGGGGGCGGGGCCCGCCCGCGCCCCGCCCCTTCTCCTCCCGGCGAACGCCCCGCCATGGTGGGCGGCCGAACCGAAACCGAAAAGGAACGCTCCCGTGAACTCCCCGCTCACCGAGGACAACGGCCGCTGGATCCGCAGGTTCCACCCGCGCCCCGACAGCCGCGTCCGGCTGGTCTGCCTGCCCCACGCGGGCGGCTCCGCCAGCTTCTACTTCCCCGTGTCCCGGTCCATGCCCGACAACGTCGACGTGCTGTGCGTGCAGTACCCCGGCCGCCAGGACCGCCGCACCGAACCGCTCCTGGACTCCGTACCGGCGCTCGCCGACAAGGTCTACGAGGCCCTCCTGCCCTGGGCCGACCGACCCATCGCCCTGTTCGGCCACAGCATGGGCGCCTCCCTCGCCTACGAGATCGCCCGACGGCTGGAGCATGAGCGGGGCATCATGCCCGCCACCCTCATCGTCTCCGGCCGCCGCGCCCCGTCCACGCACCGCGAGGAGACCGTCCACCTGCGCGACGACGACGGACTCGTCGCCGAGATGCGCGGCCTGAGCGGCACCAACCCCCAACTGCTGGGCGACGAGGAAGTCCTGCGCATGATCCTCCCGGCCATCCGGGCGGACTACCGCGCCGCCGAAACCTACACCTGGGAACCGGGGCCGCCCCTGCGCTGCCCCGTGACCTGCCTCGTCGGCGACGACGACCCGAAGGTCACCGTGGAGGAGGCCGCCGCCTGGTCCGGGCACACCGACGGCCCCTTCACGCTGAAGGTCTTCCCGGGCGGCCACTTCTTCCTGGCCCAGCATCAGCCGGAAATCGTCCGCCTCATGGCCGCCCAGCTGGAGGTGCCCGACCGGACATGAGGACCGGCCTGGCATGTCCCACCGTGATGTCATGTCCGGCTCATGCGGGGTCGCCGACCGCGTCGACCGCCTGGTCCAGGAACCCGAAGCGCTCTACCTACCAGGTGCGCGCGGCAGGGCGCAGCTGGTTATTCCCCCGCTCCAGCGCGTGGCGGAGTCACGCAGCGATGCCGCACACAACGGACATCGAAGCAAGCAGCAGAACGCCCGAGGCGGAGGCCACCACAGCGATCGGATCTCTGGCCCGCAGGTGCGTCAGCACGGCGCCGAACATCAACGCGCACAGTCCCGCGCCGGCCGCGACCCCAAGCGGCCGGACCGCCAGCCCCCCGAGCAGCCCCAAGCCCCCCGCGGCCTCCAGCACACCGATCGCCCGCCACAGCGAGGGCGACATGCCGAAGTGGTCGCGGTACTGCAGGGACCGGCGCAGCCCGTAGATCTTGATCCCCCCGGTGAAGACAAATATCGGGCCAGTGGTTACAGCCAGGATGATGCGCAAGACGTCCACAAGTCACCTTTCGAGCAGGGGGCAGTCGCGGATGGGATACTGCTGGGGTGATGACCGATCCCACGACGACGACCGGCCCCCTCCCGACGATGCGCGACGACCAGCGGGAGGCTTCCCGGCGCAGACTGCTGGACGGTGCGCTGGGGATCCTCGCCGAGGAGGGCTACCGCGGTCTCACGGTGAAGAACGTCGGTGATCGCGCCGGGGTCAGTCGGGGCATGGTCAACTACCACTTCGAGTCCAAGGCTGGGCTCGTTGAAGCGGTCATCAACGACATCCGCGAGGTCTTTGTAGACCGGCTCCGGACGCTCCCCGGATACGACCGGATGACCGGGCTCGAGGCCGTGCTGGCCAAGCTGGAGCAGTACTTCTCAAGTCTGGCCCAGCCGGGCCCCAGTGTCCGGGCGCGTGCGCTGCTGAGCCTGCTCGTCGAGGCGGTCGGCAGCCCGGGGGACACCGCCAAGGGGCCCCTGGGCGGCCAACTTGACTTGGTCCGCACCGGCGTGGAGGACGACATCCGGCGTGGCGTAGCCGACGGCAGCATCCGCCCCGACCTGGAGCCCCGCGCGCAAGGATTCCTTCTGGAGAGCCTCGCGCGCGGCGTACTGCTCCAGTACCAGCTGGACTCCTCGCGCGCCCACCTGGAGGAGATCGGCCGCGCGGCGCACGACATGGTGCTCCTGGCACTCACTCCGGACCGGAAGCCCGGCTGACGCCGACGGCAGGTGTGGTCTGCGGGAGTCTGCCCGCGCACCGGCCGGATGGCTGCCGAACTGTGGTCAGACCGCACTCAGGCCGCCGTCCACCACCAGCTGCTGGCCCGTGATGTAGGAGGCGTGGTCGGAGAGCAGGAAGGTGACCGCGTCCGCCACCTCCCACGCTGTGCCCTGCCGACCGAGTGGGATCCGGGCGAAGGATGTGGTCCTGGAGGTGCGTGCTGCTGATGCCTGACGTCCCATCGGGGTGTCGATCAAGCCTGGTACGACCACGTTGGCGCGGACTGACCGGGCCGCGCCTTCCTTGGCGACATGACGGGTCAGACCCATCAGACCCGCTTTGGAACTGTCGTACGCGGGCGAGCCGGTGGCGGCGCGCAGTCCGGCAACGGATCCGATGAAGACGATGGCGCCGCCGTCGCTCAGCGTCGGTAGGCCGTACTTCGCGGCCAGGAAGGGCGCGCGCAGATTGAGCGAGAGAACGCGGTCCCAGTCCTCGGGCGAAGAGCCGGCCAGGCCAACGCCGAGCCCGATGCCTGCGTTCACCACGAGTGCGTCCAGACCGCCGAGCTCGCGGGCGGCCTCGGCGACCAACGCGGCGGCCTGTTCGGGGTCGGTGGCATCAGCCACCAGGGCGACCCCGGGGGAGCCTTCGGCGGTGACAAGCCGGGCGGTCGCTGCGGCCGCCTCGGGTGCGATATCGGCGCACGCCACACTCGCTCCCTCACGGGCGGCAAGAACGGATAGGGCCCGCCCGTTGCCGACGGGTGCCTGCGGATCCCCGTCCGGACGGGTGCCGGCGCCGATCACCAGGAGCTTACGGCCGGCCAGACGGCGCGCCTCCCTCTCCGGGCTCCGCTGCTCAGTCATCGGTGCATGCCTCCTTCCCGGTGCCGGTCCGGTCGAAGCCCGGCTCCAGCTGCACGCCGACGGAGTTCAGGAAGAACGCCAGCATGTGGTACTGGCCGATGAGTATGGTGATCTCTATCAGCTCTGCTTCCTCGAAGTGGGACGCGAGAGCTTCCCAGGTCACGGTGGAAATCCGGGCGTCGCGGTGCAGCTGGTCGGCGGCCCGCAGCAGATGCCTCTCGAGGTCCGTCGACCCGACGGCGTCCGGGCCCTGGGTGATGTGCTGGACGTCCGCGGCCGAGATCCCGGCGGCCTCGGCCAGCGGCAGATGACGTCCCCACTCGTAGGCGGCCCCGGTGTTGTGCGCGGTGCGCAGGATCAGTAGCTCCCTGATCCTTCCCGGCAACAGCCCGCCACGCAGCAGCTGCCCGCCGAACGGCATGAACCGCGCATAGAGGTCCGGGTGGCGGGCCAAGGTGGTGAAGATGTTGGGCACCTGCCCTCCCGGGTCCCGTGGAGCGGTGGCCAGAAGCCGTCCTAGCCGCGCGTCCCAGCGGTCCTCCGGCAGCGGCGCGATGCGGGGGAGGCGGCTGCCATCTGGGAAGTGGCCATGGGGCGCGTCAGGTACCTCTGTCGTGGCGTCGTCCATACGCACACAGTAGAAACTGGCTGAACGTTTAGCAAGTGAACTCGAACGTTGGAGGCGCTGCGCCCGGAACCTCACAGCGCGTGGGGCATGGCCACTCCAGGTGGCTCGGCCTGACGGCCGGGACTGTGAATTCGGAAGCTGGCAGGATGCAGGGACCAGGTAGTGCCCACGACGGGTGCGAGCACATGGCAAGGCGCCCGTGCCAGGTGCCCGCTGCCCACCACCGGCTCCGGCCGACTATGGGTGCGGCCCACGACGTGACCTCACTTGCACGCCATGACCACACTGCGGTGGTGCTGGGAAAGCAACGGTGGACTGCGCGGAGCTCAACGCGGCGGCGGACCGGGTTGCCGCCGCCCTGCCTGCCCGCTGACAGGACGCAAGCAACGGGAAGGCTCTGCGAGGGGGCCTGTGCTGCTCCGCCCTACCCTGCGCAACCGAGCCGGGCGTCTGCCCAGTCCGCGTGGTCGTGGGCGTTACCGTCGCCGCCGTCCGAGACCGCCAGGTGCAGGTTCTGGGCGCCGGACACGTCGAGGTCCAATGGCAGGGGCTGTGCAGTGCCTGTGAGGACGGGGGTCGTGGTCAGCGTCCGGCCGTCCGCGATCACGGAGAAGGTGACCGAGCCGTACGGCGCGACCTCGTCGTCGATGCCGACGGTAGCGGTGAACCGGCTGCAGTTGCCGCCGAGGAAGAACGCCACGTCGCTGTCGGCGTGGGCACCGAGACCTTTGTCGTGGACGGTGCCGCGGATCGTGATCGGCTGTCCGTCGCCCGCTGCCTGCTCGCCGTTGGAGGTGTCGCGTTCCACCGGGCCCCAGCCGTTGCTGCTGGAGACGAACGACAGGTCGCTCAGGTAGGGGCTCCCGGTGGGCGGCGGGATCGGCACCTCGGTCTTCGCGGTGCCGTACGTCCAGTGCTGCACGCCGCCGCGGCCATACGTGGCGAGCGGCGAGAAGGTGACGGAGACGGGGGTGTCGGAGGCCGTGGGAGCGGTGACGGTCCAGCTTGCCGTGACCGAGTGGCCCGGTGCGATCTTCGAGAAGGTCGTCGGTGTGGTGGCGGCGACCGTCCAGCCGGCCGGGGCACCGGGCCGCAGCGTGAGGTCGGTGGCCGCGTCGTCCGACGCCGGGACGGCAAAGGTGGCCTTGAAGGTCGCCGACTCACCCCGGTGGACTGTCGACGGCAGGTCCGCGGCGAGTGCGGCCGGGGGCTCGGCCGGGTGCCGTACGGGGGTGACGCTGAGGTTGTCGAACTCGTCGGTCTGGTAGCCGACCACGCCGATGCCGACCTGCCCGGAGGCGTACGCGGAGTCGTCCACCGCGCCGACCTGCCTGCCGTCGATACTCGCGGTGATCGTGGTACCGCTGAAGCTCAGGCCGAGTCTGTGCCAGCGGTGGGTGCCGAGCGCCCGGGTGGTGCCGTCGGCGAGTGTGGTCAGTCGGCCGCTGGTGTCGCTCTTGATCACCGACCATGTGCCGCTGTCGCGGACCTTCAGGAAGTAGCCCGCCTGGTGGGACTGCGGCCGCTGCTGTTCGCCCGCCCGGCCGATGAGTTCGACCGTGCCGGGCTGCTCCAGGTAGACGTCCGAACTGACCGTGTAGTTCTTCCAGCCGGTGTCACCGAGGAGGGCGAACGCGTCGCTGTCGTCCTGCCACTCGATGGGCTGCTGCGCGGCCATCTGCCGGACGCACCGGCCCGGGCGCCCGCCCCCGCACCCCACGGTCTCGAAGGAACCCTGCATGTCGGAGAGGTACTTCGCCTCCCTCCCCGGGGTGTTCGGTTCGAAGGAGTCGCGGTAGGGGAGCGCGAGGTGGCCCTGCGGTGGGCTGACGGCGTCGCCCCTGCCCTGGCCGGTGGTGGTGGTCAGGGAGTAGACGTAGCCGGGCTGGAGGGTGAGGGAGAAGTGCCCGTTCTCGGGGGTCGCGTCACCGGTGTGCACGAAACCGCCGGAGGTGCTGCCGGACTTGAGATCGGTGGCCCAGATGTGCACCGTGCCGGTCGGAAGTCCACCGGTGACGGTGAAGTCGGCGGTCTGGGCGCTGCTCGCGGTGGAGGTTTCCAGGATGGTGCTGTACGCCGAGTCGTCCGGCGACTTCAGCGTGACGTAGCTGCCGCCCGTCCGGTCCCCGCCGAGGTAGCCGCTTGCCTTGTCGACGAACGTCCAGCCCGGCCGCGTGACCTGGGTGACCTGGGCCGTAGTCCAGAGGCTGGTGCCGATGTCGTACGCCCCGGACCACGGCTGGTTCGCCACCGCGAGACCGACCGTGTCGTAGGGCAGGTTGGGGTAGATGGCCGCCAGCAGCGGCCAGTTGAGGTAGGCGGTGAACTTGCCGTCGAGGTAGCCGCGGGTGATGGAGCGGATCAGGGCGCCGGCGCCGGTGTTCTCGTCCAGGGAGCCGTTCTCGCTGGCCCACAGGGGCTTGCCGGTGGTCTGGGCGTTGGCCGAGCTGTGGCAACTGTTCGCGGTGCCGCCGTCGCCGCCCTCGCAGGGGTAGTGGACGCCGACGACGTCGACGGACTTGGCGAAGTCCGGGTCGGAGACGATGTCGTCCGCGACGTCCAGGCCCGAGTCGGCCGCGACGATCCGCACCGGGAGGTGCCGGGCGGCGAGCGCCGCGTGCAGCTTCTCGTACCAGGCGGTGTCATAGCCGCGCTCGTTCCAGCCGCCCAGGTAGTCGATGTCCAAGCCATGCTGCCGGGCGCAGCCCACCCAGGCGGTCAGATAGTCGATCATCTCCTGGGACCAGAAGTGGCCGCCGCTCGGGGAGTTGTCCGTGTTGCCGATCCAGCCGGGGGCGCCCCAGGCGAGGCCGTAGAGCTTGAGATGCGGGCTGCGCTTCTTGGCCTGCTCCATCAGCCACCACTCGTAGCCGCTGTCGCAGTGCACGTTCCCTCTGGTGTGCTCGATGCTGGGCTCGGACCCGTCGGTGGAGTTGGTGTCGCCGCCGATCTCCACCTTGAGCAGCTGCAGGGAAGCGCCGTAGCCCGGTTTGAAGAGGTAGTCCAGGATCTTGCCGCGCTGCGGCTCGGGATAGTTGATGAGCAGCCGCGAGTTGCCTCCGCCGCCGCTGATGGCGCCGATGCCGTCGAAGGTGCGCCCGGTGCCGGAGCCGTCCACCATGATGTCGGTCCTGCCCGGAACGGGTGCCTCACCGACGAAATCGATGCGGTCGATGGTCACCGCGGTGCCACCGGAGGCCTCGTTCTTCCGGCCGGTCGACGTGAGTGTGAAGGTGTGCGGGCCGTCGGCCAGCCTGGGACTGGTCCACAAGGGGATGTCGCCGGTGCGGGTGGCGCTGTAGAGGTCTACGTCGACGGGGGTGCTCCCGTCGACGGATACGGCGGCGATGCCATGGCCGGGGTCGGTGACCGCGCGGAAGGTGAGCTGGGTGCCGGTGAAGGTGAAGTCGACCGAGTCGCCGGCGTGCTCGGTCCAACTGTTGGTGCCCTCATAGGGATTGGCGGGCGCGCCTTCGCCGCGCGCGTGGCCCCAGCCGGAGCCGTGGTAGTCGAACTGGTCCCGACCGCTTCCCTGGACCGAGTCGTCCACGGTGACGGTGGTGGCGGTGTCGCCGGCGCCGACACCGTCGGCCCCGGCTCTTGCCGTGGCGGACAGCAGCAAGAGTGCGGTGAGGAGCACGCCGCCCAGTCTGGGCGCACGGCTCCGTACGGACTGGGACATGCGCTCTCCCGGTGTGGGGTGACGGAAGGAACAGCTCCGCGCACAGTGCTACAGGAGCCCACGCAGTCAGACAATGGTCCAGACAATATTCAATAGAAGGTTGCACCTAGCTCATGCGATTACGGCCGATGAGGCTCTGTCCCGCCGGAGGCGGAGTCACTTCGCGTTGGAATGGAAGCTCGCTGCGGATGGGTTCGAGGCTCCCCTCTGAGTTGGAGCAATCGCCGAGGAAAATCCGTCGGCCGTGGGTTCGCGTCCCACCGGCTCCACTTCAGCAGGGCCCCTGACCTGCGGAGATGTTCCTCGCAAGGTGTCGGAGAGTCAACTCTGCTACAACGGACTGAATCCGCAGCCGGCGAGTCCGATAGCGGAGCAACCTGAGTGGGTGTCGTGCCGCTGACCTGCACGGATGATTCGATTGCACGTTTCCTGACTCGGCCCGGGGTGTTGGGGCGGCGGTCGGAGCCGAGAATTCGGACGCTGACGCAGGTATCCAGCAGCATCCACGATCGTCTCGGGCTGTGGCCCGAAGGGATCGCCTCCGGGCGATGTTCGGCGCCAGGAACGGCCCCGTTACTGGTTCGATGTGCGCGTTGTTTCCAACAGTTCGGCGTGTTGGAAGCGGTGCCGTGTGACAGGTTCGGGGGTGGACTTGTTTGGGGTGAGAGGCGGTCGCCGGGTTGAGTTTGTTGTTCGGTGGCGCGCCGTATGGGGGAGGCAGCATGGTCGACAGCAGCCGCGGATACGTCAGAGACCGGCGAGGGTGCCGCCACTGGGGCCCGCATGGCGCGGCAGGGCTGCTGGTGCGTCAGGGGCCCCGGTTCCTGCTTCAGCGGCGATCCTGGTGGGTTCATCACGGCCGCAGCTGGGGCATCCCCGGCGGTGCGCTGGACATCGGCGAGAGTCCGTGGGAGGGGGCCTGCCGGGAGTTCGTCGAAGAACTGGGCACTGCTGCGACGGTACGTCACCTGTTGACGTTCGTGGACGACCACGGCGGATGGACGTATCACACCGTCGTCGCGGACCTCCTGGCGCCGCTTTCTCCACGCCGTGGAGACGGGGAGGGAGCCGCCTACCGTTGGTGCACGCCCGCCGAGATGGGCTCGCTTCGTCTGCACCCCGGGTTTGAGGCCACCTGGCCTCGGTTGCTGGCGGAGTTGGACCGAGCCGGTGGCGCGCCGGCGTAGTGCGCGCAGGCCTGGACGAGCAGTTCCTGCCGGGCCCTATCGCGTATTCGGATGCTGCCGCGAAGCAGCCGGACGCCGTTACCAGGGGTTGATGCGCGCTTGCCTCGACGAGTCGTGGAGGGCACGCCGAATAGGGGGACTGACCTGAAGCGGCGTCACGATCGGGCATGGGGAGCCGGCGGGCCGACTGGCTGGACAACGAGAGGCTCTCCGTCCTGGAGTCCTTGCGTGGCCGCGTCGAGGCCCCGGACAAGGGTTTCGTCCAAGCAGGTGCCGCCGTTCCCCCGGAACGGCGGCACCCGTGGTAGGAGGAGAACCGGCTCCCCTCCGGTGTTCTCCTCGTGGTCCTCCCCGGTGGCGGCTCAGCCGTGCGACAGCCGCACCGTCTTGCGGAGTGTCTTGGCTCAGTGCATGTCCTGGACGACCGTCTCGAGGAGCTGCTGCGCCGTCATACCGTCCCGGGCCCAGCCACGTCCTACCCTCGCGGACAGCTGCAGGGTGACCTCGCCGATCCGACCGGGTGGGCGAGTGCGGCCAGGACACGCGGTTCCAGCTCCTCCTGGCTGCGCCCGAGTGAGCGTCGTCCTCGGGCGGCGTGACCTTGGGACCGCCGCCGGGCGTCCAGGTGTACCGGGCGGTGGTCACGATCACAGCACCGACGAGGCCGTTGGCGCGGCGCAGCTTGGTGCCGCCCGCCTCGCACTGTCGACGGTCACGCAACACGACCTCCTGGTCAGGAAGGGCGTGAACAACATCTCCGACCCGCCTGCCGCGGTTCGACCTGGGTGCGGCCGATCACGGAGCTGGACGTCTACCGGCACGCGCACGCCGAGATCATCATGGGCAGTGCCGATGCGCTGCTGGACGGTGAGGTGAACGCCGCACCCCCGGGGGCGTCGGCCGCCGTGTCGTCGGCGAACGGCCCGGGCCGGTTCCTGCCCGCCACCGAACTCGCCTAACGCGTTGGCACGGTATTCAAGGGCGACGAGCCACCGTTGATCCTCTACTGCAGAGGCGGCATCTCCGCCGTCGGCACGGTTCTCGCCCTCACGCTCCTGGGCCGTCGGGACATCGCCTTGTATGACGGTTCCCTGGAGGAATGGTCCCAGGATCCGTCCTGGCCGCTCGCGACGGGCACCTGTGTGCTGGGCTCACGCCGCGTCAGGCACCGGGTCGGTCCTGGCCGGGAAGGCGGGGTGGTTGCCGAGCCGGCGTACGTAGTCCCGGAGCCGGGGGTGCGAGCTGAGGGTGTCGGCCGGGCCGAGATGGACGAGCGCCACCCACAGGTCTACGTCCGCTGCCGTCAGAGCCTCGCCCAGCGCATACGGCTGCCCGGCGAGCCGACGCTCCAACAGTTCCAGTGCCGCCGATCGTTTTGAGGACTCGGCGACCGGGGTGACATCCCGATCCAGCAGGTCACAGAGGGCGTCGATGTCCGCGGCGAGGGTTGGCGGGCGCAGCGCGGAGGGGCAGGCTCCGTCGTGACCGGACAGCAGGCCCGCGAGGTCGCGGAGGATGTCGGGGGTGTGGTTGCTGACGATGCGCCCGCTCCACCGGTCGCGTAGCGCGGGCGCCTTCAGTGGTCCGTCGTAGTGGTGCACCGTGGCTTCGTACGCGCGGCGCAGTGAGGCGAAGGCGTCGGGTGTCTCGGCGGGGTGAGCCAGGAGTGTGGTGGCGACCGAGTCCTTCAGGCCGAGCAGGTCGAGGCTGATGGAGATGCGCAGCGAGCGGGGACAACTCCCCGACAGAAACAGTTCGTAGCGGTGCGGTGCCGGGTAGAAGCCGCCGGCCAGACCGACGCCGATACGGCTGTGGAAGAGGTGGGGGAGGGGGGACGGTACGGCCGCGCTGGGGCGATGGCCCGAAGCGGACGAACTCTGGTTGCCGGCATTGGAGTTGTCTGTGCTGGAACTGGGTGAAGTTGTCTCGGGCATGACTCTCCCTTTGGGAACGAGCAAGCTACCGCCGCCTTGTGGGCACCGGCGGCCGAATGCGGAGCGACTGAGCTTGCCGCACCGGTCCGGATGGCGCGGACGGGTGGCGGATCAGTAAGCGCTGGAGACCCGCGACAGATCGATGTGCAGGCGCCTCGTCAAGTCGTTCCAGGGCATTCCCACCAGTCCCACCTCCGGCTCGCGAGACGCGAGACCACGCTTGCCCCGCCGCACCGGCGGGACCCGGTCGTCACCCGGGGCACCCCGTCGCGGTGGAAGGGTTGCCTGTCAGCGGGCCGGGGCCGATGACCACATGAGCGGGGCGAACCCGCGCCGTGGCGCTGACAATCGTGACCGTCCCCGTCAGTTTCAGTGAGCTCCGTGACGCCGTCAAGAAGGCCGAGCATGCGGTCTCACCTGGTGGTCACGCGGATTGACATTCTTTTCGGTACCTGCCTAACTTGCGGCTCAGACCGAGATGCCCCAGGGGCGGAGAAGTGATGGTGACAGCGATGTACGCAGCTGACGGGACGGCCGCATGGCGGCTCCGCGGCCGCGTCGTGCTGTGCACGGACCGCTCCGTCGACCTGCTGCGCGTCAACAGCGCGCTGTGTACGGTCGCTTGCCGCGCCCTCTGTCAAGGCTGACGGCTCTCTGAGTCTCTGACGACCACCGCTGTCGCGGTGCGCCCTCTCCCCGCCCAGCCCCCGCATCGCGTGTACCCGTGCGTCGCCTCGTGCCGAGCCGTTCCCGCGCGGTGTGGTGCTGCCGCTTTCCGCGGTCCTGGGTGTCCGTAACCGATGGAGCCCTCCATGAGTGAACCTCCCGGCATCGCTGTGTCCTCCGGATCAGCACCGCCCGCCGAGGCGATCCCCCGCCCCGACACCCCCGCCGTGCCGAAGCCCCTGGCGGCGCAGCGAGTCCTTCCGCTCCGGCGTCCCGGCCGCTGGATCATCACGGCTGCCGTGCTCCTGCTGGTCGCCCAGATCACCCACGGGCTGGTGACCAACCCGTTCTACCAGTGGGACCGCTTCCGCTACTGGTTCCTGCGCCCCACCGTCCTCGACGGGCTGGTCATCACCCTCGAAGTGACCGCGTTCAGCGCGGTGTTGGGGCTGCTCGGCGGGATCTTGATCGCGCTGGGGCGGCTCTCCGGGAGTCCGGTGCTGCGTGCGGTGAGCTGGGTGTACACCTGGCTGTTCCGGTCCGTGCCGCTGATCGTCGTGCTGATCTTCCTCTACAACTTCTCTGCCCTGTACCAGACGTTGAGCCTCGGGGTGCCCTTCGGGCCCGCCTTCTTCACCTTCGACGAGTCGCGGCTCGCCTCCGACATGGTGGTCGCCGTCGTCGGCCTCAGCCTCAACGAGGCGGCCTACGCCTCCGAAGTGGTGCGCGGCGGAATCCTCTCCGTCGACCAGGGCCAGCACGAGGCCGCTGCCGCGCTCGGCCTGCCCCAGAGCTACCAGTTCACCCGGATCGTCTTCCCGCAGGCCCTCAGGTCCATCACTCCGAACTACGTCAACCAGCTGATCGGCCTGATCAAGGGCACATCCCTGGTGTTCTACGTGTCGCTGCTCGACCTGTTCGGCTCGGTGCAGACGATGGGCAGCACCTACCCCGGCGACATCGTGCCGCTGCTGCTGGTCGCCACCGTCTGGTACCTGATCCTCACGAGTGCCGTGTCCGTCGTCCAGTTCTACGTCGAGCGGTACTTCGCCCGGGGCGCCATCCGCACCCTGCCGCCGACCCCGTTGCAGAAACTCCGCACCGGCCTGCGGGACCTGCGCGAACGTGCGCGCAGGGAGGCCGCCGTATGAGCACCGACACCCCCGGGACCCTGGCGGCCGCGCCCGCCGCCGTCGAGGTCCACGACGTACACAAGTGGTACGGCACTCACCGTGTGCTGGACGGCATCGACCTGGCCGTCCGGCCCGGCGAGGTCACCGTGATCCTCGGTCCGTCCGGCTCCGGCAAGTCCACGCTGCTGCGGGTCATCAATCACCTGGAGAAGCCCGAGGTCGGCTACGTCAGCGTCAACGGCGAGTTGATCGGCGTACGGCGTCAGGGGGAGCGGCTGAAGGAGCTGAGTGAGCGGGCCATCCTCACCCAGCGCAGCCGGATCGGCTTCGTCTTCCAGAACTTCAACCTCTTCCCGCACCTGACCGTGCTGGACAACGTGGCCGCCGCCCCGGTCGCCACCGGGAAACTCAGCAAGCCCGAGGCCCAGGAAATCGCCCGCGAACTCCTCGGACGGGTGGGCCTGGCCGACAAGACCGGCGCCTATCCACGGCAGCTGTCCGGCGGCCAGCAACAGCGGGTGGCCATCGCACGTGCCCTCGCCCTGAGCCCCGGCGTCATCCTCTTCGACGAACCCACCTCCGCCCTCGACCCCGAACTCGTGGGCGAAGTCCTTGCCGTCATCAAGGACTTGGCGACCAGCGGTACCACCCTCGTCATCGTCACCCACGAGATCGGCTTCGCCCGCGAGATCGCCGACCGCGTCGTCTTCATCGACGGCGGAAAGATCGTCGAGCAAGGCCCGCCGGCCGAGGTCCTCGACCACCCCAAGCACGAGCGGACCAGGGACTTCGTCAGCAAAGTCCTCTGACCGCCGCCTGCCCCACCTCATCTCTCATCGCACACCGCTCATCACCAAGGACAGCCATGCGCACCCTCAGCTTCCGCAGCCGACTCCTCCGCGGTCTCACCGCAGGCACCGTCGTCGCCACGCTCGCCGCCGGACTCGCCGCCTGCGGGGGCAGCAGCGACGCCGCCGTCACGGCCGACGCCGCCGGCACGGTCACCGTGGGACAGCTGTCCAACGGGGCCGCCAAGCCGACCCCACTCAAGGTGTCCGACGTCAAGTCGATCAGCGCCGAACTGCCCCCGACGGTCAGGAAGAGCGGCGTGCTGAAGATTGGCGTCGGTGCCCTGCCGGACGGCTTCCCGCCGCTGGCGTACATCGGCTCGGACCAGAAGACCCTCACCGGCGCCGAACCCGATTTCGGCCGCCTGGTCGCTGCCGTCCTCGGCCTCAAGCCCGAGTTGCAGAACTCCACTTGGGAGAACATGTTCGTCGGTATCGACAGCGGCAAGGTCGACGTGGCCTTCGCCAACATCACCGACACCGAGGAGCGCAAGAAGAAGTACGATTTCGCCTCCTACCGCAAGGACAACCTCGGCTTCGAGGTGCTCAAGAAGAGCACTTGGAACTTCGACGGCAACTACGAGAACCTCGCCGGGAAGACCGTCGCCGTCGACAACGGCACCAACCAGGAGAAGATCCTCCTGGAGTGGCAGACGAAGCTGAAGAAGGAGGGCAAGACCCTCACCGTCAAGAACTACGCCAGCAAGAACACCGTCAACCTGGCGCTGACCGGCGGCAAGATCGACGCCTACTTCGCCGCCAACCCGGGCATCGCCTACCACATCACGCAGACCGCCGAGTCGCCCAACCCGACCCGCAGCGCGGGCACCTTCTCCGGCGCCGGTGCCACTCTGCAGGGGCTGATTGCGGCGACCACCAAGAAGGACAGCGGGCTCGCCAAGCCCGTCGCTGACGCCATCAACTATCTGATCAAGAACGGTCAGTACGCCAAGTGGCTCGCCGCCTACAACCTCTCCAATGAGGCCGTCGCCACGTCCGAGGTCAACCCGGCCGGCCTGCCGCTCGACAACTCCTGACCGTCGTCCGCCCACCGGACTCCGCCGTGCCCCGGTGGAGTCCCGGCCGCGTTCCCGATACGGAGACTCCGCACCGCAATGTCCACCAGCGTTCACCACGCCGTGTTCCCGAGCCCGACGCAATCGCACATCCTGGACAACGCCGCCTGGGCCGCGCTGACGGGCCCGCACGTCCATTTCGCCGAGCGCGTCGGCCGGGCCGCCCGCTACCTGACGTACGTCTCCCCGTTCACCGCCCTGGAGGACCCCGCCGATCCCCGTGCCTGGGACGACCTGGCCGCACTGGTGGGACCCGGTACCGTCACCCCGGTCACCGCGGTCCAGACGGTGCCCGGAGGCTGGGAGATCGTGGACAGCGGTGAGGGCGTCCAGATGGTCGACACCGCTCTGTACGCGGAACCCGCACCCGAAGCGGTGCGGCTGGGACCCGCCGACGTACCCGAGATCCTCGGCCTGATCGCCCTCACCCAGCCGGGCCCCTTCCTGCCCCGTACCGTCGAGCTCGGCACCTACCTCGGCATCCGGGACGGCGGGCGGCTGATCGCCCTGGCCGGCGAACGCCTTCGCCCACCGGGCTGGACCGAGATCAGCGCCGTCTGCACCCACCCGGAGCACCGCGGCCGGGGCCTGGCCACCCGGCTGGTTCGCGCGGTCGCGGCGGGGATCAGGGAACGCGGCGACACCCCTTTCCTCCACGCCGCAGCGAGCAACACCCACGCGATCCGGCTCTACGAGTCCATCGGGTTCACCCTGCGCCGCCGTACGCGGTTCGCGCTCGTCCGCACGCCGGGCGGACAGCCGGAAAAACAAGGTGGGGACGAAACAAAAGCCCGGGACGAACAAGTAGCCGGACAACCGGAAGAAAAGGCATAGCCGTGCTGTTGTGCTTGCTGACCAGCAAGTGGCGCCCCTTCGGCAAGACGCGAGCGCGAGGTGGGCAAGGGCCCCGGGGCCGCTGGACCGGAAGGGCGGAGGTGAGGCACATGCGTCCCGTGTCCCGTCACCGCGTCGTGAACCCCGCCCCGCCCCGCCGCCTGCATCTGTACTCCCGGCCACACATCGACCTGCTGCGCGTGGCCGGCGCGCTCTGTTGCTCCTGACCCGTTGTCCTCGCAGCCGCACCCTTCGTACGGGGCGGCTCCCTCGTACGGCTGATCAGGAAGGCACTACTCCCGTGTCCTCGTCACCCTCCCCTCTGCACCTCGCCGTCGCCCTCGACGGCGCCGGCTGGCACCCGTCCGCCTGGCGCGAGCCTGTCGCTCGGCCCCGCGAACTGCTCAGCGCCGCATACTGGACCGACCTCGTCACCGAGGCCGAGCGCGGTCTGCTCGACTTCGTGACCATCGAGGACGCGCTCGGCCTCCAGTCCTCGTCCCTGACCGAACCCGACGGCCGCACCGACCAGGTCCGCGGACGCCTGGACGCCGTCCTCATCGCCGCGCGGGTCGCCCCGCTGACCCGCCACATAGGTGTGGTGCCGACGGTGGTGGCCACCCACACGGAGCCGTTCCACATCTCCAAGGCGATCGCCACCCTCGACTATGTGAGCAGCGGCCGCGCAGGCCTGCGTGTACAGATCACGGCACGCCAGAACGAGGCCGCGCACTTCGGGCGTCGTACATTCCCGCCGTTCCGGATAGAGGACTACGACACACCTGCTGTGCAGGAAGCGGTGGCCGACGCCTTCGACGAGGCCGCCGACTACGTCGAGGTCGTGCGCCGGCTCTGGGACAGCTGGGAGGACGACGCGGAGATCCGGGACGTGACCACCGGCCGCTTCATCGACCGGGACAAGCTCCACTACATCGACTTCGAGGGCAGGCACTTCAGCATCAAGGGCCCCTCGATCACGCCCCGCCCGCCCCAGGGCCAGCCGATCGTCAGCGCCCTGGCCCATGCGACCATTCCCTACCGGCTGGTGGCCAGGGCCGCCGACATCGGTTACGTCACCCCGCACGACGCCGACCAGGCCCGCGCCGTCGTCGAGGAGATCCGCGCCGAGCAGACGGCGGCAGGCCGCGCCGACGAGACCCTGCACATCTTCGGCGACCTGGTGGTCTTCCTCGACGACGATCCCGCCGAGGCCGCGGCCCGCCGGCAGCGCCTGGACGCCCTCGCGGGATACCCGTACACCAGCGACGCCCCGATCTTCACCGGCACCCCCGCCCAACTCGCCGATCTGCTGCAGGAGCTGCAGGCGTCGGGGCTGTCCGGCTACCGGCTGCGCCCCGCCGTCGCCGGTCACGACCTCCCGGCGATCACGCAGGGCCTGGTCCCTGAACTTCAGCGCCGGGATGCCTTCCGCCGCGCGTACGAGGCCGACACTCTGCGCGGGCTGCTCGGGCTCTCCCGCCCCGCCAACCGCTACGCCGCCACCGCCTGAGCCGGAAGGACCCCCGACCATGAGCAAGCCGCTCAAGCAGATCCACCTCGCGGCCCATTTCCCCGGCGTCAACAACACCACCGTGTGGAGCGACCCCGAGGCCGGCAGCCACATCGAGTTCAGCTCGTTCGCGCACTTCGCCCGGACCGCCGAACGCGCCAAGTTCGACTTCCTGTTCCTCGCGGAGGGGCTGCGGCTGCGCGAACAGGGGGGCCAGATTTACGACTTGGACGTGGTGGGGCGCCCCGACACCTTCACCGTCCTGTCGGCGCTGGCTGCCGTCACCGAACGGCTGGGCCTGACCGGCACCATCAACTCCACCTTCAACGAGCCCTACGAGGTGGCCCGCCAGTTCGCCAGCCTCGACCACCTCTCAGGCGGACGCGCCGCTTGGAACGTCGTGACGTCCTGGGACGCCTTCACCGGTGAGAACTTCCGCCGCGGCGGTTTCCTCCCGCAGGAGGAGCGCTACTCCCGCGCGAAGGAGTTCCTGGCCACCGCGATCGAGCTCTTCGACTCCTGGCACGGGGACGAGATCGTCGCCGACCGGGGGACCGGCACCTTCCTGCGGGACGCGCAGGCCGGAGCCTTCGTGCACCAGGGCCGGCACTTCGACATCCAGGGACAGTTCAACGTCCCGCGCAGCCCGCAGGGCCGGCCGGTGATCTTCCAGGCCGGAGACTCCGACGAGGGGCGCGAGTTCGCCGCGTCGAGCGCCGACGCGATCTTCAGCCGATACGCCACCCTGAAGGAGGGCCAGGCGTTCTACGCCGATGTCAAGGGCCGCCTCGCCCGGTACGGCCGCGGCCGCGATCAGCTGCTGATCCTGCCCGCCGCGAGCTTCGTCCTCGGCGACACCGATGCCGAGGCGGAGGAACTGGCCCGCGAGGTGCGCCGCCAGCAGGTGAGCGGAGCCACGGCCATCAAGCACCTGGAGTTCGTCTGGAACCGGGACCTGTCCGCGTACGACCCGGACGGTCCGCTCCCCGACATCGAACCGGTTCTCGGCGAGCACACCATCGCCCGGGGCCGTGCGCAGGTACGGATGTACCGCGACCCGCTGGCCACGGCCCGCGAGTGGCGCGAGCTCGCCGCCGCCAACAAGTGGTCGATCCGCGACCTGGTCATCGAGACCGGCAACCGGCAGAACTTCGTCGGCGCCCCGGCCACCGTCGCCGAGACCATCAACGACTTCGTCCAGGCCGACGCCAGCGACGGCTTCATCCTCGTCCCGCACATCACCCCGGGCGGCCTCGACCCCTTCGCCGACCAGGTCGTCCCGCTGCTCCAGGAACGCGGTGTGTACCGCACGGAGTACGCGGGCACCACTCTGCGCGACCACCTCGGTCTGGCTCTCCCCCACTCTCGGCTTGGCTCGAGCGGGGGGACCCCCATCGACGAGGTGCGCGACGAGCGTGCGGCGTCATGAAGTTCCTCGCCATCACCCTGATCGTGCACGCCCCGCACCCGGTGACGGGCGTACAAAAGCCCATCCAGGACCGCTTCCGCGAGGTGCTCGACAACGCGCTCCTCGCCGAGGAACTGGGCTTCGACGGCTTCGGCGTGGGGGAGCGGCACGAGCGGCCCTTCATCTCCTCCTCGCCACCCGTCGTCCTCAGTCACATCGCCGCCCTCACCTCCCGGATCCGGCTGTTCACAGCGGTCACCACGCTCAGCCTCCTCGACCCGGTGCGGGCGTACGAGGACTACGCGACCCTGGACCATCTCTCCGGCGGACGCCTCGAGCTGATCATCGGCAAGGGCAACGGAGCCGCCCAACGGGACCTGTTCCAGGTCAGCCCCGAGGAGCAGTGGGACCGCAACGCCGAGAGCTACGAGGTGTTCCGCAAGATCTGGCGCCAGGACAAGGTGACCGCCGAGACCCGCTTCCGCCCGGAGCTCAAGGACGCGGAGGTGTGGCCCCGGCCCCTCCAGCAGCCGATCCGGGTCTGGCACGGCAGCGCGACCAGCAAGGAGTCGGTCGACCTGGCCGCCCGCTACGGCGACCCGCTCTTCTCTGCCAACGTCACCAACCCCATAGAGCCCTACGCGGAGTTGATCCGCTACTACCGCGAGCGCTGGGAACACTACGGCCACGATCCGGCCGACGTCGCAGTCGGCGCGGGGACGGCGGGGCTCTACGCGGCCCGCACCTCGCAGGACGCGATCGCCGCTTATCGGCCCGTGTTCGAGGGGAACCTGGCGTTCCAGAAACAGCTGGGCCTGGAGCCGGTGTTCTCGACCCTGGAGGACTTCGTGGAGCGCAGCTCGGCGCTGATCGGCAGCCCCCAGCAGATCATCGAGAAGGTACACCGCTACCACGAGCAGTTCGGGCACACCGTGCTGCATCTGCACGCGGACGCAGGAGGACTGACGGACCGTCAACACCTTCGCTCCCTTGAACTCTTCCAGTCGGACATCGCGCCGGTGCTGCGCCGCGAGATCCCCGATCCGCCGTTTTCATGGGGCCCGGTTCTCGCGGAGCCCGTGCCCGTGTCCGTGCCCGCCGACCACTGAGGAGCCCTCCGTACATGTCCGACATCCCCCTCGGCGTCCTGGACCTGGTCCCGGTCTCGTCCGGTTCCACCGCCACCGAGGCACTGCGCAACTCCATCGACCTGGCCCGGCAGGCCGAGAGCTTCGGGTACGCCCGATACTGGTTCGCCGAACACCACCTCAACCCGGGTGTGGCCGGCACGTCGCCCGCGGTCGTCCTCGCCCTGACCGCCTCCGCAACCTCGACCATCCGGCTCGGCTCCGGTGCCGTACAACTGGGCCATCGCACCGCCCTGTCCACGGTCGAGGAGTTCGGCCTGATCGACGCACTGCACCCCGGGCGCCTCGACCTGGGGCTCGGCCGCTCCGGCGGACGCCCGCCCGGCGGGTCCGCCACCCCGCTGCCGGCCGCGACTCCGGTGGAGGACGGCTTCGCTCCCAACGGCCTGCGCATCCCGCCCCGGTTCTCGTTCGAGCACCTGCTCGGCTCACCGCGCATCGCCCTCCAGCGCGAGCTGCTCCTTCTGCCGAACGCCGAGTCGCAGGACTATGGTGAGCAGATCGAGGACATCCTGGCGTTGCTGGCGGGCACGTACCGCTCCGCGGACGGCGTCGAGGCCCATGTCGTGCCGGGAGAGGGCGCCGACGTCGAGATCTGGATCCTGGGCAGCAGTGGCGGCCAGAGCGCCGAGGTCGCGGGGCGCAACGGCCTGCGGTTCGCGGCGAACTACCACGTAAGTCCGGCCACGGTGCTGGAGGCGGCTGAGGGCTACCGCGCCGCGTTCCAGCCTTCCGACGTCCTGGACAAGCCGTACGTCAGCGTGTCCGCGGACGTCGTGGTCGCCGAGGACGACGAGGCCGCCCGCGACCTCGCCACCGGCTACGGCCTGTGGGTCCGCAGTATCCGTACGGCCGAGGGCGCGATCCAATTCCCCACGCCGGACGAGGCGCGCGCCCACGCATGGTCGGACGCGGACCGGGCGCTGGTCCAGGACCGACTCGACACCCAGTTCGTCGGCTCCCCGGGCCGGGTCGCCGACCAGTTGGAACAGCTCCAGGAGGCCACCGGCGCCGACGAGCTGCTGATCACCACGATCACCCACGGCCACGCGGACCGGGTGCGGTCTTACGAGTTGCTGGCCGAGGAGTGGCGCAAGAGGTGAGGTGCGAGACGTTCAGTGCCAGGACTGACGGGTGATCAGCGGGTGGCGGCGCAACGGAGCGCGGCTGCGACACGTACGAGATCGACTCAGCCCGACCGGGATTGAGGGCACGGAATACCCAGGGACAGTCTTCTCGGGACTCGTGGACCGGGACTGCGCCCGTTGGATGCCGCCGCCCGCCGCGGCCAGCACTCCGACGCTACGGCCCGCCGCCCTTCCCCCCGGGGTGGCGGGCCGGGCTGTGGGGCAGTACGGCCAGGCGGTGAGACGTTGCTGCTCTGCGCTGGTGCATTTCCTGGTCGGGTTGCTGCGCGCCCGGTGGGCGGGTGTGGGGCCGTGGAGGCAGTCGTGCCCGTCGCATCCTCCGCAGCGGCGGCCACGAGTTCAGACCATGTAGGACACGGTCTTACGAGCCTTCTTCGGCGTGACTTTTACTCCATGAGCCCGGTCGGCTTGATCCCGGCTTTCACACACCCCCGCAATGCCCGACCGGACGCGAGCGCTTGTCACGGGCATGAGCTAGGAGTAGCGCTTGACGCATCAGACGCCCAGAACCAATCGACGCCTCCGTGCGGCTGGCTCGTGACACCGTGGCGGCCAGCCTGCGGTCGGCCTGGTTCGGGTGGTCCTTCGGCGCGGACCCGCCGCGGCTCGCGGTGGTCGTCGGACGCGAGGTCCCCAACTCGTTGTGGGCCCCTCCTCGATTCCTGCCTTCGGCCGGCACTCCCTGCTCGTCCCCAGTCAGGTCCAGATAGCCCAAGCGGTCACCCACGGCCGCTACCACCTCGAGTTGGACCTGGGCCCAAGCTCCCGACGGTTTCGGCGTGCCCTTCGAACGGCCCGTCGCGCGTCTGTGTGAATTCCCGGCGAAGGTAAGGTAGTTGACGCAAACCAGCACGGCCGACTTCGACGGTGAGCTGCTCACCGCAACCACGCCGAACCCCGCCCCGCCTGCCGAGTGCCGAGAGTGGTGTCTCCCTGCTCGTCGCCTCCATGGGATCGCAGGCCTGCGTGCTGGCAGCGAACTGGCGGACCGAATCCTGCCCCTATCCGGCTGGTACGCGTGCCCTGGAGGAACATCTGGTCCCGGCCCTCACGGCCGCCGTTGCCGGCCGTCCTGGGCCCGGATCGTGGTCCTCGGGCACGGGGCGGTCACCGGCCATGCAGGTGCTCTTCTCGGGCACACCGATCGCGAGAGAAGTGGATCGGCGGCGGACCTGGGCGCTTCTCGGCGAGCTGGCCCCGGCTGACGGGTGCTGACCGCGTATCGCTCCTGCACGAGCCAGCGTCAACGTAACGCCGCGCACATCAAGATCATCCGAATTGCGCCGTATTCCGGATCGTGTGCTACGGCAACATGTCGACCTCGTGGCGGCACCAGGTAAAACCTGGTGCCGCAGCAAAGTACGGACCAAGCTGGCGCTCACCCTCCGTGGCTCCGTTCCGTACCCACAGAAAGCTTCGCCGCGCATGAATTCGACTTGTCTCCCCGGCGCTCCCGAGGCGCACATCCCGTGTGTGATGGGGAGGTGCCGGGCGTGGTGCGCTACGTGACACGCAAGGCGGTCGGCTGGCTTCTGATGATCGTGGTCGCGACGAATGCGACCTATTTCCTGGCCAGTTGGTTCCTGGACCCGCGATCGAACTTCAAGGAACTGCGGCCCGCCCGCAGCGAGGCACAGATCGACCGGGCCCTCGCGCCGTACAACCTGGACCCCAGGGTGCCGTTGGTGCACCGCTGGTGGGAGTGGCTCACCACGGTGACCCTGCGCTTCGACTGGGGGAAGTCCCCTACGGGCGTTTCCGTCAACGGCGAAGTGGGCTATCGGGCTGTCGTCAGCGCGGAGTTGGTCGTCGTCGCGACCGTCCTGTCCGTCGTGATCGGTGTCGCGCTCGGCGTCTACACCGCCGCTCGGCAGTACGGCTGGGCAGACCGGGTGTCGCAGGCCGTGTCCATCGTGGTGTTCAACATCCCCACGTCCGTCGCCGCACTCGCCGTGGTCTTCGTCGCCATCTGGCTGAACCAGCGTGCCGGGCTGCACTTCCTCTACGTTGCTGGTGAGAACTCACCCAACGTCGAAGGACTGCTCCCCACGATCGGTGATCGCCTCCTGCATCTGATCCTGCCGACCCTGACGCTCACGCTGATGGGTTACGTCGGCTACCACCTGACGCAGCGTTCGCTGCTCCTCGACACGCTCCACGCCGACTTCGTACGGACCGCCCAGGCCACCGGGCTCACCCGCAGCCAGGCCATCCGCAGGCACGCCCTCAGGGCCGCGCTCATCCCGACGGCGGCTTCTGTGGCGTTCGGCGTCCCGGCGGTCTTCACCGGTGCCGTGATCACGGAGACGATCTTCGGCTGGAACGGCATGGGCCGCTACTTCATCCAGACCATCAGCAAGAACGACGTACACGGCACGGTTGCGACGGCCGCCTTCGCCGCAGCTCTGACCGCGATCGGCGCGATCCTCGCGGACATCGCCACGGTCGTCCTCGACCCGAGAGTGCGGGCGAGCTGACGTGACCACCGACGCTCCCGCCCAGCTGACCGCGCAGCAGTCGCCGGAAGCGGCAACCCCCGCGCGCGAGTACTCGAACCTGGGCCTTGGCCGTCTCTATCTGCGGCGTTTCCTTCGCAACCGCCTCGCCGTCGTCGGAGTGGTGATCTTCGTGCTGCTGGTGCTGTTCGGTGCCTTCGGCGGCCGATTCAACTCCTACGCGTACACCGACCCCGACTTCACCGCGCTCACCCAGCCTCCGAGCAAACTCCACTGGTTCGGCACCAACCAGGGCGGCAACGACATCTACGCCTGTGCCGTGCACGGGCTCCAGCGTTCCCTGATGATTGCCGTGATCGTGTCGGTACTGACGATCGTCCTCGCCGCGATCATCGGCTCCGGCGCCGCGTACATCGGCGGCCGAGTCGAGCGGGCGACCCTCGCCGTCATCCATTTCCTCCTGATCGTCCCCTCGTTCCTCATCCTCGCTCTGGTCTCCCACCGGCTGGCCGGCGACTGGCGCGTCCTCATCGCCGTGCTGACCCTGTTCGGCTGGATGCCCACCGCGCGGGTGATCTGGTCCGTCTCGACCTCACTGCGCGAACGCGACTATGTGAAGGCGGCCGAATTCATGGGGGTCGGTCCCCTGCGCATCATCTTCCGCCACATCATCCCCAACCTCGGCTCCCTTCTGATCGTCAACCTGACGCTCGGAGTCGTTGCGACCGTGCTCAGCGAAACCGCCCTTTCTTTCCTGGGGTTCGGCGTCCAGACCCCGGACGTCTCCCTCGGCACGATGCTCGCGGACGGCGCGAGCACCGTGACGAGCGCCCCCTGGCTCTTCGCCTTCCCCGCGGGGCTGGTCGTTGTGCTCACCGTGTCGATGACCTTTATCGGTGACGGCCTCCGTGACGCCCTCGACCCCACGTCAGTTACTGGCTCGGCAGGAGATCGACGATGACCCTCGCGACCTCGCTGGTCGACCCGGCGCCGCCCGCCGACGCCGTGCCCGTCCTCTCCGTGCGGGACCTGCGGATCTCCTTCCCCTCCGAGGCGGGCACCGTCGAAGCGGTGCGCGGCGTGAGCTTCGACGTGCTGCCCGGCCGGACCCTCTGCATCGTCGGCGAATCCGGCTCTGGCAAGTCGGCCACCGCGATGGGCATCATGGGCCTGCTGCCGCCCACCGCCGACTTGCGCGGCCAGGTGCTGCTCGGCGGACGGAACCTTACCGGCCTCGACGACCGGGCGCTCTCGGAGATACGCGGAAACTCCATCGGCATGGTCTTCCAGGACCCCTTGTCCGCCCTCACACCGATCTTCTCGGTGGGCCGGCTGCTCTCCGACGCCCTGCGGGTCCACCAGGACCTGACGAAGCGGGCAGCCTGGGAACAGGCCGTGCAACTGCTCGATCTCGTGGGCATTCCCGACCCGCGCAGCCGCGCCGCCGCCTTCCCGCACGAGTTCTCCGGCGGCATGCGCCAACGCGTGGTCATCGCCATGGCCATCGCCAACAGGCCATCCGTGCTCGTGGCCGATGAACCCACCACCGCACTCGACGTCACCGTGCAGGCTCAGATCCTCGACGTGCTGCGGCTGGCGCAGGAGGAGACCGGCGCCGGTCTCGTCCTGATCACGCACGACCTCGGGGTCGTCGCGGGCCACGCGGACGATGTCGCCGTCATGTACGCGGGCCGGTTCGTGGAACATGCGGGCGTCCAGGAACTCTTCCGTCGGCCGACGATGCCGTACACCGCGCGGCTGCTGGCCGCCGTGCCGACCGTGGACGGCGGGGCCCGCCGTCCCCTGGTCCCGATCGGTGGGGAGCCACCCGCCTTGGTGGGCCTCCCGGACGGCTGCCCCTTCGCACCCCGCTGCGCCGTCGCTCTCGACGCGTGTCGCTCCGGCGAACCGGAGCTGCGCAGTGTCACCGGGCACGGGCACGTGGCCTGCCTGCGCGCCGCTGAGATCGCCGGCGGATCCCTGGACCCGACGGGGGACGCTGCGGCGCCCGTCGGCCGACCGGCGCCTTCGGTTCATGCCGAGGCCGGCGAGGTGGTGCTCCGTGTCGAGGATCTCGTCAAGACCTTTCCGGTCACCAAGGGCGCCCTCCTCAAGCGCCGGGTCGGCACGCTGCACGCCGTCAACCGGGTCAGCTTCGAGCTGCGCGCCGGTGAGACGCTCGGCCTGGTGGGTGAGTCCGGCAGCGGCAAGACCACGACGCTGATGGAGATCCTTCGGCTCAGGCGGCCCGAAGGGGGCCGGATCGAGATCTCCGGCGCCGACGTGGGCACGGTCGCATCCGGCACGCGCCTACGGGAGCTGCGGCAGGATGTACAGATCGTCATGCAGGACCCTGTGGGGGCCCTGGACCCTCGCATGCCCGTCTTCCACCTGCTGGCCGAGCCCCTGCGGGCGATCGGGAGGGATCGCGAGTCGATCCGCGCACGGGTCCACGAGCTGCTGAGCCTGGTCGGTCTGGACGACTCGGTCAGTGACCGCTTCCCGGCCGCGCTTTCCGGAGGCCAACGCCAACGGATCGGTATCGCCCGTGCCTTGGCGACGGAGCCGAAGCTGCTCGCGCTCGACGAGCCGCTCTCCGCCCTGGACGTCTCGGTGCAGGCCGAGGTGATCAACTTGCTGGCGCGGCTCAAGCGCGAACTCGGACTTGCCTACCTCGTGGTCGCCCATGATCTGGCTGTGGTCAGGTACATCTCCGATCGCATCGCGGTGATGTACCTGGGGCACATCGTAGAGACGGGGGACACCGAGGCGATCTTTTCCGATCCGAAGCACCCCTACACCCGTGCATTGCTGTCGGCGATCCCGATACCCGACCCCGAGAGGGAACGCACCCGCGAACGCGTCGTGCTGGAGGGGGAGCCGCCGAACGCCGCGCGCATGCCCGAGGGTTGTGTCTTCGTCGACCGCTGCCCGCTGTACCGCCGTGCCGACGAAGAGCTGCGGCACCGCTGCGGTACCCGGCCCCCCGTGGCGACT
Source organism: Streptomyces herbicida (assembly GCF_032656585.1). NCBI lineage: Bacteria > Bacillati > Actinomycetota > Actinomycetes > Kitasatosporales > Streptomycetaceae > Streptomyces > Streptomyces herbicida. The sequence continues at coordinate 49,597 of NZ_JAUYWJ010000013.1, forward strand.
CTCGCTGCCGGGCGCCCCGGTCATCAGTACGCCTGTCACGGCGTCTGAACACCGCCCCTGGCGATCGGAGGGACCACGTTCTTCCCGAATGCCCGCCCGCGCCCGCCGTGGGCGCTGCTGCCGCGTCCATGTTCTCCTTCACCGACCTATAAGGAACTCTCCGTCATGCGCGCAAGACTGGCCCTGCCTGTCGCTCTCATAGCTGCCATCTCCGTCACCGCCACCGCGTGCCAGTCCTCATCAGGGAAAGACTCCGCGGCGTCGGACGGGAAGAACACTCCCTCGGCCGCATCCTCCGTCGCCGACTACAACCCCACGCCATATGACCGGATCAAGGACGGGGGCACTTACACCACGGTCGGGACCTTCGATGACCAGGGCAACCCGTTCAACGTCAATGCCACGCTGACAGCGTCCCGTGTTTGGGCCTGGTACAACGCCGACGCGATCACCTACTCGCCGACCGGTGAGGTGCAGTACAACCCGGACTACTTCAGCGATGTGAAGGTCTCTGTGGAAGACGGGAACCAGAAGGTCACGCTGACCATCAACTCCAAGGCCGTCTTCAACGACGGCACCGCGATCGACTGGACCGCGATCAAGGCCACGTGGAAGGCCAACAACGGTTCCGACAAGGCCTACGCCGCCTCCTCCACGGACGGCTACGACCAGATCATCTCGGTCGACAAGGGCAGGAATGCCAAACAGGCCGTGATCACCTTCAAGGGAGTCGACCCTTCCTGGTCGAGCCTGTTCACCACCTTCCTGCACCCCAAGGCCGCAACGGTCGAGAACTTCAACCAGGCCTACGTCAAGAAGGCGCACCCGGAGTGGGGCGCGGGGCCGTACACCGTCGGCAAGTGGGACACCCACTCAGGCAACATCACGTTCGTCCGCAACCCGAAGTGGTGGGGCAGGAAGGGCAAGCTCGACAAGCGCATCTACGTCAACCTGGAGTCGACCGCGGCGATCAACGCCTTCAAGAACGGGCAGCTCGACTACGTCTCCGCAGTCGACGCCGAGAGCCTCAAGCAGATCACGGGGCTCAAGGGTACAGAGGTCCGCCGTGGCGGAAGCCCCTTCGAGTACTCGCTGTACTTCAATACCAAATCCTCCGTCCTCGCCGACAAAACCGTGCGCAAAGCGATCGAGGAAAGCATCGACCGCACGCAGATCGCGAAGATCCAGTTCCAGGGCCTGGACTACAAGGAGCCGCTGCCCGGCTCCGCCATCCTCTACAGCTTCCAGAAGGGCTACCGGGACAATGTCTCGGCCGTGTTGAAGTACGCGCCGGACGAGGCCAAGAAGGCACTCGACGCGGCCGGCTGGAAGCCCGGGAGCGACGGTATGCGGGCCAAGAACGGCAAGAAACTCGAAGTCGGCTACACGTTGCTCGGCGATGACCCGCTGGACAAGGCAACCGCCGGCGCCTTCGCGGCGATGCTGAAATCGGTGGGCATTCGCCTCGACATCAAGAAGGCCGACGAGGCGGACTTCTCCAACATCCTCAGCGACCGCAAGTTCGATCTGTTCCTCTCGGGGAACCGCTCGATGGATCCCTTCGGCGCCCGCTACCTGTGCGACTTCTACTGCTCCGACCGCGCCTCCAACATCACCGGTGCGGGCTCGCCCGCGCTGGACACACAGATCCGCGCCACCACCAAGATCGCCGACCTCGGCAAGCAGGCCACGGCAGCCAACCAGGTCGAACGGAAGGCGCTCCAGGAGTACGCCTTCCTCCCGCTGTTCAGCGGCCCCTCGACCTACGGTGTGAAGACGGGCCTCGCCAACGTCGGCGCGACCATCTTCTACAACCCGCTCCCGGAGACGGTCGGCTGGGAGAAGTAACCACCCCGCAGGCCGGCCCCGGAGACGCGTGCCGCCGGGGCTGGTCGCAGGCCGGGCCGAGTGCCAGGGCGGCCCCTCGCCCCGCCGAGCCAGCATCACTTCCCGCCGACCGTGTCCAGCAGGACGTCGCTGCCGTCCGGCGCCGCGGCGGCCAGCAGGAACGCCAGGGAGCGGATCCAGGGCAGGGGAGAGGCTCACAGCGCGATCGGCTTCCGTTCGCCCTGGCCGCCTCTACCTCCCCGGTGCTCTTCAGCCACTCCTCCGTACGCGCCCTCAACGACCACTCGCGCAACCTCGCCGATCCGGGTTGGGAGCTGTTGCGCGACTGGCCGGCGTGGTCTTGGATGCGGTCGGAGGGAGGCAGGAGTCGGACCATATTCATCCGATCGGGATAGTGGTGATGCTGGAGTGTGGCGTCGCCTGTTCCGGACCACATGCGTCGCTGACCTGGAGTTCCTGATGGCCGACGGAAAGATCTGGCAGCGACTGCCGGTCCGGGAAGTGGCGCCGGACGCTGCAGGGTGCCATCCGTCGCTGGACCGGTACCAACTCCGCCACGCCGGCTCAGGGGACAGGCCTCACGTGGCACCGTCCGCGGCTCCGTTCTCCAGGGCGGAGCAGTTCCACGTTTCCGCAATGTGAGACCTGGCCGGAACTTATTGACCGACGGGGTGGGCGTCTGCTGAACTCACGTTCCATGACCCCGCGCGTGGATTTGACTCGGAGGCGCCACATCGACCTGGCGCACGTCTCCAGCGCGTTCTGTTGTCGTTGATCCGGAAAGTGTGTCGCTGATCCGCGAAGCGACCCTGGGCAGCGGCGTGTGTGCGCGGACGGCCTGCCTTCGGAAGGAGCGGTGCTGAGCCGCCGCCTCAGTGGTGTCTCCCCGAGGGACCGCGGTATCGACCGCATGATCGCCTTCTTCGCCCGCTCCTCTCTCCGCTCCTGCTCTCCCCCTCGGGAGAAGTACGTGCGTTGCGACTCGAGGTCGGCGAGGGGATGTGTCGTCAGCTTCGGCCCAAAGGCCTGTCGTGCAAGTGGCGCGGGCCCGACGGGATTTCCGCAGGAAACCCCGGACAGCGCGCGCTGGCGGGTGCGGTCGCACGACGTCCACCACACAGCTTGACCTTCGTCCGACACTCCTCGCGTCGTTGGTCCCTCGCATCGCTGCTGGACCGAGTATCGGCTTCGTGGCCGTTCATCGCTGCCCATCACCCGTTCACTCCGACTCTCAGCACCTGACAGTGCGCCCCCCCATTCCTTGAGAGGGACCTTCCATGGCTCCGTCCATCCGCAAACTCACGGGCCGCATCGGCGCGGTCGTCGAAGGCGTCGACCTCACGGCGCCTCCCGATCCCTCGACGATCACGACGCTCCGTCACGCCCTCAACGAGCACAAGGCGATCGTGCTCGACCACGTGTACCTCGACAACGCCGGTCAGGAGCGTGTGGCCGGGTGGTTCGGCGACCTGACAACCGCCCACCCGAACGTGCCGGCCGCCGACGGTACGACAAACGTGCTCGCCGTCGACAGCGAGACGTCCAAGGCGAACGAGTGGCACACGGACGTCACCTTCGTGCTCAACCCACCGCAGCTCACCACGCTCCGGTCCGTCGTGACCCCGCCGTACGGTGGCGAGACGCTCATCGCGAACGCGGCCGCGGCCTACCGCGACCTGCCCGAGCCGCTCCGCGCTCTCGCGGACTCGCTGCGCGTCGTGCACACAAACCAGTACGACTACGCGCGTCCTCAGGCCACGACGGCACAGCGGAAGGCGTACGACCGGGTCTTCGCCTCGACGCCGCACGAGACGGAGCACCCTCTCGTGCGGGTGCATCCGCTGACGGGTGAACGCGGCCTGTTCATCGGGGGCTTCGCCAAGCGGATCGTCGGCCTTTCGAGCAGTGAGTCGGCCGATCTGCTGCGCATCCTCCAGCCGTACGTGACCCGCCCGGAGAACGTCCTGCGCTGGACCTGGGCTCCCGACCAGCTGCTGATCTTCGACAACCGGATCACCCAGCACTACGGGGTGGACAACTACGACGGCCACCCGCGCCGCCTCAACCGTGTGACGGTCGCGGGAGATGTGCCGGTCGGTGTCGACGGCCGCCGCAGCGAGCAACTCGTCGGTGACGCCTCGCACTACAGCAGAGTGCTGGAGGTGGCTGTCTGATGACCGAGGTCAGCCTCGAGAGGCCGGCCGTCGTCCCGGCAGTTGCTGAGACGACGAGTGCGCCGGGGCGCGAGGTCTTCCTGCCGCGCGACGCCCGCCGCCAGACTCTGCTCCGCGCACTGCGCGAGCGCCTGCGCTGGCCGCTGGGGATCTACACGACTCCGGTCGTGATCCTCATCGCCTGGGAGGTCCTGGCCAGGGCGGGAGTGCTGAAGAAGACCTACGCTCCGGCACCGACGTCCATTGTCAAGTCCGCTGTCGATCTGTGGCAACAGGGCCTCCTCGGGCCGGACTTGGCCATCTCGCTGCAACGGGCCGGCATCGGTCTCGCGATCGGGCTCACGGTGGGCATCGTCAGCGGGGTGCTCGGCGGACTGCTGCGCAGCGGCGAGTATCTGTTCAACGGCGTCGTGCAGATCCTCAACACGATCCCGCTGCTGGCCGTGCTGCCGCTGATGATCGTGTGGTTCGGCATCGACGAGCTCACCAAGGTACTGCTGATCTCGTTCGGTGCGGGCGTCCCGATGTACGTCAACCTCTTCGCCGCGATCCGCGGCGTCGACCAGCGTCTGATCGAGATGACGCGGACGACGGGCGCGGGCACCTGGCGCCTCGTGACGCGGGTGCTGGTGCCCGGAGCCCTGCCGGGGTTCCTGGTCGGCCTCCGCTTCTCCCTCGCCTACAGCGTCCTGGGCCTCGTCGCCGCCGAGACGGTCAACGCCGACAAGGGTCTCGGCTTCCTCATCACCCAGGGGCAGACATACCTCCAGACCGGCCAGGTCTTCGTGGGGCTGGTGATCTACTCGCTCCTCGGTCTGCTCGCCGACCAGTTCGTCCGGGCTCTCGAGCGGGTGCTGCTGCGGTGGCGCCCCGGTTATGAGGCAGCATGAGCACGACCGTTGAGACCCAACCCCGCCAACAGGCCGGCGCCCTCGTCGAGAAGGTCGTCCGCCGGTTCGGAGACCGGGTCGTTCTCGACCACCTGGACCTCTCCATTGCCGACGAGGAGCTGGTGGTCCTGCTGGGCCCCTCCGGCTGCGGCAAGAGCACCCTCCTCCGGTTGCTCGCCGGTCTTGACCGGCCCGACGGCGGGCGGGTGGAGGTGCCTGCGAAGCGCGCGATCGTGTTCCAGGCCGACCGCCTGCTGCCGTGGCAGCGGGTGCTGCGCAACGTCACCCTCGGCCTGCACGGACCAGATGCCGAGCAGCGAGCCCTCGACGTACTCGCCGAGGTCGGCCTCTCGGGCCGCGAGAAGGCATGGCCCAAGGAACTCTCCGGCGGCGAGGCCCAGCGGGTGTCGCTGGCGCGGGCGCTGGTCTCGGAGCCCGAACTCGTACTGCTCGACGAGCCGTTCGCGGCCCTGGACGCCATCACCCGGCTGCGCATGCACGACCTCGTGCGGGCGCTGCGCAGCAAGCACCACGCGGCCATGCTGCTCGTCACCCACGACGTCGACGAGGCGATCGCGCTGGCCGACCGCGTCGTCGTCATGAACAACGGACGCATCGGAACCTCCCACCTCGTCGAGCTGTCGGCCGCGGACCGCGAGGCGAGCATCGCGCGCGAGGAACTGCGCTCCGCGCTCCTGGAAGACCTCGGCCTGGCCAACCAGCACTGACTTCCCCCGCCACACCCGGCAACTCCTCCCACCACAGCACAGAAAGCACGTGAGAACCCATGTCCAGAAGATCCTCCCGAATCGTCGCTGCCGTCGGCCTGCTCGCCCTGGGGAGCACGCTCGTCGCCTGCGCATCGACATCGGAGGCCGCCGCTCCTCTGAGCAGCCCCAGCGGACCGGGCGCCGACGGCCACCCCGAGTGGAAGAAGTACACCTTCACCATCGGCGACAACGGCGGTGACGGCAGCCAGGAGCTGGCGAAGATCACCGGCGTGTTCGACAACGCGCCCTACAAGGTGAAGTTCGCCCGCTTCACCTACGGCCCGCCGCTCGTGCAGGCCGCCGCTTCGGGCGACATCGACCTGGGCAGCGTCGGCGACGTACCGCCGATCACCGGCGCCGCGAAGGAGTACGGCTTCAAGGTCGTCGCCGTCAACCGTTCCCTCAGGCCCACCCAGGCGAACGAGAACATCATCGTGCCCAAGGGCTCGACGCTGAAGAAGCTCGCGGACCTCAAGGGCAAGAAGCTCGCTGTGCCGCAGGGCAGTTCGGCTCACGGTCTGGCACTGAACGCGCTCAAGAGCGTGGGCCTCACCCCCAAGGACGTGAAGCTGGTCTTCCTCGACCCGGCGGCCGGTGCCACGGCGTTCAACACCGGCAAGGTGGACGCCTGGTCGATCTGGAACCCGCAGTCGGCGATCGCAGTCAAGAACGGTGCCCGGATCCTGGCGAAGGGTCTCCCTCCGATCGACCAGACGAGCAGTTACTACGTCGCGAGTGAGAGTTCGCTGAACGACAAGACCAAGCGGGCGGCTCTCACCGATGTCCTGCAGCGGCTGGCCCACGAGTTCGCCTGGGCCGTCAAGCACGAGGACAAGTACGCGCAGGCGATCGCCAAGGAGGAGGGCATCCCCTTGGACGACGCCAAGGCGTCCCTGAAGGCCTTCGAGACCCGGGTGACCCCGGTGGGGAAGTCGGACATCGCGGCGGAGCAGAAACTCGCCGACGCCTTCCTGGAGGCGGGCCAGATCACCAAGAAGGTCGACGTCTCATCGATCACCGACAACCTCCTTCCGGCCGGCTACGACAGCTCGAAGCTGTCGGTCGGCTGAGCCGGCGCACTACGAAGGACTGGAGAGCACTCGTGAGCGACCAGAGAAGACGCCGGCTCCACCTCAACGCCTTCCTCATGGAGGCCGGCCACCACGAGGCGGCGTGGCGGCTCCCGCACAGCAACCCGCGGGCGGACTTCGACCTGCGGCACTGGATCGAACTGGCTCAGTTGGCCGAGAGCGCCAAGTTCGACTCGCTGTTCCTCGCGGACGGCCCGGCGATCATCGGCACGGGCGAGTTCCGGCCGCCGGGCCAGCTCGAGCCGCTCACTCTGCTGACCGCGCTGTCGCAGGCGACCAGCAGGATCGGACTCATCGCGACCGTGTCGTCGACGTACAACGAGCCGTACAACCTCGCTCGCCGGCTCGCCTCGGTCGACCATGTCAGCGGCGGCCGCGCCGGCTGGAACATCGTCACCTCAGCGGGCGCCGACGAGGCGGCCAACTTCGGCCTCGTCAACCGCCCCGACCACGCCGCGCGGTACGCCCGCGCCGACGAATTCCTGCACCTCGCCAAGGCACTGTGGGACAGCTGGGAGTCCGAGGCCGTCGTCGCCGACAAGACCACGGGGCGCTACGCCGACCCCGCCCGGATCCACAGGCCCGACCACCGGGGCACGTACTTCTCGGTGGCCGGCCCGCTCAACGTCGAGCGCCCGCCGCAGGGGTACCCGCTGCTCGTGCAGGCCGGCTCCTCCGAGGACGGCAAGGACTTCGCGGCCCGGCACGCCGAGGCGATATTCACCGCTCACCAGACGTACGAGCGCGCGGCCGACTTCTACGCCGACATCAAGGCCAGGGCGAGGGTCGCGGGGCGTGACCCGGACGGTGTGATCGTGCTGCCGGGGATCGTCCCGTACATCGGGTCGACCGAGGAGGAGGCCCGTGCGCTGGCGAAGGAGTTCGACGAGCTGCGCATACCGGATTACGGGCTGCGGCAACTGGCCGCGGTCTTCGAGACCGAGCCGTCGGTGTTCGAACTCGACGCGCCACTGCCGGACTTCATCCTCGCGCGGCCGAAGCTGGAGGGCTCGCAGAGCCGCTCCGACCTGATCATCGAGCTCGCCGTCCGCGAGCGGTTGACGGTCCGCCAGATCATCTCGCGGCTCGGCGGCGGCCGCGGCCACTTCGAGTTCATCGGCACGCCTGAACAGGTGGCGGACACGATCATCACCTGGTTCGAGGGCGGTGCCGCGGACGGGTTCAACATCATGGCACCGGCCCTGCCGTCCGGCCTGGAAAGCTTCATCGAGCACGTCCTGCCGATCCTTCGCGGCAAGGGCCTGTTCCGTGAGGAGTACGAAGGAACGACCCTGCGCGATCACTACGGGCTGCCGGTGCCGGCCAACCAGTTCCACCTGGAAGAGCACCATGTGTCCGGTGGCTGACAGCAAACCGCCGGCTCTGCTCGTCCAGGGGCCTGGATCTGGAGATCCCCTACGGCGCCTTCTTCGGGTTGCTCGGTCACGCTCACCGCTTTCGGCCACGACCACCGAAGCCGTGCAGCCCGACGGATGCTGGGCCTGACCGAGCAGGAGATCAACGTCGACCGGTTCCTGTCGATCCGGCGAATCCTGATCTACCACGCTGGGTACCACGGCATCGGACGGAAGGCGGCCGTCCGGCGCGCACCGGGACGACCAGCCTGTCCGAGGCCCGGCGCGAAGGGTACATTCACGACGTGTTCGCGAGTCCGCTGCGCTGGTGGGAAATCAACGCGGCACTGGTGAGCGGTGGTCTCGTCAGAGGCGCCGTCGTGGGTGGGGGAGTGCTGGCGGCGGCTCTCCCGCTCACCGGCGGCCGGAGCGCGGTTGCCCCCTCGTCCTGCTGTTCGGCACGCTCGGTGTGCTCCTGGTCGCCGCGCAGGTGGGCGTGAGCGCGGGCAGCCTCGTCAGGCCGCTCGACCACGTCTATTCCATGGAGCCGATCGTTCTGTTGCCGCTGGGCTTCCTCGGCGGAGTCTTCTACTCGGTCCGGCAGCTGCCCCCGGTCTGTCTGGGACGTCCTGAGCCACCTCGACCCGGTTCTGCCTGGCCCAGGTCGAGCGGGTCGGCTTCCTCCGCTCGGGCGAGTCGGCACGGGCTCATGGACTGGGCCCTCGCCTGCGCGCTCTCGGCGTGGCCCGCCGCCCATGTTGGCCACCGGCCGTCTCAAGTCCTGATACCCGTCACGGAAATGAACGCATGCCATGACGAGCACCGATTCCGAACAGACCCTGCCACCGACGTGCTCGTGGTCGGCGGCGGCCCCGCGGACACCTGAGCCGCGATCAAGGCCGCCCAGGCCGGCGCCGACGTCGTCCTGGCCGACCGGGCCAGGGAAGCGGCCGCGATGGTCGCGCACGGGCGCTGGATGTACCACGCCGCTGTGCAGCGGACGGAGTCGCGCGGCATGCGTGCTCGACACGCGTTTTCGACCGCGGCCCTGACGGCGTTCCGGTGATCGCGCGGCACGACAACTGCCGGACCTGCTTCCAGTGTGAGGCGTACTGCCCGACCGACGCGCTGTTCGTCGCCCCGCTCGCGACCGAGCTCGTTCGCGGCTCGCGCTTCCATGATGTGCGGGAGCTCGAGGAATCCGGCCTGCTCGGCGGGTACCGTCGTGAGCTGGGCTGGGGCAGAGGAAGGGCGCTCGGCGCTCGTGCGGCGGTCGGGCCCGAGTTCCCGGATTAGCCATGACCGATCCCGCTGAGTGGTCCGGGACGGACCGTGGTCCCGGCGTTTGCTGAACTTGGCGCAGTCCAGCGGGCGGCGCCGACGGCGGGCCCGGGTTGTCGCTCCGCGCGTGGCGCGCGGCGGACCGGGTCAGTGCGCCGTGGAACCACGTGCAGGCGGGGCCGTCTCCTCTGCGTACCGCAGGACCGGCTCCGCTGCGGGGGTGATGCCTGCCTCTGCGGAGCCGGTGCTGTGCGCTGGGTGTGGCGTGGTCGGTGGCGCATCCCGTGCCGAGCGTGAGCCGTTCGTTCAGCGTGTGACCAGCAGGACCCGGCTGCGCAGCACCCGCCGCTCCAGCGGGCTGAAGATCAGCAGATCGATGGCGATACCGACGAGCCGGATCAGGAAGATGGCCAGGAACACCTGCGACATGGTGGAGTTGTTCCGCCCGTTCTCCAGCAACTGGCCAAGCCCGACGCCCAGATCGGGCGACGAGGCGATGATCTCGGCGGCCATCAGCGACCGCCGCGAGAACGCCCAGCCCTGCTTCAGCCCCGCCAGATGCCGGGCAGCGCCCCCGGCATCACGATGTGCCAGGCCCCGCGTAGCCCGGTCGCGCCCAGTGTTCGTCCGGCGTGTAGGAGCAGGGGCGGGATCTGGTCGATGCCCGCTACGAGGCCGTTGGCGATGGACGGGACCGCGCCGAGCAGGATCACGGCGTACATCATCGAGTGGTTCAGGCCCAGCCAGATCACGGCCGGTGGCACCCCGGTCACCGACGGCAGTGACTGCCGGCCGGACAGGATGGGGCCAATGGCCGACCGGACGAACCCAAGCCGGGCGACCAGCAGGCCGAACGGCGTACCGACGGCGAGCGCCATCAGGAAGCCGATCAGGCCACGTGAGACGCTGGTCCAGATGCAGCCGACCAGCCTGCCCTGGAGCCAGGCATCGCGGACCTCGCCCCACACGGCGGACGGCGAGGGCAGCTCGTAGTCGGGGGTGGCCTCGGCCCACACCCGCAGCTGCCAGACCACCAGCACCGGTGCGACGGCGGTGACGGGCGGCAGCACTTCGCGTATCAGGGTCTCGCGCAGCGGCCTGCGACCGGCTTGCACTGACTCCAGCGCGTCGAGCCCGGCCTCGAGCCCCGTCAGACTGTGCGGGTCCTGGGGGGCTCCTCGGATGCCGGGGAGCCGTCCTTCGCGACGTCGACGTCGACGCCGCTGTCAGTGCTGGCCGTGACGGCGGATCTCCCCCCGCAGTGCTTCGGTGATCTCGACGGACAGCTCGGCGACGGCGCTGTCCTCGATGCGGCGCGGCTGCGGGATGCCGACGGTCCACTCCCGGGCGATTCGTCCCGGTCGTGAGGCCAATAGCACCACCCGCTGGGCCAGCCGGACCGCCTCTCGCACGTTGTGTGTCACGAACAGCACCGACAGTCCCGTGTCGCGCCAGATGCGGGTGAGCTCGTCATGCAGTACGTCACGGGTGATCGCGTCCAGCGCGGCGAACGGCTCGTCCATCAGCAGCAGTCGGCTGTCCTGGGCCAGTGCGCGGGCCAGCGCGACGCGCTGTCGCATCCCGCCGGACAGTTCGTGCACCCGCTTGCGGTATGCGCCTTGCAGCCGTACGAGTTCCAGCAGTCGTTCCGCCTCCGGTCGGCGCTGCGGCTTGCCGATCCCGCGCAGTTTCAGCGCGAGCTCGATGTTCTTGCCCGCGGTCAGCCACGGGAACAGGGCGTGTTCCTGAAACATCAGGGCGGGCCGACCGTCCGTCTCGATCGAGCCGGCGGACGGCAGGTCCAGTCCCGCGACCAGGTTGAGCAAGGTGGACTTGCCGCAGCCGGAGGCTCCCAGGAGGGTGACGAACTCGCCCGGTGCGACATCGAGGGTGATGTCGTCCAGCACGAGCTGCTGTCCGCCGGGTGTGCCCGGGGCGGGGAAGGACTTCGAGACGTGCTCGATACCGACGGCGTGCGTTACCGCCGTGGCGTCCTCGGCAGCCTTGGCGCTCGTGGTCGCCATGGTCGTCACCCCTGGGAGCTCATCGGGTCCGGTTGTCGTTACTTGGTGCCGAGACCGGCGTCGTCGACCTCCTCCTTGCCCTCGGCCTTGAGGACCTTGTTGAGCGGTGCGAGGTCGTAGATGCCCTTCAGGTCGGGCTTCTCCAGGAGACCGGCCTTGATCGCGTGCTGCGCCTCGGTGCTGAGGGTGGAGGCCAGCGGGTCGTCGAGGAAGGTGACGGACTTCCAGGCCGGGTCGATGACGTCGGCGGGCAACGCCTTGCCCGAGAGCTTCTCCAGTGCCGTGTTGGCGGCCGCCTTGGCCTTCTCAGGGTTGGCGTTGATCCACTCGTTGGTCTTCACGGAGCCGCGCAGCACGGCCTCGACGACGTCGGGGTGCTCCTTGAGGAATTTCTGGGACACGATGATGTTCGTGATCACGAACTTCTTGTCGGGCCACAGGGTCGACTCGTCGAGCAGTACCTTGCCGCCCTCGGCGACCAGCTTGGACGCGGTCGGCTCCGGCACCCAGGCGCCGTCGATGGAACCGGACTTGTAGGCATCTGGGGTGATCTTGTTGTCCGTACGGACGACGGAGACGTCACCCTTGCCGCTCTCGGCGTCGACCTTCCAGCCCTGGTCCGCGACCCAGTTGAGGAACGCCACGTCCTGGGTGTTGCCGAGCTGAGGCGTGGCGATCTTCTTGCCCTTGACGTCCTTCAGGGACTTGATCTTCTTCGGGTTGACGACGAGCTTCACGCCGCCGGAGGCGGAACCGCCGATGATGCGCAGGTTCTTGCCGTTCGACTTGGTGTAGCCGTTGATGGCGGGGGACGGGCCGATCCAGCCGATGTCAATGGAGCCGGCGTTCAGCGCCTCGATCTCGGAGGGGCCGGCGTTGAACGTGGACGCCTTGATCGTGGTGCCGCCGAGTTCCTTCTGGAGCAGACCCTCCTGGACGCCCACGAGAGCGGTGGCGTGTGTGAGGTTGGGGAAGTAGCCGATCTTCACCGTGTCGGCGGAGAGCTTCTTGGCGCCTGCCGCGACCGAGGGCTGCTTGCCGTCGTCGGTGGACTCGGAGCCGTAGCCGCAGGCGGTGAGCAGGAAAGGGAGTGCGGCTATGACGGCGACGGTGCGCAGGGTGGTGAGCGGTCTTGCGGCAGACACGGAGGTGTCCTCTCAGGGAGTGGGCGATCAGGGAGATACGAAGATGCGAGGCGACAGCTTGTCGGGCACGCAACACTCCACGCCTCGGCCGTCAGCGGCGCACATGCCGTCGCGGGCTGAGAAATGGAACGTGGGGAAGCGCCGTCAGCCGAGGTGTCCGCCCCGCCGATGGAGGCAGAGCCGGTTCGGAGAGGGGCAGGTTTTGCGGCGTCAGAGGGGCCGACAGATGGCGCTGGACGTACGGCCGAGGTCGATATGACGACGTGAGGTCAGAAGGGGCAGCACCCGGCCTGTGCGATCGAGCGTTCTCATGGCCACCCCCAGTTCCCTAGTATTCCTACCTGGCTGATGGGGATCGTGGCAGAAGGCGGCGTTCACTCCAAGGGGGTGTTCGCATGATGGACGTCGCTATCTCGCTCTATGAGATCAACCTGTGAGTCGCCCAGCCTGTCAGGGGTTTGCCCAGGCGCCCGGGGTGTTGGTCAATGCGCTTACGTCCACGGGCAGTTGGGCTGATGCGACGTCGGCAAGCGACACGCCCTCAAGGATCTCGCGCACGTTGGACCGCAGCGCGATCCACAAGGGGAGCAGCGACTCGGCTGGGCCGGTGTAGGACAGCTCCGGGGGGCGGACCCCGCGCACCGAGACCAGCGGTCCGTCCACGGTGCGTATGACATCGGCGATGCTGATGGATGCGGCGGCCTTGGCCAGCCGGTAGCCGCCGTTGGCGCCGCGCTGGCTGAGGACGAGACCGCCCCGGCGCATGTCGTTCAGGATGCTTTCGAGAAATTTGTGCGGGATGTCCTGGGCGCCGGCGATGGCCTCGGCCTTCAGTGGCCCGTCATCCCGTGACGCGGCGAGCTGCAATGCGGCGCGTACTGCGTAGTCCGCCCTGGCTGAGATCCGCATATGCGCATTATCCCGTACTGCTTCGGTCGGGTGTGCCCTACCTGGCGGCCGAGGTGCTCAGGCCGTGGCAGGGGGTGTAGTGGATGCGTAGTCGCCCTCGATGATGTGGTTGAGTGTGCCGTCGGCGTCGGCGGGACGATGCTCTCCAACCGCGCCTACATGGGCGCCGGCCCACGTTCGCATGGCGAATGTCCCTCATGTCGAGTCGGCGGCTGGGAGGTACCGAGACCAATTCATCGTGGAGCACGCCTGTCACTGATCCGGCCCTCGAGGGCTTGTCGGTCAGACAGGCAGGACGAAGGGCGGGTGCGCTCCGTTCAGGAAGTAGTCCCCGACGTCGCGGAGTCGGTGGGCGACGGGCTCGTACAGGGTGAGGGTTCGGGCATTGCGCCAGAAGCGGTCGAAACCCAGCCGCGAGGACGCGGAGCGGGAGCCGATGACGTCGAGAGCACGGGTGGTGGACTCCTGCGCAGCCCTGGAAGCAGCGGCTTCAGCCATGGCCGCCAGGACCGAAATGTCCGCGTACTCGTCGTAGGTGAGGTCTTCGCCCCGTGCCAGCCCGCCGCGTACGGCTTCCAGCGCTTGCTCGGTGAGTGCGGAGGCGGAGCGGGCGAGGACGGTGAGTTCTCCGTAGGTGGTCAGCACATCCGGGTCCTGGGGAGAGCCGACCGGCCAGGCGGGATGCCAGGGCGAGTGGCCCGCCCTGCTGTACTCACGGGCTTCGGCGAGCACTCCCTCGGCCATGCCGAGAAGGAGCTGGACGGAGAGCAGACGTCCGACCGGCGATGTGAGGGCGGTCAGGGGCGACAGGGCATCATCGTCCGCGGAGAGGGAGCCGAGCACGTCATGGGCGACGACCGGCACGGCGTCGAACTCCGCGTTGCCGCCGGCCGCGAGCCGCTGGCCGAAGGTGTCGGCGTCGCCGTCGATCCGCACGCCGTCTTGGGCGGGATCGACGATGACGGCGAGTGGTTCGCCAGTGTCGGCTCGTACGGCCCGCACTGCGAGGCGGTCGGCGACCAGGACCCCGGTGGCGTAGCTCTGACGACCGTCGAGCACATAGCCGCGGCCCTTCCTGGCCAGCGTCAGCGGCGGTTCCTGACGGGCGAAACCACCGCCCCAGCACCAGCCCTCCGCCGCGGACTGCCGCTCGACCCGAGCGGCGAGGGCGGGCTCGGTGAAGAAGCGAGTGCTCCACGACAGGAAGTAGTGACAGCCGAGCAGTTGAGCGATCGCGCCGTCGGCGGCGGCGATCTCCCGGACGACTGCGTAGGCCGTGTGCCAGTCCGCGCCACCTCCCCCAAGCTCGCCCGGCACGAGGAGTGTCAGAAGTCCCGCCTCACGCAGCCCCGACACCTCGTCGAAGGGGGCCTTGCCTGCATGCTCTCTGGCCACCGCGTCCGTGGCCAGGTCGTCCGCCGTCTCGCGGGCCACGCGCAGCCAGTGCGCAGGGCCGGGCACGGTCCGGTCGGATTCCTTGGGGGGTCCGGACGACGCGGTGGCAGCGCCCATGGTGTGGTCTCCTCAAGCTCGGTGGCAGGGCGCGGTGTTGGGGCCCTCTTGCTGGTCGGGCACGTACTTGTAGCCCACGCGCCGTACGGTGACGATCCGGCGCCGGTGAGTCCTGCCCAGCTTGCGGCGTAGCCGCGCGATGTGGACGTCCACGGTGCGGCCGTCGCCGATGTGCTCGTAGCCCCAGATGCCCGTCATCAACTGCTCGCGCGAATGCACCTGGTGGGGATGCAGAACGAGATGAGCCAGCAGCCCGAACTCCAGGTAGGTGAGGTCCAGCTCGCGTCCGTCGATTTCTGCGACATGTCGTTCGGCATCGATGCGGATGACACCACCTTCCGTCCGCTGCATGGGAGGTGAGTCCGTGTAGGCGAGCGGTCGGATCTCCGGCCGTGTCACGTCCTTGGCGAAGAGTTGGGCGGGGTCGGTGCCCTCGGGGACGAGCAGGAGATAGCCGACGAAGGGAGGGGAATCGTTTCCCTCATCGCTGTCCTGTGCGGTGTCGCCAACGAGGCGAAGACGGCGAATGTCGGAAAGCGGCGAACCCGATGGAGTGGCCTGGGCCGGAAGTGCCGTGGTCATGGCGGTCGTCCTTCAGAAGTACGTCGGGCCATCAGGCGCTGTGGGTGGGTTCGCCTGATGATCTGGGGTGAGGGAGAAGGAGCGGAGTGACACGCGTAACGTAGTGAGCCGCGTGCCTACACGCGACAGCAGGCGGCACTGACGACGTGACCAAAGTCGACATGCCGACGACGAACGAGTCGTTGCTGCGTGTGGGACATGTGCATCATCTTGCGCACTCGTTGGACGGGCCGTCAACACTTCCCTAGTAAATCGATAGGAAATATAGGGAACGCAACTGCGAATGCCTCACCAGTCGCCGTCGACCGCCCGGCGGGCGTCGGGTGCGGTCGCCCTGTCCACGCAGTGCGGCGAGACGGGCCCTGGTCTCTGCAGAGGTGTGGGCGGCAGCCCGCGGGCGGAGCCACGCGCGTAGCGGCGTTCGGCGTAGAACTGCCCCGCGATGAGCGCGTGGGTGACGGCGATGCACCAGAGGGTGGCGACGATCGGCAGCGAGATGGCCTGGTATGTCTGGTTGTGGACCAGCTGCACCGAGTACGGCCGGTCGCACGGCCAGCACGCTGACGATGCTCAAGGCAGGTCCGGCATCCGGGCCGTAGTTGACGAGAGGCGAGATGTACTGCTCAATTAATTGCATGAATGCCGGACAGTGCCTGGTCACCCGTGACCACATCGACTTCGGTCGGGTGTGGTCCGCCGCGTGTTGCGCCTGACGCGGCAGCGGGCCGTCTGACCGGCCCTTCGCTCCCTCGGTGACCCCGTCGCGGGCCGAGTTCCTCTCTTCGCGGCGCCGTCGTACGCACGTGCTGAACGCACGCTGAATTCACGTATGGACGGTTCTGCGAGACCTGACACGTGCTGCCGCTGCCCGGCCTCGCCCTGAGCCCATGCCCAGCGTCATCGCCAGGAGAAGCTGCTCATCGAGTGGAGCAAGGAGAACGACGAGGTCGGCCGGAAGCCGGTGAACATCAATTACTACTAGAACGACAGCGACACCCACCCCGCCCTGCAGTCCGGCCGGATCGACCTCTACCCCGGCCCGAACCTGACCGCTGGCTACCACGCGGCCACCACTGGAAGGCCGAGGTTGTCGGCACCTACTCCGGCGCCGACGCCACCCTCCAGGGCCTCATCGCGGCCACCACCGAGAAGGACAGTGGATCTGGTCAGACCGCTCGCCAACGCGCTCAACGAGATCATCCACAACGGCACGTACCCAAGGTGCTGGAGCACTGGGGCCTGCACGACGAGCCGTGACCAAGTCTGAGATCAACCCGCCCCGACCGCCCAAGACCAACAAGTAGCCGTCGCAGGGATACAGGGCCGCAGTACCGCCGTGGTATGCGGCCCCGGACCGCGATCCCGCGCCAACCTCACGCTCGCGAAGGGTCCGCCATGGCCACCGTCCTGTCCGTCTCCGGAAGTCCGTCCGCCACCTCTCGTACTGCCCGCCTGCTGCGCCACCTGGATGCGCGGCTCACGGCCCAGGGACACCAGGTGGTCCCCCTGGACGTCCGCACCATCCCCGCCGAGGCTCTGCTCGGTGCCGACTTCCGGCACCCGGCGATCGTCGAGGCGACCGCGCTGTTCGCCCGCGCCGACGGGGTCGTGATCGGCACGCCCGTCTACAAGGCCGCCTACTCCGGGCTGCTGAAGTCCCTGCTGGACCTGCTGCCGCAGTACGCTCTTGCCGGCAAGACGGTCCTACCGCTTGCGACCGGCGGGACCACGGCGCACGTCCTGGCGATCGACTACGCCCTGCGCCCGGTGCTCAGCTCCATGGGCGCGGCGCACATCGTCCAGGGCTGGTTCACGCTCGACAAGGACATCGCGGTGGACGACGACGGCACCCTGACCGTCGCGCCGGGTGCGGGCGAGGCCCTCGTACAGGTCGTCGACCAGTTCTCCGACGCCCTCGGCAGCCGTACGGCCCTGCTGGCGGCCGCCGGATGAGCACCTTAACCGTGACCGTCGACGACGAACGGGCGCCCGGCGACGATCCCGGTAGCTGGATATGACGCAAGCCCCGGCGAACAGTGCGTTCAAGGTACTCGTCGTCGATGAAGCACAGTTGGCGCGTGGGCGCTCAGCGGCTCGGGCCGCCACTCAAGCCGCAACGCGGAAGCCGATGTTGCCCGTGGAGCTGTCGGGGGTGTTGCGGCTCCGCGCCGCGACGCGGTAGCGATTGCAGTAGGAGTCGTGGCACAGGTAGGAGCCGCCGCGCATCGCCCGCGAGGTGTCCGGTCTGAACCAGTCGGCGCACCACTCCCACACGTTCCCGACGGTGTTGTAGAGGCCGTAGCCATTGGGGCGATAGGACTTCGCGGGTACCGTGCCGGGTCCGGCCGGGCCCGTGTGGTCAGTGGGGAAAATACCCTGCCAGATGTTGAGCATCGTCCGGCCGCCGGGGGCCAGTTCATCGCCCCAGGGGTAGCGGCGGCGGACGAGGCCGCCGCGGGCCGCGTACTCCCCCTCCGCCTCGGTGGGCAGCCTCGTACCGGACCACTCGCAGAACGCCTGTGTGTCGTTCCAGGACACATGGACGGCGGGGTGGTTCTGCCGCGGACACCCTGCCCTACGCGCTAGCAGCCTGCCGTGCGCCCCGGGCCGCACCGACCCCTCCCGCGCTGTTTCGCCCTCATGACGAGGACCCGCCATGCTTTCCCCCGCCCCCGCCGAATCACCGCCGGCGGCGCGTGGAGATGAGTGACCAGCCACGGACCTGAACGGCCGCCGCTAGCCCACGAGTTCGCGTACAAGCGCGGCGACCTGCTCCACTTCGATGAGGAAGCCGTCATGACCGTGGGGGGATTCGATCACTCGGAGGTGGTCTGCTGCGTGGATCCCGGCGGCCAGCTCCGCCTGTTGGGTGAGGGGGTACAGGCGGTCCGAGCTCACGCCGGCGACAAGCGTCCTGGCCGTCACACGGCGCAGGGCGGCGCGCGTACCGCCACGATCGCGGCCGATGTCATGACTGTTCATGGCGTCTGCCAGCACGACATAGCTGCCCGCGTCGAAGCGGCGCACCAGCTTCGCGGCGTGGTGGTCGAGATAGGACTCCACCTGGTACCGGCCGCCGTTCCAGGGGTCCTCCGTAGCCTGGGGCGTGCGCCCGAAGCGGACCTCCAACTCCGGCTCGCTGCGGTAGGTGACGTGGGCGATCCGGCGGGCCAGGCCGAGCCCCGCGTGCGGGCCCCAGCCGGTGTCGTGGTAGTCGCCGCCGCGCCAGTGCGGGTCGCTGCGGATGGCATGGAGCTGAATGTTGGCCCAGGCGATCTGCTCCGCGCTTGCCGTCGCCGTGGTGGCGAGCAGGAGAAGTGCGCTCGTGCGCTGCGGATACGACACGGCCCACTCCACGGCGCGCATCCCGCCCATGGAGCCGCCGACCACCAGGGCCCAGCGGTCGATGCCGAGTGCGTCGGCCAGGCCGGCTTCCGCAGTGACCTGGTCGCGCTGTGTCAAAGAGGGGAAGGTGCCGCCCCAGTGGTGTCCGTCGGGACGCCTTGAGGACGGTCCGGTACTGCCCTGGCAGCCGCCCAGCACGTTGGGAGCGACGACGAACCAGCGGTCCGTGTCCAACGCCAGACCGGTCCCGATGAGCCCGTCCCACCAGCCGGGGGTGGGGTGACCGGGTTCGGCCGGTCCGGCGACATGGCTGTCGCCGGTGAGCGCGTGGAGCACCAGTACTGCATTGGAGCGATCCGGTGCCAGCCGCCCCCAGGTTTCGAACGCGAGTCGCACACCGGGCAGTTCACCGCCGGCCTCCAACGGCAGCGGGCTCTCCCGCAGATGCCATTGGCGGCGCCCCGGAGGGTCCCCCTCCCGCCAGGCCCCGGACGCCGGCGGGAGGGGGAACTCGGGGGTCGCCAGTACCGTGTTCAGGACGTGCCCTTCGCCGCGCGGAAGCCTGCCTCCAGGTCCGCCTTGAGATCGGCTAGGTTCTCGATGCCGACCGACAGACGAACCAGGCCTGGCGAGGTGCCGGTCGCCACCAACTGCGCGTCGTCCAGCTGGCTGTGGGTGGTGGACGCCGGATGGATGATGAGGCTGCGTACGTCGCCGATGTTGGCGAGATGGCTGAACAGCTCGACGGCATCGACGAACCGCTTGCCGGCCTCGACCCCGTCGCGCAGTTCGAAGGCCAGGACCGCGCCGGCGCCCCGCGGTAGATAGCGCCGCCCTGCCTCGTACCACCGGTTGGACTCCAGGCCCGGGTAGTGGACGGCGGCGACCTCGTCGCGCTGTTCCAGCCATTCGGCCAGGGCCTGGGCGTTGGCGGAATGCCGTTCGATGCGCAGGCTGAGCGTCTCCACGCCTTGCAGCAGCAGGAAGGCCGAGTGCGGGGAGAGGGCGGGCCCGACGTCGCGGAGCAGTTGGACGCGCAGTTTGATGGCGAAGGCGCCCGGGCCGAGCGCGGGCCAGTACTGCAGCCCGTGGTAGCTGGGGTCCGGTTCGCTGAAGTCGGGGAAGCGGTCGGCGTGCGCGCCGAAGTCGAAGGTGCCGCCGTCGACGACGACACCGGCGATGGTGGTGCCGTGGCCGCCGAGGAACTTGGTCGCGGAGTGGACGACGATGTCTGCGCCGTGCTCGATGGGCCGCAACAGATACGGGGTCGGCACGGTGTTGTCCACGATCAGCGGGACGCCCGCCTCGTGCGCGACGTCGGCCACCGCCCGTACGTCGAGCACATTGCCGCGCGGATTGCCGAGTGTCTCGGCGAACAGGGCCTTCGTGTTGGGCCGGATCACCGCTCGCCAGGCGCCGAGGTCGTCCGGGTCGTCGACGAAGGACACCTCGATGCCGAATTTGGGCAGGGTGTGGCGGAAGAGGTTATAGGTGCCGCCGTACAGGGACGTGCTGGAGACGATGTGGTCGCCCGCGCTTGCCAGAGTCAGGATGGCGAGGGTCTCCGCGGCTTGCCCGGAGGCCAGGGCCACCGCGGCGATCCCGCCTTCGAGTGCGGCGATCCGCTGCTCGAAGACGTCCTGGGTCGGGTTGTGGATACGGGTGTAGATATTGCCCGGCTCGGCGAGCGAGAACAGGTCGGCGGCGTGCTGGGTGTCGCGGAAGACGAACGAGGTGGTCTGGTAGATCGGCACCGCCCGTGCCCCGGTCGTCGGGTCCGGCGCGGCGCCGGCGTGGATCTGCTTGGTCTCGAACGACCAGGCCGAGGTGTCGGGGCCGGCTGGTTCGTCCTCGGGGGTGTGGCCGGCGGTGACGGAGTCGATCGGCTGGCTCATGGTTCTCCCTTGTGCGGGGCGTGCGGGGTGCGTGAAGAGACCGCGGCGGCTGTCCGGACAGAAGCGGACAGGGCTGAGGACGGTGTGGCGCGGTGGTGAAGAAGGGGATCAGATGCCGGAGCGCGGCGTCAGCTCACGGCGGAACAACACGTGGTGGTGACACGCACGTAGTCAACGTGGCGGCGGGTCACAAGCACGGTCATGGGGTCAGGTAACCACAGATGGTGAGGGCGCACCAGCACGACTTGGAGGGTGACGATGCCTCGGGCGCTCGGCAAGGGCGCCGGCCGGTCGCTGTCTCACCCGTCGGGACACTCAGTGGACGCACCTGCAAGCGTGTGCTTTGATCCGACCATGGAGACCACTGGCCAGGCACACACGGTGCTGCTCGACCCGTTCTGGGTGAGCCGCCGCGCCGACCAGTTCGATGAGATCTGTCGTTGACCGTCGTGTAACGGCCCGCGATCTCACCCTCCCTTCCCCAACCTGCTCTCGGCGCACCCCTCTGCTCTGTCGGCAATCGACCGTTCCCTTAAGGCGTTTCCGCGCGCGCCGCCGCGTCCGGGTCCGCTGCCGCCGCGAAGGAATCCCATGGCACAGCCCACCGCCGCTCTCCCCGTCATCGACATCTCCCGCTTCCGGGACCCCGGCACCGACCGCGACGCCTTCCTGGCCGAACTCCGCGCCGCCGCCCACGAAGTGGGTTTCTTCTACGTCACCGGACATGGCGTCCCCTCGTCCGTACGGGACGAGGCCCTGCACGTGGCCCGCGCCTTCTTCGCTCTTCCGGAAGAGCGCCGACTGGAGATCGAGAACCTCAACTCGCCCCAGTTCCGCGGGTATACGCGCGCTGGAACCGAGTACACGGCCGCCAGCGCCGACTGGCGCGAGCAGATCGACATCGGTCCGGAGCGCGCGGCCGTAGAGGTCGGACCCGGCGATCCCGACTACCTCCGTCTCGTCGGGCCGAACCAATGGCCCTCCGCGCTACCTGAGTTGCGCGACATCGTGCTGCGCTGGCAGACGGAGGCGTTGCGAGTGAGCCGGGAGGTGCTGCGGGCACTGGCGGCCGCGCTCGGACAGGACGAGGGCTACTTCGACCAGTGGTTCGACGACGAGGCGGCCGTGCACGTCAAGATCGTGCACTATCCGCCGCGCCCCGCCGACGACGCCGACCAGGGAGTGGGCGCACACAAGGACTACGGCTATCTCGCCCTGTTGCAGCAGGACGAGGTCGGCGGGCTTCAGGTCCAGCGCGAGGACGGCTGCTGGATCGACGCCGTACCCCTGCCGGACGCCTTCGTGTTCAACATCGGTGAGATGCTGGAGATCGCCACCCAGGGCTATCTGAAGGCCACTCAACACCGGGTGATAAGCCCGCAGTCAGGTGTGAGCCGTTACTCCATCCCCTTCTTCCTCGGCCCGCGCCTCGACGCAGTCGTCAAGGCCCTTCAGCTGCCACCGGAGCTCGTGGCCCGCAGCCGCGGTGTGACCGACGACCCTGACAATCCCCTCCTGGCTGCCTTCGGGGAGAACGCCGTGGTCGGCTGGCTCCGCTCGCATCCGCGGGTCGCCGAACGCTGGTGGTCGGACGTCCTGGCGAAGCGTGAGGGCGGTCGATGAGTGGCGACGGCAGCGGGTGGGAGTTCGAGACGCGTCAGGTGCACGCGGGCGCCGTACCGGACCCCACCACCGGCGCACGCGCCGTGCCGATCCACCAGACCACCAGTTACGTCTACCGCGACACCGCCCACGCCGCTGCGGCCTTCGAACTCTCCGACCTCACCACGCACGCGTACACCAGGCTGTCGAATCCGACCACCGCCGTGGCCGAGGAGCGCATCGCGGCCCTGGAGGGCGGTTCGGCGGCCGTGGCGGTGGCCAGCGGACAGGCCGCGACGGCCCTGGCCCTGCTGAACCTGGCCCGCACCGGCGACCACATCGTCGCCTCTTCCTCCCTCTACGGCGGCACGCGCACCCTTCTTGAGTACACGTTCGCCGACTTCGGCATCGATGTCACCTTCGTCGACGACCCGGACGACCTGGGGGCGTGGTACTCCGCCGTACGCCCGACCACCCAGGCCCTCTTCGGCGAGAGCATAGGCAACCCACGCGGCAACGTCCTCGACATCGAGGCCGTCGCCCGCATCGCCCACAAGATCGGCGTCCCGCTCGTCGTCGACAACACCGTGCTCACGCCCTACCTGCTGCGCCCCTTCGAGCACGGCGCCGACATCGTCGTGCACTCAACCACCAAGTTCCTGTCCGGACACGGCACCGGCATCGGCGGGGTCGTCGTCGACAGCGGCCACTTCGACTTCGGTGCAGACCCCGACCGGTGGCCCGGCATCACGCGCCCCGACCCGACGTACAACGGGCTGTCCTTCTGGGACTCCTGCTCCGACCTCGGTCTCGCCTACGCGCTGCGCCTGCGCACCCGCCTGGTCCGGGATCTGGGACCGGCGGTCTCCCCCTTCAACAGCTTTCTGCTCCTCCAGGGGCTGGAGACGCTCAGCCTGCGCATCGAACGGCACGTCGCGAACGCCCAAACACTGGCCGCATGGCTGGAGGTACAGCCGCAGGTCGGCCGAGTGCACTATGCGGGCCTACCGTCCAGTCCCTGGCAGACCCAGGCCAAGCGGTACCTGCCGCGCGGCGCCGGAGCGGTCCTCGCCTTCGAACTCGCGGACGGACTGGAAGCCGGCCGCCGCTTCGTCGAAGGCGTACGGCTGTTCAGCCATCTCGCGAACATCGGCGACGTACGCAGCCTGGTCATCCATCCCGCCTCCACCACCCACGCCCAACTCGACGCCGGTCAGCAGGCGGCGGCAGGTGTGACCCCGGGCCTGGTGCGGCTCTCCGTAGGCCTGGAAGGAGTCGACGATCTCATCGCCGACCTCGAAGCAGGCCTGAGAGCGGCCTCCGTATGAGCACCGACAGCCTCCGTGATCCACGCACCGCCCACAGCCAAGAAGCACGATCCGTCATGCGCCGCAGCACCGCCGTCCGGCTCGCCGCAACCGCAGCGCTCGTCGGCCCGGCCGCGACCGCCTGCGGCACCGGCTCCGCCGACGACCCGGCGAACTGCGGACAGAGCAGCCAGGCCGTGGCGCACGAGATCGACACCGGCGCCGCCGTTGACGTACGCCTCGTGCTGGAGCCGACGAGCCTCGACATCGCCTCGACAGCGGGCGCGGCGCTCGACCGGATCCTGCTCGGCAACATCTACCAGGGCCTGCTGACCCGCGACGAGGACGACAAGGTCAAGCCGAGCCCGGCAATCAAGTACGCGGAGTCGTCCGACGGGCGCACCTACACGTTCCGGCTCGCCAGGGACGCCACCTTCCACGACGGCAGCAAGGTCACCGCAGCCGACGCCGCCTGGTCGTTGCAGCAGGTGACGAAGGCCGGCTCGAGGAACCCCGACGCGGCGGCGCTCGCATCGGTGAAGAGCGGGTCCGCCTCCGACGACCACACCGACGGCGTCAACCTCAAGCAGCGTGACACCGGCTTCACCTGGGGCCTGACGGGACGAGCGGGCATCGTCTTCAAGAAGGGCACCGACTCCTTCACGCCCGCCGACGAGGAGAACGGTACCGGGCCCTTCAAGCTGAACGCCTGGAAGCGCGGTTCCTGCATCACCGTCGTGCGTAGCGACGCCTACTGGGGCAAGAAAGCCAAGGTCGACTTCCACCACATCAACGACGGCAACGCCGCCAAGAACGTCCAGCAGACCGGCCAGCCCGACATCGAGACGGCAGCGCAGGCGGATCTGCTCCAGCCGTTCTCCGACAAGAGTAAGTACACGGTGCTACGGGGTGACACGACCGACAGGTTCACTCTCGCGCCGAGCAACGCCTCGGGCCCCACGAAGGACGTCCGGGCGCGGAGCGCTCACCAGTACCACCCTGGTCATCGTCACCCACGAGATCGGCCCGCGAGATCGCCCAGCGGGTCGTCTTCATCGACGGCGGCAAGATCGTCGAACAGAGGCCCGCCCTCCGAGGTCCTCGACAAGCCCTAGCACGAGCGGACCAGGAACTTCCTGAGCAAGGTCCTCTGACCCACCGCGGCCCCACGGCGACCCACGAGATCTCCCTCCACGCCACCACCCTCCCTCAGCGACAAGGAACGGCCATGTCTACCCACTTCACCCGACGCAGCCTGATACGCGGCATCACCGCGGCGACCGCCGTCGCCACCCTCGCCAACGGGCTCGCCGCCTGCGGCGGTGACAGCGACGCCGCCACCAAGACGAACAACGCAGCGGCCGGGAGTGTGACCATCGGTCAGTTCTCGAACGGCGCTGCCAAGGAGACCACCCTCAAGGTGTCCGAAGTGAAGTCGATCAGCGCCGAGCTGCCCGATGCCATCAGGAAGAGCGGCAAGCTGGTCATCGGCCACGGCGCTCTGCCGTCCGGCTCCGCCCCCCTGGACTACGTGGGTAACGACCAGAAGACCCTCACCGGTTCCGAGACTGACATCGGCCGCCTCGTCGCCGCGGTCCTCGGCCTCAAGCCGGAGAGCAAGAACTTCACCTGGGAGAACCTCTTCGTCGGCATCGACAGTGGCAAGGTGAACGTGGCCTTCTCGAACGTCACCGATACCGAGGAGCGCAAGAAGAAGTACGAGTTCGCTTCCTACCGGCAGGACAACCTCGCCTTCGAGGTGCTGAAGTCCAGCAACTGGAAGTTCGACGGCAACTACGAGAACCTCGCCGGCAAGACCGTCGAGGTCGGTGCGGGCACCAACCAGGAGCGCATCCTCCTGGAGTGGCAGAAGAAGCTGCAGAACGAGGGCAAGAAGCTCATCGTCAAGCACTACCCGGACAACAACGGCGTCTACCTGGCCCTCGGCAGCGGCAAGATCGATGCCCACTTCGGCCCCAACCCGACCATCTCCTACCACATCACCCAGACCGCGAAGACGAACAAGCCCACGGCCAACGCGGGCACGTTCTCCGGCGCCGGCGTCTCGCTACAAGGCCTGATCGCGGCCACCTCCAAGAAGGACAGCGGTCTCGCCAAGCCGATAGCCGACGCGATCAACTACCTGATCAAGAACGGTCAGTACGCCAAGTGGCTGGCCGCCTGGAATCTCTCCAACGAGGCCGTCGCCAAGTCCGAGGTCAACCCGCCCGGACTGCCGCTCGACAACTCTTGATCCGCCTCCGCTCCGGGCCCCACATCGCCACCTGTGGGGCCCGGAGCGGGCTCGGCCGCACTCGGCCGCGTCATCACTGCGAAGATGCCGAACCGTCATGACCAGCAGCGTCCTTGGCGTGTTCGGCTCGGGGCGTGCTTGATGCAGTCGCGTTCGAGGTTGCACGTTTCCCTGGGGCGGACAGCCAATGATGACCAGGCATGCGGTGCTCAGGTGCCACGCCAGCACCGAACCTTGCTCACAGGTGAATCACGTGGGCAGCCATGGGGCGCCCGTCGAGAAGACCATCGACCGGGGGAGGTACGTGTCGTCCGCGACGGGCAACCCGGACAGGACTCGATGCACACCTGGCTCATCGGGGGGGCGATGATCACGCCGGCACACTCATCCGCGTCGACCGACCGCTGCCCGGCGCCGTCCGCCGGGCGGAGGCGGGCAGCTGTAGCAGGCGCCCTGACCGC
The DNA here is from genome assembly GCF_032656585.1 of Streptomyces herbicida. Classification (NCBI taxonomy): domain Bacteria; kingdom Bacillati; phylum Actinomycetota; class Actinomycetes; order Kitasatosporales; family Streptomycetaceae; genus Streptomyces; species Streptomyces herbicida. The sequence continues at coordinate 76,042 of NZ_JAUYWJ010000013.1, forward strand.
CGCGTTCGGCGGCTTCGCCAGCTTCAATCTGATGCTTTCCGTGATGCCTGCGTACGCCGTCCGCTCCGGTGCCGGACCGTCGAGCGCCGGAGCGCTCACCGCCACCTTGATGTTAGCCACTCTGGTCGTACAGCCCTTCACGCCGTGGCTCTTCGCCCGGCTCGGACGGCGGCACTCACTCGCGGTGAGTGGTGCGCTGCTCGGGCTGCCCTGCCTGGTTCTGCCGGCTGCCTCCACACTGCCGGCCCTGACCGGCCTGGCGGCAGTGCGCGGGCTGGGCTTCGGCGTCTTCGTCGTCGCCGGTGTCACCTTCACCGCTGAGCTGTTCCCGTCCGGCAACCGGGGGCGCGCCATCGGCTGGTACGGCGCGGTGGTCGGTGTCGCCGGCGTTCTGGGGGCGCCTCTGGGCGCCGCCCTGGCCCGGGAAGGGGCGTGCGCGCTCGCCTTCGCCCTGGCGGCGGGCGCGGCCGCTCTGGTTCTGGCCGGTTCGTTCGGCTTCCCTCGCGCAGCAGCCCCCGCCCGCCCCGCCGGACCCCGCTCTGACCGCCCACGGACCCTGCGCGGAACATGGCAGCCGCTGCGCCCCATGACCGGCCCCCTGATGGTGGAGACCGCCTCCACCACGGCCTATGGCGTCGTCTTCACCTTCCTGCCGCTGACCGCCTCGGCCGCGCCCGAGGCGCTGCTTGCCGCGCAGGCCTCCACCGTGCTCTCCCGGCTCGGCGCCGGGCGGCTCATCGACCGGTACGGGGGCCGCCGGGTGCTGGCATCTGCCGTTCTGGTCACCACGCTCGGCACTGCCGCGGGCGCGGCCTCCCATGAACCGTCTCTGTTGCTGGCCGGTACTGCCCTGTTCGGAGTGGGCTTCGGCGCCATCCAGAGCGCCACGCTGGTGCTCGTCATGCAGGCGGCCGGCGACAGCCCCGCCGGTCTCGGTGTGGCCGGGGTCGCGTGGAACCTTGCCTTCGACGGCGGTACCGGAATCGGCTCGCTCGCGGGCGGCCCCCTGCTCTCCCTCGGTGGCCCGTCCACCCTTTTCCCGGCAACGTCGGCCGTCCTGGCCGCATTCCTCCTCGTGGACCTTCGAACCGCGCGCGTGCCAGATTCCAAGAATTGCGACTCATCGCACGACAACTGACCGACTGGCCGCCACTCCTCATGCATTCGCGTTACCGAAAGACTTGGCGACAACTGCACGCCGGTGGAACACAGTTGCTAGTGTTGAGTCATGCGGATAGGTGTGAATGTCCCCAACTTCGGCCCGGGAACAAACCCGGACAGCCTGGCCCGCTGGGCCAAAACCGTGGAGGGTCTCGGCTTCGACCTGTTGATGCTCTCCGACCATGTGGCGATCACATCGGATGTCGCCAAACAATATCCTGCTCCATTTTACGAACCTGTCACAACTCTCGCCTGGCTGGCCGGAATCACCACCAGGATAAAGCTGGGTACGACGGTTCTCATCGCGCCCTACCGGCACCCCCTGCTGGTCGCCCGCATGGCGGCCAACCTGCAGCAACTTAGCGGCGGCCGACTGATCCTCGGCGTCGGAGTCGGTTGGGCCCGAGAAGAGTTCGAGGCGCTGGGCGTCCCGTTCGAGCGGCGTGGTGCCCTGACCGACGAACACTTGCGGACCATACGTGCCGCATGGAAAAACGACGCCGACTATGGCTGCGGACAGATTCCCATCTGGGTCGGCGGCAACAGCGATGCCGCAATACATCGGGCCGTACGTCTTGGTTCTCCATGGCATCCACTGCGGTTCACGATGCCCTGGTTCCGGGACGCCGTGGATCGACTGAAGAATATTTCGGCCGTGCTCGATCAGCCGGTGCCGGAGTTGGCGCCGCGTATCTATCTCCGGCTCGCCGAAAAGCCGATCGACGACCCGGATCGCCGGGCCGGCGAAGGCACCATCGAGCAGATTCTCCAGGACATCGAGGAGTTGCGCCTAGCCGGTGCAGAAACCGTGCTGCTCGATCCGTACCACGGCGATCCGAACGAGACCCTGCGGCCCGAGGTGGCGTGGCAGGCGCTGGCGACCGTGGCCGCGCAGCGATCACAGCCGACCCCCACAGAGACGGAGTAACAGTGGCCCTCAACGACCACGACTTTCCCGAGAGCAGCGCCGAGCGCGCCGTCACCGTCAGCGAGGCCGAACTGCCCTATCTACGCCGCTGCATCGAGCTGGCGGCCGAGGCGGTGGAGGCCGGTGACTGGCCGTTCGGATCCGTTCTCGTCGATACGGACGGCAAGATTCTGGCCGAGGACCGCAACCGCGAGTCCACCACGGGGGACCCGACCCGGCATCCCGAGTTCGAACTCGCCCGCTGGGCGGCGACTCACCTGAGCCCCGAGGAGCGGGCCACCGCGACCGTGTACACCTCGGGTGAGCACTGCCCGATGTGCGCAGCCGCGCACGGGTGGGCCGGACTGGGCCGGATCGTGTACGCGAGCTCGTCCCAGCAGGCCCGGGACTGGAAGGCCGAGTGGGGCGTGCCCGTCACCTCGCCCTTGAGTCCGCTGTCCATCCAGGATGTCGTCCCCGGTCTCGAGGTGGCGGGCCCGGTGCCCGAACTCGCCGATCAGGTACGTGAGTTGCAGTGGCGTTTCCGTACCAGGAACAGCGCGACCGACTGACGGTGGCACGAACCCCGGGGCCTGGCAGCGCATTCGCTGCCAGGCCCCGGTCGCTGCCACGGGTTCGCGGGTCAGACCATGAACTGGTCGTACTTCGCCATGTGCTCCTGCAGCTCCTCCAGGCTGGGGTTGCGCCCGTTGGCCGTGAGGCGCCCCAGGCCGCGGAAGTAGTCCTCGCGGTTGTAGATCGGGTAGAACATGATCAGCAGCGTGGCGTCCTCGTTGCCCCTGTTCGTGAAGCCGTGCGGCTCGCCCTTGGGGACGTAGGCGAACGCGCCGGGCTCACCCACCACCTTGCGGTCGCCGATGGTGAACTCGATCTCGCCCTTCACCACGTAGAACATCTCGGTGGACTTCTTGTGGATGTGCGGGCTGGCACCGCTCGCCTCCGGAGCCATGTGGTGCTCGAAGAGGCCGAACTCGCCGTCGGAGTCCGCCGTGGTGAGTTTGAGGTAGGTCCTCTTCGTGTCCCTGATGTTGACGAACTCGCCTTCGCCGGACGGAACATACAGCGGAACGGACATTTCTCTCCTTAAGTGGTGATCTACTGTGCCGACTCGCCTACGCGGGGTAGACATGCAGGGGTGGTTACGTGGCCTCGGCCAGGCTCGGGTCCTGCTGCGTCCTGCTGTCCGCCTGTGCCTGCGCCCACCGGCCGATGGCCGGCGCCGCAAGGCCGCAGACCGCGAACAGTGCAGCGAGGACAACCCATCCGGTGGTGCCGGTCGTGACGACCAGGCTGACCAGGATCGGGGCCGCGATCTGCTGGATGGCCACGCCGAGCCAGAAGACCGAGAGGTAGACGCCTTCCTGGCCGGGCACCGCGAGCAGATACGAGCCGCCCCAGCCGCCGGCGGACTGGAACAACTCGCCGCCGGTCAGCGCGACCATGGCCAGCAGCAGCGCGCCGACGGCCAGGAGGATCGGCAGCTTCGGCGCCGCGACGAGCAGCAGGCAGCAGACGGCGAGGGAGATGCCGGCCCACACCAGGGCCCGTGCTGCGCCGGCGATGGTCTCGGTCCCCCGGCTGGCGCGCACCTGCAGGGCTACCGCGAGCACGGTGTTGACCGCGACCAGGGGGGAGATCAGCGCGGAGGAGACGTCGGTGTGCCCAACGATCCACAGCGGGATGCCGATGCTCAGCAGGGTCATGTGCATGGTGAGCACGGCATTGATCCCGGTGAACGACAGGAACGACCCGTCCCGCAGCACACTGACCGAGAAACGCCGGCGCAGGCTCTTGGCCGGCGCGCTGAGCACCGGCAGCCGGGAGGCCAGGGTTGCGAGTACGGCGAAGGAAGCTGCGTTGACCAGCAGGATCGCGGTGTATCCCGCCCGCGTGCCGATCAGCAGCCCGATACCGCCCAACAGGGCGCCGACGGTGAAGCCGACGTTGCGCAGCGACCGGAGAATCGCGACCACCCTGACCCGGTCGTCGGTCGCCGTCGCCTGCCCGACCAGCGCCTGTTCCATCGGTGCCGCCGCCTTGTCGACCAGGCCGAGCAGGCACACCACGGTCAGGAACTGCCACAGGTTCTGGACGAGCGGATATACCACGAAGCAGGCGCAGCGCCACAGGCTCACCCCGACCAGCACCTTCTTCGGGCCGATCTGGTCGGCGAGGATGCCGATCGGGATCGCCGTGCCCAGGGCGATGGCGGCGGACAGGGTCAGGCCGAGACCGAGGTTGCCCTCCGACAGGTGGACCGACCTGGTGATGAACGGCACGGAGACGGCCAGGAAGGCACCGGTGCCCACCGCGTCGATCATCGCCATCACGGCCAGCCGTATGCCGACCGACCCTCCGGGCATGGACCCGCGCCATCCGCGGACGCGCTGCCACACAGACATGTGTTTCCTCATTCGGTAGCGATGCGGATGGCGGCGACCGCGTCCAGGACGCGCTGACGGGTGGTGTCCGCGTCCGGCCCGGTCGCGATGACGTGCCCGGCACGGTCCCAGGAGGACGCCCACGGCCGGACCTCCTGGCCGGCCTCGACGTCCACTTCCGCGAGCTGGATGCCGGGCAGCTCCTGTGCCGTGTTCACGCCGGTGACCTCCGTCACGGTGCCCGGCTCGGCGGCCAGGAACCGGATCGCCGAGGTCTGCCGCGCCGATCGGGGGAGCGTGACGGGACGGCCGGCCAGCAGGGCGATGAGGGTCAGCCTGATCCGCGTGCCGTAGGCCAGGTCGATCAGGTCGATCAGGTAGTCACCAGGGCAGCGGCCGGCGCATTCGACCAGTGTCGGGCCCGACTCGGTCAGGATCCACTCGGCGTGCAGGATGCCGGTCTCGAACCCGAGCGCGGCGACCAGAGCCCGCATGGCCGTCTCGAACGCGTGCTGGGTGTCCTGGCCGAGCGGAGCAGGCAGCAGATGGCCGAGTTCGACCGGGTACCGCCCCGAGATCACGGTCTTGGCCGTGATGTTCTCGAAGATGATCTCACCTCCCTGCACCAGCGCCTCGACGCTGTACTCGGGACCTTGCAGGCGTTCCTCGGCGAGGAAGCGCCACGCCAGTTGCCGGTCGGGCACCTGCTCGTACTCGGCGGCGGACGAGGTCCGCTCCCACGCCTGTGCCGCGCCCTTGGCATCGACCGAGTCCAGCAGCTGCACGCCGACACTCGCCTGCCGGTTCGCCGGCTTGACCACCACCGGACCGTCGCCGGCGAACTCGAGGATGTCCGCAGGCCCGTGCACCTCGCGCCAGCGCGGATTGCGGACCCCGCCGGCACCGGAGGCCTCGCGCAGCCGGACCTTGTCCCGCAGTGCCTGCGCAGCCGTTTCGGTCGCGCCCGGCAGCCCGAGCTTCTCGGCCAGTGCGGCCGTGGCCGGCACCGCGTACTCCAGACCCGGGACGACGGCGGCCACCGGGCGCGCGGCCGTCAGTTCGGCCACCAGGTCGAGTGCCTCGGCCGACTGCTGGTAGCTCGCTGGGACGATCCGGTCCAGGCAGTCGAAGCGCGCCGCCGCGTCCTGAAGTTCCCGCTTGCGGATGATGTCGGGTTCCTCGATCACCACAACCGACCTGTCGGGGACGCTCCCGTCGATCGCGCGCAGGTAGGCCGCGTTGTAGCCGACGAACACCACCTGTGCGTCGGTGGCGGGGGTGGTCATGGCGACCTCCTGGTTGTGGGTAGGGACCACTGCATGGTCACTGCCTTTCTTCGGGTGGGGGGACTCGTGACCGACGGTGCTCACACGGGCGTCCCGAGCGCACCGGCGCGACCGTCCGCTCGTACGGGCGTTTTGTCGATGACGACCTCGATGGCGGCGAGCACCTCCGCGCAGCGGGTCCGGGCCTCCTCGGGAGAGGCACCGGAGACGATGACGTGCCCGTGCCGGCTCTTGGAATCGCGGACCGCCGGCACGGTGTCGCCGGGGCTCAGCCGGAGGCTCAGCTCGTCGACGTGTCCGAGGCGAGCGGCTGTCTCCAGGCCGTGGATCTCGTCGACGTGGCCGGGCGGGAAGGTGAAGAACCGCACGATCGCAGTCGCCGTCGGCTCGGTGGGCTCGGCCGGCCTGTCCGCCAGGGCGGCGAAGATCGCCTGTTCGATGTCCAGTCCGGTGGCCAACTCGACGAGTCGCGGTATTCGGTCACCGCCGAGCCGGGCCTGCGATTCGACGATGCGCGGGCCACGCTGTGTCCAGATCACCTCGGTGTGCGCGGGGCCGAACCGGTACCCGCATGCCGTGAGGAACTCCGTGGTGAGTTCCTCGACGGCCCGCCGGCGGTCCTGGGGCAGTGGCGCCGGATGGACGTGCCCCACCTCCACGAACAGCGGCGGGGGTCCCAGCAGCTTCTCCGTGATGCCGATGACCTGGTGCCGGCCGTCCCTGCTCAGCGTCTCCACGCTGTATTCGGGACCCCGCAGATACTCCTCGACCAGGAACGGGCCGTCGTAGCCGTACTGGTCGACGAGTGCGGTCCAGGCCGTCCGGTCCTGAGCCTCCCGCCATAGGAACACGCCTCGGCTGCCGGCGAGCGCGGTCGGCTTGACCACGGCCGGGTAGCCGATCCGCTCGACCGCGTCCGGCACCTCCTGCCGCGTTGGTGCGGCCTCGAAGGACACCGGGGACAGCCCGCGCCGGGCGAGCAGGTTACGCATCGCGTGCTTGTCGGCGAGGAAGCGGATCGCCGCGGCCGGGTTGAGCTCGGCGTGCAGGTCCTCGGCCACCTCGTAGGCGGTGACCATCGTTTCTTCCCTGCCGATGTGGTAGATCACCGTGGCGCGGTGCTCCTTGGCCACCTCGTGGAGGGTGCGGCGCAGCAGTTCCGCGTCCCGGAAGTCGGCCGATATGAACAGGTCCGCCAGTGCGCGCACGTCGTCGAGGTACTCCGGCGACTCCAGCCGGGGGTCCCAGATCGCACCTACCCAGAACCCCTCGGCCTGTGCCTTCCGTACGAACTGGCGGTACGGCATCACCATCAGCAGCCGGGGCCGGTCATCGGTGGGTCCGGATGCCGTCACCGGGCACCGCCGCTGTCGGCAGCCCCGGCCGGTACCTGCTTGGCCTCGCGGCCGAGCAGGCTCAGGTACCGCTCGCCGGTGTCGGGCAGCAGGGTCACGATGCGCCGGCCCCGGTACTCCGGACGGGCGGCCAGGACACCGGACGCGTGGACGACAGCGCCGGCCGAGACACCGACCATCAGGCCGGCGCGCAGGGCGAGCTGCCGGGTGGTGTCCAGGGCGTCCGCGTCGGAGACCGCGATCACCTCGTCGATGAGGTTCCGTTCCGTGGTAGGCGCGATGAAGCCGCCGTTGAAGCCCGGGATGGTGTGCGTGCCGGGCTCGCCGCCGGACAGCAGCGGCGAGCCTGCCGGTTCCACCGCCACGATCCGGACCGCGGGATGGCTCTCGCGCAGGTACCGCCCCGCGCCGCTGAGCGTGCCGCCGGTGCCCACCCCGCAGACGAAAACGTCGATCTGTCCGTCGGCGTCGTTCCAGATCTCCGGGCCGGTCGTCTCGTAGTGCGCCCGTGTGTTGTCCGGGTTGTCGTGCTGGCAGCAGAACCACGACCCGGGGGTCTGCCGGTGGAGTTCCTCGGCCATGTCGACCGCCGCTTGGTAACCGCCCGTGTGCGGAGTCCGTACGACCTCGGCGCCGAGCGACTGGAGCATGGCCACCCGCTCCTGGGTGGCGTTGTCCGGCAGCACGATGACGCAGCGGTAACCGCGGGCCGCCGCCAGCGCGGCCAGCGAGATGCCGGTGTTGCCCGAGGTCGCCTCGATCACGGTGCCGTCGCCCGGGGTGAGCAGCCCTCGCTCCTCGGCGCCGCGCAGCATCGACAGCGCGGCCCGGTCCTTGCTGCTGGACGAGGGGTTGAACAGCTCCAGCTTCGCCAGCACCTCTGCATCGCCCGGGACACCGGCCACGATGCGGTGAACCGGCAGCCGGAGCAGCGGCGTACCGCCGATCAGGTCGACCAGGGAGTCTGCGACCGGGCGTCGGGTGACCGGCTCGGTCCGGATGCTGATCTCCTGCACGGCGGCCTCCGCGGTGCGCGCCGCGAGCTCGGCGGTCTCGGCCACTACGAGCACATGACCGGCGCGGTCGCCGTTGCGGCGCAACTCCCGCACCACGGAACCCGGCTTGGGCTTGACGACGACCTCCTCGACGCCGGGCAGTGCGGCAGCCCGCTGCTGGCCGCTGACCGACACGACTCGGCCGGGCTGCGCGGTCAGGTAGCGGATGGCGGCGCCGCCGACCGGCCGCTCGGGCAGCACCCGGGCCGGCAGCGGCTGCCCGAGATACTGCCGGGCCACCAGCTCCAGGGACTGGATGCCGAGAGCGCGGTCGACGAGGTAGGTGATCTTGCCGCCGGCAGGCCTCGGGTTGATCTCGATGAGCTTGGGCCCGGACCCGGTCACCTTGATCTCGACATGGGCCATGCCCAGGTCGAACCCGACCGCGCGGAGCGCTTCCACGGCCAGGTCGCCGCAGGCGCGCACCACCGACTCGGGCAGGCTGGAGGGGAAGCTGTGGGCCAGCTCGACGAAGTAGCCCTGGCCGATGACCGACTTGTCGGTCACCCCGAACACCTCGTACCGGTCGCCGTCGGCCAGCACCTCCACACTGACCTCCGGACCGCTCAGGTACTCCTCGACCATCAGCTCGTGGTAACGGGCCTGGCCGCGGGTGTTCTCCACCCGGGACCGGATCAGCGCGACATGCTCGGCGGCCTGCGCCGCGGTCTCCACCAGCCGGACGTCGGCGCTGCTGGTCTCGTCGGCGGGCTTCACCACGCAGGGCAGGCCGATCTCCGCCGCGGCCGCCTCGGCCTCGGCGGGGTTCTGCACGGTGCGGAACGCCGGTATCGCGACGCCGAGTTCGGCGCAGCGTCGGCGCATCAACGCCTTGTTGCGCGCCGTCGCGACGCCGTCGACGCTGACCGTGGGGAGTCCGAGGTGGACCGCCACCTCGGCGGCCACGACCACGTCGTACTCCGCCAGGGTCAGGAACGCGTCGAAGGGATGCTTGGCCCCGGCCGTGTGCACGTGCGGCAGGAGCCTCTCGAAGATGTTCGTCTCGCAGTGGACGATCTCGTCGACGTAGTTGTCGAAGTACGCAGGGCCGCCCGGCACTTCCAGGTACCGGTCCAGGTCGCGGGTGAAGAAGGTGACGCGACAGTCGAGTTCCTTGATGATCTGCAGGCCTTCGAAGCCGGATCCGGAGAGGTTGCTCTCCACGACACCGACGTGAATCATCTATGCCTCCGATGGCATGCCGACACGTGGTCGGGTTGCGAGGAACGACAAACGACGAACGGGGAACGGAACCGGGCGGGCCGTCACCAGCACCCGGAGGTGGCCAGGGCGCGCAGCAACTGGTCCGCCTCCTCGCGATCCGCGGCCGTCAGCCGCGGCACGACCTCGGCCACGGGGGCCATCACCCGGGCGCCTGAGGGCACATCGCTCAGTACGAGCGAACCTGCGCCGATCAACGCGTCGTCGCCGACGGTGACCGGACCGAGCACGATCGCGTTGGTGCCGAGCACCACCCGGTTGCCGACGACCGGATGCCGTCGGGCACCGGGCTCGCGGCGCCCGTCGCGCCACCAGCCGACCGCGCCCAGCGTGACCTGATGGAAGATCGTGACATCGTCGCCGACCTCGGCGGTCTCCCCGATGACCACCGCGGCCCCGTGATCGATGAACACGCGCCGACCGAGCGTTGCGCCCGGATGGATTTCGATGCCGCCGGTCACCGCGCGCGCCAGATAGGCCAGGATCCTGGCGAGCTGACGGTGCCCACGGGTGTACAGGACATGCGCCAGCCGGTGGGTCCACAGTGCCGGCAGTGCGGGATGCAGCAGCGCCTCCGTACGTGTGTGGATCGACGGGTCCCGCGCGACGATCACGGAGAGGTCTTCCCTCGCCCTGATGATCACCCTGCGCATGCGATCCTCCGTAATGTCATGTCCTGGTTTTTCCGGTGGCACCGTCGAACTCGATGGCCGGCCTCAGTAGTTCGGGGCCTTGACCAGGTTTCCGGTGCCTTTGACGATCTCCGGTATGTAGACCCGCTCGGTCCAGACGTCCTGGGCCACCGGTTCGAGGGCGATCGACACGGCACCTTCATCGACCGAGAACGCGGTCCGAACCGCGCTGGTGATCGCGTCGACGAGGGCCGAGATCTGGTCGGCTTCGAGGTTGTTCGGGAAATGCTTGATGTTGACGTGAGGCACTCCGATGGCCTTTCTGGGGAGTCGTGCGGCCTGAATGGCGGTGACGAGTTCGTCTATTCCGTTCGCGCGCAGCAGTTCGTAGTGATCAGCCTTGAGTTGGGTGATCCTGGGGGGAGTGCGCCACAGCGCGTGGCCGGAGTCGATGAAGGAGTCCTGGTCGCCCTTGGCCCGGATCACGGTGATCGGCGCCGCGATGCTGCGCTCGGCCAGTTCGTGCGGGGCGTACTCGAAGAGGAAGGTCTGCCGCACTACGCTGACGATCCTGCGCGCCAGTTCACGCTCCAGGTGCTCGAACCGGCCGCAGACGAATGCGATGAAGGAGTCTTCGTCGTGGGTCGCGGCCAGGCACGCGGCGACCGCCGACTGCTCGAGGTTTCCGGCGAACACCGAATAGAGAATGGAGACGAAGGTGGTGTCGGTGAAGCTGACCGCCGTCTCGGTGGGCGTCTCGTCGCGGATTTCCACGGGCGGCTTGCCCGGTGCGATCAGGATCACCTCGTCGACCTGCTCGCCGGCGCGTTCCAGTCGATGGGCCGCCTCGAACGCGACCCGGGCGCCGAAGGAATAACCCCACAGCGTGTAGGGCCCGACCGGTTGGACCTGCTGGATGACTTCGATGTCATTGGCGACCATCTCGTCGAACGTCGGGTACGTGACCTCGCCCGCGTTGATGCCGTAGGCCTGGACACCGAGGAATGGCCGGTCCAGCTCCAGCCTGCCGGCCAGCAGCCGCAGGCTCATCGGGTAGCCGCCCAGCCCGGGCCAGCAGAAGACCGGCCGGCCACCGTCTTCGGCGTGCAGTTGCACCAGCCTGGACAGCGCGGTCGCGGGCTCACGGTCGACGCGTCTGGCCAGCTCGGCGATGGTCGGTGCGTCGAACAGCACCTGGATCGGCAGGGAACTGCCGAGCTCCCGGTTGATCCGGCCGACCAGGTTGACCGCGGTCAGCGAGTGGCCCCCGGCGGCGAAGAAGTTGTCCCGGATCGAGACCCGATCCTGCCTGAGCACCTTCCGCCACAGCGTGGCGATGGCTTCCTCGGTGGGCGTACGCGGGGGGACGACCGGCGCTTCGGTGTCGTCCATGGCGGCCTTGTCCAGCCGGCGCAGGGCGTGGTGGTCGATCTTGCCGTTCGGGGTGAGCGGGAAGGAGTCCAGCACGGTGACCCGGTTGGGCACCATGTACGAAGGCAGGGATTCGGCGAGGTTGTCCTTGACGATCTCGGCCGGCCCCCGCATGTGGACGGAGTCCTCCTTCATGCCTTCGCTGAGCCGCTGCTCGGCACTGATACGGCCGCCGACGGCGAAGTAGGAGGCCGCGTTCGGCCCGAGGTCGACGATGTCCGCGATGCGCCGGGCCGACGGCAGGGGGTTGCCGCTCTCCGAGCTGTAGCCGGAGGACATCAACCCCAGGTCGAGGCCGTTCATCTGGAGGCGCTGCAGTTCCCGGCCGAGGTCGACGTAGCGCTGCCAGGGCTCGGACGCGCGACCGATCAGGCTGATCCCGAGGCTCGCGCGCTCGTAGACCTCCTGATTGATGGCGATGACGTCCTGCTTGCGGATGAGGTCGTCGGACACGCGCACCAGCTCGGCGCCGGCGTACCGGTACAGGCCGTCGGCCAGATCGGCGATCCGCCCGGGATGGGCCTGCACGTACAGGTCGACCGGCCTTTCGACGGTCGGGGCGGCGGCCCTCTCCACCTCGTACGTGGCCAGGTAGTAGTCCTCGTCCGGGCAGCGCAGGATGTCCCGGACCTCCGGCGCCCCTTGGCGGGCGTTGATCCGTAGCCCGTACTCGGGGAGAACGTGGTCGAACAGGCCGACCATGTGACCGGCTTCGAACTGGAGGACTTCCTGGATGTTGTTGCGGTAGACGGGCTCGACAGCCGACCGGCGTCCGATGAAGTGGACGCGCAGCCTCGGCGCGGCGGCGGGAGCGCGGCTGATCAGCGAGAGCTGGTGGTTGATCGGGTGGTGGTAGTAGTAGCCAGGTTCGAGGCCCGCGATGCCGGACAGCTCCAGGTACAACTGCGTGGCGTACAACGAGCCGGGCGAGGCGTAACCGTATTTGGGCAGCAGCCGTTCGCCGCTGAGGAACTGTCCGAAATAGCGCAGCAGGGCGCCGAGTTCGGACAGCGTCAGGGTGTCCGGGTCCCGGGGCGCGGCCGGTTGTTCTGTCGGGCGGGCGAGTAGGCTCAGGATGTCGGCCCGGGTGACCTCACCCCCTTCGTAGAACCGGTACGTCTTGCGGGCGAACACCGTGCGCCGTTGCCGGGCCGTTGCTGACCGTCCGGGCAGCTCGACGACCGGCACTCCGTCCTCCTGACGGACGCCCGGATTCGCCAGCTGCGCCTTGAGCTGAAGCCTGCTCTGCTTCGACTGGTGGTGGGTGCCGTGGTTGCCTTGGTCCATCAGCGCGGCCCGCTGGGGGTCGAGCTCGATGAAGGCGATGAGGTTGGCACCGATTCTGGTGTCGTCCCGGACCAGGACGGCGGCGCGCTTCACCCAGTCATGCTTTTCGATGGACACCTTGATCTCGTCCAGCTCGACCCGAAAGCCGCGCAGCTTGACCTGGCTGTCGGTACGGCCGAGGAACTGCACGGTGCCGTCGTCGTTCCACCGGGCCAGGTCGCCGGTGCGGTAGAGGCGGGCGCATTCGGGATCGGTGGAGAACGGATTGGCAATGAACCGTTCGGCGGTCAGCTCGGGCTTGTTCAGGTACCCGCGGGCGAGTTGGCGTCCCGCGATGTGGAGTTCACCCGATTCACCTTGTGCGACAGGCCGGCGGGCGGCGTCGAGGATGTGGAAGCTCATGCCCCGGACCGGTCGGCCGATGGAGATGTGGTCCGGACTGTGCTGGACGCTACTGCGGTCCACGGTGTGGGCCGACGCGTTGATAGTGCACTCGCTCGGGCCGTACAGGTTGACCAGTTCGAAGTCCGGCAACGCGTCGAGCAGCTCGATCGCCAGGTTCCTGGTGAGCGCCTCACCGCCGCTGAAGACGTGGGTGAGCGAGGTGCAGTTGGACAGCCGTCCGGTGTCGACGAGCGCCTGCAGCAGCGTCGGCACGCCCTGCAGGGTGGTCACCTTGTTCGCCACAATCAGGTCGATGAGCCCGCCGGGGTCGGCGTAGAGCCCTGGTTCGCTCATCACCACGCTGCTGCCGCAGGCCGGTGCGAGGATCTCCCACTGGGCCGCGTCGAAGCTCAGCGGCGTCTTCTGCAGCACCGTTCTGCGTTCGTCCAGACCCTGTTCGTCGGCCAGCCAGCGCATCTGGCTGACGATGCTGTGGTGTTCGATGCCGATGCCCTTCGGGTCGCCCGTGCTGCCCGAGGTGTAGATGATGTACGCGAGGCTGTCGGCCTTCGCGGGCGCGGCCGATGGAGTGGCGGGTCCGGAGTCCTGCTCGACTTCCAGGTGGGCTCGCGTCTGGGCTACGGTGACGATCTTCGTTTCCGGTGGCGTCATCGCGGCCAGCCGGGATACTAAGGCCTCGTCCGTCAGAATGACCTTGGTCTGTGAGTCCGCGACCATGTAGCGCACGCGCTCATCCGGGTACTCCGGCGACAGCGGCAGGTAGGCGGCGCCTGCGTGCAGGACGCCCCAGACACTCACCATGAGGTCGACGGACGGCTCCATGAAGATGCCGACGGGCTCGTTCGTCGACGTACCGCGCTGCCGGAGGTGGTCAGCCATGTTCTTGCTGCGCTCACTGAGCTGCTGAAAGGTGAGCCGCTCCGTCCCACAGGAGACGGCAGTCCGGTCGGGCTGGGCGAGGGTGGCCGCGCGCAGCATGTCTGACAGGGACAATTCCTCGGACCCCGTTAGTTTCGCCATCATCCTTCGAACCTAGAATTCGTCATTTTTGCGTCGACGCGCGTAACACGCCTGGAAACGGTCATGGAGAAGCGCGATCGGTGATGGGCTTCGTTTTGGATGGAAGCCGTCGGAAAACCTGCGACGGTTGCGTGATCGGTCGCTAGAACAACCGGTCGGGACCATACGGTGCCAGGCTGGCGCTCAGGGCGTCTCCGTACATCGCCCACGAGGGTTCTGTGCTTGCCCAAGGGGTTGTGCAGACATGCCTTTTACGCCTCCCCCAACCAATCGGTATGCCTGTGACGATCTAGCGCCTTCCCCCCGGAGGGCGCTACGTAGGCCAAAACAAGTCAGTCATCTCGGTGATCAATCGGAACGTACACGACGGAGATGGTCGACGCGAGATTGAGAAACAGGCTCACTCATCCCTTTTGTGGCCATTCATCACCGCTGCGGTCTCGGTCAGGCCAGGATGACCGAAGTGTTGCGAGGTGCAAATAGGGGGACATTGTTCCGGTTACTGGCTTCGCCTCGTCAGAGTGATGTTGGGGCATCGAGGGCCAAGCTGGTTCCGGTGATGAGGCGGTCGAGGATCTCGGATCGGTGCAGGAGGCGTTTGAGCCGGTGGCGTACGAGCGTCTCCAGACGATCGAGGGTGAGGTTGCCCAGGCTGCGCCACACGCCCTCGACCGGGTTGAGGCCGGGCGAGTAGACGGGAAGCAGGAACACTGTCAGCAACTCCCGCCGGGCGAACAACTGTGCTCTCAGGGGCTGGTGGACGCTGTCGTTCAGCGCGATGAGTCCGCGCTGCTCATGTTGCGACGATTGCCCGGCATGCGGGATGGGTGCGCAGGCGCTGGTACAGCCGGGTATGCGAGCCGGGTCGCATCGCGGTCAGGTCGGCGACCGACAGGCGTCCCGAGCATCGCGCGCTGACCGTCACGACCGGAGTGCGGCCCCGTTCCCGTTGGCTCCAGATGCGTCCTTCGGGCGGCCGTCGGGTGAAGCCCGCCTCGTCCTCGAAGCAGATGTAACCCCCGAAGGCCGCCTGGCCTCGTTTACCTCGGCCCTCGTCGCCTCCTTCCGCGCCGTAACACCCTGCTCGTCGCGCTCGGTCACCCGCCGTATGGGCACCTGCGGGGACAAGCCGAGCCGGTGCATCACCCCGGCGGCACCCGAGCGCTGCAGGAGACGTGGAACTTCCTGCCGATCAGCAGCGCCAACCTCGCTGCGGTCGACACCTTGTTCTCCACCCAGCCGTGCGCGGCCGGCCCCTGCTCCAGATATGCGGCGAGTTTCTCCAGGCAACGCGGGGAGAAACGGCACCGTGAACCGCTCGGGCCACGGGAGGCAAGGGCCTGCGCACCGCCGTCGCGCCACATCTGGTGCCCTTGGTAGGCCGCGTTCCGGCCAGCAGCCCCCCGCGACCTCCGGCGACTTGGTGTCCTGCTCGAACAACTCGGCTGCCTGCATCCATACCGTCTCCCGGCGCCCCCCGCAGCGGTCAGCCCCGCCAGACCGCGTACCTCACACACCACGGACTCCAACCAACACCCAGCCGCATCAGGGACTTCGCGCAAGATCACCCCGACGAGCCGAAGTCAGTAGTGCCATCGACGCGATGCGGAGGGGCCTCATCCGGCCGTTATTGCAGCGGCCTGGTTCATGACAGCCGACGGTGAGTCGGCCGACCGCCCCTCGACATGCGAACATTTCTGGCCGTCTGCTGCAGTGAATGCCCCATGCAGTCAGTTGTGCGTTGCGGCCGGCCGATGAAGTCGGGGCCTTAAAGAAGCGTTCACGGAGTTGCAACGGAGGGTGCCACCGGAGCAGTTGGTACCGCTTCACCGCCGAAGCCTTTACACCCCTCAGCCAGGGGGTGCGCGCCCGGTACCGATCTGCGCGCGCGATGGCCAAGACGTTCGCCGACGCGCTCATGTCCGCAGAGCCTGAGCCCTCTGTGGCGCTGAGTACGGGCAGGTCGGCGAGGAGAGAGGGTCAACGAGCGCCTACCCCCACAGGGGGCGGAGTCAGCCAAGAACATCTCAACTCGCTGCCCATCGAGCGTCATGAGGTGCGCGGCACCTGGAACTACGCGATCCACGGCGCGACACGGGCCTGGCGATGCTCGCGGCCCCGAGGCTGACCCACATGCCACGTGACGAACACCGCGCCCAGGACGTCGTCCCGGCGGGCGGCCGCCTCTACGAGGCCCTGCGCGGCCGCCGGTTCGTGCTGATCACTCCGGAGGCGTACGGGGGAACGGGGGCCCGCAAGGACCGGCAGGCCGTGGAACGCTGGGCTGGAGAGCGCCGTTTAGGTGGCGTGGGCGGCGGACGGCACGGAGATCGAGGGCGCGGTCGCCGCCCACGTGGACTGAGCGGCTCTTGGTCACTCGGTTCCCCTGACCAACTCCCGCAAGATGCGGCCCAGTTGGCCGGCCTGGTCCTTGTCGAGGACGGACAGGGCCTCGGTCTGGACGGCGAGATCGGCGCCGACCGCCTCGTCGACGAGGCGCAATCCCTCCTCGGTCAGCGTTACCTGGAGTCCCCGCCGGTCGTGCGGGTCGGGGGAGCGGCGCAGCAAGTTGGCGCGCTCCAGCTTGTCCAGGCGTCCGGTCATGCCGCCCGTGGTCACCATCAGGGTCGCGGAGAGCTGGCGGGGGGAGAGGGCGTACGGCTCACCGGAGCGGCGCAGGGTCGCCAGGACGTCGAACTCGCCGCGGGAGATCCCGAACCGGGCGTGCACCTTGTCCACGCGGTCGCCCATCGCGCGCGCGATCCGGAAGACGCGGCCGAAGACCTCCATCGCGGTCGTGTCCAGATCGGGCCGCATGGCCGCCCACTGATCCGTGATCGCGTCGACGGGGTCCTTGCGCCGCTTAGCCGGGGCTTTGAGCTGCGGGTGGCGTGCACTCATGCCGCGAGTATCGACCGCGGAACGGTCACCTGCAAGAAAGTAGCTTGAAAGAAAGTAGTTTCAAAGCAAGCTATTTGCTTCGAAGGATGCCTTCCATCTGCCAGCAGTGGCCGGGATCCCGGTGCGGCCACGCCTGCGTGCTGCCAGCCAGCTGACTCAGGCAGTTGATCGGCTCGGACACCGCCTCCCCCTCCAGGAGGACCCGCAGATACAGTCTGCCGATGCCGAGAGCCTGGGCGGCCTCCGTCTGGCCGGCGTACCACCGAGAGGATGCCGCCGTGTACGACCTCGGCGGAGTAAGCCGCTTCGTGCAGAGTCAGCCCGATGAAGGCGGTGAGGGTCGGGCCGAGCAGATTGACCGTCTTGACGGCGACGAACTGAGGCCCAAACGGGATGCCGAGGCCGAGCGTGGGACAGAGGGCGCCTGTGTTGAACCAGAACAGCAGCTGCACCAGCAGCGGGGTGGACCGGAAGATCCACACATTGCCCCAACTCGGCGTCCGCAGAGCAGGATTGGCGGACAGCCGGATCACGGCCAAGGGGGGTGCCGAGCAGGAAGCCGAGCACCATCCCCTCCGGTCAACCAGAGGGTGAGCAGCAGCCCGTCGAGCACGGCGGCGTGCCCCTGCTGGTCGAGGACGCCAGGCTCGCGCGGCCGCCGAACCCCGTCCCCGAGGTGCACTTCGGCGGCTCGTCGCCCATCGCGGGTGAGGTCCCGGCGCGGTACACCGATGTCTGTCTCACCGGGGGGAGCCGCCCGCCCAGGTCGCTGAGAAGCTCACCTGGATCAAGGGGCTGGCCGCCAAGCAGAACCGTGCCCTTCGCTTCGGAATCCGGCTGCACGGCATCACCCGCGTCACCTCTGAGCAGGTGTGGGCGGCGAGTTCCCTCGAGGTCCACCCCAACCTGTGGGCCGACACCGGCCTGGTGCGGGGCGGCGCGGCACAGCGCTGGTCGGCAGCCACGCCGAGGTGGCCGAGCGGATCAAGGAGTACCGCGCCCTGGGCGGCGAGGAGTTCCTCCTCTCCGGCTACCCGCACCTGTAGGAGGCCTCCTGGTTCGGCGAGGGCGTCCTGCCGAGGCTTCGGGCGCAGGGCCTGTGGCGGCACTCATGCGGCCGGCAGGTGGCACCCTCGGTTCACGTACCCTTCGCCGCCGCCGGGAGCCCGCGACGACCCACGTGATCCCGGAACGGGGCACGACTCTTGTTCCGTCGCCAGGACGCCATCACAGTGCTCGCGCGGCATAGGCCCTCACGTCCGCGTCCGAGTCCGCCGTCGCCGTGGCCAGGGCTGCTCGGGCGTCCGAGGCGGCACGGTGCCGGGTCAGGGCCAGTACGGCGGCCTTGCGGACGTCGGCGTTGGCGTCGGCGAGGGCCTTGGCGAGTGCGGGGACGGCCACGTCGGGGTCCCCGGTGGACAAGGCGGTGGCGGCGCCGGCTCGCACCTGCCAGGCGGGGTCGGACAGGGCTGACTCGGCGTGTGCGGCCAGGGAGGTCGGGCAGCCGGTCGTGCCCAGGGCTTCGTAGGCGGCGCCGCGCACCAGGGCGTCGGGATCGTCGATCAGTTCGGCCAGAGCCGAAAGGGGCACGTCCGAGTCCGGACCCGGAGCCATGCCGGCCAGGGCCTTGGCGATCGTGACGCGGACCTCGCGAGACGGTTCGGTGGCCGCCGCGCGGGCGACCTCCGCAGTGGCGTCGACCGACACGAGTGCTCGCACGGCCGCGATACGGACGGTGATGTCGGAGTCCGACAGGGAGGCCGCGAACAGGTCCACGTCCCCGGCGCGCAGGCCGCGCAGGATGTCCAGTGCGGCGGCACGGACGACTGGATCGGCTTCGGGGAGGGCGGCGATGAGGCCGTCACGCAGGCCCGGCTCCGGGGTCAGGGTCTCGACCAGTTCACGCAGCGAGGCGGCCGCGGCGGCGCGGACGCCCGCGTCGGTGTCGGCGAGCGCCGCAGCCAGTGCCGGTCCGGTGCCCGGCGGTGTGGTCTCCGTCAGTACGGCCACGGCCGTTCGGCGCACAGCGGGCTCGGGGTCGGTCAAGTAGGGGTTGAGCGTGGAGAGTTCGGGCTGGTCCTCCGTGAGGGCGAGGAGTTCGAGGAGACGCGGCGTGGCTGGTGCCTGCGCGTCGGTAGCAGGGCGGGCGGTTGTGGCGGCAACGGTGGGCTCCGGCCGCATCGTCACCGGGGCCACCTCCCGTGCGCCCGCCGTCGCCACCGGGTCCGGCCGGACCTCGCCGAGGTGACGGGAGGGGCCGCCGAGCGGGGTGAAACCGTGAACCGGTACCAGATAGGGCGCCACGGGGCGTGCCGTGAACTCCATCGCGCCGGAAGGAGACTTACGCAGATCGAGGTGGTGGAACCAGGATGCGTCGTCACGGTGGGGGTGGTCGAGACGGTCGTGGTAGAGGCCCCACCGGGATTCCGTGCGGGCAAGAGAAGCCCGCGCGGCCATCTCCGCGCAGTCGCGGATGAACGTGACCTCCGCGCAGCGCATGAGCTCATGCGGGGTGCGCGCACCCATCGCGGCGACGTCGGCGCGCATCCGCTCGAACGCCTCCAGGGCGAGCGACAGCCGGGCGCCGGACTTCGGCGGGGTCACGTAGTCGTTCACGAAGCGGCGCAGCTTGTACTCGACCTGGGGCTGCGGCGGGCCGTCGGGGTTGCGCAGCGGGCGGTAGACCAGTTCGTGCGCCTCGCGCAGCTGGCCGGACGGAAGTTCTCCTTCGTACGGCGGGTACTGTGCGGCGTCCGCGCCCGCCAGCTCGCCGAAGACGAACGCGCCGATCATGTAGTTGTGCGGCACACAGGCCAGGTCGCCGGCCGCGTACAGGCGGGGGACGGTCGTGCGGGCGTGGTCGTCGACCCGTACCCCCGAAGCCGAGTGGCCGCCGCACAGGCCGATCTCGGAGATGTGCATCTCGACGTCGTGGGTGCGGTAGTCGTGGCCGCGGCCCGCGTGGAAGGTACCGCGGCTGGGGCGCTCGGTGGAGTGCAGGATCGACTCCAGGGCCGTGATCGACTCCTCTGGGAGGTGGCTCAGCTTCAGGTACACCGGGCCGCGGTCCGACGCCACCTCCGCCGCGAACTCCGCCATCATCTGGCCCGACCAGTAGTCGGAGTCGACGAAGCGTTCCCCGTGCCGGTTGACCTGGTAGCCGCCGAAGGGATTGGCGACGTAGGCGCAGGCCGGGCCGTTGTAGTCCTTGATCAGCGGGTTGATCTGGAAGCACTCGATGCCGGTCAGTTCGGCGCCGGCGTGGTAGGCCATCGCGTAGCCGTCACCCGCGTTGGTCGGGTTCTCGTACGTGCCGTACAGATAGCCGGAGGCGGGCAGGCCGAGCCGTCCGCAGGCGCCGGTCGCGAGGATCACCGCGCCCGCGCGGACGACGACGAACGCGCCCGTGCGCGTGTGGAAGCCCGCTGCCCCCACGGCCTGCCCCCGAACCGTCAGCACGCGCACCGGCATCACCCGGTTCTCGATGCGAATCCGTTCGCGCATCTCGCGCCGCCGCAGCTGCCGGTACAAGACCTTTTTGACGTCCTTGCCCTCCGGCATCGGCAGTACGTACGAGCCGGAGCGGTGGACCTGGCGGACCGCGTACTCGCCGTGCTCGTCCTTCTCGAACTTCACCCCGTACGACTCCAGTCGCTGCACCATGGCGAAGCCGCGGGTGGCGGTCTGGCGGACGGTGGTCTGGTCGACGATGCCGTCGTTGGCGCGGGTGATCTCAGCGACGTAGTCGTCGGGTTCGGCGCGGCCTGGGATGACCGCGTTGTTGACGCCGTCCATGCCCATGGCGAGTGCGCCGGAGTGGCGTACGTGGGCCTTCTCCAGCAGCAGGACGTCCGCGCCGTGCTCGGCGGCGGTCAGTGCCGCCATGGTGCCGGCCGTGCCGCCGCCGATGACGAGGACGTCGCAGGTCAGCTCCTCGGCGTCGGCGAGGGCCGGGATCTTTGGAGGGGTGTCCACCAGGGTGCCTTTCAAGAACCGAGTGAGGTGAGGATGTCGCGCCGCAGGGCGATGCGCGCCGAGTTGTCGTGGGCGGCGCGCTCGCGCGGGCGCGGTACGTCCCGTACGGCGACGAGGCGGCCCGCGCCGAGCACGGCCACGCGGTCGCCGAGGAACAGGGCCTCGTCCACGTCGTGGGTGACGAAGACGACGGTCGCGCCGGTGCCGCCCAGCACCTCGACCAGCAGGTCCTGCATGCCGGCGCGGGTCTGGGCGTCGAGCCCGCCGAAGGGTTCGTCCATCAGGATGGCGCGTGGGCGTCCGGCGAGGGCGCGGGCCAGCTGGGTGCGCTGGCGCTGACCGCCGGAGACGCGCTGTGGCAACTGCCGGGTCAGGTTGGCGAGTCCGACCCGTGCCAGCCAGCTTTCGGCCTGTTCCCTGCGTCGCGCGCGTGGCAGGCCCTGGATGGCGAGGGGTAGTTCGACGTTGGCGCGCAGGGTGCGCCAGGGCAGCAGGGCGTCCTCCTGGAAGACCAACGCCCGGTCCGTACTCGGTCCGGTCACCGGCCGTCCGTCCTGTTCCACCGCCCCGTCCAGCGTGGGCAGCAGCCCGGCCCAGGTGCGCAGCAGCGTCGACTTGCCGCAGCCGGACGGGCCGACGACGGTGAGGATCTCGCCGGCGGCGACCTCCAGATCGACGTCGGCCACTGCCGGGGCGTCCGGCCGGCCGAGCATGGCGCCGCGCAGGGTGAGGCGGGTGCCGTGCGGGGCCGCCGACACGACCCTCGCCTCGGCCGGCTTGGTCTCAGACGAGGTGCTCATCGCGTGCCTCCTCGGCCTTGGTGGGTTCGGCGGTGGACCTGGCCACCAGGGCCCGAGCGGGCCGGGGCCGGGCGCCGGGGACGTACGACGTGCGCGGCAGCCAGCGGGTGAGGCGGCGGCCGAGCAGTTCGACGGCGGTGGAGGTGAGCCAGCCGAGCACGCCGATGGTGACCATGCCGACGAAGACGCCGGGGTAGTTGACGATCGTGTAGTCCTGCCAGGTGCGGTAGCCGACGCCGTACTGGCCGGAGATCATCTCGGCGGAGATCACACAGATCCAGGACACGCCGATGCCGACGGACAGGCCGCCGAAGATGCCGGGCAGCGCGCCCGGCAGTACGACGGAGCGGAGGATCCGCCACAGGCCGCCGCCCATGGTGCGCACCGCCTCCTCCCATACGGGGGTGAGCGCGCGCACCGCGTGCCGGGTGGAGACCAGCACCGGGAAGAAGGCGGCGGTGAACGTGATGAAGACGATGCCCTGCTCGTTGGAGGGGAAGAGGAGGATGGCGACAGGGACCATGGCGATGGCCGGGATGGGCCGCACCACCTCCAGGACCGGGCCGAGCAGGTCCTCGGCGAGGCGCGAGCGGGCCACGAGCACGCCGGTGGACACGCCCAGGACGGCGGCGAGCAGGAAGCCGGTCACGATGCGGGTGAGGCTGTCCGTGAGGTCGGTCCAGTAGTCGGGTCCGGACAGGCGGTCGGTGAAGGTCCGGGCCACGTCGGTCACCGTCGGGAACTGTGAGAAGCGCAGCCACACGTTCACATCGAGAGTGGTCAGCAGCTGCCACAGGCCGAGAGCGGCGGCCAGCGAGCCGGCCCGCAGTGCGAGCCGTCCCGCCCTCCGGTGGTACCGGCTCATGAGGCCCGACCCAGGGCGTCCGCGTACGTGATCACCTGGGCACCGCTGTGACCGGCCACGTAACTCTGCGCGGTGGCCGGGGCGACGAAGGGCAGCAGATGCTTGCCGTCCGCCACCCAGACTGCCTTGTCGGCAAACCAGAGGGTGCCGGTGGTGGCGTCGGGGACGTAGGCCGCGCGGATGCCGTCCTTGTGCTGTGCGACGTAGGCGAGGAGCTGGGTGGGGGAGGTGAAGCTCCGGGTCTTCGTGGCGCCCTCGGGCCAGACCTCGCTCGCGGCGGCGGGCGGGCCGGCGGCAAGTCGCCTGGCGTAGTCGGCGCCGAGGGCCTTCTCGGCGTACTGGTCGTCGACGAAGGAGTCGACGTCGATGTCGCCGGTCAGCTTGGCCGCCTTCAGGACCGACACGTCCTGCTCGAGGGCGGAGACGAGCCGCGGCTTGACGGCGGGGTCGAAGGTGGAGATGCCGTGGGCGCCGTTGTAGAGGTAGACGACCTCGGCGGGCAGACCGGTGGCGGCGGCGACCTTCTCGGCGGCGTCCACCGGATGGGCGTTGAGGTAGTCCGTCGCCTCCGTCTGGGCCTTCAGGAACGCCTCCAGGACGGCCGGGCGTTGCTCGGCGAAGTCCTCGCGGGCGGTGACGCCGTGGAACGTGGGCAGGTTCAGCTGCGCGCCGTCGTACAGCGCCCGCGCCTTGCCCTGGTAGGTGAGCAGGCCCGGCCAGGCCACGAACTGCGACAGTGCGTCCGCGCTGCCCGCCGAGAGGGCAGAGGCGCCCACCGCGGGCTGCTGGTTCAGCTTCTCTATGCCCTTGTTCGGGTCGATGCCGGCCCGCTGCAGGGCCCGTACGAGGGTGCCGTCGGCGGCCGAGCCGACGCTCGTGGAAACCTTCTTGCCCTTCAGGCCCTTCAGGGAGGTGAGCTTGGACTTCGGTGCGACGACGACCGTGTTCAGGCCGCCCTTGAGGTTGTATCCGGTGACCGAGACCAGGTGGGTGGGCTTGCCCAGCTGCTTGCCGCGGGCCGCGTTGATGAGCAGCGGGAAGTCACCCATCGAGCCGATGTCGATCTTCCCGGCGGTCATCTGGGCCGTGATGGGGGCGCCGGTGGCGTAGTCCTGCCAGTCGACCTTGTACGTCTTTCCGTCGTGGAGGGCGTTCAGCTGCTTCTCGAAGTAGCCGAGGGAGCGCAGGAGGGTGCCGGCGGTGACAGTGTTGATGGTCTTGGACTGGTATCCGACGGTGACGGTGACCGTGGCACCGCTGCCGGCCTCGGCGCTGCCGCCGCAGGCGGACAGGGGGAGCAGCAGAGCGGATGTGGCGAGTGCGACTGCCGTGCGTTTCATGGGAGTTCGGGCCTCTCAGCGGAGCAGATAGGGCATGTTGACCGTGACGGCTCCGGTGGGACAGCGAGCCGCGCACGGGCCGCAGTACCAGCACTCGTCGACGTGCATGTACGCCTTGCCGCTGCTGACGTCGATGGCGAGGGAGTCCAGCGGGCACATGTCCACGCAGAGCGTGCAGCCGTCAATGCACTTCGACTCGTCGATGGTCACGGGCACGTCGGCCCGCTGGGGCGCCAAGGGCATGGCTGTCTCCAGGGAAGGTCGAGCTTTTTCGGGGGCGTTCAGACAGAGCGGTGCAGCAGGCCGCTCATGGTGATGCGGTCGCCGCGGAAGCGGATGAACTCGAGGTCGACGGGGCGGCCGTCGTCAAGATGCGTGAGTCGTTCCAGCATCAGGACGGCGGCGCCTTGGGGGGCCTGCAGCACAGCGGCGGAGTGTGCGTCCGTGTTGACTGCCTCCAGGGTGATCTCGGCGTGGCCGAGAGGCCGGCCGCAGGTCGCCTCCAGCAGGCGGAAGACGTCGGTGTTCTCCAGGTCCGCGGCGAGGAGCGCGGTGCCGATGTCGAGAGGGATGTAGGTGAGGTCGAGGGAGAGGGGGAGGCCGTTCAGACGGCGCAGGCGCTCGATGTAGAGGACGTCGGCGTCCGCAGGTACGTGGAGTCGTTCGGCGACGGGGGCGGGGGCCGGGACGGGGCCCATGGTGCGGACCTCGTTGGTGACCCGGCCGTGCTCGCGGAGGGTTTCCGCAAGACCCATCAGGCGGTCGAGGCCATGGGGGTACTTCCGGGCCACGACCAGCGTGCCGACACCGGGCTGGCGCTCGACGAGGCCCTCGGTGCGCAGCAGGTCCAGGGCCTGGCGGACGGTGTTGCGGGAGGCGCGGTAATCGGTGGCGAGGGTCGACTCGTGGGGGAGCGCGCCATTGGGGAAGGCTCCGGTGAGGAGTTGGCGGCGGAGCAGGTCGGCGAGTTGCCTGGCCCGGTCGGCGCGCAGCCTGCGCCGGCTGCGGTGGGCGGCGACCGTGGTCGCGGCGCCTTGGCCGGCGTGGTCTCGAATGCGGTCGGTGGGCGGCATGGCTCGAACCATAGCTATCCGATAGGGATAGTGGTGTTGCTGGATTGTTGCGCCATCTGACGCCCCGCCGGATGCGTCGCTGACCTGGGCAGTTCAGCAGGCCGGCGGGAGCATCCGCCAGGCTCTGCCGGGGCGCTGCGAACTCCGGTGCTGCCATCGGCCCAGGGGCCCCAAATCCCGGGAAGGCTGGGGCGCTGGTCGCTCTGTGCGCCGCGCTGCTGCCCGCACGCGCTCCGCACGCGGCAGCAGCCCAGCACCCACCCGGTTGCGACGACCTCGCCTACGTGACCAACGCCCGCGACGACACCGTGTCAGTGATCGACACCCGCACCAACCAGGTGATCGGGACCCCCATCAGCGTCGGCAACAACCCGATCGGAGTCGCCATCGTCGGCTAACCACAGCAAATCCAAACGAACCGCGCCCGGCAGAACCTGATCAGGCGCTGCCGGATGGGCGCACGGGAGTGCGAGCCCGCGCCAGCAGGTCGGGGCTGAACGTCGGACACCGATCAGCGACGGGAACGGTGGGCCAGGCTGCGCGTCCTGCCACATGGGCCGATCAGGACCGCCGGATCGCTCCTGGGCTTCTCGCGGAACTCTCACAGATGTTCATTGATGAGAGACCGTCCTCGAGGCGGCGACGAGCTACCGGGATCTCGCCTCTGGAGGCACACTCACACGTCGCGGCGCCTCACGACGAGCACCGCGAGTGCGATCGTGATCAGCGGCCAGAGCGTGTACACGATCCAGGAGCCGGGGACCGTGGCGGTGTAGCCCAGGGACCCGGGATCCGGCCCCCAGTTTTGGACCAGGCGATTCCAGGCGGCCGACACCAGCGCGTGTTTGACGTCCGCCGACCAGCGGTTGCTCTCCGAGAACATGGTGGGCAGCATCAACAGGGTGAAGACGCCGGTGACCATGGTTCCGGCGGCATGCCGGAGCAGAACGCCGAGGCCCAGACCGACCAGGGCACACACTGGAGCCAGCAACGCGGATGCCGCCAGCGCCCGGAACACCCCGGGGTGGGTGATCGGAACGCCGGCATGGTGCCCGTTCAGGATGGCCTGGGAGACCAAGAAGGAACCGGTGGAGGCGGCCGTGCCGACCACGGTCCACAGTGCGGCGGTGACGGCCGCCTTGGCCAGCACGACCGAGCGGCGGGCCGGGACGGCCACGGTGGTGGTGCGGATCAGCCCGCTGCTGTACTCGCTCACGACTGTGAGTGCGCCCATGCTGCTGGCGACGAGCATCAGCGTCCAGTAGCCCGCCGCCGGGTAGGCATCGAAGGGCAGGAAGTCGGCGGGGCCGGAGCCTGCGGCGTTGTCCGCCAGCGTGGCCATGGCAGCGGACCCGACGACGAACAGGACGGTGAGTCCGATAGTCCACGAGGTGGAGCGCAGACACCGGATCTTGATCCACTCGGAGGCGAGCAGGTCGCGGAAGCGGGCGGGCGACCCGGCGGCGGGGGCGGTCCCGGTGACGGAGGCGAGTGGGGTCATCGGGGCTCTGCTCCCAGGTACTCGGTGCTGTCGGCGGTGACTTCCATGAAGGCTGCCTCCAGCGAGGCGGTGCGGGTGGTCAGCTCGTCCAGCCGGATGCGGTTCTCGAAGGCGAGCGCTCCGATCCGGTCCGCCGGGAGCCCGGTCACGGCGAGCTTCTCGGCGCCGGCCGAGCCCTCCGGCTCGACCGAGGCGCCCGCTGCGGTCAGTACGGCTGCCAGCTCGGTGGCCTGCGGTGTCCCCACCACGACGCTGCGACGGGTGCTGCGGGCCGCGAAGTCCCGTACCGACTCGGCGGCGATGAGGCGGCCCCGGCCGATGACGACCAGCTGGTCGGCGGTGTTCTCCATCTCCGACATCAGGTGGCTGGAGAGGAAGACCGTGCGCCCCTCGGCGGCCAGTCGCCGGAAGAGCCGGCGTACCCAGAGCACGCCCTCCGGGTCCATGCCGTTGATCGGCTCGTCGAACATGAGCACGGGCGGGTCGCCGAGCAGGGCGGTGGCGAGGCCGAGACGCTGCTTCATGCCGAGGGAGAATCCGCCAATGCGGCGGTTCGCCACCTCGGCCAGCCCCACCTCCTGAAGCACCTCCTCCACCCGGCGCCGCGGGATGCCGTTGCTGCGGGCCAGGGCGGACAGGTGGGCCGCGGCACTGCGTCCGCCGTGGATCTGCCCGGCGTCGAGGAGGGCGCCGACATGCCGCAGCCCCCGTGGGTGGCGGTGGAAGGGGACGCCGCTGACGGTGGCGGCGCCCGTGGTGGGCGCGTCCAGGCCGAGGATCATCCGCAGGGTGGTGGACTTGCCGGCTCCATTGGGGCCGAGGAATCCGGTGACCTGGCCCGGCAGCACGGTGAAGGACAGATGGTCGACGGCCGTCTTGCTGCCGTAGCGCTTGGTGAGTTCGCTGACTTCGATCACGGCACCCACACTGCCGAGGGGACCCCCGCCCGGACATGGGGCCGTGGGCGGCAATCGTGCGGCCGCATGGGCCCGTGGGCGTACGTCCCCGGGCTGATGCCGCGCAGGCGGTGGCGGGTTAGTCTCGCGGCGTGAACCCCATGACGATCACTCCGTTGCCTGCGCGCGTCGCGCATCACGGCGTTGCTCCCGGGAGGGAATGCCGCTGATGACCAGAACCAAGGCCGTGGCCTGGGTGGGAGGTGCCTCATACCTCCTCGTGGTGGGTCTGCTGGTGGGGGGCGCGCCGCGGGCGTCGGGCACGGTCCACGGTGTCGGGGCACTGCTGGCTGTGAGCCTGCTCGCCGACGTGGTGCGACGGATGCCGCTGCTGGCTCTGGCCATGGCACTCCTCGGATCCACTGCTGTGGTGGTGGGCCCTCCGAGTTCCGGCCATGAGAGCCGGTCGGCGTCGTACCAGGGCCAGTTCCTGTCGTATCTGGCGGTGGACCTCGTGCTGGGTTTCATCGTCGCCACCTGCGTACGGCGCGCTTCGATGGTCGCCGTGGCCGTGTCTGTCGCAGTGCAGCTCCTGGTGATCGGCGTCTTCGCGCACGGGGACGGCCTGGCCGTCAACGAGGTGATCGCCCTCCTGGCGTTGGCCGCATCCTGCATGGCCGGTCTGCTGAGCCGCGAGCGCCGCGAACACGCGGTGGCGTTGCGTGCACAGGAGGTGGCCGAGGCCGTGACCAGCGAACGGCTGCGGATCGCACGGGAGCTGCACGACATGGTCGCGCACAGCATCGGCATCATCGCCATTCAGGCCGGTGTGGGCAGCCGGGTGATCCAGACCCAGCCGGCACAGGCCCGCGAGGCCCTACGTGCCATCGAGGCCACGAGCAGAGAGACCTTGTCGGGCCTTCGGCGCACGCTGGTGTCGCTCCGTCAGGCCGACCGGGGCGCGACCACCTCGGAGCAGTCACCGCTCGCACCCTCGCCGGGGCTGGCGGACCTCGAACGGCTGGCGGCAGCGACCGCGGGCGCGGGGGTACGCGTCGACGTTCGCCGCAGCGGGGAGCAGCGTCCTGTGCCGGCCGACATCGACCTGTCCGCCTACCGCATCGTGCAGGAGGCGCTTACCAACGTGGTCCGCCACGCGGGCACCGGACGCTGCCGGGTGGCCATCACCTACGGAGACGAGGAACTGTCCGTGGAGGTCGTCGACGACGGGCGCGGCGCCACCGAGAACGGCTCGGCCCACGGCTTCGGCATCATCGGGATGCGGGAGCGGGTCGGTCTGCTGGGCGGCCACCTCAGCATCGGGCCGCGCCCGGAGGGGGGCTTCCGGGTGGCAGCCCGGCTGCCGCTGCCCGCGCCCGTCGGAGTTCCGGCGGAGGCCCGATGACCGTCCGGGTGGTGCTCGCCGACGACCAGCCGCTGGTGAGGTCCGGTCTCCGCGTGCTCATGGCTGATCACCCCGACCTGGAGGTCGTCGGTGAAGCCGCCACCGGCGCCGAGGCCGTCCAACTGGTGAGCGACACCAGCCCTGACGTCGTGGTCATGGACATCCGGATGCCCGGCATGGACGGGATCGAGGCGACCCGCCTGATCACGACCGGTCCGGCAACCACGCGCGTCCTCGTCCTGACCACCTTCGACGAGGACGACCACGTCTACGGCGCACTCCGGGCCGGCGCGAGCGGCTTCGTGGTCAAGGACATGGCGCTGGACGACATCCTCGCGGCGATCCGCGTCGTCGCCGCCGGCGACGCACTGATCGCGCCGGGTGTGACGCGCCGACTGATCGCCGACTTCATCGGGCGGCGCCCCGCGCCGGCCCCGGAGCGCTCCCCACGGCCGGTCGTCGAGGGCATCACCGAGCGGGAACGGGAAGTGCTGACCCTGGTCGGACGCGGCCGGTCGAACACCGAGATCGCCGAGGACCTCTTCATCACGGTGGCAACCGCCAAGTCGCACGTGTCACGGCTGCTCACCAAACTGGGCGCCCGGGACCGGGTCCAGCTCGTCATCACCGCCTATGAGATGGGGCTCGTCACCCTGCCTCTCTGATGGGCGTCTCAGGCCCCATGGTGAAGCCGGAAATGCCCTGTCGTCGCACACGTCTCGTGTGGGAGCCGCCGCTACCACGCCACCCTCTGCGGCTGTACACAGGACTGGCCGGTCCCGGGCTGGCTCAGTCCTCTTCGTCGTCATCGTCGAGGTTGACGGCGTCCGGATCGAGCAGGAGTCGCCGCCCGTCAACCGTGCGGCCGACGGCCCGGGCTGGTCGAGCTCCTGGCCGTGGCCCTGCCGGTGTCACGGACGAGGTCCAGACCGAGGTGGAGCGCGTCAGGCGGTCGCGTAGAGGCGGGTGGTGAATTCGGCGAGCTGGGTGTCGGTGAGATTCTTGGCGAGGTTGGCCTCGCTGATCATGCCCACCAGTTGGTGGCCGCCCTTGACGTCGATCACCGGGAGGCGCTTGATCCGGTGTTGTTCCATGGTCTCCAGGACCTGGGTGGCGTCCGCTTCGGCGTCGATCCAGTGGATCTCGCCCTGCAGGGAACCAGCCTGTACCGTCGACGGGTCGATGCCCTCGGCACAGCACTTGATGACGATGTCACGGTCGGTGATCATCCCCGTCAGCCTGTTGTTGTCACCGCATATGGGCAGCGCGCCGACCTTCAGATCGCGCATCATCCGCGCAGCGTCCTGCAACGACTGGTGCGCGCCTACGCATTGCACTCCGCCGGTCATGATGTCCCGGGCCCTGAGCTTGCCGGCCATGATTCCTCCCGCTGTTCGCAGCGTTCATCTCAGGCGTGTGTGCCACATGGCGTCTATTTTTGATGACACCACGAATGGAGCAAGATCGCTTCCGGGGCTGGGGGAGAGACCGGGTGTGCTCCGGCCCGGCCCGGGCCGGTCTCCGCCCCCTCGCTGCCGCGATGCGCCTGCCGGTCGGGCTACTGCTTGCCCGTGCCAGAGGCGTAGGCGGCACGGACCACGGCCCAGGGCGTGCAGATCGTGCTGTGAGTCAGGCCCGGCCTGGCTCTGCTCGGTCTGGAGAGCGCCGGGAATGGGGTCACGCGTCTGTCGGGATGGATGCGGGGTCGTTGTCGAAGGCGGGCAGGACGACGTGCCGGCCGGGTCCTTCAGGCTGCTCAACAGACGAATGTCGGTGATCAGTAGTGGTCCCGTGTTGGCATGTCATTGTCCTGACCCCCGCAACCACCTGGGGGTACATGGTCCCGGTTTCCGGTTCCTCGGCGGGAAAGTGGGTCACGTCCGCAGGAGCGGTTTGTGGACGCCCACTCGGTGACGTGCCCTGCGCGCTCGCAGAGCCCCGACCGGCGAACAGCGCGAACGGGACCGCGTTCCTCTTCTCTGCGGGGATCCCTAGACGCGCAGCATCACGACGTGCTCCAGGCCGGCGCCGCCCGCGGTGAGCACGGCGGCGACGTGGCGCAGTGTGTGTGCGCTCCGCTCGGCGACCGTGGTGCCGGCGATCTCGCCCGTGTCCGGGGCGAGCGGCAGCCGACTGGACACCTGCAGTACGGGGCCCTTGCGGATGCCCTGGAACAGCGGGGTTGCCAGGGTGGGGGTGCTCTTGGCGGTGATGACGGTTCTGGTCATGGTGTGTCCCTGAGGGGAGCACGTACGGGGCTGGATACGGCGGGCCGGGTCCAGGCCTGACGTTCCTGGCTACGGGGGTCGTCGAGCTGGGTCCATTCGGCGTTGATGCGCATCGTGGCCCGGCGTTCGTTGTCGTATGAGGCCCAGCCGGGGTTTCCCGCCGTGGCGAAGCGGACCCAGGTCTGGTGCATGCGTGCGGCGAGGTCCGCGGGGGGTTGGTCGGGGCCGAGCAGGCCGCCCGGTCCGTGCAACTGGGGAATATGGGCGAGGTCGAAGACGAAAGGCAGCTCCATCGTGTGGGTGGCACCGAGTTGTCCGTCCAGGGCGTGGGAGCGCCACGCGAACTCGTAGCAGAAGGTGGCGGATTCGGGGTGGGTGGCATGTGCTTCGGCCAGGGCCCAGCTGCCCGCGCCGAACAGGGCGTCGCCCATGATGGCGGAGCACAGCTCGCCGAAGGAGGCCTTGGGACGCGTCTTCTTGTATGTGGCGACGAGTTGCGCCGGACGCGGGTGGGAGCGCGCCGCTGCCGCGGTGACGTTCCTGGCGGTCGAGGTGGAGTACTTGCCCACGGGGACCAGGTAGAGGTTTCCCTCTTCGGTGGTGGTCCCGATGAGTAGGTCGATATCCGCGCTGAGGCCGGCCGCGACGGATTGAGCGGGCTGTGGGTCGAGGACCAAACTGAAGGGGCTGAGCCCGACCAGCGGATCGCTGTGCGTCTCGGTCTGGAGGTCGATGCCCGTGACACGGGAGGCGGCCTTGAGCAGGCGCTCGTCGGAGACCTCCGCGAAGGCGTCGATGCGGGGCTCGATGCCCAGGGCCTCGGCTGCTGCCCGGGTGACACGGGTGGCCTGCTCAGTCGTGAATGCCCCCAGGCCGCTGCCGCTTTGGACAATGGCTCTGTGGAAGAGTCCTCCGGCTTCTGGCGTGGCGAGGATGCCACCGACGATGGTTGCCCCGGCCGACTGGCCGAAGAGGGTGACGCTGTGCGGGTCGCCTCCGAAGGCAGCGATGTTCTCCTGGACCCAGCGCAGCGCCGCAACGACGTCGAGCAGTCCGCGGTTGGCGGGCGCTGCGGGGAGGTGGAGGAACCCGTGGATGCCGAGCCGGTAGTTGAGGGTGACCAGGACGACGCCGTCCCGGGCGAAGGCGGAGCCGTCGTAGAGCGCGGACCGCGTCGAGCCGGCGACGAATCCGCCGCCGTGGACGAACACCATGACGGGCAGGCCGCCGCTCGCGGCTGGGGGCGTGAAGACGTTGACAGTGAGGTAGTCCTCCCCTCGGCTCCAGCCGCTGCCGAAGTAGGGAGACATGTCCACGCTGCCGAGCTTGCGTACGGACTGCGGCGCGTTGGGTCCCGGCACGGTGGCGTCCCGTACGCCGTCCCAGGACGCGTGCGGCTGCGGCCGGGCGAACCGGCCGGCGCCAAGCGGAGGGGCGGCGTAGGGGATGTTCAGGAAGGCGACGGTCTCGCCCTGGCGCAGGCCGCGGACCGCTCCCTGTGCGGTGGTCACGACCGGGGCGTGATGGTCGTACACAGTCATTCCTTTCTGCGGGCATCGGCCCTGGTGGGCGAAGAGAACCCACACAGCACTCGCGGGATCCCCCGCTGGAGCCGCCGCTCCGGGGCGGCCGGAGCGGCGGCGGGCTCTGCATCGGTGTCAGTACCGGGTGAACGGCGCCCACTTCTTGATCGCGAAGCCGCTGCCCCGGTCCTCGACTTCCAGGGCGCTGTGGCCGCTGAAGTGGGCTGGCAGGACGAGGGCGTTGTGGTCGGCGGCCCAGCCGAGCAGCCTGCGGCGGGTCGTGCGAGCCTGCGCCGGGTCCTGGCAGAAGCAGCTGTTGTGGTCCGGGTGGGTGACCTGCAGCGGGGTGTGCATCAGGTCCCCGGCGAACAGCGCCCGGTCGCTGCCGGAGTGCAGTTTGACGACGCTGGAGCCGGGGGTGTGGCCGGGTGCTGCTTCCAGGCGCAGGTGCGCGTCGAGGGGGTGGCTTGTCTCCCACAGCTGGACCTGGCCCGCGGCAAGGACGGGGGCGACGCTGTCCTCGAAGACGTGCTCGTTGACGCCGCCGGCGATGTCCGGGTTGTTGGCGGGGTTCCAGAACTCGAAGTCGGGCTTGGGCATCAGGTAGGTGGCGTTCGGAAACGTGGGCACCCAGGAGCCGTCGACGAGGCGGGTGTTCCAGCCGACGTGGTCGACGTGCAGGTGGGTGTTGACGACCAGGTCGACGTCTTCGGGCCGCACACCGGCGCGGGCGAGGTTGCCGAGGTAGTCCAACTGCAGGTGGTCCCACGCCTCGACGGCCGGGCGGATCTTGTCGTTGCCGACGCCTGTGTCGATCAGGATGGTCCGGCCGCCGCTGCGCAGCAGCCAGGTCTGCATGGCGACATGGACCATGGCGTCGTCGGCACCCAGGTGGTCGGGCACGAGCGTGTCGCGGTGGTCTTTCCAGGCCTGCTCGGGCAGATCCGGGAAGAACTGGTCCGACGGCATGATCGGCCCGTGCATCTCCTCGATCCGGGTGATGGTGACATTGCCCAGAGTGATTTCGTGTGTGTCCTGCATGGTGTCTCTCCGTAGAGGGCGGGTTTCTTGGAGGGCCGGGGATGGTGTGACCAGCCGTCCTGGGGCCGGTGTG
Organism: Streptomyces herbicida; assembly: GCF_032656585.1. Lineage (NCBI taxonomy): Bacteria > Bacillati > Actinomycetota > Actinomycetes > Kitasatosporales > Streptomycetaceae > Streptomyces > Streptomyces herbicida. The sequence goes on from NZ_JAUYWJ010000013.1 coordinate 109,825, forward strand.
CCTCGGGTCTGTGCTTGCGCCCGGTGCTCTACCGGTCCAGGTGGGCGAGGATCAGGTTGGGGTCCTTGGCGGTGAGCCAGCCGGCGTTCAGCACGTAGACGGTGTCGCCGCGCAGGGCGATGGACGTCGGGTTTTGCAGGCCGTCGGCCGAGGTCAGCACGGTGGAATGGCTGCCGTCGGGCTGGACGAGCGCGACTTCGTTCGGCTCGTCGAGGGCGGCCAGCAGCTGGTCGCCGTGGCTGGTGAAGGCGATGTCGTCGATCCCCGGCATGCCGTTGGCCCGGGTGTGGATCTCGCCGGCGCGTCCGTCCCGGAGGATGGGGATGCGCAGGAGGGTGCCCTGGTCGAGGTTGGTGGCCCAGACCGCGCGGTTGTGGATCTTCAGGCCGTTGGCGCCGAGGAAGCCGGTGGGGGTCAGCTCGGGGGCGGTGGCCCAGGCGGTGGGAGTGCCGCCGGTGGTGGGCACGCTCCAGATGGTGCCGAGCACGGAGTCGGTGACGTAGAGGGTGTGGGTGCGCGGGTCCAGCGCCAGGCCGTTGGGCAGGCCGTTTGCGGGCAGCGCGGCGATCCGCTGCGGTTGCCCGCCGGGACGCATCCGCCACACGCCGGTGAGATCGGGAGTGCCGGTGGCGTACAGGAAGTACAGCGTGCCGTCGTGGGCCCGGACCAGGCCGACGGTCAGCGGGAAGCCCAGGGCCGGGGTGTGGACACCGCCGTCGGCGGGCCTGGGCAGGGTCGCCAGGATCCGGACGTCGCCCCTGGGGGAGACCTCGGCGACCTGGCGGCTCTTGGCGAAGGTGACGTACGCGCGGCCGCCCGGTGCCAGGGCAACGTTCTCCGGCGTCTGGCCCTTGGCCAGGTCGAAGTGGGCGGCGATCCGCGCGCTGTTCAGTGGCGCAGAGACGGCCGAGGCCGGGGCGGGACTGAACGCCGCGGCAGCGGCCACGACCAGAGCGCCCGCCGTCACGGCGGACGTGAAGGGCTTCTTGAACATGGTTTCTTTCTCTGTTGTCGGGGTGCTTTCGGGCATGCGGCAGCAACACGCCGACGCATTGGTGGGGATGTGGGTTCTTCTGGCCGGGCGGCGCCCCGCGGATGCCCGCGGCAGGGCCGGCCGTCGGCCGTGCCTGGGTGGAACGAATGCCGGCTCGTTGCGGCCGAGCGCCCGGTGACCTTGTGGGGATCAGTCCTTGTCGGCGCGGGGCCGCGTCTGCGCCAGGTCGGAGGAGAGGCCGGCCTGCGCGGGGGCCTTGCTGGTGGCCTGCGCGAGCAGGGCGAGCGCGGTCCGCGAGGGCGAGCCCGCTTCTGTGGTGGCGACCACCACGATGGGGCCCGGCCCGTTGCTCAGGGTCTGCTGGATGATGGTCAGGGGCCCGACCAGCGGATGGTGCATCTCGTACGGGGCGACGGTGCAGGCCTTGATGCGGTGGTCGGCCCACATCGAGGCGAACTCCGTACTCTTCGTGGTCAGTTCACCCAGCAGCGCATGCAGTGCCGCGTCCTCCGGATGCTGGGCCGCCACCAGGCGCAGATTCCCGACCGCCGCCCTGGCCTTGCTCGGCCAGTCCACGTACAGGTCACGGATATGGGAGTCGAGGAACACCAGCCTGGCCATGTTCGGGCGCTGCGCCGGCGTCTCAGGGGCACCGGGGTCCAGGTGCCCGGCGAACAACGCGTGACCCAGGCGGTTCCACGCCAGCACGTCGCTGCGCCGGCCGAGGACGATCGCGGGAACGTCGCCCAACACGTCCAGCAACTGGCGCATCGCCTCCGTCACCCGTTCCGGAGCGGGCCGTCGGCCCCGGGCGCGATGCCTGTTCACTCGGGCCAGGTCGTGCAGGTACCCCCGCTCGGACTCGTCCAGCCGCAGAGCCCCGGCGATCGCGTCCAGAACCTCCGCGGATGCGCTCAGTGACTGTCCCTGTTCCAGGCGGGTGTAGTAGGAAGCGCTCACACCCGCCAGCAGTGCCAGTTCCTCGCGTCGAAGGCCCGGCACACGACGGCGCTCCCCGTAGGTGGGCACCCCGACATCCTCCGGGCGCAGCTGGGAGCGCCGCGCCAGCAGGAAGTCCCCGAGCCGCGTTTTTCCATCCATGGCTCCGAGTATGGGCCGCCTCGGAACACCCAGCCTGACCCAGCTGTGGATAGGCAACGGTGGGTCTGGCTCCCCTGCCGGACCGTCGGTGAAGTGGATTCAGCTGAACCGGCATTCCGCGCGCACCCAGGAGGTCACCTTGAGCGCCGCCACCACCGAGAACGACTCCTTCGAGGCTCTGGTCGCATCCGACTTCGCCTTCACCAGACGCGCCTGGGTCGACGCCGCGCCCGCCCGAGTCTACGAGCTGATCAGCGATGTGTCCGCGATCGGTCGCTGGAGTCCCAACGCCGGCGACGTCGCCTTCGACCACAGCGCTGGACCCCGGGTCGGCGACTGGTTCAGCGGCCGCAACCGCAGGGACGGCAAGGAGTGGACCACCCGCTCCCAGGTCGTAAAGGCCGACCCCGGCGCGGCTTTCGGCTTCGTCGTCGGCGGCGCCGAGAGCGGCATCGTGCGCTGGGAATGGACCCTCGCCCCCCAGGGGCGCGGAACCGTCGTCCAGCAGTCCTGGCGACTGCTGCGCCTCGACCCGGTGCTGGGCACCACCCGCACCGACCTGGACGCGCTCCTTGGCTACATGGCGAACAGCGTCGAAGTCACCCTCACCGCCCTCGCCCAATGGCTGGCCGAAGAACGCTCGAGGTGATCCCGACCAGCCGTTCCGGGCGCCTGTCCCACCTGCCACCGCGACGCACCCACCCCGACAGGAACGTGACCTAGCCCTACTAAGCGGTGGGGTAGCCCCGGCAGTCCGCAATGAGTGTCAGCTTCGCCGCAAGCCGGTACGTCGACATCTTGTCGGGCCGTGCACGGTACGGTCGGGCGGGACGTCTCCCTGACGTCAAGGACGGTTCGTTCTTCGGCGGGTACGGAGAAGTGCAGTTTCCCACCCTGTCAGGGATGGACCAGTCCTCCCCGAACAGCTTTCCTCTTCACAGTCCGAACAGGTCTGCCGCGTTGTCGTGGCACACCGCCCGCAGCCACTCCTCTCCAAGGCCCAGCCGCTCCAGGGCGTGGAGCTGGTGCAGGTAGGGATAGGGGATGTTGGGGAAGTCGGAGCCGAGCAGGATGCGGTTGCCGAGTCCGGCGAGCTGGGGCAGGGCCCGGCGGGGGAACGGCATGAGTGCCTCGGTGAAGTCGGTGAACGCCATCGTCGTGTCCAGCCGCACCTCCCCGTACCGCTCGGCAAGGCCGAGAAACTCCTCGTACTCGGGCATCCCCAGATGCGCGACGATCAGCCGCAGCCGGGGATGCCGCGCCAGCACCTGCGCGATCGGCTCGGGGCCCGTGTGCTTGCCGGCCGCGGGCCCGGAGCCGCAGTGGATCACCACGGGGATCTGGGCCTCGGCCAGCAACCCCCAGGCCTGCTGGAGGAGTTCGTCGGCCGGGTCGTACGCTCCCACCTGCACATGCGCCTTGAAGACGCGCGCACCCGACTCGACGGCCTCTTGGACGTATGTCTCGACGCCCGGCTCGGGGTAGAGGGTGGCGGTGTGCAGGCAGTCGGGGGTGCGGCGGGCGAAGTCGGCCGCCCAGCCGTTGAGCCACCGGGCCATCCCCGGCTTGTGCGGGTAGAGCATCGCGGTGAAGGCCCGCACCCCGAACTCCCGGAGCAGGGACGCCCGTTCCGCCTCCTCCTTCCGGTAAGTGATCGGCCATTCGAGCCCACCCGTGAGCGGTCCGAGTGCGTCGAAGTAGCCCCAGACTTTGTGCAGGACGCGCTCGGGCATGAAGTGCGTGTGGACATCGACCAGCCCGGGTAGACCGAGCCGGCTCCAGAAACGGCGGACCTCACTGGCCTCCTCACCCAGCGGCACGTCACTCATGGCCGCTCGCGAACCCGTCGCCGCGATCGACCCTGGCGACCCGGCATCGTGCGGGCGGCTCGGTCCGGGGGCGGGTTCTGCGGAACCGGCAGGGTCGACAGACGCAATGCGGTGATCGTTCATGTCGCCCACGATCGACCTCGATGCGGTGGCGGGTCCACTCCTTTCCACAGGGGGCCGTGAGGTATGCGTCACCGGGTCCACAGGGAGCAGTGAGGGATCCGTCACCGGGTCCACAGGGAGCAGTGAGGGATCCGTCACCGGGCCACGGCGGTGAGGTGCCGGCCCGGCCGGGCGATGTCGCTGCTCACGAGGCCTCCCGCGTCGGCTCGGGGGCCTGGCTGGGGTGGGGCGCTGGTCAGCTGGATGATGCCGATACGGACGCCTGAGGTCAGCAGCCGGCGACAGACGCGGATCACGTCCGGGCCGAACACCCGGAGGCGAGCGCGATGTCGACCAGCCACGCGCGGAATCCGAGGAGCCTGCGGCTGAGGGCGAAGCACCCACAGCCGAAGCGAGTTCCGGGGAGGCGGAGGCCGAGGGTGCGGAGCCGGCCGATGCCGAGTGAGGCTAGCCGCACCCTGGTGAGGCGATCATCATCACGGACATCGACGAACGGTGCCCTGTCCGCACGGCCGGAGAAGAGTGGCCAGTTCTGCATTCTCCTCCCGCCGCCCTCGGCGGCGTTGAGGTACGCGATCGCAGGCGGGACCTCGGCTGGCCACAACGTCGGTCTCTTCCAGGTGCTAGCGGGTGAGGTGGAGGGCGCGCTGCCATTCCACCGGCCAGGCCGGGCACCACGAGAGGTCGATGTCGTCCAGTTGGTCGCGCCGTTCCTCGGTCAGGGCGTCGGCCGCGACCCGGCGGGAAGCCTCTCGGCGCGTCGGCGCTCGATGTTCATCGTTTTACGCGCGGCGGCGCGGGTTCTTGAGCCAGATGCAGACCTTGTAGCCCCTGGTAGGTGGCGTCCGTGGGGGCGAGGAGGTGGCCGTGTCGGGGCGCCCACCACGCGCCGCCGCGAGGCGTGACCGGACCCCGACCCAGAAAATGATCTGAACCCTAGGGCGTCGCCGCAGGCTGCGGCCGGTAGCTCCACCGCTCGGAGAGATCCTCGGCTTCCGCCCGGCGGTCGGCACCGCGGAGATGGTCGCCCGCGCGGCCGCAGCCGGCCGTCGGCGCGTGGGGCCGGGCCGGTCGCTGCAGTTGTGTCAGCGGAAAGCGGCGATGTTGCGGGCGACCCAGTCGATGAAGGGGCGCGGAGCGCGGCCGAGGACCCGTTCCACGTCCGGGCTGATCCGCAGTTCGGCCGGGCTCGGGGCGCCGAGGATGTCCAGGGTGTCGTCGGCGAGTTCCGCCGGCACGAACTGGGTCATCGCGGCCTTGGCCTCGTCGCGGGTGAGTTCGTGGAACCGCACCGGCGAGCCGAGCGCGGTGGCGATGGTCTCCGCTTGCTGATGCGGCGTGATCACCTCCGGCCCGGTCAGTTCGTACACCCCGCCGGTGTGCCGGTCGTCCAGCAGGCAGGCCTCCGCGACCTTGGCGATGTCCGCGGGGTCGACGATCGGCACCCCGACGTCGCCGAAGGGCGCGGCGACCGTCCCTTGCATGCGGACGGACTCCGCCCAGGCCAAGGCGTTGGAGGCGAAGCCGCCCGGCCGCAGGATGGCCCAGTCCAGGCTGGACTCCCGCAACGCGTCCTCCACCGCGCGCATCGCGACCCGCGACGGGCCGAGCGGCCTGGTTGCCACGCCCTGCGAGGACAGTAGGACGACCCGGCGTACCCCACTGGCCGCGGCCAGGCCGATGATGTCGGTCGGCCTGGCTTCGGGGGCGTGCAGGTCGCCGGACAGCAGGAGGAAGAGCGCCTTCGCCCCGTCCAGCGCGGGTGTGAGGCTCGCCGGTTCGGTCAGGTCGGCCGCCGCGTGTCGGACGCCGTCCGGCACCGCCGCCGCGTGCCGCGACACCGCCGTCACCGGCTCGCCCGCTTCGGTCAGGGCCCGCGTCAAGGGCCGGCCCACATTTCCGGTAGCCCCGGTCACCACGATCATGATCAGCTCCTTGTCCGTTGTGCACTGCGGCAACGACGCTAGGAGCAGGGCTTACTTTTCGTAAGAACATACCTGGAGGTAAGCTCCGGACATGGTGGAAGGCGCGCAGTTGACGCAGGCCGAACCGGGGAAGCGGTATGAGGTGTTTCACACCGACTGCCCCGCGCGCGATGTGCTCAGCCACGTGACCAGCAGGTGGGGCGTCTGGGTGCTGATCTCCCTGCGCGGCGGCGACCTCCGGTTCTACGAGCTGCGCGAGAGCATCCAAGGTGTCAGCGAGAAGATGCTCGCCCAGACCCTGCGCGCGCTGGTGCAGGACGGCCTGGTCTGGCGGGAGGTCGAGCCGACGGCGCCGCCCCAGGTCACCTACGGCCTGACCCAGTTCGGACAGGACATCGGCGAGCCGCTCGAGGAATTGTTCGACCGGCTCGACCGAGGCCGTCGTTAGCTCCTCTTGTTGTCGTATGTCGACTTAGAGGGCATCTGATCAGTGTTCAGGACGCTTGACCGTCACGGCGACAGCTTGTCCGGGTCGGTGCTGCGGCAGGCCGCGCTCTCCACCCATTCCTCGCGGGTCATGGCTCCCTCCTCAGCATCCGCAACGACCCTACGCTGCCCGCCGTACGGAGCGCTCGCCAGGCCTCACGGCGCCCCACGGCCCCGTGTGAAGACCTGGCCTCCGCAGCGCAGGGCCCGTCGCCGGTCAAAGCGGCATGCCCACGGCGTGTGGTTCTCGTACAAGTGCGAGCCGCCCAGTGCCGGATCTGTAGGGCCTGGACGGCCTCAGCGCCGACGGTCGGCTCGGCACCTGCCCGGCTGCGCAGGGGCAGGCCGAGGACGGCGGCGGTGAGGGCGTAGGCGAGTGCCTGCGGAGTCCCGTCGAGGCCGAGTACTTGACGGATTGCCAGGTCGAGTGCGGTGAGGCCCTCCGTGACCAGTTCGGCCGTCTCGTGGTCCGTGGGGGCCCGCTCGGCCGCCGCGAGCAGGAGCAGCCCGGCGGCGAGGCCCCCGTCGTACGCGGCGGCCGCCTGTGTCAGGGCGTTCGGCAGGTCGCCGGCGGTCGCGATGGCACTCGCCAGTGGCAGCACCTCCTGATCGAGATGGCGGCGGAGCGCGGCCAGATAGAGGCCCGCTTGCTGCCGAACACCTTGTAGAGGCTGCCCCGGTGTACGCCCAGCGCTCGGACGAGGTCGTCGACCGACGTCCCCTCATACCCGCGCTCGGCGAACAGTCGGCGCCGTCCGCGACCGTCGGGTTTCCGGCCCCGTCCCTCTGTCCCGGGCGCCGCAACCTACCCATCGCCGACCGTTAGCCTCTTGGATAAGCTCCGCGGAAACCCTTCAGGAGGTGTCATGGCGAAGGTCACCATCAGTCTGGACAGCGATTTGGCCATCGAGGTCATGCTGCTGGCCGGTACCAGGAGCCCGCAGGACGCTGTCGAGTTGATCGTCCGGGACTACCTGGCACGGGGTCACCGCACCGAGGCTCGTGCCGGTAACGCCGCCGACCAGGATCGCCTCGCCGACCGGCGGTCAGTGCCGGAAGAGGGCCGATGAGCACTTCAGGTGAGATCGGCGTGTCGGCTGGTGGTTGAAGGTCCTTCCGGGCAGGGTCCGGCTGGTGTCTATCGATCTTGTCGCCGACGGCCTGTGGGAGCGAATAGCTCCACTGCTGCCAGAGCGGCCGTCCCGACGTCGCCGTCACCCCGGACGGCTGCCGGTGCCGGACCGGGTTCCGCACGGGCTGTTTGACCCAGATCCGGCCGCGCTCCCTGCGGTCGGCGTCGATCGGGGCGTCGCTGAACACGAAGAGCCCCGGCAGCTTGAAAGGGAACACCTTGGCGCCCTGGACACCGGCCTCGAAGTCCTGGGGGCTGATACGCAGGCTCTTCATGGCCAGGATGCGGTCAGCCTCGTGCTGCTCGTCGTCTCCGACGTATCCGGAGGTCAGCTGGTCGAGGAGGCGGTCCAGCAGGGCTCGGCCGCCGGGGCTGCGGAGCAAGTGTCCGAGGTCGTCAGGGGTGGCGGTTTCCATGAACGCAAGCGACACGTCGTCCTGATCGGTCCCGCCCAGTTCATCGAAGACTTGTTCCACAGTTGCCAAGTCACCGGCGAGTGCCATGGTCAGGAGAAGGCGTCCGAGCGCTGTCTCGTCCAGGCCCGTCCGCCCCACGTACTCGTCAGCAGGAGCCCGGCACAGCACCTGTCCATGTCCGGCGGCTGATTGTGGCGCGGGAACGGGTATGGGGTGTCGGCGGGAGCAGCCAGGAGGCTGTTCGGTCGCGGCGGTGCCGGTGCGGTGAGGAGTTCCTCCTGCGGGGCCCCTGGCGTGCAGAAGGCGGTCGGCATGAGCCGCGGCCCGCTCCTCGTCCGGTCCGGCCGGGTCGTCGAGCTTCCAGCCCTGGGCGGCCTGGATGCCGTCGCCGAGAGGCCGGCGCTGCAGCACATGGATCACTTCGTGGGCGAGCAGGCGGTAGCCCGCCGACGAGTTTGGGTCGAAAGCGCCCGCGGAGAAGAAGATGTCACTGCCCGCGGTGAAGGCGCGCGCCTCGAGGGTGTCAGCGAGGTTGTCGGCGTCGTATGTCGTGTGGACCCGGACATCCATGAGGTCGTGTCCGGTGTCTGTCTCCAGCGCGCGCCGCAGGCCCTGCGGGAGCGGTCGGCCCTGGCCCGCCTGCGTGGCGAGCTTGGCTGCGATCACGGCGGCAGCTGGCCGCTGCTGATGGTCGTACGTGAAAGCCGACATGCAGAGTCCCTCCCGCCCTGCAGGGTTCCAGGCTTGCGTCACGGTGGCGTCAACGGTGGCAAGGGACGGGCTGGTACAGGCCGACCACTGCGCTCCTGGCTGCGGGGCAGGTTCCTCGACTGTCCTAACGGTTCATCAGGGTGGCCCGCGGCCGCGAGCACGCCGGCCGCGGCTTCCCCAGGTGCTCCGTCCAGGTCGGGACGAGCGGCGTCGACGGGCACCACTTCCAGCAGCTCCACCTTCTCGCCGGAGCCTGCGTGATCGGTCCGCTCAAGGGCAGCGAGAGCGAGCGCCAAGCGGCTTGAGCCAGGGTCAATCCTGTGCCGCACAGAGGGTGGGGCACGGGAGGTGAACATGTCTTTGAGGACCGACCTCTACGCAGATATCACTGGATTCCTCCTGGCCAAGTGCGATGCCGACCCGGATGAACTCTCCGTGGAATCCGATCTGTACTACGACATCGGCATCGACTCACTCGACCTCATCGCCATGGCGCAGACCCTTCAGGGTGCGTACGGCATCTCGATGGACGACGAGCGCTTTTTCGGTTCGCTCCGCACCGTCGGCGACGTGCTGGACTTCGCCGTCTCCAAGATCGAAACCGCAGCAATCGCCTAGATCACGGGGAGACTCTGCATTGCCTGCCTACATCACCGCCATGGGACGTTTCCTTCCCGGCGATCCGGTGCCCAACGAGGAGATCGAGGACTACATCGGCAGCGTGGGTCAAGCGAGTTCGGGGCTGCGTGAGCTGACACTCGCCAACTGCGGGATCAAGTCACGGCACTACGCCATCGACAAGCAGCAAAAGACCCTGTTCTCCAACACCGACATGGCGGTCGCGGCGATCCGCCAGGCGGTGGACCGCTCGGACATCACCCTCGACGACATCGACCTCATCGCGGCGGCCACCACCGTCCCGGATCTCGTCGCGCCCGGCATCGCCAGCGGCATCCACGGCGAACTGGGCAGCCCGCCCTGCGAGATCGTCACCACCCACGGCATCTGCAGCTCCGGGATGATGGCGCTCAAGAACGCCTACCTCCAGGTGGCGGCAGGGGAGAAGAAGAACGCGGTCGCCTCCGCGTCCGAACTGGCCTCGCGTTTCTTGAGGAGCGACCGGTTCGCCGACGTCCGGCCGGTCTCGGACGACGGTGCCATCGCCATGGAGATGGCGTTCCTGCGCTACATGCTCTCGGACGGCGCCGGCGCCGCGGTCGTACAGGACCGCCCGGCGGCCGACGGGGTGAGCCTGCGGATCGACTGGATCTCGCTCACCTCCTACGCCAACACCGAGCAGACCTGCATGTACATGGGCTCGGCCGACAACTCGGCGGAGCAGGCCTGGTGGGACTACCCCTCCGCGGCCGAGGCCGCCGCCGACGGCGCGCTGGCGTTGCGTCAGAACCTGGGCCTGCTGCCGCATCTCGTGCGGGTCGGGGTCAAGGAGTACCAGCGGCTGCTCGACGAGGGCCGCTTCGACCCGGACGAGCTCGCCTGGTTCCCCGCGCACTACTCCAGCGAGCGCATGAAGTCCATGGTGGTCAAGGAGATCGAGCACAAGAAGGTCAGGGGACCCTCCCTCGAGAAGTGGTACAGCAATCTGCCCCGGGTCGGGAACATGGGCTCCGCCAGCATCTACGTGATCCTGGAGGAGATGCTCAGCGAGAGCCTGGTGTCCCCCGGCGACAAGCTCCTGGTGATGGTCCCCGAGTCCGGCCGGTTCGCGGTGTCCTTCGCGCATCTGACGGCCGTCTCCGCGGGGGAGGCCTGAGGCCATGGGCGCACAGCCCCGAGTGACGGTCTACTGGTACTCACAGACCGGTCAGCTCCTGGAGTCCGTCTCCGCCGTCACCGACCCGCTGGAAAAGGCGGGTTGGGACATACGCAAGGTCGAGATCAGGCCGCGGGAACCCTTTCCCTTCCCCTGGCCCGTACGCCGCTTCTTCGGTGTCTTCCCCGCCTGTGTCGACCCCGACGGGGCAGCCGAGATCACCGCCCGGCCGCCGGTGGCCGAGGATGACAACGCAGACCTGGTCGTCTTTGCCTTCCCCGTCTGGTACTTGGCTCCGGCGCTGCCCATGCGGGCGCTCGTCGGCGCCGAGCCGAAGGCGTTCGACGGGCGTGCCGTCGTCGGCCTGGTGGCCTGCCGGAACATGTGGTACTCGGCCGCCGTCGAGGTGCAGCGGCTGCTCCAGGCCGCGGGCGGCCGCTACTTGGGCACGATCGCCGCGGTGGACACCGCCTCCGCCGGGGTCACCTTCGTCACCACGCTGCGCTGGCTGCTCGCCGGCAAGCGGGAGGCGTCCTGGGGGTTCCCGCGCGCCGGTGTCGGCACGGACGAGCTGGACCGGCTCGCGCTCCTCGGCGAGCGCATCGCCGAACTCGCCCCAGCGCAAACCGAACTCGCCCCGGAACAGGCCGAACCCGCCTCCCGCACCGCTTCCGAGGAGGCTTTGGCCGACCGGGTCCGCGCCGTTCTCGCCGCCCATGACGCGGCCCCCGTCAACTATCCGCTGGCCGCGGCCGACCTCCTGGCCGGGAAGGCCTTCCGGGTCTGGGGCCCGCTCATCCGCGCCGCAGGCCGCCGAGGCGAGGCCCAACGCAACGCGCTCACCACAGTGTTCGTGCTCTGGCTGTTCGGCGCCATCACGGCCGGGCTGCCCGCGGTCGTCGTCGCCCGCGTCCTGTTCAAGGCCGGCTTCGACGCCGCGGTGGCCCGGCGTCTGGCGCCGGTCGTCGCCCGTCTCGCGGAGGTGCGCCGATGACCGCAGCCGTAGAGCACCAGCCGGAGACGGCCGCGCAGCTGGAGGCCGACGTCGTAGTGGTCGGTGCCGGGCCCACCGGCCTCGCCGCGGCCCACTTCCTCGCCGGACACGGCGTCCGCACGGTCGTCCTCGAACAGCGCCCCGCACCGTCCGGTCACCCACGCGCCACGGTGATCAACTCACGCACCATGGAGCTGCTCAGGCACCTGGGCGTCGATGCCGAGGTGCGCCGTGCAGGCGTGTCCCTGGAGAACACGGCGCGCATCACCTGGTGCACCGAGCTCGCCGGCACCGAACTCGCCGGCCTCGACATCATCGATTCGGCACACGCCCTGATGCAGCGAGTGGCCAACAGCCCCGCACTTCCCGTCATTTGCTCGCAAAACCGGGTGGAAGCGCTGCTCGTCGACCGGCTCCCCGAGAACGCACGAGTGATCCGCGGCGTCAGGGCCGAGGAGCTGACCCGGACCCCGACCGGTGTCAGGGTGACGGCATCGGGCGAGCGCCCCACCGTCGTCGAGGCCCGCTACGCCATCCTGGCCGAGGGGCTGCACGGCCCGCTGCGCGAGACGGTGGGCCTGCGGCGGACCGCTGCCACGCCGCTCGGCAGACTCCTCGACATCCATTTCACCGCCGACCTCTCGCCCTGGACGGCCGGCCGGGAGAGCGCCCTGTACTGGGTACTCAACGACACCGTACGGGGCGTCCTCATCACGGTGGACCCCAAGCGCGGCGAATGGCTCCTGGAGATCCCCGCCCTCACCCCCGACGAGGAACACACCTACTTCGAGGCGGAAGTCGATCACCACAAGCTGATCGAGGCCGCCATCGGCGAGTCGGGCGAAGCGCTCGGCGGGCTGCGCATCCACTCCGTACGGAACTGGGTGATGGGCTCCACCGGGCTCGCTTCCTGGCGCAGCGCCGACGGCCGGGTCCTCGCCGCAGGAGACGCCGCCCACACCTTCCCGCCCACCGGCGGTTTCGGCATGAACACCGGCATCCAGGACGGCCACAACCTCGCCTGGAAGCTGGCCGCGGTACTGCGCGGCGGTGCCCCCGACTCGCTGCTCGACTCGTACGAGCGTGAGCGGCGCCCGGTCGCGGAGTTCAACGCCCGGTACAGCGAGCGCAACGCCCTCCAGAAGCGGGCGCTGCTCCAATCCGACGCCGACCCGGCGGAGTTCGCCCGAAACATCGAACAGCACCGGCCACACTTCGACTTCGAGGGGCAGACGCTGGGTTTCACCTACGCACCAGGCCCTGGCGAGCCGGTGGTCCAGGACATTGTGAACTACCGGCCGACCGCCCAGGCCGGCCACCGGGCCCCGCACGCCTGGCTCGACCGGGCCGGCGACCGGATCTCCACGACCGACCTGGCCCGCACCGGCTTCGCCCTGCTCACCGGGGCAGAGGGAGCCGTCTGGCAGCAAGTGGCGCAGGAGACCCCGACCGTCCTGGGCCTGCCCCTCACCGCGGCTGTGATCACCGCGGACGGGCCTCAACTGCGCGATGTCAGCGGAGCCTTCGCCGACAGCTACGCCCTGCAGGGGGCGGAAGCGGTTCTCGTACGGCCCGACGGCCATGTCCTCGCCCGGCTGCCCGGCGTCGACCCACGGCAGGAACTCCGGCAGGCCGTCGACCGAACAGTCAACAGCGGGCCGGTGCCCGCACGAGCGGAAGGGCTCTCATGACGGCCGGACCCACCTTTTCCCCGGAGCGACTCGCGGGACTGCGCTCCGGCACGCTCTCCGAAGTCCGCGCCGCCCTCGCCGGGCTGCCGCGCGAGGACCTGGCGGCCTGGCTGGCCACACCTGACGGCGAGGCCGTGCTGCGCACGGTCTTCGAGCAGATGCCCGAGCGCTACACCGGAGGCCCCATGGACGGTCCGCAGACCGCCCGTTGGGAGGTCGGAAGGCCGCCGGCCGACACCGTCGCGTACGACCTCGTACTGACCGACGACACCTGCGACGTGCGCGAGACGGGGATCTCCGGCGCCCCCGCGGTCACCCTCACCCTCGACGCGGTCAGCTTCGTGGAGATGGCCTCCGCCGCGGCCCAGGGCATGGATCTGCTGCTCAAGGGCCGGCTGCACATCGAGGGTGATGTGCGCCTCGCGATGCGGATGGAGTCTCTCTTCGGGCTCGCCGAGCCGAGTGAGCCCGTATGAGCACCGCCCCCGGCCGCCACCGGGTGGTGGTGACGGGCATCGGCATGGTCAACCCGCTCGGCATCGGCACCGAGACGGTCTGGACGCGGCTGCTCGCCGGAACCTCCGGCGTGGGACCGATCCAGGGCTTTGACGCCGACCGGCTGCCGGTCCGCATCGCCGCCGAGGTGACGGACTTCGACCCGACCGACTGGCTGACCACCAAGGAGGCCCGACGCCTCGACCGGTTCTGCCACTTCGCGATCGCCGCGGCCGAACTCGCCGTGGAGCGCGCGGGCCTCGACGGCATCGACCGGGACGGCGCCGCCACCGTGATCGGCAGCGCCATCGGCGGCGCCGACACCATGAAGGAGGGGGTGCTGAAGGACGCGACGGCACCCCGCATGGTCTCCCCGTTCTTCGTGCCCAGCTCCATCATCAACATGGGCGCGGGCACGGTCGCCCAGCGCTTCGGCTTCCGCGGCCCCGGCGCCGCACCGGTCACCGCCTGCGCCTCCTCGGCCGACGCGATCGGGCAGGCCTACCGCCTGGTGCGCGACGGCTATGCCGGGGCTGCGCTGGCGGGCGGCTCCGAGGCGTGCATCGCCTCGCCGCTGATCGCGGGCTTCGCCAACCTGCGCGCCCTGTCCCGCCGCAACGACGAACCCCGCCGAGCCTCCCGCCCGTTCACCGCGGACCGGGACGGCTTCGTCATGGGGGAGGGCGCCACCATGCTGCTCCTGGAGACCGCGGAGTCGGCCGAGGCGCGGGGCGCGTACGTCTACGCCGAGATCTGCGGCTACGGCCAGACCAGCGACGCCTACCACGTCACCGCCCCCGATCCCACCGGGCAGGGTGCCGCCCGCGCCATGCTCGCCGCGCTGCGCGAGGCCGATCTCAAGCCCGGTGAGATCGACCACGTCAACGCCCATGGCACCTCGACCCCCTTCTCCGACGCCGCCGAGACGAAGGCGATCAAGTCCGCCTTCGGCAGTCACAGCGGGAACCTGGCCGTCAGCTCCACCAAGTCGATGACCGGCCATCTGCTGGGCGCGTCCGGCGCGACCGAGACGGCGTTCTGCGCCCTGGCCATCGACCGGGGGGTCATCCCGCCCACCATCAACCAGGACGCGGCCGATCCCGAGTGCGACCTCGACTACGTGCCGAACACCGCCCGTCCGTACGAGGTCCGGGCGGCTCTCTCCAACTCCTTCGCCTTCGGCGGGCAGAACGTCTCGCTCGCCCTCCAACGCTTCGTCAGGGAGTGACCCCACCCGTGTCCATGGAGCTCACGCCGGAAGCCACCTGCGAGGCTCGGTGCGCATCGAGATCGGCGGCAAGGAGATCCTCGCCGAGCCGGGCAAGGTCCATGTCGTACCCCCGGGCGCCTCGTACCGCATCGTCGACCACCACCAGGACGCCCCGGCGGACATGTTCGACACCCTGACGCCCGCCCCGCGCGCCGACGAACTCCCGGAGACGTTCTGGTGCCTGACCGGCGACGGCCACACCGACCACACGGGCCACCCCCATGTGCTCCGGGCCGCGGTCATCTCCCGCGCGTCCGGCGAGTCAGCCCTCGCGAAGCCCCCAAGCGGGTCGAGGACCTGGTCTTCGGCCTGCTCGCACCGATGGGCGGCCCCCCAACCACCAAGGCACCCACGTCCCGTTGGACCGCCGGCCGACCCCGCGGCGCCACTCGTGACCGCACCTCAGGAAGGCACCTCGATGACCCAGGTCTCCGTCGCCCCCACGGCCACCGCGGCCCCCGGTCCCACCGGCCGGCTGCGCGCCCTGCTCGCGATGTCCGGGAATCCACTGAACTACCTCACCGGGCTGCGCGACCAGTACGGCCCCGTCGTGCGCATCCCGCTCGCCTCGAACGAGTTGTACATGATCAGCGACCCGGAGGCGGTCCACGAGGTCCTGGTCACGTCGCACCGCAACTTCAGGAAAGACGTCATGCGCGCCGGACGCGGCAAGTGGGCCGCCCCGCTCGAGGTGATCTTCGGCAACGGCCTGGTCACCAGCGATGGCAAGTTCCATCGTAAGCAGCGCAGGCTGATACAGCCGATGTTCCATCACGAACGCATCGCCGGCTACGGTCGTGCCTTCGCCGAGCTCTCCGACGACATCCAGTCCGGCTGGAAGGACGGGGACCGGCTCGATGTGCAGGCCGAGATGACCGAGCTGACCCTCGCCATCGTGGCTCGCACGCTCTTCGACGTCTCGCTCGACAGCGATGTGGCCCGCACCATCGCCTCCATCCCGCGCCACGAGGGTCCGCTGCGCTGGGATTCCCTGCCCTTCGCCCGCCATCTGGCGAAGCTGCCGCTGCCCGGCAACAAGCGTTTCTACGAGGGCCGGGCCAACCTGGATGCCATCGTCTACCGGCTCATGGCGGAGCGCAGGCAGGGCGACGGTCAGGGCACCGACCTGCTCTCCCTGCTGCTCGCGGCGCGCGACGCCGACACCGGGGAGCCGATGGAGGACCGCCAGGTACGGGACGAGGCGATCACCCTCCTCACGGCCGGCCACGAGACCACGGCCAGCGCTCTCACCTGGGCCTACCACCTGCTCGGCAGCCACCCCGAGGCACGGGAGCGCATGCACGAGGAGATCGACGAGGTGCTCGGCGACCGGCTGCCCACGGTCGAGGACCTGCCCCGCCTCGTCTGGACCGATGCGGTCCTCTCCGAGGCGATGCGCCTCTACCCGCCGGTCATGGGCGCCGCCCGCCGTCCCCTGGAGGACTTCGAGGCCTGCGGCCACCGCGTCCCCAAGAACAGCTTCGTCGGGATCATCCCGTGGGTCGTCCACCGCGATCCCCAGTGGTGGCCGCAGCCGGAACTCTTCGCCCCGCAGCGCTGGCTCGAAACCCCGCGGTCCGCCGGCGAGGCGGACGAGCTCACCGGTCACGCGATACGGCCCGGACGCCCGCGCCTCGCCTACCTGCCTTTCGGCGGCGGTCCGCGGCAGTGCATAGGCAATGCCTTCTCGCAGATGGAGGGCGTCATGGCGCTGGCCACCGTGGGGCGGCACTGGGAGTTCGAGCCCGTTCCCGGGTACGCGGTCGACCCGCTGGCAAGGATCACCATCCGGCCGCGGCACGGTCTGCCGATGTCCGCCAGGCGCCGCAGAGCGTATGGCGTCCACGAATGAGTCCGACGGCTTCCTGGGGCATCTCGCGGAGTCATGCCGGGCACCTCATCACCCCCTCCTCGGACTGATCGATCCGGCCGGACCCGATCAACATGAAGGGGAGCAACCGAGAAAGACAACATCAGCGAGCGCATGCCGACCGGCTCCCGACGCAGCGCTCAAAGCGACCGTGAAACCTCTCGGAAAGGTTGCAGACCTTGAACTGCCGGACTCTCCGTTGACTCCGCGACGATGAGTAATTACCCGACGCCCGCTTGAGGGTGGGATCCCACTTGCCTGAAGTCCGTCAACGCGACGACCACCCTCGCCGCGATCACCCGCCAGCAGCACTGACACAAATCCGAAGGGAATACCCCCACATGTCCAACAACACCCAGATCGCACTCGACAAAGAAGAGCTGCGCTCCCTCGTCGCCGACGTCCTCGAGGTCGACGTGGAGGAGGTCACGGACGACGCCGATCTCGTGCAGGACCTGGAGGTCGACTCCCTGATGGCACTGGCGATCATCGTCCGGTTGGACAGGCAGTACGGCGTCAAGCTGCAGGAGAGCGACTTCAGGCAGGTCTCGTCGCTCATCGACGTCCTTCAGCTGATCACGGACAAGCGCACCGCGCAGGCCGCATCCTGACCTGCCTGCGGCTCATGCGGCCGGCCGTGCGCCTACGAGAGCGGAGACGCACGGCCGGCCGCACCCTCACAGCCCCTGCTTGACAGGGCTTTTCAGGAGAAAAGCACATGCCAGACACCCAGCGACCGGTGGCGCTCGTCTCGGGCGGCTCCCGCTGCATTGGCCGCGCCTTCGTGTCCCGGCCGGCCCACGAGGGATTCGATGTCGCGTTCTGCTACCGCTCGGACGCGGACGCAGCCGACGAGGTCGTCAAGTCGGCTACCGATACCGGAGCCCGTGTCGTCCCCCACCGCGTCGACGTCGCGTCTCCGGAGGGGGCCCGGGCGTTCACCGACGCCGCGGAGAGCGAGCTCGGCCCGATCGACGCCGTGGTGGCCTCCGCGGGAGCGGTACGTGACAACCCCCTGGTGAGGATGACCGGCGAGGCCTCGGGCGATGTCATGGCGACCTCGGCTTCACCAAGTCCCTGGCCAGGGCATGCGGAAAGTACGGCGTACGCGCCAACGTCGTGGCGCCCGGCCTCATCGAGACCGACATGACCGTCGGCCTGACCGAGACGGTCAAGAAGGACAGCCTCGGCGGCGCTCCGCTCGGCCGCTTCGGCACCCCCGACGACGTCGCCGACCTGGTCTCCTTCCTCGTCTCCGACCGCGCCCGCCACATCTTTGGCCAGGTCCTGGGCGTGGACGGCGGCCTGGTGATCTGAGCGCACCCTTCCCCGATCCATAGAGCATGAGGGAAACCGTGTCTTTCGCACCTGCTTCGCCCGTTCGCGACCACGCCCGGCGCGGCTGGTGCCGCGGAGTGCTGGCGCTGCCGTTGGCGCCTGTCGTGGCCCTGCACATGGCCCACCGCGTCTGCCACCCTGCCCCCGCCGCACCGCACCACACCCCGGCTCGTTTCCGGCTCTTCCCGCGGGAGATCCGGATCCCGCACCGCAACGGGCTGCTTTCACTGGCCGCTTGGGTGTGCCAGGCGGACCCGCAGCGCGTGGTCATCCTCGGGCACGGCCTGGGGCAGGAGAAGTCTCACGCCCTCTCACACGCGCGCATGCTGCACCGCGCCGGATTCACCGTGGTGCTGTTCGACTTCCGTAACCACGGCGGCAGCACCAGGGACCACGGCCTGACCCGGTTCCTGAACCGCTACGTCGAGGACGTGCGCACGGTGGTCGACCACGTACGGAGCCTGCCCGAGCACGCGGGGTGCCGGATTGTGCTCTACGGCTTCTCGCTGGCCACCTTCGCGATGCTGCAGTCCATGACGCTTCCGGGCGGCGCGGTGGACGCGGCGGTCTTCGACGGCGGGCCGGCGCTCAGCGTACCCGCGACCGCGCGCCGGATGCTGAGCGCGGGCGCACTGCCGCTGCCGGCGATCGCCCGAGGCCGGCCGACACGCGATGCGGTTCAGGCGCTGTTCGGGCAGATCGGCAGGGTGACCATGGGCACACCCGCGCCGTGGCCGCCGCCCGCAGGTCACCCCGTGTGCGACAGGACCCCGATGCTGTTCGTCTCCGGTACCGCCGACCCGATCGTACCGACCGAGGAGGCAAGGCGGCTGGCCCGGCCGTACGCACGAGCCGAGCTGCTGGTGATCCCGCAGGCGGGCCATCTCCAGACGATGGCGATGGACCGCGAGCTGTACCGCGGCACCGTCCTGGAATTCCTCGATCGCTCTTTGACCACACAGGAAGGACACCCGGACCGATGAGGCTCGGACTGAATCTCCGCTACCTCGGCCACCTGGGCGCCGGAGCCCGGCCGCGGGAATCCGCTCAGTACGTTCGCGAGGCCGAGCGCCTGGGCTTCTCGGTGGCCTGGACTGCCGAAGCGTTCAGCTCGGACACGGTCTCGCTGCTCGGCTGGCTCGCCGCGCAGACCTCCCGCATCGATCTGGGCACGGCGGTGATGCAGATCCCCGCCCGCACCCCCGCGATGACGGCGATGACCGCCGCCACCCTCGACCTGCTCTCCGAAGGCCGCTTCCGCCTCGGACTCGGAGTGTCCGGGCCGCAGGTTGCCGAGGGCTGGCACGGCGCCCGGTTCGAAAAGCCGCTGGCACGCACCCGCGAGTACGTCGACGTCGTCAGGATGACCCTGCAGCGCAAGACCGTCGCCTACGACGGAGAGCACTACCGCTTGCCGCTCCCGGACGGCCCCGGCAAGGCCATCCAGCTGGGCATGCGCCCTCGGCGCAAGCACGTACCGGTCTACCTCGCGGCCGTCGGCCCGGCCAACATGCGCCTGGCGGGCGAGATCGCGGACGGCTGGCTCTCCGTCTTCTTCCAGCCCGAGTTCGGGCAGGAGTCCCTGGCGGAACTGCGTACCGGACGGGGGCGCAAGGGGGCGGATCTGCGGGGATTCGACGTGGTGGCGGCGGCGGTGCCGGTCGCGACCGGCGGGAATCTCGCCGACTGCGCCGACCGGATTCGCGCATTCACCACCCACTACGTGGGCGGGATGGGTTCACGGCAGGACAACTTCTACAACCGGCTCATGGCCCGCACCGGCTTCCCCGACGAGGCCGAACAGGTGCAAAAACTCTACCTGGACGGGGAGTTGCGTGCGGCCACCGAGGCCATGCCGCAGGGATTCCTCGACCGCACCGCCCTGCTGGGTTCCACCGACCGCATCGCCGACCGGCTGCAGGCGTACGCCGAAGCTGGAGTCACCACCCTCTCGGCCACGATCTTTCCGGAAAACGTCGAACAGGGCATCGCGACCCTGCGCACCCTGGCGGAGGCCATGGACAAGGCCGGAGTGGGAGACTGAGGCTCGACTACGAGGTCCTCACCGCGACATCCGCGACATCCGCGGCTCAAGGGATTCGGTTCTTCGTCTGATGTCGGCTTGAGTTGGCCTCTGGGGTGGCTGGTGTCGGCTGGGTGAGGGTGAACAGGCCGGGTTCGGGTTCGGTGAGGATGCCGCGGTTGACCAGGCGTTTCAGCTTGGCACGCATGCCTTCGCTGTGGCGCGGTTCAGTGCCGGTGGCAGACATCCCTGGCGCGCAGCCCGTCCCGGTTCTGCTCGAGGAGGGCCAGGATCTCGTGGTAGCCGGGCGGCAGCGGCTCGGGCGGTGGACCGCCGTCCTCGGTGGCCGGTTCAGCATGGTCTCGGGGGTAGTCTCCAGCCGTTCCAAGGTGTGCTCGGCGGCGCGAGTTGCTCGGTGAGCTCGGCGATCTGCCCGCGCAGCCGTTAGGCGGTCTCGCGCACCAGTCGCTGCGGGCCTCGATCTTGTCCAGGAGCTGTCTCACCGCGACCTCCCGCTCGCCCGGGGTGCATCGCGCCAGGTCGGGGTGGCGGTGCGGGTCAGGCGGCGGAGTATGACGTCGGTCATGGACAGTGGATCATTGCCACCGTGCTGGTCGGCCGCGTCTCGTAGTCCCGCACGAGTCTGCGGTGGAGCAGGAGGGTGCCGAATGTCTGCTCCACTACCCATCTCTTCGGTTCCGGGGTGAACCCTCTTGCCCCGGGGTCACGTTGGACGATCTGCGCGTCGATCCCGAGGCGGGGGCCGTGCTCGACCACGGCCTGCTTGAACCCGGCATCCACAGGGGCGCCCATCCGCTGGACTGTCAATGCCGGCGCACAGCCTCCGTCATCGCAGATCCGCCCGACTGAGCCGGCCCGCCACCCGTGTGAACACCGACTCCAACTCCGCAGCCCGGCAGTTGGCTTCAGCCATTGCCACCATGTCCGGCCAAAGAGAACAACCAGCTCAGGACGCGAATGCTGACAGGCGTACTACTGCGTGGCTGAGTTCTGTTGGGCGCCTGTGAGATGGCTGTAAAGCGTCTTCAGGTCCCCGTGAGGCTCCTCGTACAGTCCTGTGCTTGTACGCATATTCGCACAAGTGTTTGAAGATTCTACGGGGAAGGACACGAGTTTTCGTGCGAAAAGCCAGACGGTGGCTGACCGGCCGCCGCTTCTTCTCCCGCGCCGCTCTCGGCGCGGTTCTGCTGACGGTCGTGCCGTTCGCTGCGGCCGGTACCGCTTCCGCCACCTCGACAACTGCCGCAGCGAGTTCGGCCCTCGACCCCAACGCGCCGCCATCGACCAGGCCGGCCGCCGGCCCTGAACGTGCCGCCATCGCCGCCAACAGTCGCCCCGCCTCGGGCAAGAACCCCTCGGCGGGACCGCAGTTCAAGAAGTCCGGCAGTACGTGGCGCGTCATTGCACCCGAGGTGGTGCTGCGGAACACGGCCACCGATCCGGACGGCGACAAGGTGGACGTCACCTTCGAGGTCTGGACGGTGGATGCCGACGGTAAGCCGAAGGATCGGGTCAAGTTGACCGACTCCAACCCCTACGGTGTTCTCGTCTCGCCCTATGTCGCCTCCGGTAAGCCCGCGCAGGCCGAAGTCGACTACGGCAGGCTCAAGCCCGGCGTGACCTACATGTTCCACACCAACGCCTTCGATGGCAGCCTGTACGAGACCGAATGGTCGCCATGGGCGACGTTCCGCATCGAGCCGTACATGTCGTTCCCCGAACCCCAGGCGTCGTCCACGATCGACCAGACCACCCAGACCCCCGAGACCTTCACCCGCACCGATCCGGGCCCGTCCCTGCCGACGCTGCGCGCCAACGGGACGATCGCCGAACAGCCGACGAAGAAACGCTCATGCGGCGCGCCCGACGCCCAGGGACACCGCCTGTGCATCGAACTGTCCCTGCCAGCGAAGAAACGCAGCCTCACCCCGCGCAGGCCGGGCGTTGCCGCGGCTGTTCCGAAGGCGGAGTTGATCCCGTGGTGCGAGGACAAGGCGTCCGGGGCGGACTACATGACCCGCAGCGACGCGTGTATGAAGAGCGTCGGGAGCGGAAAGCTGATCTTCACGGACACCGACCCGGAGAAGCCCGCGCTGGGGTACGCCAACTTCGAGTTCGAGCAGCGCATCAAGGCGTACCCGACCAAGACCGAGTCCGGCAGCGACTTCGCTGAGTTCGACCAGCAGATTCTCATCAAACCCACGTACATCGATCCTCAGCTCGAAGACGTGAAGATGGACTGGAAGGTGGCCAGTTCCTGCGACGACGAGTGCATTCAGACCCCGCCCAAATGGACGGACGACAACGGGACCGACACCGGCGGTTCGGCCTACTGGGTAACCCAAACGTCTTCGCAGTACGACCGCAGGTGGGGCACGGTGCTGACGAAGTGGGTCGGTTCCGGCAAGAAGCAGATCGACCTCGGCTGGGACGTGACGGCGACGGTGGGAGCCGGCGGAAACCCCGCCACCGCCAACTTCGGCACCTCCGGTGACACCCGCGTGCGGGAACTGGCCCCCCGCTGCGACACCATCGTAAAGGGCACGGCGCCCGGATGTACGCTGCCGTACTTCCACCCGACGTTCACGGTCGACACAAACCTGTACCCGGCCGCCGGCGCGTACTACTGGCTGATGCAGGAACGCCTTCCCGACCACGCCGGCGCCCATCGCTGGGATTCCCTGCTCCACTACCTGGGCCCGGACACGACCGCGAAGGGCCCTGATGGAAAGCCGTGGACGAGGGCGAAGAGCCAGGCCATCATCTGTCCTGACTCGTGGCAGAAGCATCCGGCAGACAGTTCCGTCGGAACCACCGACTGCGATGAGTACGCCATGGCGTCCACCCACGAAAGCGGCGGATTTCCCGGCGGGGTCAACCAGGTCTCCGGAGGAGACAAATGCGCCCAGTACTTCACCGACAAGATGACCAGCGGGAACAGCGCGTTCGGCATCTTCGCCGACACCCGTACGGCCACGCGCGGCCCGTCGGGGAACGAACGCTGCGGCAGGTCGGCGATCAACTCCGCACAGAACCAAGGAGCATTCCACAAGCTGCCCGTCAAGTCCTGGCGCCTGCTCGACGATGACGGGTACTTCGTCAGTATGCCCGGCTACGAGCACTGCAAGGGCGCAGACACAACCTGCGCCTGGCGCAAGATCGGATAACCAGTAAAGCAAGAGGGGGGCCGGTGACGGTCCCCCTCTTCGTATGAGCGTCAGCTATTCCACCGGCCGCCACCGGCGTTGCTCGTCCTCGTCCAGGTAGTGGCACTCCCACACGAGCCGACCGTCCAGCAGGCCCGGTGTGGTCTGTGTCGCGAGCGTCGGCATCTCCAAGCTGTCCGCCATTTCCTCCAAGTACGTCACGATCGAGTTCTGCGGCTCGTCGTCGCCCGGCGGTTCGTACGGGTACTTGTCCCAGTGACCGAGCAGCCCCGACTCGCTGTCGAGGAATGTGCCATAGACGCTGTTGTGTTCGCCCTTGGAAAACACCGGAATCCACCCCGGCTGCCACGCGATGATGTCGTCTTCCCCCGGCACTCCGGGGGTGTCGTACTCCGCGTCCAGATCCCGCTGAATGTCCATCTTCAGCCGGTAGACGAACATGACGTCCTCCGGGCGCATCAGGGCACGGTTGTCGAGCCAGAAACCGCTGCCGTTGACGTTTCCGCCAGAGACAAGGCCCCACAAGGTACGCAGTTCCACCGGCAGCGCGAACCCCAGAGCCGCTTCGACACCGGTGATCTCCTCCGTGCTCGCCCCCGGACCCAGTGCCGCATGCGTGACGGGCGCGTGCTCACGAAGCCACGCCTCGATGCGCCGCCACGCGTCCGTGACTTGCCGTGCCGCTATGTCCTCGGTCATGGCGGCAGCGTAGCTGGACAGGCTGACCCGTCGTCGAGCTCTGGGCCCATGTCCTGGTCAAAGCGGGTTCCCCGCGTAGTACCCATCTGCGCTCTTTACTCCCCAACGGCCGGGCGCCACTGGCGCCACGCTCCGTAGGCTTCCGACGTTCCGTCGGTGGGGAGGAGACGCGGTGACCAGCCGGCTGCCGCCGCGCACCGTCGTTGTACGGCCCACGGACGACCTTCTCGTCCGTCACTCGCCCGGAAATGGACGGGGCAAGTTGCGGGCCTCACTCGTGAGGCCGTCCCAGTGTGGCCACCCTGGGTGGCGGCGTTGACCATCACGCGCCGTGCGTGCCGTGACCGCGGGGGAGGGCCGCGGCCTTACGCGTTGCGTCGGCCGCCTCCACGGCTTGCCCCACTGCGCCAGTGCCCGAGCCGCCCAAGTGAGGCTCCAGGCCTTGGCATTGTTGGGGTTGCTGGCTTCTACCCCGTAGTAGGGCCGGACGAGGCCGGTGGCCTCCAGGGCGAGGGGCACCGCGTCCTGTTGCCGTCCTGTCGCCGTCAAGACGAGGGCGACTTCTGCTGCAGCCCTAATACATCGCGGCCGGTAGGCGACACTGCGGGCTACGATGGCGGCGTCTTCGTGGTGTCCAGCCTCGGCAAGTGTCACCACGACGGCTATCTGGGTCTGATTACTGGGTTCGGTGCAGGAGCAGGCATTGGTTGCGGCCTCCTTGGCGGCCGGCGACCACCGCCGGCGCGTACTACGGCCTCGACGTCGCAGCGCTCGGCACCGGCCCGGGTGCGAAGACCGGGCTGAGCGGCGGCGAGGTGTATGTCGACTCCGTCCACGGCGGCGCGCAGCAGGTGGGCAATGGCCTGATCGCGGCCACCGGGGATGTCAACGGCGACGGATACGCCGATCTCGTGGTCGGTGACCCGGACGAGCCGGACAACCCAGGAGCCGACGGCGCGCTCGGCGGCCGGGTGCTGCTCTGGTACGGCTCGGCGCACGGCATCGCACGAGACGCGAAACCGGTGCAGCTGACCCAGAACACCCCCGGCGTTCCTGATGCGAGCGAGAAGCAAGACAACTTCGGCGGTGCCCTCGCGGTGGCCGACCTGAACCGTGACGGGCTGGCGGACATCGTGGTCGGCGCGCCGCTGGAGGACACGGGCAAGAGGAATGCCGGGCAGGTGACGGTCATCCCCGGCCGCCGCACCGGGGCCCTGGGCCGCGGCGCCTACGCCTTCACCCAGGACACCGCCGGCATCCCCGGAGCAGGCGAGGCCGAGGACTCATTCGGCACCACCGTGGCCGTCGGCGACATCAACAAGGACGGCAAACCGGAACTCTTCATCAGCGCCGCAGAGGAGGACAACGCCACCGGCGCCGTCTGGGTCCTCCCGGGCGGCACCGACGGCCCCACGGCCAAGGGCAGCAGCATGATCACCACCCCGTCCGTCGGCTTTCCGCAGAAGGACAGCACCCTCCTCGGCGGCAACGGGGTCCTCGGAGTCATCTGAACGGGACGAGTCGGCCGCAGTGCCCTGGTTGAGCTGACAGCAAGGGCAGGAAGTTCCGCAACGGCACCAGGCTCTGCATCGAGTTCAACCGGGCCGACGGCGTCCTGTGCACACAAAGTGCCCGAGGTCACCGGTCGGAGTGGGTCGCGACCGCAGGCTGTCTAGGAGGCCGGGTCGGCGGTCCTTCGCCGGGTCTCCCGGAGGAGGTCGATGTACCCGGCAAGGGTCAGTGCGTCCTGTGGCTCGTCAGCCTGGAAGGAGACACGGCGCAGCAGTCGCACGTTGTCGAGTGCGACATCCTCGCGGGCCAAGACGAAGAGGCAGGTGAGGAGGGCGGAGCGGGCGTTGCCGTCGTCGAAGGGGTGGAAGAAACACACGTCGAGGAAGGCGCGTGCGGCCCGAGCGGTCAGCGGAAGGGGCCAGGTTGGGTCGTTCGCGCTCTCGGTCAGGCAGGCGTCCAGGCGGGCGCGGGCGTCGGGGCCGATGCCGTACCGTTCCAGGCCGCCCTTGGCGAAGGCGGGCAGGCTGCGGAGCGGCGGTGGCCCGGGCGTGGCCAGGGTCCGGCCGCACGGAGGCCGCGAGCCGTTCGGCGATGTCCTCGACCAGCACCGGGTCGGGGCCGGTCCAGCTCTCGAATCGGCCGCCGATCGCCCGCGCCACCAGATGCTCGGCGTCGTCGGCCCCGACGCCCCAGCGGCTGAGGAACCATTCGAGCACCTGATGGCAGTGCCCGTACCAGCCGCTGCCGCAGCCGGTCCGGTCGGTGACGTGCAGAATCAGGTGGCGGGCGGTGCGGTCCCACAGGATCCGCTGGTCGTCGATGCCGGCCAGGTCCAGCGGGTAGGCCTCGAACCGTGCGGCCAGGCTCTCCAGCCACTCGCGCCACTCGCGCAGCCCCGCGGTCACACGGTCGAGGGTCTCGTCCACAGTGGTGACCGAGTGCTGGGCGCAGCACCAGCTGCCGACCGGTCCTCCGTCGAAGTCCCCCTCGTCGTGCGCCCACCGCCATCCGGTGACCCAGCGGCCGTAGTGCTCGGTCAGGGCGTACGTCATGGCCTCGGACCAGGGTCTGGCCTCGTCCCAGCTCCACTCGTGCAGGGTGGGCCGGTCACCCGGCGGTACGTCGGGACGGCGGGGCACCCGCTGGGCCGGCCCGAGCGATCTGACCACCCGCGCCGCCGACTCGCTGTCGAAAGGATGACGGGCGGGATCCACCTCGTCCCAGGCCAGATTGCGGGGGGGACAGCTCCATGATCACCACGCAAGTCTCTCCGCCCACGGTACTGGTTCAACCCGATTACCGGTCGGTCGCCCGGACCCGTTTGAGCCGCGCACCCCGGCCTCTGGCGGCCGCGTCGAGCGGGCGTGCTCGCGGTCGCCGCCCGCTGCGCTGCCCACGCGGGCGTGTACCTCCGGGCGGTGCACCGACCCCAGCTGACGACCGGTCCTGCTGGCCGCGCCCACGAGGACTCGGCCGCTGCGCGGCACGGACGGCGCTCTGGAGGGCCAAGCGGTGGGGCGGGTGGAGTGTGGCGGCCGAGTTGTTCGCCTGGCTGCTCCTCACCTGTCTGCTCCTCATCGGGGCATGGCTCGGGGCGGTGATCTGGGGTTGACCACCGAAATGGGGGCCTCGGCAACTGCGAGCGCCCTTCTGGCTGGCAGCGGTTGGTGCCCGGCAGTTGCGGAACTCGGGTCAAGCGTTCCTGGCACGCTGCAGGATCGCGCGCACGTCCTCCTCGAACCGTAGGCGTCGTACGAGCAAGCGCCGGTACCTGATCGGGAACCAGAACGTGGATCGGACTCCTGTGCGGTGTTCGACATCGACCATCACCGCTGTGTCCAGCCTGGGCAGCTGTCCGGCCAGGAGCGGGAGGACCCAACCCCACGTGCGCGAGTCGATCGCGTTCCCATAGACCAGAGCGGCGCACTGGTTCGTTCCCAGCTTTTCCCGCAGCGCGCCGGCGAAAGAGCGGGCGGACCGTGGACCGTCCCAGTCGACGTGTTTGCTCAGTTCGCCGGAGTCCACCTGCACCACGACGTCATCGTCGCCGTCATGGAGTGTGATCCACTGCAGCCGGACGCCCCTGCGACGGGTCCATGCTCTGGGGACGACCCGCACGACCGTCTCGAGGATGCGGATGTAGTCCGCGCGCACGTGAGCTGGAAGAGAGCTGAGTTCGGTCAGGATTGCCTCGCCCTGCGCTGTCATGCACGCCCCCCGACGTGGTGTGATCTTGGCTGGCTGCAGGGTAACGCAGCCAGGTCCAGGCAACGCACCGTAAGGAATGCGTCAGACGCAGTTCACAGGGGACAGCCAACGTAGGGATGTGAGCTGGTGTCTCCTGTCCGCTCCTGCGGTGACACCGTTGTTGCGCAGCGGTATGCAGGTTCGTTGAACGCTGCGCAGTTTCATTGGTCCGGGACTACTGCACTTGAATTCGTGATGTCGGCCTTGCGGGGCCAAGCAGTGTCACTCAACTGGGGGTCGGATGCCATTCGCGGGTCATGTCCCCTCATCCCGGCCGGCCGTGGGGCCTGCCTCGAGGGTTGCGCGAAGGATGGCCAGGGTTGAGGCGATGCGGGCCAGGTCGTCGGGGGGAACCGCCGCGGTCAGTGAGATGAGCTCGCTTTCGACAAGGGGGCGGGAAGCGGACAACTGCTTCTCGCCCGCGGATGTGAGGCGGAGGACGGACGAGCGGCGGTCCTGGGGGTGCGCGACCCGCAGGCACCAGCCCGCAGTCACCAGCCGGTCGACCGCCTTGCTGACGGCCCCCACGGTGATCGCCAATTCGCCGACGATGTCGAGCACGCGGCATCCCGGCACGCGGTCGATGATCTCCAAAAGCTCGAACTGTCCCAGCCCCAGCCCTTGTTCGGCGCGCAACCGGGCGCTCACCGCGTTGTAGAGCCGGGTCTCGACGCGGACCAGATCGGTGAAGATCGGGGTGATGTGGCTCACATTAGCTCCAGTGGATTCCCAGGAATCATCTTCCTTGGAATCCGGTTGGTGTCAGGCAGGTGGATTCCCAGGAATCCATCCTCGCACCCCGACCCATGGAGGCCCCGCATGTCCCGACAGCAGCGCGACGCCCTGGACGCCATACTCCGTTCCGCCCCTCGCAGCGAGATGCGGCCCACTCCCGAGGAGCAGCGCAGCGGTTTCGCCGCGGCTGTCACCCGCCCCGCGCCGGAGGGCGTGGTCACCCGCAGGACCGTGCTGGGCGGGCGGCCGATACTGGAGCTGGAGCCGGCGGAAGCCTCCGGCCGCGGCCGACTGCTCTACCTGCACGGCGGCGGCTATGTCATCGGCTCCCCGGACACCCACGCAGGGCTGGTCGGTGAACTGGCCCGCCGCGCAGGGCTGCGCGCGACGTCGGTGGATTACCGGCTGGCGCCCGAGCACCCTTTCCCCGCGGCCGTCGACGACGGGCTCGCGGCCTACCGCGAGCTGCTGGCGTCGGGCACCGACCCACGGGACCTCGTCATGGCCGGTGACTCCGCCGGTGGCGGATTGAGCATCGCCACGCTGCTCGCCGCCCGGGAGGCCGGGCTGCCGCAACCAGCCGCCGTGGTCGTCTTCTCCCCCTGGGCCGACCTCACCCTCGCTGGAGGAAGCATCCGTTCCAAGGAGAGCGCCGACCCCATTTTCACAGAGGCCGACGTGCGCGCCTACGCGGATCTCTACGTCGGCGCAGGCGACAGGGCGCATCCCCTGGCCAGTCCGGTGTTCGCCGACCTCACCGGACTGCCCCCACTCCTCGTGCAGGTCGGAGCGAACGAGGTGCTCCTCGACGACGCGGTCCGGCTGGCCGGCCGCGCGGGCGCCGACGGCGTCGAGGTCACGCTCGAAGTCGGCCCCGGCCTCCCCCACGTCTTCCAGCACCACTACGGCCGCCTCGACGAGGCGGACGCCGCACTCGACCGCGCCGCCCGCTTCCTCACCGCCCACCTGAGCGCCGGGCGCCCGGGCGCCGACCATCTCGACCCGGTCCACTGACACCGACCCCGGCGGCCTCCACGTGATGTCGGCGACGGCCCCAGGAGCACTGCGAATCTGCGCCTCGGTGTCATTGGTGTCTTCGCTGTGTGGCATCGCTGTACGGTGAGGTGGTGTCACCTCGATTCACAAATCACGGTGCCACCGTGTCCAAGGGCGCCGGGCGGGCAGGGAAGAGGAACCGTCGGGCTCGTGGCGAACGGCTGAGGCTGGGGGCACGGCCACAGGCGGTGTACTGATCGTCAGCGTGTCGTGCCAGGCAGCGGCGTACGGATCGGCAGCTGCGCAAGCGCCTGGCGGCCGTGCAGAGCGGTGCGGGTGGTGGTCGAGTGTCCCGAGTGCGGGACTCGGCGGATCGCCGGCGTCGACCGGAGGCCGACGGCCTTCTACTGCGGGACGCGGTGCAAGGTGAGGGCTCGGCCTGTCGGCGGGCGGTCTGCCGCCGGGCCCGGTGCCGCTCGCGGTCTGTGCGGTCCTCGGTGGCCCGGTGTCGGTGACGGCGGTGGCCTGGTGGGAGATCCACCGGCTGCGGCGGCACGGGGTGTGGTGGCGGGGTTAGCGCCGCGGAGCTGTGCGTTCCGTCTGGCGGACACGGCAGAAGGGCCGCACCGGTGCGATCGGGCCCCGAAAGAAAAGGTCCGTGGGCTACCTCGACGCGGACCACGTACAAGGGGGCGACGTAGGCGACCCCCCACGCATGTGAGGGCGGGCTGAACGACGACGACCGAAAGGGAGAGGGGATCCAGGGCGACGACGCGAGCGGACGGCCCCCGGCCGCGCGCTTCGCCACCGTAGGCTGAAGTCCGTCGTTTGCCCAGTCATTGCTCGCTGCGGTCAGCAGTACGGCGGCTGGTTGGTCAGGGACGCTGCCACTCGCATCCACACACCGAACAGCCGATATAGGCTGGGCAGAGTGCCCTGCGCCTGGACGGTCCGGGCCTTCCTCGTGTCCATCAACATCCCATCTCCGGCCGGTCGTTGTGACGACCACTGCAAGGCAAGCCCCGGGTGCCGGGTCGGCGGTTTGTGGTCAACGAGCGAGGGTGATGGGGGAGTCGGGGCAGGCAGAGCGGCGAGGGCGGTCTGATCGGCGGGGTTTCGAAGCCTGAACTCCTGACCGCCCCTTGATCACGATCGCGCCGTTCGCCCGGCGGACGTGCCTCGGCGGGGGCCTTGCCAGCGCGCGTGCCCGAACGGCAGAGGGGCACCGTCAGAAGACTGCGTCACCGCGGTTCGGGTTCTGCATCGCCCGGCTGCGCAAGCAGGCCCGCAACACGGTTTTCGGCGGCTAGGTCATGCGACGTCGACGCCGTGGGCGCGGGCGAGGCCGTCGAGGCCGTCCGCCCAGCCTTGACCGACGGCACGCAGTTTCCAAGCCGGGCCGCCGTCGATGGTGTGCCGGTACAGTTCGGCGACGACCATGGCCCGGATGCTGGGATCTGCGGGTGGCTGGAACATCCAGGCTGCCCCGGTTGTGCAGTCCATGTGGAGGGCGGCATGGGTGAGGGAGCCGCAGGTCAGTCCGGTGTCGACGTCCATGTTGATGGCGATGACCACGCGTTGGACCCGTTCGGGAAGGGCGGACAGGTGGATGGTGGCGCGTTCGACGGTGTGTCGTCCTTCGGGCTGTTTGCCGACCAGGCGGGCGGCGCCGGCGGCGCCGGACGGCTGGTTGTAGAAGATGAAGTCCTCGTCAGTAGCGACTCGTCCGTCGTCTGCTGTGAGGAAGAGGGTGAGGTCTGCGTCGGCGCCCGAGAAGCTGAAGGCGAGGCGTAGCCCCTGCCAGGCGTCCTCGGGCAGGACAAGCGTCTGGCCGGGGATCAACGCGATGGGGGCTGTCGGAGGTGCGGGAGGCA
The DNA here is from genome assembly GCF_032656585.1 of Streptomyces herbicida. Taxonomy (NCBI): domain Bacteria; kingdom Bacillati; phylum Actinomycetota; class Actinomycetes; order Kitasatosporales; family Streptomycetaceae; genus Streptomyces; species Streptomyces herbicida. The sequence goes on from NZ_JAUYWJ010000013.1 coordinate 141,248, forward strand.
TCGGCGTCATAGGAGGCGGGCCGGCCGGTGCTTGTTGCTTCCACTGGGCGAACGGCTTGATCCGGTAGGGATCGGTGACCGGGGCGCCGTCACCGGGCGGAGTATTGGTGTTCGTGCCGAGACTGATGTCGAGGTCGGCGAGGGACGCCTGGCCGGAGTCAGGCTCGTCCTGCGCGTGGTCGAGGAGGTCCTGCAGACCGGGCAGGCGGGTGGTGTCCAGGGGCTTGATGGTGCTGGAGAGGTTGCCGGAGGCCGTGGTGGTGACGGAGCAGGCCACTTCCTGGCCGATGTCCAGGAAGCGCAGGGCGTCCTCGGGTTCCCGCCAGGGCGTGGACTCGATTGCCGCGCGGGTCCAGCGACCGTAGGCCACGAAGCCGAGGCGCTGGGTGTCGGGCAGGCGGGTCAGCACGGCGAGGTCGATGGCGGTGATGCCCGGGGCAGTGGCGAAGCCCTCTTTCAGTGTGGCGACGATGTTCGACCCCATGGAGGTCAGCCACCAGAGGGTCTTGTCCCGTTTGGTGAGGTTTTTCAGTGTCGGGCGGCCGCTGGGCGTCAGACCGGGGGTCTGCGTGGGCATGGCGTCGAGGTCCTGCTGCCGCATCACGACGGAGAGAACGGAGCCGTCCACGCCCACCGCACAGCCGGCGGCCGGGTTGTCGGAGAAGGCGGTGTTCACTGCCTCGCAGACCGTCGCCTCGTCGTTGGAGACCAGAGCCTGCCACCACTGCTGTGCCTCGGCGGCCAGCTGCTGACGCATTGCCTGGAGACGGGCGGTTTCCGCAGCCAGGTAGCGGGAAGCGTCCTGCTCCGCACGCTGCTTGGCAGCCGCTCGCTCCGCGCGAGCCAGCCGGCCGATGCCCTGCAGGTGAAAGGTGCGTGCTTCGGCGAGTGCCCAGGGCAGACCCAGGGGCGGCAGGTCGGGAATCTCCGGTGGATGGGCGGCGGGGAACGACTGCAGGTGAACGCCGGTCATCTGGCGACGCATCTCGCGAAGCTCGGCGATGGCTGCGTCGCGCTCCGCCTCTTGCTGGGCTCGCTCAGCCTGCCGTCGGGCGCGATCCAGTTGCGCGGGCGAAGGGGCCACGGTCCGAGGCCGTGCCGTGCGGCGTGTGCTTGTTCCCTGTCGGCCTCCGCTCAGGGAACTCGACGCGTAAAAGGGCCCGAGCCCCGATGACACCCGGGCGCCGCCCGTGCCGACGCTCAGCCTTGCCGCCCGCGGACCGATCGATGTCCGCACACCGCGCGTCGAGACCCGCACACTCATCCCAGGAACACCGACGCGGAACCCGAACCCCATGAAGCACCCCTCTCCCCGCGAACAGTCTGGCACTCGTGACGACGACTTCTGGCCCGATTACCCCGACGGGAGGCGCAGCACGGCAGCCAGACCTGCTCTCCCTGGCGGTCTGACTCATTGGCACGCGCGCACAGGTCACCGTCCGGAAGAGCACCACAGGCGGCCCCTGCCACCCGCGATGGAAACGCCCAGACGTTGTCACCGTGTGGGCCTGGCCGCACCATCCGCGCCGCCCGGCTCCTACACGAACTGGTGGCCTTGATGCTGTGTCATGTGGACTGAGTCGAACTTGGTGCCCGGCATGTTGAAGAGGGTGAACCGCAGGGTCATGTCCTGGGAGCGGTGTAGTTGGGCTCGCTGGGGTGAGTGCTGTGAGGTGATCATGGGCGGCTTCGGTCGTGGCTTGTCTTCGGCCGGCTCGGCGCGCGCCGCAGCTGGGTCGGGGACTCGGCGGGCTCGATCTCACCGTAGCTGCAGCGCACCTACGAAGCAGAGGGTTGCGGTCGTCCCTAGGAACGCGGCCAGTACCAAGCCGGTGATGTCCGGGACACCGCGCGCGGCTTCAGACAGACGCCGTTGACGCGTGAGCAGGAACCCCACAGCCATCAGCGCGCTTCCGCTTCCCAAGAGCATAAGGAGAAGCGGTGGGTAGAGCAGGAGCACGCCGAACACCGTCAGCAGGAGCCCCACGCCAACGAATGCAAAGGGTTGTTGAGTTGCCGCTTCGACCTGGGAGCTGAGCAGTACCTCCGGCGACTCGCCGGGCTGGTAGGACACCTCAATCTCATTCCATCCGAGCTCTGGACCCTCGAAGTCCGGGTCCTGCGACGGCGGTGGACCGTAGCTGAGTCGCCGTGTCCATTCACTCACCAAAGGCGGGGGAACCGTAATGAGTGCCTCTGCTTGCTTCTCCTGGTCGGCTGGCCAAAAACGTACCGCAAGTTTGGACGACTCGACTGCCACGACAGTGGCCAGGAGCTCTTGGCGGGCGTCGCGGAAGCGTCGCCGACGGCGTAGCCACGGCCATCCGATGCCAGCTAGCGCCAGCCCGATGGCTGCCAGCCCGGCGCCAGCCGTCCAGGGCACAGGGGTTCTCCTTCAGTTCTTGACGAGCAGCCCGCACGACGAACCTGGGGTTCGCCGGGGTGGGTGCCGTGCGGTGATCTTATGCCGCATCGGTCGCGGCTGTCTTCGGCCGGGTCGGCGCGAGCCGCAGCCGGGTCGGGGGTTCGAGGATCGCTCGGCGCAGCTCTTAAGAGTGCGCAGGCCGGCGGGTGTCATGGCGAAGCCGCGCCAGCCGCGTGAGGCGCGGTCGAGGACGGCCCAGACGAGTGAGTGCAGGAGTGCTCGACGGGGAGTCGGCCGATGACCTTGACGCAATCCGGTGCGTCCGCAACTTTGCCGGAAAATCCTGGCCAAGCTGCGCTGCAGCCCGTCCCGGACGGCCGCTATGGTGCAGGCCATCCTCGTTCTTCACTACGTCGAAAACCCGACCCACCAAGGATGAGAAGCGCTCAGCCATGCCGACCGACCCTGGTGATGAGTTTTCGCGCCCGCGCCCGTCACACCTACGACGCGACACGACGAGACGGAAGGATGACGTGATGAGTGCGGACACGCGGCTGGAGGAGCTGGGCGAGAGCGGTCTGGGCGGGATCGGACTGGGCGGGATCGGACTGGGCGAGGTCGACGAGCCGGCTTTCTCGGGGCTGGCGGAGCGGCACCGGCGGGAGCTGCACGTGCACTGCTACCGGATGCTCGGGTCGTTCGAGGACGCCGAGGACACTGTGCAGGAGACGTTCCTCCGTGCCTGGCGGCGGCGGGAGACCTTCGAGGGGCGGTCGACATTCCGGGCCTGGCTGTACCGGATCGCCACCAACGCCTGCCTGGACCTGCTCGCCAAGTGCCGGCCGGAGCCCGCGACCGGCGGCGAGGTGCTGTGGCTGCAGCCCTACCCGGACCGGCTGCTCGACGAGCTGCCCGCGGGCGACGCGGGTGAGCCGGAGACCGCCGCCGTCGCGCGGGAGACCATCGAGCTGGCGTACCCGGTCGCAGTCCAGCACCTCGCGCCGCGCCCGCGGGCCGTGCTGATCCTGCGGGACGTGCTCGGCTGGCCGGCGAAGGACGTCGCGGAGCTCCTTGGGGATTCCGTCAACTCCGTGAACAGCGCGGTGCAGCGGGCCCGCGCCGGCATGCGGGAGCACCTGCCCGCCGAGCGGCAGGACTGGACCGGCGGCGAACAGGACGCCGGGACGCGCGAGCTGGTGCGCCGCTATACCGACGCCAGCGTGGCCACGGACGTCGCCGGGCTCGCCGCACTGCTGCGGGACGACGTTCGCTGCTCGATGCCGCCCACGCCGGGCCTGTACGTCGGCCGCGACGCGGTGGTGAAGGACTGGGTCGAGAGCGGCTTCGAGGGCATGAAGGGCCTGCGCGCCGTCCTCACCTCCGTGAACCGGCAGCCCGCCGTCGCTTTCTACCTCTGGCGGAAGCCGGAGGGCGCGTACCTGCCGCTGACGATTGATGTCCTGCGCGTCACCGGCGGGGCGATCACCGAGATCGTCACGTTCCACGACGACCAGTTCCCGTGGCTCGGGCTGCCGGAGCGCCTGACGGCGGACGGCACGGAGTAGTCCCGGTGTGGACGCTCGCGCTGCGCGGTGGCGCCCGCATCGCGGTGATCGCGGCGGAGTGGTACGACGACGCGTTCGGCGTCGTCACCCGCGGGCGGATGCAGCTGGAGCTGCGCGACGGCGAGCCCGAGCCGGTGCTCGGACGCGGCGCCGGGTTCTGGCTCCGCGGCACTGGCGTCCGCGCCCTGCGGAACCCCGGCCGTCGCACGGCGAGGGTGCGCATCGTCACCCCCAGGGCCAGGACCGTCACATGCCAGTCAACGCACCGGTACGCCAGTTACCGGATGATGGAGGAACGACATGGACAGCGAGAATGACACCGGGGTCGTCGCAGGTCCGGCATCGGGCCAGACCAGCCACCCTCACCGACTCCGCAGGCTCGCCGGCACCGGCTTCATGGCCACGCTCGCAGCGATGGTGGCCACCACCCTCGCCGCTGCGCTTGCCCAGGCCGTTGGCGTCGACTTCGAGGTCCCCGATGGTGGCGAGACGATCCCGTTGTCCGGGCTCGCCGTGGTGACCGGCTTCTTCTCGGTCGTGGGCATCGTCATTGCCGTAGCTCTCCTTCGTTGGAGCGCTCGCCCTGCCAAGCGATTCGTGTGGACGGCGGTGTCGCTGACCGCGATCTCGTTGGTCCCGCCCCTCCTCTCCGGGGCAAACACCGCCACCACCACCGCCCTCCTCGGGCTGCACCTCGTCCCTGCGACGGTAATGATTCCCACCCTGACGAGGAGCCTCCGCATCCGGACCGATTGACGATCCCGCAACGGGACAACGCGCGGCGCAAGGGCGTGCGCGAGCGCACTAACGTGGCCCTCCGGTACTGCGACCCTCCATTCCAGGTTCCTTTCCTTGGTCAATTCGAAAGCTGAGTCGCCTGTGCGAAGAAGCACAGAGCGCCCTGCGGGATGAAGACCAAACGCCATCCGCTTCGGATGGGGCGCACCGGGTACCCCGGTTGCTTTCACCCTGGCCGACCCCGCATGGCGGGCGACCTCGACGCCGCCGCAGGTCACCAGGACCTGGTCCAGGTCGGCAGCGACCTCGATGCGGCGGCCGACAGCCAGTGGGTGCACCGAGTAGTCGCAGGTGTCCAGGCGGACATAGTCATCCCGCGGCAGCCTCACGGATGCCTTCCACCAGCCGGGCGGGGCGATCGGCGGCAGAGCCAGCATCCGGGAGCGGTCGGCCTCGAGACGGTCCGACGGACGGGGCCTGCAGGGTGCGGTGGATGCGCCGGTTGTCCCTGGTCAGCCAGTCGGCGAGCTGGACGTTGAAGTCGGCCGGCGAGGTGAACACCCGCCCGGGCAGGAACGACGTCTCGAGATAGCCGTTGGCCCGCTCGACCAGGCCCTTGGCCTCCGGATCCCGGGGCTTGCAGAGCAGGAACTTGATGCCCGGCAGTCCGGCGAACGCGGCGAATTCGTCAGTGAGTTGGGGTCCGCCGGACCGCCAGGAGCCGACGGCGCCTTCGTCGTCCCAGACCAGCACTCTGGGGACGGCGCCCAACTCGGTCAGCAGCCGCCAGTGCCCGGCGATCAGGTCGGCCGCGGACCTGGAGGGCAGCATCCGGGCTGTGATCCACCGCGAGTAGCCCGCGACCATGACCAGCACCGGCGGGCGTCCGACCTGGCCGAAGCCAAGCGGGATGTCGGCAGGCGGGAACCAGAGGTCGCACTGGCCGATCTCGCCCGGCTCATAGACCGTCCGCGAGGCCGGATCCGCGGGCCGATAGGCCGGCCGCAGGTCTCGGATCCGGTCCTTGAGTACGGTCAGGCCGCGATCCCAGCCGATCCGCTCGGCGATCATCGTCGCGGGCATCTCCGGTCACTGCTCGAGCAGTTCAGGAATCTGCGGCTCGACCGCGTCCACGATCGACCCCTTCGGTGCCCGCTGGTACCTCGGCGGCGCGTCGTCCGCGATGGCCCTGCGGACGGTATTTCTCGAGATTAGCTTCCTCGCGATCGCCGCACCGGCATTTGCTCGGCCCGGTGAAGCCGGCGGATCTCCGCCCAGTCCTCCACGCTGAACACCACTCCTCCCGGCCTGGTCAACGAGCCAGACCCCTTGGGGGGATCGACTTTCGGGCGTCGCTACTGGTCCACTTTTCGGCCGTCGCCGACAGTTAAGTCCGGCAGTAGGAGTCAAGGCCGTGTCCGGTGGTGACCGCGTCGATCAGGACCTGGAGCTCGTATCCAGGTTCTCGTCGGTGTCGGAGACCTACGTGGCCCTGGGCCGTGCGAATTCGCTGGTCGAGACCGGGGCCCGTACGGGATGCTGCACGCGTGATTGAGCGAGAAGCCGCAGTTCAGGCTGTCGAAGCACAGCTGGAGCGCGACTGCCAGAAGTGGCGAGCTGCGGCTGTGGACGCGATGAGCATGGTTGTGGTCCATGTTGAGGAGCATGAGCTGGTGTGGATCGTCTCCTGGCAGTCCGAGGAGTTCGTACGCACTGGGAACTCGGAGTTCATGCTGGCCGGCACCGGGCCGTACCTGGTCGACCGTGTCGACGGAGGACTGCACCAGATCGGCGTCGTCTCCGGAGTAACCGGAGAGTGGGAGGCCGACTACCGAGCCCGCATACGTGGGCTGCCGGTACGCACCGCAGTAGACGATCTACACGATGCGATACGCGGAGTCGACGCTGCGAGCGGACGCATGCACGCTGTGCGGACCTTGCGCCAGAGGCTGCCGGTACTGTCGCCCGAGGAAGCCATCGAGTACGTCAGCGCGCTGCTGGACGGTGATGCACCCGCGCGCCTCGTGGCCATCGCCACCAAGGAAGTCGTGGAGCATCTCAACCCGGTACTCGCTGTGGAGACCATTCGACCCGGTCAGCCCCGCCAGACCCACTGACTGTGGCCCGCAGCCACCTGCACAACCTCGCACTCACCGGGCGACGGCGGCAGTGTTCATCTCACGGAACCGTTTACCTCGATGAGCCCCGCCGGCGCATGGCGGGGCCATGGTCTGCCCGTGCGGTCGGTTGCGGCGGCCCGCAGCAGGTCCAGTAGATGGCAGCCCGGGTAAGTGCCGAACTCGGGGAACCTCCACCGGTAGTAGCAGGACCAGGAGCTCACCACCCGGCGCTCGGTCCGCGCGAGGAACGCCGGATTCCGCGCGATGAAGTCCCCGTACAGCAGGTGCTGGGCAGACCGTACTGCGATCAGGCCGGAAAGGGCGTGCCGGATGGCCTCCAGGATCTCCAAGACGTACTCGCCGACCAGCTGCACCACGAACGGCACCACCCACGGCGTGTCCAAGCTGACGATTTGCTCCAGATGACGCTGGCGGACCAGCCCGTCGCTGTGCCGTGAGTACAGACAGTGCAGGATCGCCCGCTGCATCGCCGTCAACGAGCGCACTACCTCGACGGGTGGCTCATCCAGATAGATCCGATACGGAATGGCGACGGCTTCATCGCCCACGTCCACCGAAAACGGCGACACGGGTGCGAACCTGGCCTCCGGCATGACCGCCAAGACCACGCGAACCTCATCAGCAAGCTGCTGGGGGAACGCCGCAACCAGGTCACCGTCGGTGTCCGGTATGGATCGAGGCTTCTGCATGGCGGAAGCATAGGCGGGCTTGCAGCCGCCCCGGCCTCTAGGGCGACGGCGTCCCGCCACAGTGCGAAACCGCCCCACCCTCTGTCCCGACTCTTGCCTCGCCTATCGAAATTCGATAGATTTCCATCGCAACTCGTTGGAAGGTCGGGTCATGGGAAAGCTGACAGTGCGTGCGCTGCGTGCCGTGCTCGTGGTGGTGCTCGCCGGCACCGTGTTCGTACAGGCATTGATGGTGTGGACGTTGGCCAGCGGGAGCGACCCGGAGGACGGGTCGCTCCCGCTGACCCCGCTGCGCGTGATCACGATCCTGGGCATGGTGTCGGCCCAGGTCGCCCTGGTCTGCGTATGGCGGCTGGTGACGATGGTGCGGGGCGGAACCGTGTTCTCCCACGCCGCCTTCCGGTACGTGGACGGGATGATCGGGGCGATCGTGGCGGCTGCCCTCGTGTGGTTCGCGGTCACGGCTCTCAACGCACCGGGCCAGCGGGACGACCCGGGCGTCACCGTGATCATGGCCGGGGTCGGCGTTGCCATCCTCGGGGTCGCACTCATCGTGCTCGTACTGCGGATGCTGCTCGCCCAGGCCGTCGCACGCGACGTCGAAGCGACGCAGATGCAGGCCGAGTTGGACGAGGTGATCTGATGCCGATCGCCGTCGACATCGACGTGATGCTGGCCAGGCGCAAGATGTCCGTGGGCGAGCTCGCGGAGCGCGTAGGGATCACGCCCGCCAACCTGGCGGTACTCAAGAACGGCCGCGCCAAGGCGGTGCGCTTCACGACGCTCGCCGCGCTCTGCGAGGTGCTCAAGTGCCAGCCGGGCGACCTGCTGCGCTGGGAGGCCGAGGACGTCGCGGACGAATGAACTGTGTTTGCCGACGCGTCACCGCCGATCCCGCCCGTCTTTGACCAACTCCGCGCGCATGCCGGGGCCGCACTCGAGGAGATCCCAGGCCTGTTGGAGCGGCTGGCCGGGGTGCCCGACCACGAGATCCGCGCGGCGTACGGCACGACCTGGTCGTCGTGCTCGCGCTGGCCGCGTGCGCGGTTCTGGCCGGAGCGACCTCCCTGCTGGCGGTGGGGGAGTGGATGACCGACGCCCCGTCGTCCGTCCTGGAGCGCCTTGGCGTACGGCTCGATCCGCTGCCCCCGAAGCGGTGCCTGCCGGCGGAGGCGACGGTGCGGCGCCTGCTGGGCCCCATCGACGGCGACGCGTTGGACCGGACGGTGGGCCGCTGGCTGGGCCGCAGGCAGCCCACGACCAGCACAAGCACCCCGGAACAGCGTCACCGGGCCGGGATCGGCTGGGTGAGGTTCAAAGGGTTGCCGTCGGGGTCCTGGATGTGGGCGACGCGCTGTCCCCACGGCATGTCGTTGGGGCCGCCGCGGACCGAGCCGCCCAGCGCCTCCACCTGGCCGAGCATCTCGTCGACGTCGTCGACACCGATGCTGAGCAGGATCCGCGGTGCCGCCCCGGTCCCCGGGTTCGTCTTGGCCACCAGCCCGAGGTCGGTGTCGCCGATGCGCAAGCCGAGGTAGAAGGCCGGGCCTTTCGCCGGTACCCGGAAGATCTCCTCGGCGCCGAACAATTTCGTATAGAAGCCGAGCAGGACTTCCAGGTCGGCAGTGATGATCACTGGCTGGATGGTGGACATGGCACTCCTGTCGAGAACGGTCGTGTCGCTGGGTAGACCGTCCGAGGACGGTGAACTCATCGGCACAACCACCCCGCCGGACGATCTACACCCCAGACTGCCGCCCGCGAACAGCACGAGCACCCCGAAACGAGGTCACGCCACCCCGCTGACCAGCCACTTCAAGAGGGCGGAGCTTCAATCTACATTGGGTGACAGCAAGGTCGGTGGGGCATCGGTTTGGAAGATCGCGGATGTGGATGCGGCCTGAGCTGGCAAGCCGCTGACCTGTGTGTTCCCTGCATGCGAGCTGACGTTCCCCGTTGTTCCCCGCTGGTTACTCCTGGTCACCGGCCCATCCATCCGGTGGGCGCGGGCTGGCGCAGCGCGGGCGGAGCGGGCCCGAGGCAGGAGCGGCGCCTGGAGCGGGTGACGAGGATCGAACTCGCGCTCTCAGCTTGGGAAGCTGAGGTGATCTAGGGACGGGACCTCTGCTGACCTACGGCGGAGTGGAGTCGGCGCTTGAGGGGCGGGCCAACTGGTTCCCCGGTGTGCCCCGTGGTCCGCCGCACGATGCGACACGGGCCTGGCACGACCTCTTCGTCCCGAAGCAACTCGGGTGAGGACTCTGTCTTGGGCTGGTGTGCTTCTCTTGTTCGATGTCGTGTCATGTCGTGCACACAGCCAAGCCGAGATCCAACTCCTGTCTCCCCTGGGCGGGCTCCGCATTGTTCGGAGCCGCTATGGGCTGCGTCGCCTGGTCGCTGACCGTTTGGGCGCGCGCGTACTGCGACGCGGGTTACGACGCCGGCGGACGCTTCGAACTCAACTTCTTGCTCCCATTGGTTGTGGGAGCCGAAGCACTCGTTGGGCTTGTGGCGCGGGCCGTGGGCCGACGCCTGTTGCATCGCGCTCCGACGGCGGTCCGCCTCTCACTGCCGCCGCTGCTGGTGGTTGTGGCGACGGTGTGGCTGGCATGGTGGTTCTTCGCGACCCGAGGGACGCTGGACGGCTATCCCGGCGACTCCGGCCTCTGCCCCGTGAGTAACCTTCCGCCACAGTGGCCTGACTGGATCCCCGTCTGATCAGGCACAACTGGCCATCGGCGGCCGTGACCTGCGGTCGCCTAATTGGCTTTGTTCACGAGAACCGACAGCACCAGCGCATGAGATTGGGAGGCGTCGGCGGTGCGTCGTGTTCGATGTTCATGAGAAACGACGACAGCGCCCCCAGCGCGCCCCGCGGTCGCAGGGCCTGCAAAAACCCGTTGGCGGACCACCGCGACCACTGCTACGTTTCCGGAGGCCGTGCGAGAGAACGAGGAGGTGGTACCCGTGAACGCAGTATCGACATGGGTGCTCCCCTCCGGGATCACGGTCGGGCGATAGGTCGTCCGGGAGCGCCGTTCAAGAGCACTCCCGAAAGGCACGACCATGCAATTCAACTCCGAGCAGCGCCTCGACGACGGCGTCCTCGAACGCGAATTCACCCTCGGCGAGATCCCCGGCATCCTGTGGACGCCCGGATCCGCATCCGCCTCCGCACCGGCGCCGCTGATCCTGCTCGGCCACCCCGGCGGACTGCACAAGATGTACCCCCGCCTGGTGGCCCGGGCCCGGCACTCCGCGGCGGAGGGCTTCGCCGCGGCCACCATCGAACTCCCCGGAAGCGGTGACCGGCCCCGTTCCGCCGCCGCCGAGCAGGCCCGCGCCGACCTACGCCGGGCACAGGAGGCCGGCGAGCCGGTCGGCGACGAGATCGTGGACCGGCTCGTCCTCCCGCTGGTGGAAAAGGCGGTCCCGGAATGGCGGGCCGCCTTGAACGCCCTCCTTTCGCTGCCCGAGATCGGCGGCCCCGTCGGGTACTCGGGGGGAGTGATCGCCATCGGGACCCGGCTGGCGATGGTCGAGCCGCGCATCTCGGCCGCCGTTCTGTTCGCCGGGAGTTTCGTGCCCGCCGCCATGTTCGAGGAGGCCCGCCAGGTCACCATTCCGCTGCACGTCCTGCTGCAGTGGGACGACGAAGGGAACGACCGCCAGGCGGCCCTGGACCTGTTCGACGCCTTCGGCTCCAAGGAGAAGACGCTGCACGCCAACCTCGGCGGGCACACCGGCGTTCCGCAGTTCGCGGGGGACGCCGCGGTCCAGTTCTTCGCCCGGCACCTGAAGTGAGGCCGGGCCGTCAGGCCACCAGCACACGGTAAACCGTGTTGGCCAGACTGCTGCTTGTCGAGGCCAGGTCCCGGCGCTCCTCTGCTGTTCATGCCGCGGGCAGGGGCCCGCCCTGCCTGAAGACATGAACTGCTCGATTTCTACAGTGCTTCAGGTGCTGCCCGATCTCGTGTCCAGGTGCTGTCGGTTCGCGTCAACAAAGCCACCCAATCGATCAACACTCTGACCTGCTACTGAGCTGTCGGCAGTTGTCGACGTTCGTCACCATCGAGCGCCCTTCCACGGCCCCATGACACGGCCCGGGAGGGCGCTCGTGCGTTGGACCCCTGGTATGGGATGACACCTGCTTCAGGAGTTCGATCCACGCCCGGCAAGGTGAAGCCTTCCTTTCTGCACGGAGTCGTGGGCAGCCGCTGACAACTGCGGCTGTTCATAGCCGTTGATGTCAGCGCTGGATGTCAGTGGGGCCGGCGGGACTTGGGGCAGGCCGCGGGTGGTCGTACGGCGTACGTCAAGAGTCGGTGGGCACCCACTGACGCACACCGTGTCCGTTCGTGCCGTACCAGTAGTGGGACAGGCCCTTGATGCTGCTGGTGCGGAACGGGCGGCCGTGGTCGTCGATGCGGACCGTGCCGGTGCGGCCCTGGGAAGACCAGTCGAGTTCCAGGTACCACTTGCAGTCGTAGGTCTCGGTCGTCGCGGTGACCAGCAGCGCCTCCGGGTCCTCGGCGGAGACGCGGTAGGGGAACTGAACGGCGCGCGCGTGGGGGATCGGGCGGTTGATGTCCAGGTTCACGGAGAAGTCACGGGGCGTCAGGCCGCCGCCGCAGCCCTGGCCCATGGCGTACGCGTTGCCGGTGACCGGGGTGCCGCGGCTGACGATACGGACCCGGAGGGCCTCCAGGACCACGGCCGTGGACGACTTCCCCTGCACCGAGATCTGCACCATCGTCTGCCGTCCGGGCACCGCCCCCTGCGTCGCCGCCCACACCCCGGCGTCCTGCTCCACCGGCGGCGGGGGCACCTGGCTCGGCTCCTTGTCGATGACGTAGTCGTACCCGCAACCTCCGTCCCAGATCTGCGAGTCGGCGGTCCAGGCGAGCGGCACACCGATCGGCGCCGGGGCGTCGCTCTTCGTGCCCGCCGACGGCCCGCCCTTTGCCTCGGGACTCCCCGAAGCCCGTGCTCCTGCGGACGGCGAGGTCGACGCAGGGCTGGGGGAGGGGCTGGTCGCAGTGGCCGAGGGGTGGTGTGACGTACCGGTTTCTGTCGTACGGGACCGACCGGTGGCCTTGGCCGAGTCGTCGTGAGACCGGTCGGCCGACAGCGCCGACAGACTGCCCAGCGTCACCATCAGCACGGTCGCGGTGACAGCGCCGAGGGCGGTGCGGCGACGGCGGTACCAGGGCCGTCCGGTCGAGCGGGCCGCATGCCACTGGACCGTCGGCTCGGGACTGCCCGGTCCGGGAGCGTCGGAAGCGGGCAGTCCGGCGTCGGATGCGCCCGCGTCGGATGCGCCCGCGTCGGATGCGCCCGCGTCCGATGCGCCCGCGCCGAGTCGCCGCGGTGTTCCGCTCGTGCCGCGCCCGTCACCGCCGATGCCGTCCGCGCTGCCGCCCGCGCCGAGCGCCGTCCGGCTGTCCGGACGCGAAGCCCGCCGGCCCCCTGCCGGCTCCGGCACCCCCTTGGCGTTCGTCGGCTCCGCTGCTTCCTCGGCCGTTGCCGGCTCTGCCGCCCCCTCACCCGCCCGCGACCGCCGTCGTGCCCCCGCCGCGAGCAGCCACAGGCGGTGCAGTTCGAGGCGTTCTTCCGGTGTCGCTCCGCAGAAGGCGGCCAGGCGCTCCACTGGGGCATAGTCCTGCGGAACCGCTTCACCCGCGCAGTAGCGGTGCAGCGTGGAGGTGTTCATGTTGAGGCGCCGGGCCAGGGAGCCGTAGCTCCGGTCCGTGCGGTCCTTCAGCCGGCGCAGCAGCGCCGCGAACTGCTCGACATCGTCCCCGGTCGACACCGTTCCCCTGTCCTCCCACCTGTCCCTGTATCCCAGGGGGTCCATATACCTGCACGTCAGTTGGGCTGGGATGGTTCCACCGTCGCCGGACGGGCGTCCGGCGTTGCGCCGGGCCCCCGTGACGGCTGATGCTCTTGGTGTCGCACCGACCAGGGCCGGACCGACCAGCCGGCGGCGGGCGACAGACGACATCCATCCACTCATCCACGGGGGACACCCATGCCCAAGCGCACCCGAGCAGGCGCGCTCCTCGCACTCACCGTCACGGGCCTCGCCCTCGGCACGGCCCTCACCGCCCCGGCGAACGCCTCGGCCAAGGCGCTCGGCTTCCTCGCGGCGGCCGATCTCCCGCCGCACCCGGGCTAACGAGCGGCAAGGTCGCCGCGGGCGTACCGGAGGCGGTGGGACCGCTGCCAGAGCATGAAACTGGGCGGCGACGGCTCGGCTCGGGGCTGACCAAGACATCAAGTCCCGAGTGCATCCATCGAGAAGGCCAACCCGGAGACCGAGGCCACGCTGAAGGACCACGGCACGCTGCCTGTCGAGGAGAGTGCCCAAGTCCCCGGCCTGCACACGGTGATCTCCCGGGGCGCCTCCGACATCCGTCTGCTCTCCGTCGGCTGGGACGGCAGGACCGTCACGGCCGTGAACAAGCTCCATTGACCGCATGACCGGGGCCGCCCTCCGCCACGGGGGTGGGGGGGCGGCCCATCGACCACCGACAGCGCCATTCGGCGCGATTCGTCACGACTCGGAAAACAGGGAACACACATGAGCAGCAAGACCCGCACCGTCCTGACCGCCGGGGTCCTCGCCGTCGCTCTCGGCCTCGGCGCCACCGCCCAGGCATCCGCCGGCGCCCCGCGCAGCGTCAGCGGCAAGCCGTCCGACAACATCACCCGCATCGCCGACTTCTACGGCGCCTACATCGACGCGGAGCTCGGCGAGGACCGCGGCAACCTCGGACAGGCCCTGCGCAGCCACTACCTCACTCCCGCCTTCCAGAAGGAGTTGGCGGCCTGGGAGAGGAAGGAGCACGCCGATGGCGTCCTGCGCGCCCAGAGCGTCCCGCTCGCCTGGAAGGTCACCGACAACGGCACCACCCGCACCTACACGGAGGCCGTCGTCACCCTCACCTGGGGCAACACCACCACCAAGCTTGTCGTCGACATAGCCCGTGACAGCCACAGGATCTTCCACATCGGCGACAAGGGTGTGGGACGCAAGTAGTCACTCCGGTCGCAGGCGCTGCGTGAGGACCTGGAACGGTCGCAGCCCGAAGGCCAAGTCGCTCTCGTGCAGCCGCCGTTCCAGCAGGTCCGTCACCTCGGTCCGGCCCACCCGGAACCCCGGACCGAGGTGGCCCGCACCCGCCTGCCCCGGCAACTCGTACAGCCGCACCATCAGATCCCCCCGACTTCACCGACTCGACGGTCACGGCCGGCTGATCAAAAGGCCACCTACGGAGATTCGTAGGTGGCCTTTTCCCTGGCGCCCCAGCAGGATTCGAACCTGCGACACCCGGAGAGACGGGGCCAAGCTCCCGGGGGTTCGCCGCCGCCACCCTCTACGCCTACACGCTGCTCCAGCCGAACACCGCCGCCCGCGTCCGCGACGCCTTCCCCGTCCTGGGCAGCCCGGCCGGGTCGCCGCCGAAGTGACCATGTGCGCCCAACTGCTCCAGACTGCAGCCCGCGGCGGCAACCTGATCCTCGTAGACCAGCTTCGGGACTGGGATGAGGAACTCCGCCACCGCTGACAGAGCTTGTGCTCAGCGACATCAAGAGCGCTCTGCCATTCGGTGCCTTTTGCGCAACACCGGGCACGTCACTGCCCGCGCACCCCGTCCTTCCCTCTTATATGTGTCTCGCTGTCGGCGTCTCGACAGAGCGGCTGACGTGCAGAGCGGACTGGACCGAGGACGAGGAGAGTGAAGCGAAGATGACCACGTTTTCCAGATGGCGGATCGTGCTGCTATCGGCAGCGTCAGCTGCCGCGCTCGTCGCCGGCCCCCTGGTGGGGGCTCAAGCCGCCGCCGCGCAGCCTTACCCCCCGCCGCCCCCGAGCCTCACACTCAGCGCCACTGCGGTGAACCCTGGGTCACCGGTGAGCTTCGCCGCGACGGGATTCGCCGCCCGGCAAGCCGTCGTCGCGCGGCTGGACTCGGATCTGTTTCCCCTCGGACGATTCAGGGCCGACACGCAGGGCAACGTACAGGGAACGGTGACCATCCCGCGGAAACGCCCGGGCTGGTACGCCTTCACACTCAGCGCCCGCAACCCCAACATCACCGCCTGCGCCCACCTCCAAGTGCTGGCCGCAGACAGCCGGCTGGTGCCCGGCACGGGACAGAACCCTGCCCGGGCCGGCAAGGACCATGGGCTGGACCCGAACTTCCAAGGTGACGCAACGGGCCGCTCCGAACACCGTGCGGGGCCTGCGGCCGCCGGTCACGTGCAGGCCCTGACCGTGGGCGGAGCGACGATGGGACTGGCCGTCAGCGGCGGGACGCTGATGGCTGTGCGCCGTCGCCGCAGTTCTTGACCGAACGTCTTGAGCGCAAGCCCCGTCCATGAGGGCGGGGTTGGCTCATCCTCGGGCCGGAGCCGCGCCACAGCACTCCCACTCTCCGCCGACCACTACCAAGCCCCTGCAACTCCCGGCTGCTGCGGTGCAAGGCGCCCGCAGCCGCAAACGGCCCCGGCACTGGTCGAGATGACCTGTGCCGGGGCCGAGAGGAGGAGCGGGAGGTAGATGATGGGGAGTCCCGCACCAACGGAGCTCTCCTGCGTTAAGCCGATACGGACGACTGACCGGGCCCGTGACCTTCGCAGTCGGGCGTGCGTTTATCCCGTGATGCGTGTGAGAGCCCCGGTGTCCTCGTGACAGGACTCGCGCCGGTACCCGATCGTGGGCAAGATGACGCTGAAGGTGAACTGGATTCCAGCATCGTCAATCTCACACGTCACCAGGGCAGTTAAGACCCTGCAGCGGCTCGAGGCAGACGCTCAGCCGTTGAGGGTGATGGTGATTTCGGCGTCCGTATCGTTGAGGACGTGGCCGTGGATCGTGCCACTGGCGTTGTAGTAGCTTCCGGTGCCTCCGGTGATCGCGAGCGTAAAGTCAGTGGGCGCCTGGGTGAAGGTGAGGATCCCCTGCCCGGTGATGTCGCCGCCGCCGAGGATGAAGGTCCCCAGGCACTGCATGTCGCGGGAGCTGTCCGTAGGGCCGATAGGGTCGGTACGGACGATCGTACAGGTCACGCCAGCTCGGCCGACCTTCTGGTTGTCGCGGTAGATGTCCTCGGCGAACACCAACCCGCTGCCCTGGCTGGTCCCGTCCCCGATGGCTCCGGTCTGGGTCACCCGCGCCACCAACGTAATGGGCGGTGCGGCCGAGGCCAACGGGGCGCAGGAGAGGACGGTACCCAGGGCGGTGGCCGCGCTCAGGCCGAGAGTGAATTTGCGCATGGTGAGTCTCCTGTGGACCGAGGCAAAGATCTGACCCCACGTCAGAAGTGGCACTTGTTCAAACTTAGGCCGAGCAGGCAAGCCGCGAGCGGCGACTCTGCTTGATCATCTGGGTGATCTTGTGGGGAGGTGTGGGGCGACGTGGATGAACTCCGAGCAGCGCTCGCCACCGAACACTTGCCTTCCTCTCCCGGCACGAGTCGGCATCCGCTGCTCTGGGCCGCTACCCAGTACGACCCGGGCCACCGTGTCAGTTCTGCCCACCGGCCTGATCCGCTGTTTCGCGGTCAGGCCACCCGCATCGGGGTTGTTCGGCCAGCCAGACCGGGGCCTGGTCCGCGGTGACGGCGGAGTTACGGCAGCGGGCGGGCTGGCAGGCCCGCCGGCTGGGGTCGGCTACATCTCCTCGGGCAATGGGGGTAGCACCTGGAGCACGCCGACCACTGTCGCCGGGCCCATGTCCCTGTCCCAGATCGCCGACTCCGCCCAGGGCCGTATGGTCGGCGACCACCTGTCCACCTCCGTCATCGGCGGTAAGGCGGTCTCCGTGTTCGCCGTAGGCAGGACTCCGGCCAACGGGCAAGCCTTCGACGAGGCCCTCTACACCGCCGGGCCCCTCGCCGTCACCGGCGGCAGCGCCGCCTCCCGCACCCGCGGCGGGGCCACCGTCCCCGCACCGCACATCACCAAGCCCCTGCCGATCCGGCTGATCTCTTTACGGTCCACTCCGAGGTGCGTTTCGGTGTCCGCCGGAGCGCACCTCGTCCGCGTGGGTGGAGAGTTTGGCTGGATGCGCTGTTGCGGACCCCGAGGCGCAGTGACTGCCGCCGTCTTTCGGGCCCGGCGTGTTGCTCTAGTTCCCGTTCTCAGCAAGGGGATTCGGACCTATTTCGGTTCTTGTCCTGAGGCTCTTGGTGGGGCGGGTCACGCATCGCTAGGTTCGCTGCCGTGCGACGGCAGTGCTCTGCCCAGCACGTGTGGGGGAGTGGCGATCGATGTCGTCGTGCATCCATTCGCCCATCATCAAGGGGGATTTCCGCATGTCCGGTGCCATCCGCATGCCGCTGGCCGGGGCCAGACGGCGAAGACTGTCCCTCTGGGCGGTCGTGCTCCTGATCCTGTCGTTCGGGCTGGCGGGCATCGAGTCCACGCCCGCATCCGCCGCCCCGCCCGGCGATGGCAGTGCCGCCCGGGCGGCGACCGGCGGCGGTGGCAGCGGCGGCGGCGCGCAGCAGACTCGGCACCGCCGCGTCCCTCCATGAACCCACCCACCACCACCCTCTCCGAGAGCAGCCGCAGCACAACGGGAACCCCCAGCTCGCCCCCCCAACAAGGTCGGCAACGCCACCGTCGTCTCCGTCGACACGGGCCCCCTCCCCTCATGCCTGCTGCGACTGGCGAGAGCGCGGGATCCGAGGCGGCTGAGGCTGAGGGCGAAGCACCCCCGACCGAAGCGAGCGCCGAGGAAGCGGAGCTGCCAAGGCCGAGGGTGAGGAGTCGTCCGAGGGCGAGTGAGGGAGTCGCATCCTGATGAGGCGATCATCATCACCGACATCGAGGAACGGTGCCCTATTGCGTACGGCCGGAGGAGAATGCGCCAGCTGCGACATCCTCCTCCGGCCGCCTTTTCGCCCGCGCTCACGCGCGGGCCGCGCGGGGTGCCGGCAACGGATGAATGTGGGTCCTGGATCACTTTCCGTGCCAGGGCCACGGACGGTCACCGAAACCATGATCATGGACGGCCGTGGTTGATGTATCGGACCAGGAGGTTGGCGCTGCGGGCGTAGCCCATCTCCTTGATCTCGTGCAGGAGGTGGGTGACGGGGACGGCCGGGTCCTCGGCCCGGCGTCGGCGCGGGTGCCCGCGGTAGGGATCGACCAGGGTGGACCGGTAGTGCGGGGCCCGGACCAGGCGTTCAGGCTCAGCCGCTTGAGGAGGATGACGGACTCCGCGAGCTGCTGTTGTTCGGCGAGGGTCAGCTCTGCTTGGGGCAGGCACGTGGGTTGTTCAGGCCGCCAGCAGCTCGGTGACGAGTCGGACGGCCTCCGGTACCTCGACGTGGTCGTCCGGGGTGGCCCCGAAGTGCGCTCCGGTGGGGGTCACTACCGCGGTCGCACCAAGGCCGTCGACGAGCAGCCGGACGTGTTCGGTCGGGTCAGGCTGGTTGACCGGGTCGTCCATGGCCTGGAGTACCCGGAAGTGCCACGCCGAGCGGCGGATCCGCTCCCAGTCGAAGCCACCTTCGAAGAACTCGGCGAGTTCGTCGTAGCCGACCTCGTGTGCGGAGGTCGCCACGAGCAGCGCGCCCGCGAACACCCCGTGGGTGGCGGGGTCGTGCTGTTCCAGGAAGCGCAGCACGTTGACTCCGCCGATGCTGTGCCCGACGAGCACGGTGGACTCGGCGGGGCCGGTGGCCAGGACAGCTTCGCCGTAGGTCGTGCGCCAGGGCTCCC
Organism: Streptomyces herbicida; assembly: GCF_032656585.1. Classification (NCBI taxonomy): domain Bacteria; kingdom Bacillati; phylum Actinomycetota; class Actinomycetes; order Kitasatosporales; family Streptomycetaceae; genus Streptomyces; species Streptomyces herbicida. Next base: position 160,482 of record NZ_JAUYWJ010000013.1, read on the forward strand.
GGCGTGGGGCGGCGGTGGCCGGCAGGCGGGGCACGGTGACCCGGTGTCCGGCGGCCGCGAGCCGTTCGGTCAAGTACGGGAACCAGACGCTGTCCTCGCCGGCGCCGTAGCCGTGCGAGACCACGATCTCACTCATGATCCATCCACTCCGTTAATCAAAACGATCCGTTGCGTTTCGATAAACCGTAGCACGCTGCTACCGTGACGGGGTGCCCACAGGAGAAAGACCAAGTCGCCGCACCGGCGGCCGGATTCGCAGCCAGGACGCCCACGACGCCGTCCTCGCCGCCGCGATCGAGCTCGTCGAGGAGCTCGGCTACCAGGCCGTCACCATCGAACGGGTCGCCGCCCGTGCCGACGTAGCCAAGAGCACCATCTACCGCTGGTGGAAGTCGAAGGCGCTCCTCGTCATGGATGCCTACCGTACGGCCGTCGAGCAGCGGATGCCCGAACCCGATACCGGCTCACTCGCCGACGACCTGACCGCCTTCGTAACCGCCCTGTACGGCGTCTCGGCGCACCCGATCCGGGTCCGGACCCTGCGCGGACTGGTGGCGGAGGCCCAGCTCGACCCCGCCTTCGCCGAGCCGTTCCAGCAGTGGGTGGAAAGCCGGCGGGCCGTCGTGCTCACCCTGCTTGCCCGGGGCGTGCAGCGCGGCGAACTCCCGGCCGGCGCGGACCTGGACGCCGCCACCGACCATCTCTTCGGCCTGTTCTGGTACCGCCTGCTGGTCGGCCATCAGTCGCTGGAACCAGCCCAGGCCCCCGACCACATCGGCCAACTGCTCCACGGACTCCTCGCACAGCACGAGCCGTAGGTCCCGGCCAAAGCGGCGCAGCATGCCGAGGCGACGCTCGGCCGCCGTCATGGTAGGCCGCCGCCCGCTCGCGACCGCCTCCTAGGGCCTGTGTGATGTTGTGTTCACTCTTCGGGTTCTGTTCCCGTCCGGGGGCTGGATTCGGTAAGACGCTGGGTGTGACGCGCAGGCAACTCACCGACGGACAGTGGAAGTTCTTCGAGTCCTACCTGCCGGTCGGCGGGTTCGGCCCGTACCCCGCGCGGCTGCGGGAGCAGTTCGAGGGGGTGATCTGGCGGTTCCGCACCAGCAGCCAGTGGCGGGAGATGCCGCGTGAGTTCGGCCCGTGGCCGACGGTCTACGGCCGTTTCCGGGTTTGGCGGGACGCCGGCGTCTTCACCGTGCTGCTGGACGGCGTGATTTCCGAGCCCGCCCGCCTGGGGAAGACGGACTTGTCCCTGGTCAGCGTGGATTCCACCACCGCCCGTGCCCACCACGAAGCCGCCGGGAAGTGCATCGGCAAGGAGGTCATAAACGCCCTTGAGGAAGCGGCTGCCGAGGCGCCGAGAGCGCGGAAGGCGGCGTGCGGCACCCGTCCAGCATCAGTCCCCGCAGGTGGCAGTCGCCCTTGGCGTGCTGGGCGTTCCGCGGCACCGAGGCGAACGCATCAGCGACAAACAACGCCAACGTCGCCCGGAAACGGTTCACTTCCCGTGCCTCCACACACCCAAAATGCTCCCGAACACGCCCGGCAGGAACGCCTAACGTCAGTGGCTGCTCTACGTCCCGGCCCGTTCACCTCGCCTACCGCAAGGCGGGTCTGACCCCAGCCCTGCCGACGCGTTCCGGAGGCGAGCCGGTCGTTTTGGGCTACTGGGCCGCGCGGCGTGCTGGGGTGTCCGGAAAGCGGCGGGGGGCCTGGTCTGCGACGAGGAGCTGGTGCAGGCGGGCAAGCGTGGCGATCAGGGCGTTCCGTTCGTCGTCGTCCGCGCCGGCCAGGGCGGCGGTCAGGGTTTTGTCGGCCCGTCCGGTGCGGCGCTGTTCGCCGTCCGCGCGTACGGCCTCGGTGAGGTCGACGAGTGTCTTGCGGCCGTCGCTGGGGTCGGCCGTAGTGGTCGCCCAGCCGCGCCCGGCCAGGGCACGCACGCCGGTGGAGACGCGGCTTTGGGCCAGGCCGGTGCGCTTGGCGATGTCCCCGACGGGGCTGCGGCCGTTGAGGAAGAGGTCTTGCAGGACCAAGAACTCGCCTGGCGCCAGGCCGAGTTCGTCGGCGCCCATGTCCTCAAGGGCGATCTCGGCCAGCCGGCGGCCGAGCTGGTACACGTCGCTCATCTCCATCCCCCCAAGATACATCTCCATGTATGTATCTGGCAAGATGTATCTTGACAGATCTATCTCTATGGATGCATCTTTGGAGATGTAGATGGGCGGCCAGCCCGATCCCACCGGAAGGACACCATGAGCCTCAGCGACTACCTGCTCTACACCGGTCTGTTCGTCGCGATCCTTGCCACCCAGCTCGGTACCCGGCGCCCCGACGCCAGACGGCTGCTGCTGCCGGTCGCGATCGTCGCGGGCGTCGGCTTGAAATACCTGCGCACCATGCCGCCCGGGAACGCGGCCCACCTGTTCGAAGCGGTCGGGCTCGTGGTCGGCCTGTTGTTCGGCCTCGCTTCAATCGCGCTGATCAAGATCCACCGAGACCCGGCCGACTCCCACCTCGTCACCGTCGCCGGCTGGCCGTACGCCGCACTGTGGACAGTCGCGATGGTCCTACGCCTTGGCTTCGCCTACGGCTCGACCCACTGGTTCACCCACGCGCTGGCAACCTTCTCCATCCAGCACCACATACCCCCGGCCACCTACGGCGCCGCATTCGTCCTGATGGTCCTCTCCATGATCACCGTCCGGACCGCCGGAGTCCTCATCCGTGCCCACACCGCAGGCGCCACCATCAACCTCAGCGGATCGCGCCTCGCGCGCCGCCTCACCCGCTGAACACCCGGCCAGGCCACCCGGTACGCCCCACGGCGCACCGCCCCATCAGCAGAGGTGCGAAAGTACCTCCCTCCTGCGCCGGTGCCCTGACCCAGCCAGATACCGCCCCCGGAAAAGGGGTTTGGGCTGGCGACGGGGCCGGTGCTGCAGGACGGCGCCTTTCCGCTCGCCGCCCCCACGTGAGCCACCGTGGCACCCCGGATGTGCGCTGTCCGCGATGCCTCGTCAGCGGCACACTGGAGACGACGGGGCGACCGCCAGGCAGCATCAGGGCGGGGCGAGGAACCGCAACCCTCAGGCAGCCTTCCCAGCCGGTCGGCCTCGGAGGATCAGTACGGCAGGAGCGGAGATGGCTGAGGCTTCGGGAGCGGCCACGCGGCACGGACCTACGAGCGCGGCCTGCCAAATGGACGAGACCGGATTGCGTCGCCTGCTCGACGGTCTCACTGCGGTCCGGGACGGGGATTTCCGCACCCGGATCCCCGAAGACGCCGACGGGCTGCTCGGCGAGATCGCCACCGTCTTCAACGGCATGCTGGACCAGTTGTCAAGGTTCACCTCCGAGGTGACACGGGTGGCCCGCGAGGTCGGCAGCGAGGGCCGTCTCGGCGGGCAGGCCCGCGTGCCGGATGTCTCGGGGTCGTGGAAGGACCTCACCGAGTCGGTGAACGCGATGGCCGGGAACCTCACCACTCAGGTGCGGAACATCGCGCAGGTGGCCACCGCCGTGGCCTGCGGCGACCTCTCCCAGAAGATCACCGTGGACGCCCGCGGGGAGATCCTGGAGCTCAAGGAGACCCTCAACACGATGGTCGACCAGCTGTCGGCGTTTGCCGACGAGGTGACCCGGGTGGCCCGCGAGGTGGGCACCGAGGGCAACCTCGGCGGCCAGGCCACCGTTCGCGGGGTCTCCGGCACCTGGAAGGACCTCACCGACAACGTCAATGTCATGGCGTCCAATCTCACCGGCCAGGTGCGGAGCATCGCGCAGGTGGCCACCGCCGTTGCCCGGGGCGACCTCTCCCAGCGGATCGTCGTCGAGGCCAAGGGGGAGATCGCCGCACTCGCCGGGGTCATCAATACCATGGTCGACACCCTGTCCGCGTTCGCCGACGAGGTGACCCGGGTGGCCAGCGAGGTGGGTACCGAGGGCATCCTCGGCGGCCAGGCAAGGGTGCCCCATGTGGGGGGTACCTGGAAGGACCTCACGGACAGCGTCAACTCCATGGCGAACAACCTGACTGGCCAGGTCCGCAATATCGCCCAGGTCACTACCGCCGTCGCCAAGGGTGACCTCACCCGCAAGATAGACGTGGACGCCCGCGGGGAGATCCTGGAACTGAAGACCACTATCAACACCATGGTCGACCAACTGTCCTCCTTCGCCGCGGAGGTGACCCGGGTGGCCCGCGAGGTCGGCAGCGAGGGTCGCCTCGGTGGGCAGGCCGAAGTGGAGGGCGTGTCCGGCACCTGGAAGCGGCTCACCGAGAACGTCAACGACCTGGCCGACAATCTCACCCTCCAGGTCCGCGCAATCGCCGAGGTCACCAGTGCGGTAGCCGAGGGAGACCTCACCCGCTCCATCACCGTGCACGCCTCCGGAGAGGTTGCCGAGCTCAAGGACAACATCAATGCCATGGTGGAATCGCTGCGCCAGAACACCCAGGCCAGCGAGGAGCAGGACTGGCTCAAGACCAACCTGGCCCGGATCTCCGGCCTGATTCAGGGCCGTCGCGATCTCGCCTCCGTCGCCAGTCTCATCATGGACGAGCTGGTGCCGCTGGTCTCCGCCCAGTACGGCGCTTTCTTCCTCGCCGAGGACACCGGCGAAGGTGTGCAGCTGTGCCTCATCGACTCCTACGGACGTCCCGAGGGCTCCCACCGCCCCACCCGGTTCCGGCTCGGCGAGTCGCTGGTGGGTCAGGCCGCCCGTAGTCGACGCACCATTGCGGTGGAGGATGTCCCGGCCGATTACGTCACCATCTCCTCCGGTCTCGGCGGTGCGGTCCCCAGGAGCCTGGTCGTGCTGCCCCTCATGGTCGAGGAGCAGGTGCTCGGCGTCATCGAGCTGGCCTCCACGGGCCGTTTCACTCCGGTGCACCGGGACTTCCTGGACCAGCTGATGGAGACCGTGGGCGTCAACGTCAACACCATCATCGCCCACGCCCGCACCGACGAGCTCCTGGGCGAGTCCCAGCGCCTCGCGGGCGAGCTTCAGGCCCGTTCGGAGGAACTCCAGGTCCGTCAGGAGGAACTGCAGCACTCCAACGCCGAACTGGAGGAGAAGGCCGCGCTGCTGGCCAGCCAGAACCGCGACATCGAGACGAAGAACCTGGAGATCGAGCAGGCACGGCAGGAGCTCGAGGCCCGGGCCCGGGAGCTCGCCCGTGCCTCAAAATACAAGTCGGAGTTCTTGGCCAACATGAGCCACGAGCTAAGGACCCCACTCAACAGCCTGCTCATCCTGGCCCAGCTGCTGGCCCAGAACCCCAACCGCAACCTCACCCCGAAGCAGGTGGAGTACGCGGAAGTCATCCACTCCGCCGGCTCCGACCTGCTCCAGCTGATCAACGACATCCTCGACCTGTCCAAGGTCGAGGCGGGGAAAATGGACATCAGCCCCGAGCGCTTCCGGCTGCGTCAGCTGCTGGACTACCTCGAGGCCGCCTTCCGCCCCTTGACCTCACAGAAAGGGCTGGAGTTCCGCGTCGTCACTGCCGCCGGAGTCCCGTCCGACCTGGTCACCGACGAGTCCCGGCTGCGCCAGGTGCTACGCAACCTGCTCTCCAACGCTGTGAAGTTCACCGAGGCAGGCCATGTCACGCTGCGGATCGAGGCCGTCGACACGGCCGCCGCCGACGTGCCGGACTTCGTCCGCCGCGGCAGCCCGGCCCTGGCCTTCCGGGTCAGCGATACCGGCATCGGCATCTCGGACCAGCATCTGGAGACCATCTTCGGTGCCTTCCAGCAGGCCGATGGCACGACCAGCCGCAGATACGGAGGAACGGGCCTGGGCCTGTCCATCTGCCGCGAGATCGCCTACCTGCTCGGCGGGTCCATCCACGCCCGGAGCACCCAGGGCGAGGGCAGCTGCTTCACCCTGTACCTGCCGACTGTGCACCCCGCTGTCCAGGACACCGCGGCCCCACCGGCGGCCGCCCCACCCCCCGCGGTCGCCGTGCCCGGCGCCGAGTCGCGCGAAGGCCGGGGCACGGCACCCAGCCTGGGACGCCCCGGCGAAGCCGACCTCGCCCCGGACACCCACGGCGTGCCAGCCGCGCAACGCCGAGTGCTGGTCGTCGAGGCCAAGCCGCGAGGGCTGCTGTCCCTGCTGACCGAAAGCGCCGTCGCCGATCTGCCCGGGGGCCCTGTGCCCGTCCGAGTGGGTACCGTCCCGGATGCCGGGGAGGCGGCGGCCACACTGGCCGACCGGCCCCACGACTGCGCGGTAGTGGACTACGGCCTGTGGCGCGATGGAGCAGGCGAACTACTGGAGCTCCTCGACGCCGACCCGGCCCTGGGCCACGTGCCGGTCCTGGTGTACTGCAGCCACCCGGCGCCCTCGGCCGAGGAGAAGCGTCGGCTCAGGGCCCAGGCCGGCGCCCAGCCGCTCGAAGTGCTCACCAGCCTGGACGAGCTGCGCGAACGCATCGTGCTGCACCTGACCGGCGAGCGCTCCGGCGAGGCCCTGCCAATGGTCCACGTCCCGGTGACCGGGCCGGAGTCCGCACCGCGGGAGTCCGATCCGCTGGCCGACCGCACCGTACTGATCGTCGATGACGATGCCCGGAACGTCTTCGCCCTCACCGGCATCCTGGAGTTGCACGGCATGCGCGTCCTGCACGCCGAGAACGGCCGTGCAGGCATTCAGACACTGGCCGATGAGGATATCGACCTGGTTCTGATGGACGTGATGATGCCGGAGATGGACGGTTACGCCGCCACCGCGGCGATCCGGGCCATGCCCGGGCATCGCCGGGTGCCGATCATCGCGGTCACCGCCAAGGCCATGTCCGGTGACCGGGAGAAGTGCCTGGCCGCCGGGGCCGACGATTACGTGCCCAAGCCCGTCGACGCGCAGCAGTTGGTTGACTGCATGCGCCGCTGGCTCGACGTGTGATGTGCTGGGGGTGGGTACCAGGCGAGCAGTCGCCCGCTGGATCCCCGGGCCGAGGAGCACCCCATGGTGGAGGAGCAGCGCGAGCCCATGCGGCAGCGGCCCCCTGCCGAACCCGGCGTGCGTCCTGCACGGCGCAGTGAGGCCGGAGTGGCTGGGCTGGCGGCCACCGTCGACCGGCTGAGCACCGAGATGCGCGCCCTGCGGGAGGACCGTGAGGCCCGGGTTCTGGTGGCCCTCGCCCAGGGCATCTTGGTGGAACGGCTGAACTGCGCTCCCGGTGAAGCCGCACAGCAGCTGCAAAGGCTCGCCTCCGACGCCCGGATGGCTCTGCCCGAGCTGGCCGCTGACATCGTCAACCAGGCCGCCTCGGACGCCACCGCCTGCGCGGTCGCCGAAGCCCGCTCCACGTCGGCCACCCCCGGCACGAGCCGGACGGCAGAGGGAGCGGTGGGTCCGCAGGACGCAGGGGCTGCCCTGCGGCTGCGTACGGCGGAGTCCGCCGCCCTCCTGGCCGGTGACGACACCCAGGCCCTCGCCCGGGCCCTTCTCGACCGGGCCCTGCGGCCATGGGGCGCCACCGCCGCCGCCGTGTGGTCGGCCGCCCCCGACGGCTCCCTCACGCTGGCCGGAGAGGCGGGGTTCGGCCCCGCCGAAGCCGCTCGCTGGCGCTATGTCCCGCCCGGGCTCGGCACCCCGGCCCAGCAGGCCATCACCGAGGACCGAACCGTGTGGATCAGCGAGCCCGGCGATGTGCTGCCGCCCACCATCGGCGCTGGCAGCAGCGGCATACGGGCCGTCGTGCCTGCTCAAGGCGCCGGTCAGCGGGTCGCTGTCCTGGAGGTCCACTGGCCCGGTCCCCAGCCCGCGCTCGCCCTCCAGCGGCAACTGGACGCCCTGGCCCAGCTGTGCGTCCTGTCACTGTCCGCCCAGGCTGTGGGGTCGGGCGGGCCGCCCGGCGGAGCCGCCGCCTGGCTCGTCGGACTGGTCGACGGCCTGCTGGACTCTGCCGCCCTGCTGCGGCCGCTTCGGGACCGCGATGGCCGGATCACCGACTTCATGATCGAGCACACCAACGAGCGCTTCACGGACCCGGCCGGTCGTCCCCGTGGCGAGCTGACCGGGCTGCCGCTGCTGCAGGCGTATCCGCTGTTTGCTGGGGACGGCGGGCTGCTAGAACGGATCAAGCAAGTGCACAGCACCGGGGCCACGTATCGCAGTCGGAGCATGGTGCTCAGGTTCCCGGGCAGCCCGGCGCCACCGGTCGTGGCCGCTGCCGTGGGGCTGGCCCGTTTCGGCGATGTGGTGCTGCTCAGCTGGCGGTTCCCGGAGGGCGACGCCCGGCTGGCCGACCTGCTGACGCACGCTCAGCGGCTCAGCCAGATCGGCGTCTTTGAGGAGAACCTGGCCACCGGTGAGATCACCTGGACCGAGCAGCTATCCACCCTGTACGGGCTGCCACACGGCGCGGCCCCCATTCCGCTGCACCAGCTCTCGGAACATGCGCACCCCGACGACACCGGACCTGTGGGGCGCTTCCTGCGCACCGTGCTGCACCAGCGGGAGGAGAGCACGATCACCTTCCGGCTGCGGCGCACCGACGGGGTGGTCCGCCACCTGCGGGTGGTCGCCGAACCTCTCTGCGACGCCTCCGGGCTCCTGGTCGCAGTACGCGGCGTCTACCAGGACATCTCTCCCCACCGCTGGACCGAGGTCGCGCTGGCCGCCACCCGGGACCGGCTGGCTGGTGCCGAGCAGCAGGCCGCGGAGCGTCATCGCCTGGCCCGGCAACTGCAGCGGGCGATCATGCCCCCCACCGAACACCCGGTGTACGGGGCGGGGCTGCGGGTCGCCGTGCGCTACCGTCCGGCGGAGGAGGACCAGCGGGTCGGCGGAGACTGGTACGACGCCGTCGTCCTGCCCGATGGCCGGGTGCTGCTCACGGTTGGTGACATCGCCGGCCACGGCATTTCTGCCGCGACGGGCATGGTCGTCCTGCGCAACGCCCTGCGGGGCCTGGCCATCACCGGTGCGGGGCCGGCTCGGCTGCTCTCCTGGCTGAACAGCGTCGCCTGCTGCCTCACCGAGCAGGTCACCGCGACTGTCGTCTGCGGCCTGTTCGATCCCGCCGCCCGCTCCCTGCGCTGGGCCAATGCAGGACACGTACCTCCGATCCTCGTCAGCCGTGGGAAGGCGCAAGCACTCGAGCCGCCGGACGGCGTGCTGCTGGGCGCTGTTGAGACCGCTTTGTACGAGGAGACCCGGCACGAGGTGCAGCCACAGGACATCTTGCTGATGTACACCGACGGCCTCATCGAGCGCCGCGACAGCAGCATGGACCAAGCCCTCGAACAGCTCCTGGCCGCCGCCAGCCGCCCGGTGGACAACCTGGAGGACTATCTGGACCATCTGCTGTCCTGCGACATCGCCGACACCGATGACGACACCTGCCTGATCGCCGTTCAACCGACTTGATCGCCGTGCTGTCCGTGGGTCCCGGACCGGCACCCGTTGGGCGGTGCTCGCCCGGGTGGCCGATTTCCTCGAGGAGCGAGTCCTTGCGGATCTCTCTACCAGGGTCCGGCGGACGCGCCGGGCGGGTCGAATTGTCTGATGCGCGCAGCGGGCTCCGCCACACGGCCTGCGGCCCCCGGGGGAAAGAGGGCCGCGGAGTCGGTTCAGAACTTCGCGCCGAAGTCCTGTGTCCAGAAGGTGCCGTAGCCGGTGTCGGGCTTCGTCACGTAGCCGATGCCTATGTGCTCGAGCGAGCAGTTGAGGATGTTCGCCCGGTGGCCCGGGGAATCCATCCAGGCCTTGACCACGTCGGCGGCGGTGGTCTGCCCGGCGGCGACGTTCTCGGCCAGTGCACTCCAGCCGGTGTAGCCCGCCGCCTGGACCATGTCCACCGGACTGCTGCCGTCGGAGCCGGTGTGCCCGACGAAGTTGTGGTTCGCCATGTCGACGGTGTGGTTCTGGACGGCTGTGGTGAGTGCGGGGTTGCTCGTGAGAGCCGGGCAACCGGCCTTGGTGCGTTCGGCGTTGGTCTGCTTGATCACTTCCGACCGCAGGGAGGCAGGGCCGGGGGTCGCCGACGCGGGCACGGCAAGCAGTCCGGTGGACGCCACAGTGCCGACCAGGATCGCCGTCAGGTACCGGGGACTGACATGGTTCTCTCCAAAGCAGGGCAGGGCGATACGGCCCAGTGGATGTTGTCGGGGACACGGAGCTTGGTCCGGGCGAGCGAGGTGTTCCGGCAGGATGAACATCGATGGCGGACGGTGCGTGGGCGGTACTCGGCGCGATCGCCGCTTTTTCACGACCGCGCCGAGGGATCGGAGACCGCAAGCCGGCGCCGTTGGCCGTCAAAGGGGCTTGATGACAACCTTCTTGAGGAACGAGTAGCCGGGGAACCGGAAGGTCTGACCCTCGCGGTTGAGAACCTTGTCCTTCTTCTCACCCAAGGGCGTCGACAACCTCACCCTGAGTCTGGCCACCCGGCGGCTGGCGCGCGCGTATGCCCGCCAGGGTGACCTGGAGGAAGCCGGCTCCACCCTCGACCGCCTGGTGCGGCACTTCGACACCCCGGCGTTCAAGCCGCATGTCGTGGAGGCCGTGCGCGCGCAGGCCGACTCCACCAAGGCCCAGCTCATGGCCGACTTCGGCGCGGGCTGAGCCACGGGCGCGGGCTGCTCACGGACGTCGTCCGCCCGTGGGCAGCCTACGCACGCCGGTGCCGGTCCGCTGCTTGTGACAGCACCGCGTGCAGAGCTGTGGGACAGGGCGGAAGGAGCCCGTCGTGCTCGATCTCGTCCTGTACGGGCCGGAGGGTCCGCAGCCCGTCGGCCGTCCCGCTCCGATACAGGTGGAGGTGCGGAATACGGGCGCACGGGAGGTGTGGATCGCGGGGGTGCTCGACGGGTCTGAGGCCGGACTGCGGTATCCGCACTACCTGCCGTCCGTCACCCTCGCCGGTAGCGGGCGGACCGTCGCTCGGGCCCGGGCCGGGCGAGGATCCGCTCGTCGGGCCGCCGCGGACGGGCGACCTGCGCCGACTGACGCCTGGGGAATCCTTCGACCCCACGGCCGGGGCCCGCCCGCTGCCCTTGCTGACCTTCGCTCCCCGAACCCCCGGCCGCTACGTCTATGCGCTCACGCTCTCCACAGAGGCCGGGCGTCCCGAGGAGTGGCTGAGCGGTTTCGGGCTGCCGTCAGGGACCGAGCGGAAGGAGCTGCTGGGCCTGGTCGCGCGGGTGCCGCGGGTCACAGGACTGGCCGGTCCGGTGGTGGTGGAGTTCCGCCGGGCCTGAGGGGCCGGCCGACGCCGGGGTCCGGGCGCGCCCGGATTGGCTCGGCGCCGCACTGCCGGTCCTCCGGGCCCGCGATACGGGGCACAGGAGGGGGTACCAGCCACGGGCTGCTTCGTCACCGTCGCCGCCGCGGCCGCATGCAGCATCGGGCCGGCCGTGGCGGTCCACCCGATGCTGGGTTCGCGGTCAGGAGCCGCGTTGGTGAAGGTGCGGGCATCCCGGAAGCCGAGGCGTCGGGCGCAACCGCTGGCCGGCAGGTCGGTGTGGGCGAGCAGTCTTGTGGCCTCCAGCCGGATGCGCTGGTCGAGGAACGCCTTGGCGCCCATGCCCGTGGTGGCTCCCGTCGCCTGGGTCCGTGAGGGGGCGCACAAGGGTGGGCCATCGGGAAGGGCTGCTGGCCGGTCCGCGATGGCCGCCTGGTAGTGGCCGGCGAGGCTGCGCAGCCCTGCTGGCGCGCGGTTCCACTTTCCGAACGCTCGTGGCGGATCCCGCAGCGGGACACGGTCCACCGACAGATGAGAATCCCGTTGATCACCTTGCGGTGACCCTTCCACCGCCCTCTTCGCCTCACATGCCCGGAAAATGGTCGGTCACCGCCTGGAGCGGGGCCGCAGGTGGGTCTCACGCCGTTGGCTCCAGGCGATGTCAACTGCCGGGGCACCAGGGGCGCCGACGGCGGGACTACAGGGCGGCGATGACGTCGGCAGCGGTCATCGGCAGCGAGAACATCGGGAAGTCGTAGGAGATGGCGTTGTCGTGCTCCTCCTGCGAGGTGGCGGCGACGCAGTCGGTCAGGGTGATCACCCGGAAGCCGTGCTCGTAACCGGTGCGCATGGTCGACTCCACGCAGCAGTTGGTGAGGAATCCGCCGAGGATGATGGTGTCGATGCCCTTGCTGCGCAGGATGAAATCGAGGTTGGTGCTGGCGAAGGTGTCGAGCCCGCGCTTGCCCTCGATGACGATGTCCCCGTTCGCCGGAGTGAGCTCGTCGACGATGGCCGCGCCCCACGTGCCCTTGACAAACGCCTTCCCGTCGACGACGCCTTTGAGGATGCCGTACGGGTGTCGGGTCAGCTCGCCGTAGCCTTCCGCGAACGTGATGGGCGCATGCATGATCGACACTCCGGCTCCCCGGGCGGTGTCGACCACGGCGACGGTGTTGGCAAGCATGTCGGTGCGCTTCATGACGTCGGCGACCGCCTCGTGCAGCACGCCGCCGTCGCTGGTGAACTCGTTCTGGTACTCGATGAGCACGATTGCGGTCTTGGCCGGGTCGAGCTCGAGCTGGTCGGTCATCGCGACACCTGACTTCCGCCTCTTTGAGGTAGGTAGTGGCCTTCTGTGTTCTGAGGCACAGCGAGAAGCACGATAGCTGCTTGTCCGACAAGCAGACAAGAGTCTATCGTGTGCCGCATGACGATCTCGCCGGTATCGCGCATGCCCCTGAGCCTGGACGTGGCTCAGCGCCTGCGGGCGGCCATCCTCGACGGCACATTCCCGGCCGACACCGAACTGCCCACGGAGACCGAACTCGCCCAGTCCTTCGGCGTAGGGCGGTCCACCATCCGCGAGGCGCTCAGGGTGTTGCAGGCGCACGGTCTGATCAGCGGCGCGGATACCGTCTCGACCGCGCGTCCGCGCGTTACCCACGAGCGCACGGCGGGCGCGGCCAGCCTGGCGCTGAGCACCGCGTTGCAGGTCGGCGCGATCCCGCTGGGCGACCTGGTGGCGCTGCGCATGCTGCTGGAGGCGGAGGCGATACGGCAGACCACCTCCGTGCCCGATGCGGCTCGGTCCTGCCTGGTCACCATGGCGGCAGCGGTGGAAAACACCGACATCCATACCTTCCACGCCGCTGACGTGGACTTCCACGTGCAACTCGCCTACGCCGGGGGTAATCAGGCGCTGGGGTTCGTCCTCGGCGTGCTGCGCGACTGCATCGCCGGCTACCTGCTCGACGCGCTCGCCGCGGTGGCCGACCGGGACACGGTGCTCGCCCGTCTGCTGGCCGAACACCAGGCGATCGTCGACGCGCTGGACGCGGGCGAGTCCGACCGTGCCGCCGAGCTGGTCGTGGCTCACGTCCGCGGTTTCTACGCACCGGAGACGCCATGACCGAAGCTGCCGCGGACGTCGCCGCCGCCCTCGCCGCCGCGCTTCCGGGCCGGGTGGTCACCGACCGGGGCGCGATGGAGGCCTACCGCCGTGACCAGTGCCTGTTGGCTCCCGCGGGGCGCCCGGCTGCGGTGGTACGCGCTCGCTCGACCGATGATGTGATCGCCACACTGTGCACAGCCGGCGACCATCGCGCGCCGGTGGTGACCCGGGGGGCCGGCACCGGGTTGGCCGGCGCGGCCAATGCGATCGACGGCTGCGTCGTACTCTCGCTCGCCGCGATGGACCGGATCCTGGCTCTTGACGTGGCCGGCCGGACGGCAACGGTCGAGCCGGGCGTGGTCACCGGCGATCTCGACGCCCGCGCCCGCGAGCACGGCCTGTGGTATCCGCCGGACCCGGGCAGCAAGGCGATCTCCACCATCGGCGGCAACCTGGCGACCAACGCAGGCGGCATGTGCTGCGCCAAGTACGGGGTCACTGCCGACCACGTCGCCGCGCTGACGGCCGTACTTGCCGATGGCCGCGTGATCCGTACCGGTCCGCCGACCCGCAAGAACGTCACCGGGCTCGACCTCACCCGGCTCCTCGTCGGCTCCGAAGGCACCCTCGCCGTGATCGTGGACGCCACCGTGCGACTGCGACCGTTCCCGATGGCCACCGCGACCGCAGTGGCCGCGTTCCCGACACCCCAACAGGCAGTCGACACCGTGCTGCAGATCGCGGCGGTCGCCGACCCAGCGGCCGTGGAGCTCATGGACCGCACCTGCATTCGCGCCGTCAATCGCCTGACACGCATGGGGTTGGACGAGTCCGCCGGGGCGCTCCTTCTCATCCAGTGCGACGGGCCGTCCGCCGATCAGGAAGCCGCCACCTGTGCCAGGCTGGCTGAAGCCGGCGGCGCCACCGAGGTGCTGCACACCGCCGACCCGACGGACGGCGAGATGTTCATGCAGGCCAGACGAACGGTGTACCCGGCGCTGGAGAGACTGGGCACCACGCTGCTCGACGACGTCGGCGTCGCCGTCCAGGACCTTCCCCGATTGCTTGCCGCGATCGAGCGGACTGCCGCCGACCACGGCGTACTGGTCGGCACCTTCGGCCACGCCGCCGACGGCAACCTGCATCCGACCATCGTCTACGACGCCACCGACACTGACGCTGCCGACCGTGCCGGTGCGGCGTTCGACGACATCGTGGCCGCCGCGCTCGCGCTCGGCGGCACGATCAGCGGCGAGCACGGCGTGGGCTCGCTCAAGACACGCTACCTCGACGCACAACTCGGTCCCACCGAGCGGGAGCTGATGACCGGCATCAAGGCCGCCTTCGACCCCGAGGGCATCCTCAACCCGGGCCGCGGGTACTAGGCCGTCTCCGCAAAGCGGCTGGGTCGGTCTGTTCGTGGTGCGTCGTCATGAGATGCCTGACCGGGCGTGGGAAGTGATCGGGCCGTTGCTTGGTCCGGCGCGGATGGGCCGGCCGGTGCGGGGGCGCCGTCAGCTCGTCAACGACATCCCACTGGAGCTGTCGACCGGGGCGCCTGGCGGAACCTGCTCGAACGCTACGAGCCTGGACGGTCGACCAACGCTTTCGCCGTGGGTCCGCCGACGGCACCCGGGACCGGCTGCCGACCCATGAGCGTCAACTCTGTCCGTCGTCCGCTCTGAGCTCTGAGCTTTGAGGCGCATCCCACTCACCTGGTACGAGCGAGCAGCCAGCACCGACCATCGGTGCCGGGAACGTGCAATTGCCCACAGTTACATTGTGCGCAATCAAATTGCGTACTAGCGTCTGTGGGCAAGACACCACGAGAGGGAGGCGGCACAATGAATCCCGTCCGCTACGAGGACTACCGGCCCATCGAACGCCCGTCCTATCAAGAGGAGATGGAAGCAGTCGTTGCCCAGGTGGGGCGTCGTACTCGCGCCTCGGTCGAGCGCGAGACCGTCGGCCGCGCTGTCCGCACTGCCCACGGAAAAACCTATGGCCTCCTCAAGGCCACGGTCACGGTTGGTGACAATCCAGGCTTCTACGGGCAGGGCATCTTCGCCGAGCCGACCGCGTACGACGCCGTCGTCCGCTACTCGAACGGCTTGGGCCACCACCGCCCCGACCACCAGCTGGGCGCGGCATGCGGAATGGGCATCAAGCTGTTCGGAGTTGCCGGCCCCTCGCTGCTGGACGACGAACGAGACAGCGGCACCTTCGACCTCAACCTGATCAACAACGATGTCTTCTTCGCGAACACGGCCTACGACTACATGGTGATCGAGGATTTGTTTGCCGAATTGCCCGAGGCCCTCGTGGACCCAGCCCGCCGCAAGACCTGGATGGCCGAGTTCCTGACCCGCCGGCACACGCTCACCGATCCCGCAAGCTGGCTGTGGGACGAACTGCTCGCCATGCTGTCGTTCACCACTGTCCCGCGCAGGAACCTGCTGTCGTACAGCTACAACGGCATGGGCGCCATCCGGTACGGCGATCACATCGCCAAGATCCGTACCGTGCCGACCGCCGCGTCCCTGGCCTCCCTCACGCACCAGATCGTGGACGTGCGCGCGGACAATGAGGCATTCCGCCGCACCCTGGTGGCCGAGGCCGCGGAGCGAGACCACTCCTTCGAGCTCCAGGTCCAGCTCAACACCGATCTGGCCCGTATGCCGGTGGACAACACGTCCGTCAAGTGGCCCGAGGACCTGTCCCCTTGGGTGACAGTCGCCCGGGTGGATCTCCCGCGCCAGGACATCGGCGGGAATGACAACCTGGTGGCCGCCGACGCCACGTCGATCACGCCGTGGCGATCACGCGAGGAACACCGGCCCATCGGCGAGATTCAGCGGGTGCGGCAGGAGGTGTACCGGCGTTCGTCCATCGAACGGCACCGCATCAACGGACAGGTGCGGCGCGAACCGGCCGGCAGCGCTGAGCTGCTGGGCTGAGCTGCGTCGGTCGCTCCCCGCTGCCGGGCGGATGCAGTGGGCCCCGCACCGCCGTCCACCGGCCCGCCGGGCAGCCAGGGGCGCGCGACGTGGTGGCTGGCGGATGGTCAGCAGGTATGTGGTTCCCCGCTCCTTGGCTGGTCGAAGAGCCGTTTCCACTCCGGCCGGTGCCGGGCGCCCGTCCGGGCCCGGCACCGGCCGGAGCGTCCGGTGCTCGTCGCCCATGCCGGGGCAGCCGCCGTCGTCGCGCTGCAGCAGCGGCCGTCACCTCCTACAAGGACGGCAGTTCGCACAGCAGCCACATCGCCACCGTGCTCCACGGTGCGCCCGTCGCGCCGGGAAGCTCCGTCTCGACGCGCTACGACGTGCTGCGCACCCTCCCGGACCTGGCCGGGCTGACCACCCACGCGGGAGCCGCCCGCGCCCCCGGCAGCACCGGAATGTGGAACTGACCTGGGGGCGGGCTTCACATGAAGCCGTCCCACAGCGGTGAAACAGCGTCAGGGCTGCCGCCTTGTGGGAGGCGTGTCCGCTGTTGGCGGCCACGGCCGTCCCGCAAGCAATGGCCACCCGGTTCGAGCGGATCGCGCGCGAGGCCCTGTCAGCCGAGCTTCAGAGGCCGGCATCCACGACGGCGCGGCCGAAGGAGCTGGCGAGTTCGGCGAGACGTTCGCAGTCGGCGTCACCCAGGTCGGCGTAGGCGGGAAGGGCCAGGCGGTTGGTGCGGTCCTCGATGTGCTGGTGCAGGATTACGCCGTCCGAGGTGAGGCAGTCGCCGTCGAGGAGACCTCGCTCGGGCAGGCGCTCCCGGGTGCTGTGCGCGGCTGGCCTTGAGGAAGTGGACGGGAACATCACCGGTGGCGGCGTGCAGAGCCAGGGCCTCAAATCCCCTGATGCCCTCGCTCGGCAGGCACGCGACGTGTCCGTCTCCATGGAGCTCCCGGAGCAGCGTCTGGGCGTGCCACAGCTCCAGTACCGGCTCCGGCCAGGGCAGTGCGGCATGTGCGGCGAACAGCGTGCGGCCCTGGGTGTGTTCGCAGGCCGCCTCGGCGGCCCGGCGGGTCAGCGCCAGCACCTCGTCCGAGCCGGGCAGCTCGTGGACCCCTGCCCGCCGCAGGGCTTCGCCCGCCGCGGCGTACCGAGCGTCCAACACCTGCTGTGGTGTCGTTGCGTTCCACGCCCCGTCGACCGCCTGCCGTACGAAAGCGGGGGTTGAAGTTGTAGAAGGTCGAGGTGACCAGCTCGGCGGATGCTCGGGAGGGTCTCGAACCGGTACGGCCCGTTGACCCACGGCCTGGTCTCCTGCGTGGTCGCCGGGTTGAACGCGCTGTCGTGCGGGGTCCAGACCACCGTCAGGGTGCGAGGCCGTCTCAATACCAGCCCCGAGTCTGCCGGAAGCCGAGGAGCAGCACCGAGCGGCCCTCCCGCGGACCCGCCACGATCGCGGAGAGCACGCTCGCACTCGTGGATGCTCAGGGCACGGCACCTCACCATACCGGCCGGTCGGTATCCTGCAGGGGCCGGAGAGGGCCGTCAAGGCCGCGAGCATGCGCACACCCCGGCGACGGCGGCTTGGGGGCCTTGGGCCAGACCGTGATCCCATGCTTAGCCCGATCATCCCGAGGTGGTTGAACATGACGTCGAATTCAACTATAACGATCAGGAGGGCCGACTCCCGTCACCCCAGTGGCCGTGGCTCATGTCATCGGTCACCGGAAGCGACGGTCATTGCGCCCTCATCGCGCTGCAGCTGGCGTTCGGCACCGCCTACCGGCCGTCGTGCCCGGCTCACGGAGCTCGGAATCCCGGATCCGACGCTCCGGGGCGAACCGGACCAACAGGAAACAGTGAGGCGACATGAGAGAAGCGGTCATCGTTTCGACGGCACGGACACCTATCGGAAAGGCTTACCGCGGCACGTTCAACGACACCCAGGCGCAGGAACTCGCCGCCCATGCCCTTTCGCACGCGGTGCAGCGCGCCGGGCTCGAGGGAGCCGAGGTCGAGGATGTGATCTTCGGTTGCGCCGTGCAGCAGGGCTCCTCCGGTGGCAACGTCGCGCGTCAGGCCGCTCTCCGCGCCGGACTTCCGGACACCGTGTCGGGGATGACGGTGGACCGGCAGTGCTCGTCGGGCCTTATGGCCATCGCGACGGCCGCCAAGCAGATTGTCACGGACGGCATGCAGATCGCAGTCGGCGGCGGCGTCGAGTCGATCTCCTTGGTGCAGAACGACCACATGAACACCCACCGCATGGCGGATCCCTGGCTGGTCGAGCACAAGCCGAGCATCTACATGCCGATGCTGCAGACGGCGGAGATCGTCGCCGAACGCTACGGCGTGAGTAGGGAACGCCAGGACGAGTTCGCGCTGGTGTCACAGCAGCGCACCGCGGCGGCGCAGGAGGCCGGCCGGTTCGACCGGGAGATCGTCGCTCTCAACAGCGTCAAGAAGGTTCTCGACAAGCAGTCCGGGGAAGTGCGGGACGAGGAGATCACCCTGACCCGGGACGAGGGCAACCGCGCGTCGACGACGCTCGAAGGCCTGGCCGGGTTGGCGCCGGTGCTGCCCGACGGTCAGGTGAGCGCGCATTCCAGCGTGACGGCGGGCAACTCCTCGCAGTTGTCGGACGGGGCTTCGGCGTCGGTGCTGATGGAGTCGAGGGAGGCCGAGCGCCGCGGACTGGAACCGCTGGGCGTCTACCGGGGTATGACCGTTGCCGGTTGCGGGCCGGATGAGATGGGCATCGGTCCGGTGTTCGCCATTCCGAAACTGCTGAAGCAACACAACCTCACCATCGACGACATCGGCCTGTGGGAACTCAACGAGGCCTTCGCTTCCCAGGCGTTGTACTGCCGTGACGAACTCCATATCGACCCGGAGCGGTTCAACGTCAATGGCGGCGCGATCTCGGTCGGTCATCCGTACGGAATGACCGGTGCCCGGCTGGTGGGTCATGCCCTTGTCGAGGGCAAGCGCCGAGGCGTCCGATACGTGGTGATCTCGATGTGCGTCGGCGGCGGAATGGGCGCAGCCGGACTGTTCGAGGTCGCCTGAGCTCAGCATCCCTGCTGGGGACGGGCAGCAGGGACCGGCAGGGGGTGCGGTAGCAGGGGCCCTACATGAGAGCCGACGAAACATGGCCGCCGTCGCATGGGCCGACGGTTCGCCGACCGCGAGAGAGAGGCGTGGATACCGTGGCGAACGTGGTGGAAATGACCCGAACCGCGGTCCTGGTGGACTTCGGCGGTGTGATCACCTCCAGTGTGTTGCGGGCTTTCACCGACTTCGGCGCCTCGCTCGGTGGTGACCCGCGCCTGCCGCTGGGCCTCCTCGCCCGGGACCAGCCATCACGCACCCTCCTGGCCGACCACGAGTGCGGCCGTATCGACACCGAAGCCTTCGAGCGAGGATTCGCCGAACGTCTCCGCGTCCACGGCGCCGACGTCCCGGCCGAGGGGCTCACGGCCCGGATGCAAGCGGGAATATCGATTGACCAGGACATGCTCGCGCTGCTCGGTGAACTTCGGGCCGCCGGCCATCCTGTTGCGCTCGTATCCAACTCGTTCGGTACCGGAACCTACGACGGCGTCGACCTCGCCGCCGTTGCCGATGTGGTCGTCATCTCCGCCGAGGTCGGGATCCGCAAGCCCTCCCGGCGTATTTATGCGATCGCATGTGAACGCCTGGGCATCGTCCCCGAGGAGGCAGTCATGATCGACGATCTGCAGCA
Source organism: Streptomyces herbicida (assembly GCF_032656585.1). NCBI lineage: Bacteria > Bacillati > Actinomycetota > Actinomycetes > Kitasatosporales > Streptomycetaceae > Streptomyces > Streptomyces herbicida. Next base: position 180,488 of record NZ_JAUYWJ010000013.1, read on the forward strand.
GAACCTCGACGGAGCGGCACGGATCGGAATCGGGGGAGTACTGCACACCAGCGCCGCCGACACCCGCCGCCAACTCGCCGAACGCTTCGGGATCACCGCCTGTCCGATCGACTGACCGAACCAATCGACTGACCGAACCGATCGATCGACCGGGGGCAGCGAGGTCGGTCATCCGGCCATACCGTCCGAGGACCATGTCGAGGCCGCGCCAAGTCAACTGATCGGCGAGGGCGAGACCCACACCGTCACCTGCTCACATCCCGGAAGGCACCGCCATGACCAGCGTTTTCGATCCTGTGTGCCGCCACGCGGCCGCCACCCCCGACAACATCGCGCTGCGTGGTGACGCGGATCAGTGGACCTACCGTCAGCTGCGCGACGCGAGCGTACGGTACGCCGGCGCCTTGGCCGCAGAGGGCCTGTCCCCCGGGGACCGGGTGCTGCTCGCAGCGCCGTCGGTGCCCGAGTTCGTGGTGGCTTACCTCGGGATTCAGGTCGCGGGCTGTGTCGTGGTGCCGGTGAACACGATGTCCACCAGGGCCGAGGTCGAGTACGTTCTCGGCGACGCCGGGTGCTCATCGGCGATCGCATGGCACGCCCTCGGCTCCGCCGTCGCGGACGCGGCCGCGGCGCTCAAGGTGCCCTTCCGGATGCTGTTCCCGGGCGCCTCGGTCACCGGTGCAACCCCTGTCCATGTCGTCAGCCGGGACCGCGACGAGACCGCGGCCATCTTGTACACCTCCGGCACCACAGGGCGGCCGAAGGGGGCCCAACTCACTGTCGGCAACCTCTTGTCCGCCGGGGAGATCGGCGCCGAGTGCAGCCGCGCCTCGAGCGTCGACCGTACCGGCACCGGACTCCCGCTGTTCCACGTGTTCGGCCAGGCGTCGGTCCTGATGGCGACCCTGACCGTGGGCGGCTCGATGTCGCTGCTGGCCCGATTCGACCCGGCGTCGATGCTGGACATGCTGCGCCGCGACCGGCTCACCATCATGGCCGGCGTGCCGACCATGTGGAACGCGCTGCTGCATGCGGCGGGTGATGCGAACCCGACTGACTTCGCCGGGCTCCGTGTCGCCGTCTCCGGCGGCGCGTCGCTGCCCGGGGAGATCGCCCGAGCCTTCGAGGCCCGCTTCGGATGCACGATCCTCGAAGGGTATGGGCTCACCGAGACCACCGCGTTCGGCACCTTCAACGACATCGACCGCGGCGGTAAGACCGGGTACACCGGCAGGGCAGTCCCGCGGCTGCAGGTGCAGGTGCGTGATGACGACGGCAAGGAGTGCCCGCCGGGTACCGTCGGCGAGGTCCACATCAAGGGACCCACGGTGATGCGCGGTTACTGGAACCGCCCCGCGGACACCGCTGCGGCAGTCTCGTCCGACGGCTGGTTCCGGACGGGCGACCTCGGCGAAACCGACACGGACGGTGACCTGCGCATCGTCGACCGTATCAAGGACCTGATCATCCGCGGCGGTTACAACGTCTACCCCGGTGAGGTCGAGGAAGTTCTCTACGAGCATCCGGACATCGTCGAGGCAGCCGTGATCGGCGTCCCCGACGAGCACTACGGCGAGGAGGTCGCCGCGCTCATTGCTGCCCGGCCCGGTTCGGAGCTCGGTGCCGCCGAGGTGTCGAGCTGGGCACGAGAGCGGCTGTCCGCCTACAAGATCCCGCGCATCGTCCGGTTCGTCGACGCGCTGCCCAAGGGCCCGACCGGGAAGATCCTGAAGCGGTCCATCGACCGTACCGCTCTGACCCGCGACACGGCGCCCGCCGACGTTGCCCTCCGCTGATCCCCGTAGGCCTTTGCTCGACGTCACCCACCAGGAGCTCGGCCCGCTGGCCGGATTTATGACTATGGCGTCGGATTCAAGTACAGTTTCCGGGATGGACACCACTGCGCCCGAGGAGCCCGACGGCGAGAAGGCGCCGCCCATGGCGCCCCTCTCGCACCTTCGCGAGCTGCCCACGACGAAGCGCGGAGCGCGGACGCGGGCCGCTTTGGTGAAGGCCGCGCGGACGGTGTTCGAACGGGACGGCTACCTCGACACCCGCCTGACCGACATCACCAAAGAAGCTCAGTGCGCGGCGGGATCCTTTTACACCTACTTCGCCAACAAGGAAGAGGTGCTGGCCGCCGTCCTCCTGGAGGCGCAGGAGGACATGATGCACCCCGGCATGGGCCGGGTGCAGGGTGCCGACGATCCCTATGCGGTACTCGAGGCGAGCAATCGCGCGTATCTCGAGGCATACAAACGGAATGCGCAGCTGATGTCCCTGCTTGAGCAGGTCGCACAAGTGGAGCCGGAGTTCCGGGAGTTCCGAAGCCGGCGCGCTGACGCGTTCATCCGTCGCAATGCCCGCGGCATCGCCGACCTGCAGGCGCGGGGTGTCGCAGACCGTGAGGTCGATCCGATGATGGCTTCCCGCGCGCTGTCGGGCATGGTCAGCGTCATGGCCTACAACGCCTTCGTGCTCGGCGCACGGCACGAAGCAGGTACACCGGTGGACTTCGAGGAACTCGTGTCCACGGTCACCCGGCTCTGGGCGAACGCCCTGCGGTTCCCCGGCCACCGCTGATCCGGCGGCTTGTACCGCCTGCCTCATCGCCCGGTACCGCCGGGGGCTTCTCTGCTGCTCGTCTCCATACGGACATGACGATCACGCCAGGCGCATGGGCGATGCCGTGGGCCGAGCTCTTTGACGATCCATTCTGGCCGCACGCCCTTGGGGGCCGGGCGGCCTGCTCCGCATAGTGTCACGCCCACCTGTTGAACTTGACGTCAGATTCAACTATACAGGGTAGGGAAGAGCACGGTCACGCCATCTCGGGATCCATGCCCCGGCACCGCACGCCACGCCACGGAGAGGGTTCGCTGTGAACGTTGCACAAAGAGTCGCCATCGTCACCGGAGGTGGCGGCGGCATCGGCAGCGCGCTGGTCGCACGACTCGCTCGCGAAGGTGCCCGGGTCGTCGTCGCGGACCTCGACGCGGACAGCGCGCAGGCGGTGTCGCAGAGGGTCAACGCCCATCATCCGGGAAACACCGTCAGCGCCGCCGCGGACGTGTCGGACACCGCCCAGATCCAGGAGTTGGTCGCCCTGGCGGAGGCCGCGTTCGGTCCGGTCGACCTCTACTTCGCGAACGCGGGCATCGCCGGAGCGCTCGGCCTCGACGCGAGCGAGCAGGACTGGGACCTCTCGTTCGACGCGAACCTGCGAGCCCACATCCGTGCGGCGAGGCTGCTGGTGCCGCGTTGGCTCGAGCGCGGCGAGGGCTACTTCGTCAGCACCGCCTCGGCGGCCGGGCTGCTCACCCAGATCGGCTCCGCCACGTACGCCGTCACCAAGCACGCGGCCGTCGCCTTCGCCGAATGGCTGAGTGTCACCTACGGCGATCGCGGGGTCCACGTCAGCTGTCTGTGCCCGATGGGGGTGAACACCAAGCTGCTGTTCTCCGGGGAGGACTCCGGGGACCCGCTGGGAACAGCCGCGACGCGAGCCGTCACGTCCGCGGGTGACGTCCTGGAGCCGGCCGAAGTCGCCGACGCCGTCCTGGCCGCGATCGAGGACGAGCGCTTCCTGATCCTGCCGCACGAAGACGTTCTTGAGATGTACCGGCAAAAGGGCTCGGACTACGACCGGTGGCTGCGCGGGATGCGCCGATACCAGAGCTCCCTTCTGGCGCAGGCATGACCGGCGCGCCGAGCGAGGCGGATTCCGTGCCGGAGCCGACCTGCAACTCGGTTTCATGCTCCGGGCCTTCCTCGGGTCCGATGTCGTCGAAGGCGTGGCCAGTCACCTCGACAAGTGCGCCCGCCGAACTTTCCCTCCCTACCCGTCAGGAGTTCAGATGTCTCTGTTCGATATGTCGGAGCGCGCCAAGAAATACCAGGCAGATCTGCTCGAGTTCATGGATTCGCACATCTACCCCGCCGAGGCGGTGTACCACGAGCAGATGAGCGCGTCGGGCGACCCGCACTTCCACCCGCCGATCATCGAGGAACTCAAGGCGGAGGCGCGGGGGCGCGGACTGTGGAACCTCTTCCACCCGCACCCGGAGTGGGGCCCCGGACTGACCAACCTCGAGTACGCGCCGCTGGCGGAGATCATGGGGCGCAGCCACATCGCCCCCGAGGCATGCAACTGCAACGCTCCCGACACCGGCAACATGGAGGTGCTCACGCTGTTCGGCAGCGACGAGCACAAGGAGAAGTACCTCAAGCCCCTGCTCGACGGGACCATGGCCTCGGCCTTCGCGATGACCGAGCCGCGTGTCGCCAGCTCCGACGCCACCAACATCGAGCTGCGGATGGAGCGCGACGGCGACCAGTACGTGCTCAACGGCCGCAAGTGGTTCGCGTCCAACGCCCTGCACCGCAACTGCAAAGTGCTCATCGTCATGGGGAAGACGGACCCAACCGCCGCTCCGCACCAGCAGCAGTCGATGATGGTCGTCCCGATCGACGCCCCCGGGATCACGGTGATGCGCGGCCTGCCGGTATTCGGCTACCAGGACCGTGAGGGGCACGCCGAGATCGACTTCACCGACGTCCGGGTGCCGGCCAAGGACGTCCTCAAGGGTGAGGGTGAGGGTTTCGCGATCAGCCAGGCCCGGCTCGGTCCCGGTCGTATCCACCACTGCATGCGGGCCATCGGCGCAGCCGAGCGGGCGCTGGAGCTGATGTGCCGGCGCGCGCAGTCGCGGGTGACCTTCGGTAGTCCGGTTGCCGAACGGTCCAACATCCAGGACTGGATTGCGGAAGCGCGCATCGACATCGAGATGATCCGCCTGCTCACGCTCAAGGCCGCCTATCTGATGGACACGGTCGGGAACAAGGAAGCGCGCACCGAGATCGCGGCCATCAAGGTGGCCGCTCCGAACATCGCGTTGAAGATCATCGACCGCGCGATCCAGGTGCATGGAGCAGCAGGAGTGACCGAGGACTTCCCGTTGGCGATGATGTACGCCCAACTGCGGACGCTACGGCTGGCGGACGGCCCCGACGAGGTCCACAAGCGGGCCATCGCCCGACACGAACTGCGGCAGTACCGCAGCGCGGACACCGCGGCGGCGAACAACACGGGCACCCGCGGCGGCCACAAGGCAGCGGTGAGCTGAGATGACAGGACTCGATCTCACCGGTCGCACCGCCGTCGTCACCGGCGCCTCGCGCGGAATCGGGCTGGCGATCGCCCAGGCCATCGCCGCGGCCGGCGGAAACGTCGTCCTCACCTCCCGGTCCCAGGAGGCAGCTGACGCCGCCGCGGCCAAGGTCAGGGGCACGGCGCTCGGCGTCGCCGCGCACGCGGTCGACGAAGAAGCGGCCCGGCGCTGTGTCGATCTGACGCTCCAGCGCTTCGGAAGCCTGGACATCCTCGTCAACAACGCGGGGACCAACCCGGCCTTCGGGCCCGTCATCGATCAGGATCACGGCCGGTTCGCCAAGACCTTCGACGTAAACCTGTGGGCTCCCATCCTGTGGACGGGGCTGGCCACCCGGGCCTGGATGGGCGAGCACGGCGGCGCGGTCGTCAACACCGCGTCGGTCGGCGGCATGGCCTTCGAAGCCAACATCGGGCTGTACAACGCGTCGAAGGCCGCACTGATCCATCTGACGAAGCAACTGGCCCTGGAGCTCTCGCCGAAGATTCGCGTCAACGCCGTGGCACCAGGTGTGGTGCGCACGAAACTGGCCGAGGCTCTGTGGAAGGAGCACGAGCAGGCCGTGTCCGTATCGACGGCGCTCGGGCGCATAGGAGAGCCTGCCGATATCGCCTCGGCGGTCGCCTTTCTCGTCTCGGACGCCGCGAGTTGGATCACCGGCGAGACCATGGTGATCGACGGCGGCCAACTCCTCGGTGACGCGCTCCCGTTCAGGCAATGAGCGGACATCGTCGGAATCGACGCCGGGGCGCTGAGCCGCTGGTTCGAGACTTTCGGCGTCGACTTCGCCGAGCCCTTGACCTTCGACCGGGGCGGCTCGGCGAAGTCGAATCTGACCGAACATCTTGAGCGCAAGCCCCGTCCTTTGCTGACCGTTCCAAAATGTCAGCGTCGGACGAGGTGGCTCTGTGGACCAGGAAGCGCGCCAACAGATTCCCTGAGGTGGGCGGGGGACCGGTGGAGTTGCGGCTGGGCGCTGTTGCGCGGTTGAGATTGCGAGCGCGTGGCCGAGGCGGTGGCCGACACCGGTTGAACCGTGATCCGTTTGAGGCATGCTCGCTCGCGCATTGTGCCCGCATACTGGTCGACGCGGCGCTCAGTCCGCCCACGCCGGTAACGTCCCAGTGCGGGTGATCACTGGGGGCAGGGCATGGAACTGGAAGCCATAGCGCTGGCGGGCACACACGTACGACTGGAACCGCTCACACACAGGCACCACGATGGCCTGTGCGAGGCTGTCCGAGACGGCGAGTTGTGGAAACTGCAGGTGACGCTCGTCCCCCATCCCCGCGACGTGGGTGCATTCATCGACGACGCGCTCGCCGCTCATTCCGTCGGCAGCCAGCTCGCGTTCGCGACCATCGACCTGGCCACGGAGCGCATCGCCGGATCGACCCGGTTCATGGCGGTTGACCTGCCGAATCGTAGGCTGGAGATTGGCTTCACCTTCCTCGGCCGATCCTGGCAGCGTACGGCTGTCAACACCGAGGCCAAGCTGCTGATGCTCAGCCACGCGTTCGAGACGCTCGGGATGAATCGCGTCGAGTTCCTCACCGACGTCCGAAACAGCACCTCGCGGGCCGCGATCACCCGCCTCGGTGCCACCCATGAGGGGGTCCTGCGCCAGCACATGGTCATGCGCGACGGTTGGATCCGTGACTCCGCGCTCTACAGCATCACCGGCCCTGACTGGCCCGACACGAAGAACTCCCTCATGGCCCGCCTCGAACACCATCCGTCCGCTTCTTGATCATTCAGAATGCCTTCCGGAGTCGTCGGAGGCAGATGATCGAGCAGGCGAGTTCGAGAAGTGTTTCACGTCTCGTGCCGGCCGGGGACGACCCTGGGCGCCAGGGTTTGCTGTCAGCTCTCTGGACAGGTGCACCCTCTGAATGGAACGCTCGCTACAGCGGGTTGGTGCCGACCGTGTCATCCCGCATGCGGGAACCGTGCGCTCCTCCCTCCGCCATTCGGAGGCGTCCGCCGCGTACGTCCCTTCTCCTCTCTCAGCTCATCCCGTGGCCCAGCACGGCCTCGGACCGACCCGAGCGGTCGTGGAACGCCCACAGCCTGCGCCGACCGGAGCACGAGCAAGCGCCTCTACGTGGACAGGAGTTCCCCTGATGAGAGACCGAACCGCCTCTGCCCTCGCCGCAGTCCTTCTCGCTCTGGCGACAGGCCTGACCGCCTCCGCCCCCGTGCCCGCTTCGGCCGCGGACGCCGGTCCCACGCAGTTCACCGTCGACGCCACGTCCGACGCGGTGGACGCCGATCCGTCGGACGGTGTGTGCCGCACGACGGCGGGCCAGTGCAGTCTGCGTGCTGCGGTCATGGAAGCCAATGCCCGGCCCGGCAGCACCATCGTCCTGCCCGCCGGCCGATACCGCCTCACCATCCCGCCCAACCCGCTGTTCCTCCTCGGGTCCCATCCGGACCCCAAAACGGGGGACTTGAACATCAACGAACCCACCACGATCCGGGGCGCCGGTACCCGTGCCACCGTCATCGACGCCGACCGCATCGACCGGGTCTTCCGCATGCGGGCCGACACCGAGCTGTCCGATCTGACGATCACAGGGGGAGCCGCCAAGCAGCACGAGGTGCCCATCACCGACACCGGTGGCGGCGGCATCGCCAACGCCGGGAACATGACGCTGCGGCGTGTTGCCGTGACCGGAAACACCGCCGGCTACGGCGGCGGTATCTTCAACATCCCGGACTCCCACCTGGATCTGGTGGACAGCACCGTCAGTGGGAACACCGCGGGGGAGGCCGGAGGGGTCAGGTTCGACGACAGCGGCACAGTGGTCAACTCGACGATCGCGGACAACCGCGTGACGGATCCGGGCGATCGTCCCGGAAGCCTGGGCGGCTACGGCGGAGGTGTGGACATCCGCGGCCTGGGGACTGTGACGATCCTCAACTCAACCGTCACCGGTAACAGTTCACCCCGCGGTGGCGGGATCAACATTGCCCCCGCCTACCTGGACAGTCTGCCCTCACCCATCCCCGACGTCATCGACCTGCCGCTGGGACGACTGGTCCTGCGCAACTCGATCGTGGCCGGAAACACCGGCGGCGGCACGCCCGGTGACTGCGAGAAGGCCTTCGCCGTCATCGAGTCTCTCGGCCACAACATTGACGGCGACGGCAGCTGTCATCTGACCGCCGGGGGTGACCTGCCCAGCCGTACCGCGCTGCTCGGACCTCTCGCCGACAACGGCGGCCCCACCGACACCCATGCGCTGCTGCCGGGCAGCCCCGCCCTGGACGCGGCTGCCCTCTGCCCGGCCACCGACCAGCGCGGCGTCCCCCGCCCTCAGGGCGCGGCCTGTGACATCGGCGCCTACGAACGCGCGCAGTGATACCGACCACCCGGCAGCCTGCGCATCGTGCCGATGGAAGCGGTACTTGAACGCCCGCTTGGCGCACTTCGTGGTCACGCTCACGAACTAGTGCGGCCGCACGTGAAGACCAAACCTGCGGGTTATGGCACTGCGATCCGCGCTGGCGGCGAATCGCAGCTCCTTGCCCTGCTCCGCAGAAGTCCGTTTCCTCCCCCGCCTGAAGGCGGGGGCATCCACGGAGGAATCAGATGAGATTACCCAGCGCGCGCCGCACCGCGACCCGCGCCATGACCGCCCTTGCGGCGTTGCTGCTGCCGATCACGGCGCCCGCAGACGTCTTTGCTGTTGCCGACCATGACCCCCTGGTCGTCCGGACCGCGGCCGGTGCGGTGCGCGGCGCGGTCGGCCCCGGAGGCGGCCGGATCTTCCAGGGCATCCCTTTCGCCACCCCTCCCACGGGGGCATTGCGGTGGCGACCTCCCCGACCGCCCGCACCGTGGTCCGGGATTCGGGACGCCACCGCGCCGGGCCATCCTTGTCCTCAGCCGCCGTTGACGCTGCTCCCGGATGGTGGACCCGTCCTGCCCGGCGAGTCCAACCGGACTGGCAGCACCTCGGAGGACTGCCTGTTCCTGAACGTGTGGACCCCGGCCCATACCAGGGGCAGGGCTTGGCCGGTCCTCGTCTGGCTGCACGGTGGTGGCAACGCCTACGGCGCTGGAAGCGACTACGACGGATCCGCCCTCGCCCGGCACGGGGTTGTCGTGGTCACGGTCAACTACCGCCTCGGCGCCCTGGGGTTCCTCGCGCATCCGGCCCTGTCCGCGGAGAGCTCCGACCGCGCCTCGGGTGACTACGGTCTGATGGACCAGCAAGCCGCCCTGCGCTGGGTGCGGCACAACATCGGGGTGTTCGGCGGGGATCGTCACAGGGTCACCCTCGGCGGTCAGTCCGCGGGATCAGCCGACACCTGCCTCAACATCGCTTCGCCGACCGCGAAGGGCCTCTTCCACCGGGCCGTCCAGCAGAGCGGCAGCTGTGTGTCGGACACCGCCCTCGCCCCGCTGACCCTGGCGGTGGCCGAGCAGCGGGGAAGCAGCTTTGCGGCCTCGGTCGGCTGCACCGACCCGGCGGCCGCAGCGGCCTGTCTGCGTGCCGCTCCCGTCACCGAGTTGATCGCCGACGATTCCGGTGCCTCGTCCTTGTGGGCGGCGAACACGGGACCGCGCGTCCTTCCGCTCTCCCCGCGCGCGGCGTGGTCGGCGGGACGGGCGAACGCCGTCCCCGTCCTGAGCGGCAGCACCCACGACGAGTACCGGTACTTCACCGCCCTGCGCGTCGACCTGCTCGGAGGCGGACCGCTCACGCCCGCGGCCTACGCCGCCCTGATCAAGGCGCAGTACCCCGCTGAGGCGGCCGCCATCCTCGACACCTACCCGGCCTCGGCCTATCCCTCGCCGAACGTGGCGTACTCCGCGGTCGGCACCGACCGGTTCTTCGCCTGCCCGGCGAGAGGCGACAGCCGTCTGTACAGCGGGCGGGTACCTGTCTACGCCTATGAGTTCAACGACCCCGAGGCGCCGCCGTTCATCCCTGCGCCGCACACCCCGCAGGGCGCCTTCCACGCCTCGGAGCTGGCTTATCTGTTCCCGATGGACTCGCTGCGCCCGCTGACTCCCGCCCAGCGGCGGCTGTCCGTGACCATGACGGGCTACTGGGCCAGATTCGCCGCCACTGGCAATCCGAACGGACCCGGCTCTCCCGTGTGGCCGAGATACACAACCGACCGTGACGGCGTTCAGGTCCTCGCCCCCAACCGGACGGCCCCTACCGCCGACTTCGCGGCCGACCACCGCTGTGCGTTCTGGCAGCGGGACGGGGTGTCCTAAAGGGGCGTCACCGGCCTTGGCCGGGCAGCGGCTGCGGCCAGGCCGGTGACGCCCGCTGTCCGGCCGGGGCCTACCCGCTCGGCTGCCCTCCGTGGGCCGGCTCCGCAGCGGACGCTCCCAGGGGTACGCCCTGGTGGGCCGCCAGAGCGAGCAACGCGACGCGCAGCGCGTCGGTGTCGAGGGAACTGGCCGGATCGAACCAACGGGCGACGGCGGTTCCGCTCGCCGTTCTGAGGGCGAAGCGGGCGAGCTGGTCCGACACCTCCGGGCGGTCGTGCAGTCCCAACACGGAGGTGAGGGAGTCGCGCGCCCAGGCCAGCAGTGCATCACGGTAGTGGTGCAGTTCGGCCACGGCCGCCGCGCTGGCGGTGCGCTGCAGCATGCCCAGGCCGATGAGCAGTTTCACGTCGACCGGGTGGCGCTGGAAGGCGTCTTCGACCGCTTCCAGGAAGGTGTCCAGCCGCTGACCGATGTCCGCGCCCGGTACTGTGACGGGGGGCAGCGCCGACAGCAAGGAGATCCTGGCGCGTTCGAGCACCGCGACGTAGACGCCGTCCTTGCTGCCGAAGTGCCAGTAGATAGAACTGGCGGGCAGGCCACAAGCGGCGGAGACCCTCGAAATGGACGTGGCGGCATAGCCGTGCAGGGACATCAGTTCGGTCGCGGTGTCGAGAATTGCGTTCCGCGACCGCACGCCGCGGTCCTGATCCGGTGCTTCCCTCATGGGGCGACTCTAAAGGGGCGCCGCTCCAGCTACCGCTGTCTGGGGAAAAGCCCAGGTTCGGCACGAGCGCGCCGCAGCGGCCCGCACCGCGCCCGGATCAGCGGCGCACCCGGCAACGTGCCGCTGACCAGGCCACTTTCATGCTGCGGGCACCACATCACCAGCAGAGTCACGGCCATTGGCCCTGGAGCAGGATGCGGAGGTCGAGCACGGGCCCGGTGCGTCGACCTGCGTCGCGTCCAGCTTCTGAGGGACATGGAGCATCCGCTTGTTGCTCGCCGCCACCGCGGTGGGCAGCGCGTGGTGGCCCTCGCGGCGGGCAACGGTCGCCGCATGTTCGGCCGGCGCGGTGCCGAGCCCTCTGGCCTGCCACGCGTCCTCGACCGGGATTGCGAGTTCCCCTACCCCTTGCTGATCGGTGCGCATGCCGTGGGTCGTGGCGATGATGTGGTCCACACGCTCGACCGGAGTGGTCACCAGCGTGGTGCCGCGCTTTTCGGAGGTTGATCATCATGGTCCCCCTACTGCTTGTTCTTCTGCTGGGACACGGCCCTTTGCGATCCGGATCCCGGGGCGACGGCACCCAACCAGTTCGCCTGCCGGCTCGGCTGCGGCAACGCGGTCCGCACCCGACAGCCATGCGCAGGCGGCACGAGAGCACGCTGATCGGCTCGATGCGAAGGCAGCCTTCGTGCCCCAGCCCCTGGGCGACCGGTTTCGCAGGACCGCCAATCGCTTCCGCGCTCTCGCCGACGCCCACGACTCCGCCGCCCAGTACGCCGAGGAGGCCATCGCATGAACCAGCAGCACGAGGACGAACGCTCCCGCATCCGCGCGGCCATGGACCGCCTCTTGGCCGGCCGGCCCACCGCTCCAACGGCAGCCTCACGGTCGTCGCGCTCGCCGCAGAGGCCGGTGTTCACCGCATGGCTCTGCACAAGCGCCACGCCGACCTCAAGGAGGTGTTCTACGCGCGGGTGCGTTCGGGAAAAGCACCAGACGCCGGAAGTCGAAAGGCGGCTTCGCAAAGAGGTTGTCCGCCTGAAGGAAGCTCGTAACGACTCCCGGGCCGCCGAGGCCGAGTCCCGGCATCGAGCGGGGCAGATGGCCCTCGCGGCCGCCGTGCTCATCCTCCGGCGACCCGACAGCCAGGACCAACCTGCCCTCGGCAACGTCATCCCGCTCCGCCCGTCGGACGACTGAAGAGAGCAGGCCGTCACGCGGCGATGCTGAGCTCTTTGCGGGCCCGGTGGATGAACTCGCGGACGGCCGGCTCGGGTCGCCAGGGGGCGAGGGGTGGCGCGAGGGTGTCGAGTACTCCTGCACAGGATCCATGCGACCGATGGTGGTCCCCCGCGAACCTCCGCTGCTGCGGCTCGGCCGGTCGCGCCGGACCGTCGCGGCTTGGCAGGGCACGCGTGCGGCGCCAGCGCCCCTCACGACCGTCAGGCGGCTGATCAGGGCAGATGGAGAAGTGGGACGGGAGTATCGTCAGCACGTGGCTCTCATCATGGTGTGCGAAGACGACGCGGCGGTCCGTGGCGTCCTCAAGCGCGCCCTGGAGTACGACGGCCACACCGTCTCGGTCGCCGCCACGGCCGACAGCCTGTTGCGGCAGCTCGCACCGGCGCCCCATCTGGTCGTCCTGGATCTCGGGCTCCCGGACGCCGACGGCCGCGACGTCTGCCTGTCCCTTCGGGCTCGCGGTGTCGATGTGCCGGTGCTGATGCTCACCGCGTTGGACGGCCTGCATCACAAGGTGGGCGGCTTCGAGGCCGGCGCCGACGACTACATGACCAAACCCTTCGACATCCCGGAACTGCTGGTCCGGGTCCGAGCCCTCCTGCGCCGGGCCACCGTGGCGCCCGCACCGCGCGAGGTCGTCCTCGATCCGGCGAAGCACGTGGTGACCTACGGCTCGGTGAGCGAGAGCCTGACCCCGACCGAGTTCCGGCTGCTGGGCCGCCTGATCGCCTCGCAGGGCGACGCGGTACGCCGCCACGCCCTGATCGCCGCCGGCTGGCCGCACGGAGCGCAGGTCAGCGAGAACACCCTCGACTCCTTCGTGCGCCGGCTGCGGAGCAAGCTGGGTCCGCTGGGCGTGGCCGAGCGTCTGGTGACCGTCCGCGGAGTGGGCTACCGATGGCAGTGACGGGATTCCGCAGCAGGGTCGTCGCGCTCACTGTACTGATCGCCACCGCCGTGGTCGCGGTACTGGTCGTGGTCTCGCACGTGTTGCTGAGCCGCGTGACGGACGCGGACGCGCACGATCTGGCCCGGACCCGCGCCGAGGCGGTCGCGGCGAACGTCACCGCCAAGGGCGGCCGTGTCGTACTGACGGAGAACGGCAGCGAGGCGCTGGACGAGGTCGCCTGGGTGTATGCCGACGGCCGCCTGATCGACGGGAACGTACCGGCAAGCGTGGTCGATCGCGTCGAGGAGCTGGCGGACTCGGGGCGATCGCAGACCGCGACGGTGGGCGACTACCTCCTGTACGCGCGGCTGGTGCCGATCGACGGCCACCACGTCATGGTGGTTGTCCGGGTGGACCTCACGCCCTACGAGACATCCGAGCAGCGCAGTCTGACCTTGTCGTTGATCCTGGGCGGCCTCACGATCCTCCTCGCCGGCGGTGTCGCGCACCTCGTGGTGCACCGCGCGCTGCGGGTCGTGCACGAGATGGCCGCCCTCGCCGACGACTGGGGTCATCACGAACCCGGACGCCGTTTCAACCTCGGAGTTCCCCGCGACGAGTTCGGGGAACTGGGACAGACCCTGGACCGCCTCCTGGAGCGCGTCGACAACGCGCTGGCGGATGAGCGCCGGCTCACCGATGAAATCGCCCACGAACTGCGGACCCCGCTCACGGTCCTGCGGGGTGAGGCGCAGCTTGCACAGCTGTCCGGCGAGCCGGTGCCGCCGGAGACGGTACTGAGCGAGGTCGACCGCCTCGATACGGCGATCACGACGATTCTGCGCGCCGCGCGCGCACGGACCGACGACGAGGCCCGGTGCGATCTGCGCTCCGCCGCGCGGCAGGCGATCGGCTCCCGCGCGGTCGAGGTCGCCTTCCCGGCGAAGGTCGAGGTGGCCGTGGCGCCCGACGTCGCCGTGTCACTGCTGTCACCCCTGCTGGAGAACGGCCTGCGGCACGCGCGGTCGCGGGTGTGGATCACCGCGCGCAGCCAGGGCGAGGCCGTCGTGGTCGATGTCCTGGACGACGGCCCCGGATTCGATCCCGCGGACGTCGAGCGGGTCTTCGAAGCGGGTGTGACCGGCGGCGACGGATACGGGCTGGGGCTGCCGGTGGTCCGGCGCATTGCCGCCTCGGCCGGTGTGGAGGTCCGCGCGATCGCGGACGGCCGCGGTCACGTCGAGGTGACGCTCCCGGCCGCGCGTGCGGTCACGTAGTCAGGTTGCTTGCAGGTTCCCCCCGTAAACCTCCCTGCATGACAACGACAACGGAAGCACGCACGCGCAGCGGGCGCCTCATGCTCAACAAGGTCCCCGAGGTCACCATCTGGTTCTGGGTGATCAAGATCCTGTGCACCACCGTCGGTGAGAGCTTCGCCGACTGGATCAACATGAAGCTGGGCGTCGGCCTGGTGAACACGGCCTGGATCTTCACCGCGGTGTTCGTGGTGGTCCTGGCCATCCAGTTGCGGCTGAAGCGGTACGTCCCGTTCCCCTACTGGCTGACCGTGGTCGTTGTCAGTGTCACGGGCACGCTGTACACCGACATCCTCACCGACCAGCTCAACGTGCCGCTGTGGATCAGCTCCGCAGTGTTCTCGCTCCTGCTCGCCGTGGTCTTCGGCGTGTGGTGGCTGCGCGAGCGCACCCTCTCGATCCACTCGGTCACGACGCTGCCGCGTGAGTCGTTCTACTGGCTCGCCGTTCTCGTCACCTTCGCACTCGGCACCGCGACCGGCGACTGGACCCTCGAGCTCACCGGCTGGAGCCCGGGCGCCTCAGTACTGCTGCCGCTCGGCCTCATCGCGGCGATCACGCTGCTGTGGAAGTCCGGCGCGAACCCGGTGCTGTCCTTCTGGCTCGCCTACATCCTGACCCGCCCGCTGGGCGCCAACATCGGCGACTGGCTCGCCTCCCCGAAGGTCGCTCAGCCGGGCGAGCCGACCGGTCTCGCGCTGGGCACCTTCACCACCAGCCTGATCTTCCTCGGCCTGATCCTGGCGACGGTGGTCTACCTGACGGTGACGCGCTCGGACGTGACCGAGACCTACGAGGCGGCCCACGCCGCACACGCCACCGGCGACCCGCGCAAGGAGCGCGTCGCGCTGGCCGGCTTCGGGCTGCTCGCCGTCGCGACCACGGGCCTGCTGGTCTGGGCCCACGGCCAGCCGCATGTCGGCCCGGCGCCGGAGGCCGACAACACCTCCGCCGTCCAGATGGCTCCGGGCGTGGCGGTGAAGAAGTTCCCGCCTGCCAAGGTCTCCGCGCTGCGGACCCTCGCCTCGACCTCGCTCAAGGACGCACGCTCGGGGAACGCGAAGGGCGCGCACGCGGCCGCCCAGTCGCTGCGTGACCTGTGGGACGCCGACCAGGCGTCGTTGCAGCCGCTGGACAACACCGGCTGGACCTCCATCGACGCTCAGATGGACAAGGTGCTCAAGACCTTCGGTATCGATCACTCGAACCCGCCGATGTCGCCTGCGCAGCAGGAGAAGGAACTGAACGCCCTCCTGACGGACATGGGCTGACAGACCGCACAGCGCCCGGCCGGCCGACGGGCTCAGTGTGCCGGGCTGCGCAGAGAACCGCGCCGCCTCGGCACACGCCGGCGAGCCGCGACAGCGCAAAGCGACCGGGGCCGCCTGTGGCAGCCCGGTCATATCCGCAGGCTCCCGTGGGGCGGTCGACGCTGGCGTCAATGGCTTCGACCGCCCCGCTGTCACCTGGGCTGGTCAGTCGCGGTGGCGGCGGATGCCAGAAGCAGGCGTGGGTGACCACTCAGACCCGGGTCCTGCAGGTCTGCCTGCGCCGACGCACCACCAAGGGCCGCCACCCCGACGTCCTCGTCGCCCAACGACGCGAACGCTTCCGCTTCCGGAGCGGGAAACGCATCCGCTGGGGCGGACGCCCTCTCCCTGCGGAAACCTGGCCGAACTGGTCAACCTATGTGGTGAAGGCACTACTCGTGCTGAGCGATTACTTCGGCCTCGGCGCTTGTTATGGTTGGTCCCGGTGAACCGGCAGGAGCAGGGTGAAGGTGGCCGGGGTGCCGCGGGTCAGGGAGAGTCGGCCGCCGAGGGAGTCCGCCAAGTCGCGGGCGAGGGCGAGGCCGATACCCGTTCCCGTCCCGCTGCCCGTGTGACCCCGATCGAACAGCCGCGCCATGTGGTCGCTCACCTCGCCCTCGTCGGTGACGTCGAAGGCGAGCGCGTCGTCAAGGTCGCGCACCGTTACGCGGACCATGCCCCGGCCATGCAGGCGGGCGTTGTCCAGCAGGACGTCCAGGATTTCGGTGACAGCTCCACCGGGCACGGGCAAGTCGTCCGGCACGTCGTGAGTGAGGTATTCCAGGCGTCTGCCGTCGTCGGCGAACGGGCCGTGCCAGCGCTGTTGCGTCGCCCGCAGCACCTGTCCCACCGGCCGGAGCAGGGCACGGGACCGGGGAGGGCCGGGTGAGCCCGACAGGCGCAGGACCTCCTCCACGGTGTGGTGCAGCCGACGCGTGGTGGCCAAAGCCTCCTCCAGGACGGGCCGGAGCCGTGCGTTCTCGCCTTGCTCCAGGCCCGCCTCCAGGGTGAGCTGGAGACCGGTGAGCGGGGTGCGCAGCTGATGGGAGGCGTTGGCGGTGAAGTCCCGTTCATGGCGGAGGAGTTCGGACAGGCTGTGCAGCATCTCATTATGGGTACGGGCGACCTGGTCGATCTCGGTGATGCTACTGGGGGCCGCGCGGGCGTTCAGGTCGCCGTCGGTGACGGCCTGGCAGTGGCGTGAGAGGTCTTCCAGGGGGGCGGCCAGTGCGCGGGCCTGACGGTGGGCGACGAGGACGGCGACAGCCAGCCCGAAAGCGGCGACGCCCAGGAGGACGCCCCACACGGCGAAAACGCGGTTGCGCACGGTTGCGACGGGCGAGGACGCCCGTACCACTCCGATCACCTGCTCGGCGTGGGAGACAGGCACGGCGACGACCAGGTCACCGCCCGATCGGCTCCGGACCACCTGCCCTTTGAGGGCTTGGCGGACCGATGTGTCGCCTGATCTTGAGCCGCTGCCAGTCCGTAGCCGCAGCTGTGGGTCGTACAGGCCAAGCCGCGTGCCGGCCGGGGGTCTGGGGAGTTCGACTGGGTCGCCCTTCTGGTAGTCCGGGCTCACCTGCACGGCACCGGCGAGGGCGACCCGCTCCAGGCTGTCCCGCTGGTCGATGTAGAGCACCGACCTGATGGCCCACGCCAGGGGCACGGCCAGGAGGACGAGGGCGACCAGGGCGGCGGTGAGGGCGACTCGCACCACGCGCTGTCTCATGTCTTTCATCATGCGGGCCGTCGGCCTGGTCCGGGCGGAATGAGCCACGCGCTTTTGCCGTCGTCTAACCGTCGGCGTGCCGGGCGTTAACCGGCCGGCTTCTAGCGTCGGTGGCATGACCGTCTGGTCCAAGGGCTCCTTGGGAGGGCAGTGGCCATGGCAGCACACGCACGGACGTCCGCCGTCGTCGGTCTGGCTCTGGTCGCCGCGGTGACCGCCGCCTGTTCCGGCGGTACCGGAACGCACTCGGGTTCCGCCCCGCCATCCCCCGCACCGGCCTCGCACGCGGCGGCAGGAGGTGGAAACACCCCGAACAGTCCGGCGCCCACCGAGTCCAATCCGCCCGGCGACATCCCCGACAACCAGGTCTACGTCGCCTACCGGCCGGGCGGCGGCACCTTCACCTTCACCGGCTTCACGGTCAAGGTGCCTGAGGGCTGGGCCCGCACCGACCAGAAGAACACGACCGTGTTCACGGACAAGCTGAACACTGTACGGATCACGGCGGCCTCCGCCTCCAGCGCCCCCACGGTCGGCTCGGTCACCAACACGGTCGTTCCCCAGCTGCGCACCCACGTGCCGAAGTTCGCGACACCCAAGGTGTCTGAGGTGACCCGGCCTGCCGGCCGTGTCGTCCTGCTGACCTACCAGGGCGACTCTGCCAAGGATCCAGTCACCGGGAAGGTGGTGCGGGACGCGTTCGAGCGATACGCCTTCCACCGTCCCGGTCACGAGGTGGACCTGACGCTGTCCGGCCCAGTCAACGCCGACAACGTCGACCCCTGGCGGATCGTCAGCGACTCCTTCACCTGGCAGTGACCACCATGGCCGCCAACATCTCCCACGAGATGCGCACCCACGCCCCCGCCGAGGACGTCCTCACAGCCCGCGAGCTGTACCGCTTCTACCGGGCCGGGGAGGAAGAGACGCTCGCGCTGCGCGGGGTCTCGCTGCGAGTCGGGCGCGGCGAGACGGTCGCGGTCGTCGGACCGTCCGGGTCGGGCAAATCGACCCTGCTGGCGTGTCTGGCGGGGTTGGACGAACCCTCGGGCGGCGAGGTCCGCGTCAACGGGGTGCGGATCAGCCACCGGCCGGAGACCGAGCGCGCCCGGCTGCGCGCCCGGCACGTCGGCGTACTGCTGCAGACCCGCAACCTCCTGCCCCATCTGAGCCTGCGGGACAACATCCGCCTGGCACAGCGGGCAAAGGGCCGCGGCCCTGCCACCTCGCCACGAGAGCTGCTGAGCCAGGTCGGGCTCGCCGAGCGGGCCCACGCCCTGCCCAGGCAGCTGTCCGGAGGGGAACTGGCGAGGGCCGGACTCGCCGTGGCGCTGGCCAACTCGCCCGCCGTGCTCCTGGCCGACGAGCCGACCGGGGAACTCGACAGCGACATCGAGCGCATGGTGCTCGCCATGCTGCGCGAAAGGGCCGCCGACGGCTGCGCGGTCCTGATCGTCACCCACAGCGACCAGGCCGTGCGGGTGGCCGACCGGGTCATCGCCCTGATGGATGGAACAGCGACCGACGCCTCGGCCGCCCACGGCGCACGTCTTGAACGGCAGGAGGTCCGCGATGCCACCGGATGAGGTCCTCGTCGCCTGCCAGGACGCAGCCCTCACGTTCGGCGAGGGTCCGCAGGCGGTCGTGGCCGTCCACGGAACCACCCTGGAGATCGGGACCGACGATCGGCTCGCGGTTGTCGGCCCCTCCGGCTCGGGTAAGAGTTCGCTGCTGCACTTGCTGGCCGGGCTCGAACAGCCCACCAGCGGCATGGTCACCCGTTCCGCGTCACTCGGGCCGTACGACATCGGCCTGGTCTTCCAAGGCGACAGCCTGATCCCTGCTCTGAGCGTGGTCGAGAACGCCGCCCTGCCCCTCGTGCTCGCCGGCCGGAGCGAACCGGAGGCACGGCAGGCCGCCCTGGCGGCGCTGGACCTAGTGGGCGCCGCCGATCTGGCCGACCGGCTGCCCGAGGAGATCTCCGGTGGACAGGCCCAACGCGTTTCCGCCGCCAGGGTCCTGGCCCAGGCCCCGCGGCTGATCCTCGCCGACGAACCCACCGGCCGCCTCGACCACGCCACCGGCGCCCATGTGCTGGACGCCCTGCTGGCGGCCGCCGACCACATCGGCGCCGCCCTCGTCGTCACCACCCACGACCCGGGCGTCGCCGCCCGACTGTCCGTGCGGCGCTCGATGCACGACGGCCGGCTGCTCGCCCCCGAGGAGGTCTCGTGATCACCGCCTGGGCGCGCGGCCTGACCCGTCACCGCGCCGGGCGGCTACTGGCCGCCCTCGCCGGGATCGCGCTCGCGGTCGCTCTCATCGCCGCGCTCGGCTCCTTCCTGACCGCATCGAAGGCGACCATGACCCAGCGCGCCCTGCGCTCGGTCGCCGTCGACTGGCAGGTCCAGGTACAGCCCGCAGCCGATCCGAACACGGCCCTGTCCCTGGTCCGCACGACACCCGGAACCCGCGCCGCCCTGCCGGTCGGCTACGCCCACACCACCGGTTTTGCCGCCCGCGTCCAGGGCAGCACCCAGACCACCGGCCCCGGCATGGCGCTCGGACTTCCGGACGGCTACCGCGCCCTCTTCCCCGACGCCATCCGCACGCTGTCCGGCTCCCCGAACGGTGTCCTGCTGGCCCAGCAAACCGCATCCAACCTGCACGCCGCCCCCGGCGACACCATCGGTATCCACTTCCCCGGCATCGGAGTGCGGCAGGTGAAGGTGGACGGCGTCGTCGACCTGCCCCAGGCCGACTCCCTCTTCCAGACCGTCGGCGCCCCCGCCCAGTCCCAGCCGACCGCACCCCCGGACAACGTCGTCCTCCTGCCCGCCGCCAAGTTCGCCGCCCTCACCCACGGCGCCACCAGTGTCACCACCCAGATCCACGTCGCCCGCGACAACGCCGGCCTGCCCTCCGACCCGGCCGCCGCCTTCACCTCGGTCACCGGCGCCGCCCACCACCTGGAGGCCCGCTCCTCCGGCACCGCACTCGTCGGCAACAACGTGGGTGCCGCCCTCGACTCCGCCCGCCAGGACGCCCTCTACGCCCAGATCCTCTTCCTCTTCCTCGGTGTCCCCGGAGCCGTCCTGGCCGCCGCGCTGACCGCATCGGTCGCCTCCGCCGGTGGCGAGCGCCGCCGCCAGGAACAGGGGCTGCTGCGCCTGCGCGGCCTGCGCCCCATCCAGATCACCGCCCTCGCGGGCCTGGAAGCCGCCCTGATCGGTCTTGCCGGTGGCCTGGCCGGACTGGGCATCGCGGCTCTGACCGGACGCCTCGCCTTCGGCGCCGCCTCCTTCGGGGCGAGCGCGGGCACCTTGGCCGTCTGGTACGGCATCGCCTTCGTCCTCGGCGCCGCCGTCGCCGCGGGCGCCGTCCTGATACCGGCCCTGCGTGACCTGCACACCGTCACCGTCGCCGACACCCGCAAGGAAGCCGGCGCACTCAGCACCCGCAACCCCTGGTGGATGCGCTACGGCTTGGACTTCCTCCTGCTGGTCTGCTCCTGGCTCATCTTCCGCGCCTCCTCCGGCAACCAGTACGCCCTCGTCCTGGCCCCGGAGGGCGTCCCCAGCATCTCCGTGTCGTACTGGGCCTTCCTCGGCCCCGCCCTGCTGTGGATCGGCGCCGCCCTGCTGCTGTGGCGGCTCACCCTCCTCGCCCTCACCCACGGCCGCCCCGCCCTGACCCGGCTGGCCCGCCCGCTGACCGCCACCCTTGCCGGCACCACCGCCGCCGTCCTCGCCCGACGCCGACGCCCGCTCGCCCGCTCCGTGGTCCTGCTCGCCCTCGCCGTGTCCTTCGCCCTGTCCACTGCCGTCTTCAACGCCACCTACAAGCAGCAGGCCGAGGTCGACGCCCGGCTGACCAACGGGGCCGACGTCACCGTCACCGAACCACCCGGTGCCCGCATCCCGCCCGCCACCGCAGGCACGCTGGAGGTTTCCGGCGTCAGGCACGTCGAGCCCCTCCAGCACCGCTTCGCCTACGTCGGCTCCGACCTGCAGGACCTCTACGGCGTCCGCCCGGACACCATCGCCCAGGCCACCTCCCTCCAGGACGCCTACTTCGCCGGCGGCACCGCTCACCAGCTCATGCGGAAGCTGGCCCAGCGTCCGGACAACCTGCTGGTCAGCGTGGAAACCGTCAACGACTTCCAGCTCTCCCCGGGCGACACCGTCAACCTGCGCATCCAGGACGCCCGCACCACGGCCCTGCGCACGGTCCCCTTCCACTACGCCGGCATCGCCAAGGAGTTCCCCACCGCCCCCAAGGACAGCTTCTTCGTCGCCAACGCCTCCTACATCTCCAAGACCACCGGCAGCGACGCGGTCGGCGCCTTCCTCCTCGACACCGGCGGCACGCACCAGAAGCAGATCGCCGCCCACCTGCGCCATCAGCTCGGCACCGCCGCCACCGTCACCGACCTCACCCAGACCCGCGGCACCGTCGGCACCAGCCTGACCTCCGTCGACCTAGCCGGACTAACCCGCATCGAACTCGCCTTCGCTGTCCTGCTGGCCGCCGGAGCCGGAGGACTCGTCCTCGCCCTCGGCCTCGCCGAACGCCGCCGCACCTTCGCCATCGCCACCGTCCTCGGCGCCAAGACACGCCAGCTGCGCGGCATGGTCCTCACCGAAGCCCTCATCCTGGCCGCGGCCGGTCTGGCCGGAGGCGCCCTCATCGGCTGGGCCCTGTCCGAAATGCTGGTCAAGGTCCTGACAGGAGTCTTCGACCCACCCCCCGCAAGCCTCTCGGTCCCTGGCTCCTACCTGGTGCTCACCGCGCTCGCCGCACTGATCGCCGTCACGGCAGCCGCGCTGAACGGAATCCGGCGCGCAAAGCGCCCGCCCGTGGAGGAGCTACGTGACCTGTGAGCACACCTGCGTTGGCGACCAAGCCGATCCCCGCGCGCCCTCCTACGCTGTCGACCATGCGCACCCCCGCCGCACCGGACCGCAGCCGCATCCGCGTCCTCGTCATCGAGGACGACGCCACCATCGGCCGCCACCTGGAAACCGGCCTGCACAGCAACGGTTACGCGCCCACCTGGAGCCGCACCGGCGCAAGCGGCCTGGCCGAAGCCGCCCACACCCCCTACGACGCCCTCCTCCTAGACCTCGGCCTTCCCGACATGGACGGCCTCGACGTCGCCCGCACCCTGCGCATCCGCTGCCCCGACCTGCTCATCATCATCCTCACCGCCCGCACGGACGACATCGACGTGATCGCCGGCCTCGACGCCGGAGCTGACGACTACCTCGTCAAGCCCTTCAGCCTCACCGTCCTGCTGGCCCGCCTGCGCGCCCACCTGCGCCGACACACCATCACCCCGGCTCCCCAGCAAGTACTCCGGCTCGACGACCTCATGGTCGACACCACGGCGCGGCACTGCAGCCTCCACGGCGAAGAGGTCCAACTGCGCCCCAAGGAGTTCGAACTCCTCGTCCTCCTCGGCCGGCACATCGGCGAGGCCGTATCCCGCGAAACCCTCATGGCCGAGGTCTGGGACGAGAACTGGTTCGGATCCACCAAAACCCTCGACGTCACCATGGCCAGCCTGCGCCACCGCCTCGCCTCGGCAGCCGAAGCATCCGACCGTCCCTGCCGAGTGCCCCGCATCACCACCCTGAGGGGACACGGCTACCGCCTGGAGAGCCGCTCCTAGCACGCCGAGGGAGGCGTTCCGCAGGGCGGTCCCTTTAGCCACGGGGTGTCATCTCTTGCGGCGGCGGAGGAGTTTTCGGCGTCGCAGGTACAGGGCGACGGCGAGGGTAAGCAGCGGGATGACGACGGCAGCGGCGTTGTAGAAGCCAGGGGTGGCCCAGGCCGGCCCCGGCCACACGGACACGGCCACGTCCGCCGCGTCATCAGCCGGCTCGGTGTCGCCGCTGGGGCGTTTCGGGTCGCTGTCCGAGACCGTGACCTGGCCGCTGCTGTCGGCGCTGTCCTTGTCGATGCGCAGAGTGAACGGGAACGTCGTCGTGGTCCCCACCGCTCCTACGCGCGCCGTGCACACGTACCGTCTGGCACTCGGCTGCCTCGTGGAGGCTTCCGCGAGGGGTGTGCCGTCGGCGGTGACGGCCCGGCAGTCCTGGTCGATCACCTCCTCGTCGCGTTCGAAGCTGTACGGCGACGCCATGACAGTGGTGCCCTCGGGCGCCGTGAAGACGACCTTCACCGCTGCCGTGAGCGATCCGGGACCGTTGTTCCGCGCGCCGATCCGCACGGTGGTGAGACTGCCGATGGGACCGCGTGCCGTGTCGGCGACCGCGGCCAGCTCGCTTTGGTTGTGGACGGTCACGTGGAGCACCTGTGGATCATTACCGACTGTGCTCGTCACACCGGTGTCGGCCTTGGGGGCCGGAACGAAATGCAGTTCAGGCCCGTTGCCGGGCCGGTACTTCGATGCGATTTCGGCCGGGGGCATGTAGTCGGTGCCGATGGCATCAGCACTGACGTTGACGGTCGGATAGGTGGCATCCCGTGCGGCCCGCACGTGCTCGCGGGCACCCAGGCCGTACGACCGGCCGGGCGGAATGACGACGTCGTCCGCGAGGAGCCGACACCACGCCGAAGTGCCACCTCGATAGCGGCAGTTGCGGTGCCGGTCGGTCAGGGTGATGCCGTCGCGTGCTTCCATGCGCAGGGCCACTCCGCGGGCGGGCACGTCGCCGACGTTGCGTACGGTCAGCCGGACCGACAGGCTCCCGCCAGGTTCCACCGGCCCCGGATCGGGGTGAAGCGTGACCCGGAGCTTCGGTCGGCCGACCACGATGAGGGAGTGACCGCTGACGGGCGGCAGGCCGGGCGCGGTCACGCGGTAGCGCAGCACCGCGGAGTCGCCCGCCTTCGCACCTTTCGCGGGACTCAGGTGGAAGGCCTGGATGCCCCCTCCACCTGTCGGACCCGCCTGGGTGTCGCAGTGGTAGACGGGCAAGTGGACGACACATGCATCGAGCGCCCGTTTGACGGTGACGATGCCCTTCAGATCACCGGCGTCGAAGGTCACCCTCAGTCTGACCGCCGCTCCGCCGGCTCTCTCTTCGACCCGCAGGTCAGATACGGCCTGTTGTGGATCGCGGGAAACGTAGAAGACCGAGGGAACGACCAGCTTCACGTCGGCTGCCCCACTTGAGGAGCACCCGGAGAGGACGGATGTCACGACGGCCAGCGTGAGCAGAAGACCGACGGCAGCCTTGCACGCACGGACGACCGGGCTCGTTTCCCGACTAAAGCTCCTGCGGGGGCGACGGTCCCGCCGCAGCGTGTTCATATGGCCACCCTGCCAAGTCGAGATCACGACCACGCCTCACTACGGTCACGGGTGTCTTGATCGTCACCTGCCGCATGAACTTTGCACCTCTTGGTGCACCGGACTCTGCGCGTGCCGTACAGCGGGCGTCTTCGTTCGATCTCGTGCGGCAGGAGTCGCGGTCTCTGGATGTGGCGGACGTCGGCACCGGTAGCGGGTGGAAGGAAGAGACCTGAACGAGGTCCCTGGCCCGGTCAGCGACGGCGAAAAGAAGCAGCCGTCCGGGCACGGATTTCCTACCCGCCTGTCTGACTGGGAGCACCCGCCCCCGGCGAGGCCGGATGCGATCCGGGCTGCCTGCGGATTCCCCTTCATCTTCCACGGGCTGCGACCCCGTCAACTGCGCACGCTCTACGTCACCGATGTCGTCGACGGCCGGCTCCACATCGAGGACAGGAAGATCCTCCTTGCCTGGACCGTGCGAGCAGCCCTGAACAGCTACCTCGCCCACCGGCAGCTGTAGTTGCCCAATTGCGGCAACCCCCATCTGTCCATCAACCGGGCGACGGCCGGGCGCCTTGACGCCCGTGACTGGCCAATGGGTCAAAGCCGTACTCGGCGCTTCCGCCGAAGCCCGGCGGGAAGACCGTATCCTCGACGAAGCGCACGCCAGCGGCGGGGATGCCCGTCGCCTTGCTGATCTCTCGGCCTCACCGTCGACGCCGCTCGGCGCTGCACGGCCACAGTCGACCGTGTCAGCTTTGCTGAACGCCATCGACGACAGGGACAGTCCGCCATCTCGTGAGCCCACCACGTACCTCACCAGTGGAGAGTGTCGGGCCTCCGCCTGCTGCGCGATCCCGACTACCAAGGTGACGAAGGTGGCGAGGACCGGGGGCCGGACGGAACGGCAGGAATGGCGGCAGGTGGGGACTGCGACAGGCGAAACTGGCCGCGATTGCAGGAGCGTGTTCGCTCAACGACGCTGCGTGACACGACGGGCGGCGCTACCGTGCAGGTGAGGTCCACGTCAGGGGGGCGGAGGATGCTGGAACAGGCCTTGGTGGTGCTGGCGGCGACCGGCAGTACAGCGGTGGTGCAGGCAGCGGGTACGGAGGCGTGGGCTGGATTGCGGCAGGCGATGGCGCGCTGGTTCGGTCGGGGTGACGGCCAGCGCCAGCAGGCAGAACTGGAGCGCTTGGACCAGACCGCGACCGCGCTGCAGACCCCGGATGCGGCCGAGGCGGAGCGGGCGCGCCTTCGCCAGGAGGCGGCTTGGCAAGCCCGCATCGAGGCTTTGCTGGAAGGCCTGGACGCGCCCGAACGCGACCGAGCCGCCGAAGAACTGCGAAGCCTGCTGACACAGCACGCCTCCGGAGGCGGTGTTAGCGCTGGGCCGGGCGGCCTGGCGGTGGGCGGCAACGCGGACATCCGCGCCGAGGGCGGGTCGATCGCCGCCGGGGTGATCCAGGGGGGTGCGCACATCGGCCACCCTCCGCAGCCGGATCCGTCGCAGGGCTGAACGGACCGGCCAACCTAAGCCCACCCCCCACCGGGTCGACTTCCGTCGCCGGGCAAGGACCCGCACGCGTGATGGCGCACGCCCGCCGTGGCAGCCTGGCCGTCGGCTACGTCGCCGAAGGCGGCCAGGTCGCCTACTACGCCGCACCCCGGCCCTCAGTGAGCTGGCCGCACCAGATCGGGGTGCTGCCCCGGCAGGCTGACTGTTTCCAGGACCGATCGGCCGTCGCCCAGCTCGAACAGGTGATGGCCAGCGGGGGCACGGCGGTGCTGTGCCAAGTACTGTCCGGCATGGGCGGAGTCGGCAAGACTCAGCTCGCCGCCCACCACGCCCGCTTCCGGTGGCAGTCAGGAAACCTGGACCTACTGCTGTGGATCACCGCCGCCACCCGCACCGCGATCCTCTCGGCTTACACCCAAGCCGCCGCCGAGATCCTCGGCGCCGACCCCACCGACCCCGAACGGGCCGCACGCTCATTCCTGGCCTGGCTCGAACCCAACCCGGACAGACCCGGGCGCCGATGGATGATCGTGCTCGACGACCTCGCCGACCCTGCAGACCTGCGCGGCCTGTGGCCACCAGCCAGCCCGCTCGGCCGCACCCTGATCAGCACCCGCCGCCGCGACGCTGCTCTGACCGGCCCCGGTCGGCACTTAGTGTCGGTCGGCCTGTTCACCCCCGACGAATCCGCCGCCTACCTCACCACCACCCTGGCCGCCCACGAACGTGAAGAGCCCGCCGACCTGCTCGCCGCCCTCGCCGCCGACCTCGGCCACCTCCCACTGGCCCTGTCCCAGGCCGCGGCATACCTCATCGACGCCGACCTGGACTGCGCCGCTTACCGCACCCTGCTCGCCGACCGCGCCCGCACCCTCACCGATCCCTCCGCCCTGCCCGACGACCAACTCGAATCGGTAGCGGCCGCCTGGTCACTGTCCATCGACCGCGTCGACCGGCTTCCTCCGGCCGGTCTGGCCCGCCCCCTGCTGCAACTGGCCGCAGTCCTAGACCCCAACGGCATCCCCGCCCCCGTCCTGTACAACTCACCCGCCCTGGAGTACCTCACTGAACACCGCGCACACGCCATCGGGCAGGCGCAGCCCGACCAGGTCACCACGGAGGACGCCGCACGGGTGCTGCGCACCCTGCACCGGCTGAGCCTGATCGACCACACTCCGCGCAGCCCCCACCACGCAGTCCGCGTCCATCAGCTCATCCAACGCACCGCCCGCGACGCCCTCGGCGCCCAGCACCACCATCGACTCGCCCAGGCAGCCGCCGACGCCCTGATCGCTGCGTGGCCCGACATCGAACGCGACACCGCCCTCGCCCAGGCTCTTCGTGCCAACGCCGACGCTCTCGCCCGCTACGCCGAAGACGCCCTGTATCAGGACAGTGGTGTTCACCCACTGCTCTTCCGCGCAGGCGTCAGTCTCGGCGACACTGGCCAGGCCGAAGCGGCGGCCCACCACTTCCAGCGCATGGTCGAGATGACCCAGGATCGTCTGGGGCGAGAGCATCCGGACTGCCTTGACTCCCGGGAGAACCTTGCCTATTGGCGGGGGGAGACAGGGGATGAGGCGGGCGCGGCCATTGCATACAGGGAGCTGCTGACTGACCGTGAGCGGTTACTGGGCCCGGACCACCCCGAAACCTTGTCTGCCCGAGTCGGAGTCCTTTTTTATCCGGGCAGAGCAGGGGACTGGAGTGACGCCTTATCCGCAGCGAGACAACAGTTGGCGGATCATGAGCGAATACTCGGACTCGACCACCCTGCCACCCTGAATGTCCGGAACGTCATCGCTAACTTCCAAGGCAATGCGGGGGATGCGGCCGGTGCTGCAGCTGCGTTCGAACCACTGCTGCAGGACTTCCAGCGGGTGGTGGGAACAGATGACTCCTACACACTGTCCATCCAGCGTCAACTCTTCTTCTGGCGAGGGATGGCGGGGGATCCGGCCGATGCTGCATCCGCTTTCGAACCGCTGCTTCATACGATGCGGCGAACCCTCGGGGCTGACCACTCTCAAGTCCGCATGACCCTCAATCACCTCGCTTACTTTCGAGGCAAAGCGGGCGACGAGGCCGGCGCGGCCACCGCGTATCAGGAGCTGGCGGCTGACTGCGAGCGTGTGCTGGGCCCGGAGCATCCCGACACCCTCGCCGCCAAGTCCGGCTTCGCTGCATGGCAGAGGCGGACAGGAGAATCGACAGTTCATCAATCGACCGATTGATGAGCAAGATCGGTAAGCGCGGGTTCGCGGCCGGATCGACGGTGGATCATGCCCGCGAAAAGGCTGCTCAAGAAGCCGACCGGGATCGGGCGGCTCCGGCCCTTGCAGCAGACGGGGGACTCATGACGTGCTTCAGGGAGAGCAACCCGGGATTCGTGAACCCGACGTTCCGGCTGGTCGTCACGCGCCTTGCCTCGTGGGTTCCGGCGGAACAGTGCTTCAGAAATCGCGAACCGACGAGAGATGAGCATCGGGCAGTTGGCGGCTGTGTACGGCTGATACTCCGGGTGCAGCGCGGGCTCGGGGGAGTAGCCATATTGCTGGTCGGCGGGGCGGGCGATGACGAAGGACCGCTCCTGGAGCGGCTGGGAGCAGATCTGGCACAGGCGTGGCCGTTGTGGGTCAGGGAGACCCACGGCACGACCAGACCGCCGGCCAGCGGCGGGCGAGGCAGCGCACGGGTAGGGCTGCGCGCATCGAAGTCACGGTCCCTTCTGGGTGGTTGCTCGCGGCGGGGCCGGGGCCGAGGGCCGGATCAGGCCTGGGGAGAGGTGAGCCAGTCGGCGATGGATTCCACGCAGCCGGTCAGCTGAGCGACGGGCCGGGTGATCAGCTGCCGCTGCACGCCCTTGCTGTCCACGGACACGGCGCTCGGCGGCGATCGCCCGGATGGTGGCCTTCTCCTGGTGGGTGGTGAGTGTTGCGCGGCGGCTGTGTGGTGGGTGGTGCGCAGCCGCCGCGCGGGTTTGTCTACGGATGGGGGGATTGCATCCAGCTGACTGGGCGGTCGGGGTTTTGGACGGGGTGCCATATGGGTGCGGAGGGCCCGTGCTGGAGGAGGTCGACCATGGGTACCGCGACGACGCGGACGTTGCGCAGGAAGCCGGACGGTGCCAGTTCTGAGGCTGCTGCGTGGAGGGCGCGGATGCGTGTCCGGACGCCGGTGGGGCCGGTGCTGTCCA
This sequence comes from Streptomyces herbicida, assembly GCF_032656585.1. Classification (NCBI taxonomy): domain Bacteria; kingdom Bacillati; phylum Actinomycetota; class Actinomycetes; order Kitasatosporales; family Streptomycetaceae; genus Streptomyces; species Streptomyces herbicida. Next base: position 210,090 of record NZ_JAUYWJ010000013.1, read on the forward strand.
GGACGAACAGCATGCGTGGGAAGAGGGGGTAGCGGCGCCTCCAGTCCTCTTCCAGAGACTGCTGGCCATAGGCCGTCCGTGGGCGTCCGGGCATGCGCGCGGGTACGTAGTTGTGGAGGCGGGCGTAGGCGGTGAGTTTCGCGGCCAGGCGTTCGGGTCCCATGGTGGCCCGGTCGACTTCCACGAAGGCCCGCAGCATTGACCCGCCGTCGCTGGAGCTGCGGTAGTACAGAAGGGCATCCGGGATGACCGCCTCACCGCCGCCGAGAGGGTGGTGGACTTCGGGGATCCAGTCCAGCGGCTGGCACACGTCCCCACGGCGACGCGCATCCTGCAGGAAGGCCAGCCCCGTCTCCGTCACCGTCAGCGCGTGTCCCGCCCGCAGTCGGGCCGCGGTGCGGTCGGCGATCAGCTTGGGCGGCCGCCGCTCGCGCAGCTCGGGCCACTGGGAGGCGAGGTCGGCGCCGTACTGGGTGGTGAACCAGACCTGGGTGCGGCCGGCCTGCGGCAGGGTGACCCGGTCGATCAGACCCTCCTCGCGCAGCTTGGCCAGGCGCCGCCGGGTCTGCTCGATCCGCACGCCCGGCGCGATCACCAGATGCATCTGTTCCGTCGTCGCCATCCGGTACTGCGCCAGTACCGCCAGCGCCAGCCGGTCCCCACCACCCGCATCCATGTTCAGCGTCGCCGCCGCTCCTTCCCGTACGGTGCGGCGCCGGCCTTGTCCGGCGCCGCGCGTACCGTCCAGACGAGCAGTCGGCCCCGACCAGAGGACCGACCACGAAGGCCCGACCAGCGTTACGATGCGATAACCCCGCCCCCGACCACGCCCCCTCGGGAAAGCGGTGCTCGGGCGGGTACTGCTCGCGCTGGGCGTACCAGCGGGCCGCGGTGGCCGCAGACGCCCCGGTGTGCTGGATGACCCATGCGCGGCTCACCACCCACCGGCCGCCATCGATCCGACGCGACGCGCCGTCCCCCCTCGTCACCGACACTCCCTCACCCTGTGCGCAGCGCAGCATCACGTGTCGGCGGGTGACCCGGCCGCGTGATCTGTCGGTCGGTGGCCGCCGACCACGGCTGGTGTGGGCCAAGCGCCGCTGGCGCTGCGACGAGCTGGCGTGCCAGCGTCGCTCGTTCACCGAGTCGGTCCCGCCAGTACCGCCAGGTAAGCGGCTAACCGGGCTGCGGCCGGGGCGGCGGCGGCCGATCGGGGCCGCACGGTCGTCCAGGCGGCCCGCGACTATGCGCTCTCCTGGCCGGCCGTTGCGGCGGCGTTCACCAGTCACGCCCTGGCGGTGCTGCCGGCCCAGCCCGAGCCGGTGCAGGCGCTCGGTATCGACGAGATCCGCCGAGGCCGGCCGAGATGGATCCCGGACGAGGCACCGTGACCCACCGCGGCCGCAAGGGCAACCGCGAGTGGGAACTGCGCAACCGGCTGACCCGCTCCGCCGCCCGGATGCGCGCGAGCACCTCGACGCTCTCCCCGACGAGCCGTCCAACCTGCCCAGGGTGATCGGCGCGCCGACCACCGTCGCGTGGAACGCCAAGGAAGTCCTGCTGGACCTGCTTGCCACCGCCCGGACCCGCCCGGACCGGGAACAGGTCCGCGATCTGCCGTACCGGTTCTACCGCCGATACGCCGACGGCGACCTCCCGAACTGCAGCGCTAGCCACAACCGTCGAGACATGGTGGCCAGAGATCCTTGCGTTCCTGCACACCGGGATCACCAACGCCGGCTCCGAAGGCACCAACCGGGTCATCAAGACAATCGCCCGCCACGCCTACGGCTTCCGCAAGCCCGGCAACCAGCGCTTACGCACCCGCTGCGCGACCACCCGTCGAGCCCGTGGACACCTCGATGCCCGCTAATTTCGTTGAGCCCGCACCCTGCAATCGTGTTGGCTAGCGGCACCGAACTGTCAGTACCGCAGGTGTCCGCTTGGCTGTAGCAGGGAGTTAAACGTGCAGGACATTGTTGTCGACCCGGTTGCCCACAATCGGGCAGCCTGGGACAAGTATGTCCAAGAGGGCAATGAGTGGTCGAGGCCGGTGAGTGCTGAGGATGTCGAGCGCGCCCGCATGGGCGACTGGTCGATTGTTCTCATCGGGCGTGAGCCAGTCGACCGCTCCTGGCTGCCGACGGACCTGACCGGCAAGGACGTGTTGTGCCTGGCCTCCGGCGGTGGCCAGCAGGGTCCGATCCTCGCCGCCGCAGGGGCGCGGGTCACCGTATTCGACAACTCACCCCGCCAGCTCGGCCAGGACCAGATGGTGGCGGCGCGCGACGGACTCGAGCTGCGCACCGTCCTAGGCGACATGCGCGACCTCAGCGCCTTCGGCGACGCAACATTCGACGTCGTATTCCATCCGGTCTCTAACCTATTCGTACCAGACTTGGCAGCGGTGTGGCGGGAGTGCTTCCGCGTCCTGCGACCGGGCGGAACTCTGCTCGTGGGCTTCCTCAACCCTGATGTGTACTTGTTCGACCACGAGGCGCTCGACGAGCGTGGCGAGCTGATCGTCGTGCACAAGCTGCCCTACAGCGATGTCACGCAGTACTCCGCCGAGGAACGCGCCACGAAGTTCGGCGCGGATGCCCCTCTTGAATACAGCCACACCCTCACCGACCAGATTGGCGGGCAACTCGCCGCTGGGTTCGTCCTCACCGGCTTCGCGGAAGCGCCGCACCAATCCAACGCATCCGCTCAATACATGTCGAACTATTTTGCGACGCTGGCGGTCAAGCCGGGCTGACCCAGCCGTGGGGCCGGCCGAGACGGCCGCGTCTCCGAATGGCCAAGTGGAGCGCTGTGCCAGCCCGACCCCCCGCCAACTTCGCTGAGCCCGGATGCTGCGCAGTTGCAGGGGTCGGCGGCAGCGGGGGACTGGTCCGAAAATGAAGCATGAGCCCAGGTCATCGAGGCAGCGACTGCGGTGTGGTCAGGCTGCCTCGATGGGGTCGAAGCGGACGGTGTAGCCGAGGGCGTTGGCCTGCCGGGTGAGGCGGCGCATGGCGCGTTCGGGGTCGTGCTTGGCGTAGTAGTCGCCGCCGAGGTCGGTGTATTCGGTGTCGTGGGTGAGCATGTGCCAGACCGCGGTCAGGAGTGAGTGTTCGAGGGCGACCAGGGCTTTCTTCTTGCCCAGCCTGGGCATGAGCCGGTGGTAGCGGGCGCCGAGATAGGGGGTCCCTCGAGTGCGGGAGGCCGCCATGGCCGCAGTGCCCAGCGCGGCGCCGAGCCACCGGTTCCCACGGCGTCTGCGGCCGGACTTGTGCTTGCCGGCGGACTTGTGGTGTCCGGGGCAGACCCCGGCCCACGAGGCGAGGTGGCCGGCGGTCGCGAAGCGGGACATGTCGCCGCCGGTCTCGGCGATGATGACTTCGGCAACCCCCTGGCCGATGCCGGGGACGGTGGCCAGCAGCTCAAGCTGGCGGGCGAAAGGGAGCATCTCCTCCTCGATCCGCGCCGACAGCTCCCCGATTGCCGCGGTGAGGTGGTCGATGCGTTCCAGGTGTAGTCGGCAGAGGAACGCGTGGTGTTCGCCGAAGTTCCCGGTCAGTGCCTCGACCAGGGTAGGGATCTTCGGTCGCATGCGGGCTTTGGCCATCCCCGCCAGGACGTGGACGTCGCGTTCACCCTCGATCAGGGCGGCGAGCATGGCTCGTCCGGAGACCCCCATGATGTCGGTGGCCACGCTGGAGAGCTTGATGCCCGTGTCCTCCAACTCCTTCTCCAGCCGCTGGACTTCGCGGGTCCGCTCGGCGGTGAGGCTGGTGCGGTAGCGGGTGAGGTCGCGCAAGTGCCGGACCGGCTCCGGCGGCACGAACGAGGCCTTGAGCAGCCCGCATTCACCCAGCTGGCACAGCCAGGCCGCATCGGAGACGTCGGTCTTGCGGCCGGGCAGCCCTTTGGCGTGGGCGGCGTTGACCAGGATCACGTTCAGGCAGTCCTCCAGCAGGTAGAACGCCGGCCGCCAATAATCTCCCGTCGCTTCCATCACAACGAGGGTGACCTGCTCCTCGAGCAGCCAGTCCCGCAGCTCCAGCAGGGAGTTGGTCACGGTCGGATACGTGCGGATCTCCTGCCGACGCGAGCGTCTGCCGGAAGGGTTGGGGGTTCGGACGCACGCCTTGAGATCTCTCTTGCCGATGTCGAGTGCGGCGCACCGCTCGTGCAGTACGTCCATGAACCCCACCTCCTGGGACGGCAGTTGTGCACAAGTGCCGTCCGGAGGAGCCACAGGGCTAAAGAGTCTGGTCCGCGTGCTGCCGCAACAATCAACAGTCCCTGTCAGCAGCCCCCGACGCCATACTGACACGCGAGCTCACAAGGCATCACAGATTCGTCGGCGTTCCGGACGGACACAGGCCCCATTTTCCCGCCACTACGGCGGCCAGCGCAGCGGCCTGGATTACTGGTCCGAAAATGACTCGTGGGTGAGTCAGTCGGTCAGGCCGTGATGGGTTCGAAGCGGATGGTCAGGCCCGGGCTGTTGGCTTCCTTGAGCATGCGGCGCATGGCGCGTTCGGGGGCGCGGCGGGTGAAGTGGTCGGCGCCGAGTTCCCGGTAGTGGGTCTTGTCGTGCAGGACGTGTCAGATGGCGATGGCGAGTTTGTGTATCACGGCGACCAGGGCTCGTTTGCCGCCGCGTCGGGCGGCCAGGCGGCGGAAGTAGACGCCGAAGTAGGAGTTCTTGTTCCTGATCGCGACCATGGCGGCGATTCCGAGCAGCCGTTTGAGGTTGCTGTTGCCGGGGCGAGTACGCTGACCGGGGCGCCCGCCCCAATTTTCTCGTATCCGAGGTGATCAGCGCAGCGATCCCGCCCACCTGTAAATCGTTCGGCTCTGGCCCGTAGTCGGTGGTGACGCTGGGTACCGTCAGGGCAGGAGGATGCGGCAGGCCGTTGTCTGGGGCCGTATTCGGATCACCAAGAGGCGAAGGTACCGACCCCGAAGGGTGATCCGGATGCACACCGTGCTCGCGTAGTCGTCGACCGGGTCGAGGAACTGCCGAACGCCATGCTCGCCGCCGTAGTGGCGGCCCTGCTCCTCCAAAGCCCCTGCTGCGCCGGGATTTGGCCGGGCATGAGACAGCGATGAATGGGCGAGGACGGCCAGGGTGAGCGGGACGGCGGCCGCAGCGATGACGAGGGTGCGGGATCGCTGACGTAAGGCGGCGGGGGAGGGCATGATGGGATCTCCGTTCTCGCCCGTGTGGGCGGAAATGGGAGAGGCGCACCCCGGCTTTCCAAGGCGTGGGGGGTGCGCCTCTTTCTGCTTTCGGGAGGTGCGGGTTACAGGGCGGTGATGCCGGCAGCGGCGAGCAGGGCGAGCGCCGTCAGTGACAGGTCGACAGCGCGAGGCAGCAGGACGTACTTGCGTACGGCGATGCCGGACAGGACGCGGATGCGGGCAGGTCGGGTGTCCCCGGTCATGCACGCGCGGATCGTGTCGTCGTCCAGGTGCGCCCAGTACGGGAATGAGGCTCGGTCGTTGCCGTTCAGCCGGGGGCGGACCACGAGCAGGAGCAGGACGGCGGCCGCGCCCAGCGCGGCTACGGCTAATACCCCGCAGGTCTGCGTGAGGAGCGGGAGCCCGGCACGGGGGAGGGTGGTGAGTCGGGCGAGGACGGCGCCGTTGAACGCCAGTAGCAGGCGGGCTTTTCCGTCAGTGCGGGCGATCTCTCCGGCCACGGTGTGGCAGGCATCGGTCAGGTTCTGGTCGGTGGTGGAGACCGTGATAGGCATGGACAATCCCTGATCTCGAAGGGGTGAAGGGGGAGGGTGGCCGGCCCTTATGCCGATGCGCGGGCCGCCCGTGCTGAGTCCCGTCCCAGCCGGTGTGGCCGCTGGGACGGGGCTCGCGTCTATGCGGCCAGCCGGTGTGCGTCCGCGGGGGAGCGATGCAGCTCGCTGCCCGGGTCTGACGGGGTGCCGTCGCGGCACTCCAGGCCCGATGGCCGAACTAACTCATGAGCTTTCGCAGATCAGATGGGGCGTCTGCTGGGGCCTGTTGTGAAAGTGGATCGTCTGTCAGACCTGCCTGGAATGATCCGAGCATGGAGATGACAGTGCAGCTGACGATCGACTGCTCCGATCCGCAGAAAATGGTGGCTTTCTGGGCCGAGGCCCTGGGCTACGTGCCTGAGCCTCCGCCTAGCGGGCACGCCACGTGGCGTGCTTACTGGGCGGCGGTGGGGGTGCCCGAGGCGGAGTTGCCAGCCGGCGCCGGGGATATCCCGGAGTCCATCATCGATCCCGCGGAACGTGGACCGAGGGTGTGGTTCCAGCAGGTTCCGGAGCCGAAGGTCGCCAAGAACCGGTGGCACTTCGATCTGAAGGTCGGTGGGGGCCGTGACGTCCCTCTGGACGTCCGCACACAGCGGGTAAAGGCTACGGTGGAACGGCTGGTCAAAACTGGTGCCACCGTGCTGCGGATCAAGGATGAGCCGGACATGGGACTCTACGCCGCCGCCATGCAGGACCCCGAGGGCAACGAATTCGACGTCGTCTGAGGGCCGTTGCGACGGTGCTGGTCACAGCCACTCGTTCACGGCTGCGACCAGCACCGTTGCCTCGTAGCGGACGGCGAGTTTGTCGTACCTCGCGCCCCGTCAGCATCCGCGCAGGGCAGCGTCACGCGACAGAACGGCCGCGGCTCTTTGACATCCGCGACAACCTCCTCGCGCGCATCCTGGAAACCGAACGCGAGGGTTGGCTCGGCGAGATCGAAGGCTTGCAGAGCAGCCCGACCCACGCCGAGGAGAAGCTCACCACCTCGACGCGCAGATCTCCCGGCAGCAGGAGTCCGTCGACCTCGGAATTCCCGCCTTCCGGGAGATCATTGCTCGCACCACTGCGGTGTCCGCATCGACGGAGCTTTCGTGACCTGGACGGTTGTCACCTCCGGCGAAGGTCATGCGCAACACCCAGTTCCTGCAGGGATAAGCAGCCACCCCGGCTCCATTCGTAGCCGGGGCGGTTTCTCGTCGTGTGCGGTCAGGACTGGGGACGGTTGCGGCACAGGCAGAACGGATGCCCGGCCGGGTCGGTGTAGACCTGCCAGCCGTAGCCGGACTCGCCGACGAAGCTCTTTTGGAGGGTGGCGCCCAGCTTGATCACCCGGCGCTGCTCGGGCTCGAACTCGTCCACCTCGAAGTCGAGGTGGAACTGTTGCGGATGCTCCTGGCCCGGCCAGCTGGGCCGCTGGTAGTTCTCCACCCGCTGAAACGACAGCTCGACGCCGTCATTGCGCAGGTTGACCCAGTCCTTCTGACTGATGTCCGTGTTGATCTCCCAGCCCAGCAGCTCGGCATAGAACTCGGCCAGCTTCCAGGGGTCGGGGCAGTCGAGAATGACATCGGTGAACCTCAGCATCCGATCATCATAAATCGCGGCGCCGGGCGCCCGCGATGCAATAGATCGGTGCACCCCAAGACGTAGTCCGGAGAAGGCAGCTGCCGAGCAACTTGAGCGGTACTGGCGCAGAGCACGTGTTCCGATGCCGTCGTATTCCTGCGACAGCGGCTGCGCTCACCTCTCCGCACCTGGGCTGCGCGTTGACCTTCTGGTGCTCAAGAGCGATCTGCGTACTCGTCGTGCTTGAGGCGGCCGAATGCGAGACCTTTCGGCTAGCCGGACGGTAGCGTCCGCATGTGCGTTGATCTTCCGGGCGGCGGCCGAACCCCGCCGCAGACGGTGGGCGGCCCTGATGCGTTCGGGACCGCCCAGCTGGCGTACCCGTCATCACCACCCGGAGATCAGCAGTGACTGCTCACAAGACCATCACCTACGACGCGTTTGTCGAACTCGCGACCGCTGATCCAGCTGTCGTCGGCCTTGTCCTCAAGGGTTCTCGGGCCCACGAGGGCATGACCACCGAGCACTCCGACCACGACCTGTACGTCGTTCTCGACGATGGCAAGACGACGGCCCTCACCCGGTTCGCGGGTCACCGCACCCCAGAACTCGACCTCGTCATCCTCTCCCTCGACGAGTTCCGCGCCGCCGGAATGCCCGGCTTCGAGCGATACGCCCTCGCCCGCGCCCAGATCGTGCTCGATCGGCTCGACGGAGTCATCGCCCAGATCCTGGCCAGCAAGGCACAGCTCGACGCCGATGAAGCCTTCCGGGAGGCGGGCAAATGGCTCGATGCCTACACCAACTCCCTCTACCGCTCGCTCAAGAACGACCGCGACGGACACGCGCTCGCGGCCCGACTCGACGCCGCCGACAGCATCCGATTTCTACTCGAGCTGCTCTTCGCTTTCGACCGTCGTCCCCGCCCCTACAACAAGTATCTGGAATGGGAACTTGCCCGATTCCCGCTGCCCGACTGGGACACCGCCATGCTGCTCGACGCTGCGGACCGCATCTCAAGAACAGGCGACGTGTCCACCCAGCATGGCCTCTTCGCCCAGGTCGAGGCAGTGGCCCGGCAAGCCGGGCACGGCGCGGTGCTGGACGCATGGGGTGAGGACTTGGACCTCATGCGACCGCAGTAGGAGCGCCCTGCGGGAGCAAGCCCCCGCACCGCCACTTCGGCCCCCGCCGATCGGCGGGGCTCTGGGGTGGCGAGCCGGCCGGAGTCGGTCAGCGGATCTCGTTGCGGGTGCGGGCGAAGAACGCGCCGCGCGTGGTGCTGTTGTCATGGATCTCGGTGTGGTGGGTGACCGGCCCCTCGGAGACGTTCTTGGTGACGGCGCAGCGCGCCTTGCTGATCACGCCGCCGATGGCGGTGGCGGCCATCGCCAGGCCCGCGAACGGCAGGGTGACCCTGAGGACGCCGTTCAACGTGACGGAGGCCAGGCCCTGGAGCACGAGCCAGGCGCCGCAGCCGATGCCGGTGATCCCGGCGCCGACGCCGATGCTCGCCGCCATCCTGATCGTGGGACCATCCCAGCGTTCGCGGGGATGGTCCCACGAAGATCACGGTGGCGCCGACCGGGGTCAACTGCTCCCTGCACCCGCCGGGATGATCCCAACCTCACGGTGCGCCGCGCTGGGACGGAGCCTGCTCCCCACACTCGCGGGGATGGTCCCCGAGCAGACGCGCCAGCGTCGGCCAACGCCCCGGCATGTTCGGCGGCAAGATCTCCTTCCAGGCGTGCGGGCGCCCATGGAGGTTCTCTGGCCCGGGCGTCTTCACCTGACCGAGTACGCAGCTATGTGCGAGTGCTGACGTAGCGCACCGTCGGACCCCACCGCTCCATCACGGGGGCCATGCACCACTGGCACAGAGGGCTGCCGCCGTGGCCGTACTTGTGCGTCTTTCGCTGGCATACGGCGCACAGGCCGACCCGGTCGCCAGGGCAGGTCAGTGCGGACGGGTCCGGCTCTGAGATTGAGGGGACGGGAGTCGTCGTCATCGTGGATCCTGTTCTGGGCGCCTATTTCCAGTCACCCGGGCCATAGGATACCGGCCAGATGTGAACTGCTGTTCGAGTTGTGTCTCGTTGGCGAGGGTGGGTCTTGGGGTCGGTCCCGCAGTCAGCGTGAAGGTGCGGTCGGCCCCGTCCAGAGAGCTGTTCCTGGTCCCGGTGTTCCCCGGTCCGTGGGGGAGTGGCGGGCTATGTGCCGGGTGGTGGCCCGGCCTTTAGGCTGGGTGTGCTCGGGGTGTAGTGCGGAGGCTTTGCCATGCCCGGACGATCTGAAGCGGCGCGATCAGCTTCGGTCTGGTGACTTCTCTGAACCACCAGTTGGGGCAGTACGTTGTTCCGATGACTGATTCTGTGCCGCCCGGCGGCGCTGTCCTTGATGCCGACGAAGTGGATGCTCGGTGGGCGGCCTGGCGGCCGGAACAGGTCGCGGAGCGGTTGGGTGGGGTTAGTGCGCCCTGGTGCATCGTGGCAGGGTGGGCGCTGGATTTGTTCCGTGGAGGGCAGTCGCGGCCCCACGGTGATCTGGAGATTGCGGTGCCAGCGGCGGGCTTCGGGGAGATTCGGGACCGCTTTCCTGAGTACGTGTTTGACGCGGTGGGCTCGGGACGGGTGTGGGCGAGTGCAGGAGCTGATGCGCTCGCGGCCACTCACCAGACATGGCTGCGGGATCCGGTGAGCGGGCAGTTCCTGTTCGATGTCTTCCGCGAACCGCACGAGGACAGGACCTGGATCTGTCGGCGGGACGAGAGCCTGCGGCTGCCGTACGACGCGATCATCGAGCGGACCTCGGACGGCATCCCCTATCTGGTGCCGGAGTTGGTGCTGTTGTTCAAAGCGAAGGCGGCGCGGCCCAAGGATCATGCGGACTTCGACGGGGTCCTGCCGCTGCTGAGCCAGGCACGGTGCGACGTGCTTAGCGGGTGGCTGACGCATGTGCATCCCGGACATCCCTGGCTGGCGAAACTGGCGGGGCAGTGACGCGGGCCCTGCTCGTGAAACGTCACGGACGAGCTGCGGGCGGTTCCGTGGGTGACCACTCGCCTTCATGAGGCACCGTCTTCAGCTCTCGGCGGAGTCGGGAGGCGGATGCTGCGGCGGCGTCAGGTTTCTCGGATCAGGCGCATTTCAACCGCTGGTTCAAGCGTACGTACGGCATCACTCCGGGCGTTTACCAGCGTTCGGGCCACTGACCCAGACAGCCTTCCGGTCCCTGGGCGGTTGGTTCGTGGGCGCTGCGTTGAGCGAGGCGGCTACGGCCCCCCGGGTCTGCCGATGCGCAGCAGGGATGCCCCGAGAGGGGTGAGGGTGTGCAGCACGGAGCCCGCGTTGCGCCGGGTGCTGATCAGACCGGCGTCGCGCAGGGCGGTGGTGTGCTGACTGGCGGCCGACGCCGAGATGCCTGCGGCCCGCGCCAGTTCGCCGGTGGTGGCACCGGTCACGGTGGAGCGCAGGACGTTGGCACGGGTACGGCCCAGGAGGACGGCGAGCGGCCGCTCGCTGCGGTTCCCGACGGCTTCGGGGGCGGACACGGGGTGCAGCGGGTAGACCAGCACCTGTGGCAGTTCGGGGTCCGAGAGCGCGACTGGTATCCGCCAGCAGAAGTACGAGGGGACCAGCAGCAGGCCTCGCCCGCCGAGATGAAGATCGCGATCCTCCACCGGGTAGTCGACGTGCAGGACTGGAGCCCGCCAGCGCATCGTCGCGCCGAAGCTGCCGAGCAGCCGCTCCACCCCGCCGTGCAGCAGGGCGCGGCAGCGGATGTGCCGGTCGCTGTCGAGGCGGGCGCGTATCTGGTCGTCGTACGGGGCGATCGCGGCGTTGTAGTAGTCCTTGAGTGCCGCGGCCAGTTCTTCGCGGTTCTCCTTCTCGGTGAGACCGGTGAGCCACGACGGTGCGCCCGTCGGTTGGCCGGCCAGACGGCCCACTTCGTTGCGGACCCGGTCCGGTGGGGTGTCCACGATCGCCGCAAGGCCGGCGGCGAGGCCGAGGGAGGCCTCGGCGGGATTGAGGAAGTCGGGGAAGTAGGCGGCTCTCGGGAACAGCGGCAGAAGTCTCGTCGGCAGTGCCCGGCCGAGCCCTTTCTCGCTCAGAGCCGCAAGTGCGCGGCGATGCCAGTCGGCGTATGCCCAGCGGCCCTGGCGGGTTTGGAAGCGGTGGAGACTGAACGTGATCTCCCACAGCGGGTCCGGGGCGGCGGCCACGCGCGTGCGCGCTAAATCGGCGTCGGTGAAATGAATGCGGAGCATGCCGTTCCCCCCGTGCGGCCTCGGCTATTAAGCCCAGGCGACATATGATTGCCAGTTCGCGGCACCGCTGGCAACATCCTTCGCGAACAGAATTCGGCCATTTGTTCCAGGCCGTAAGTAATTCGAAGAAGAGATCTTTTCCCCGTCGAGGACGACACGAGGAGATCAGCATGTCCGTCAGCACCAAGTTCGCCGCAGCGTGCGCCGCCACCGCCCTCGCGGCAAGCCTCGGCCTGACCGCCGCCGGGACCGCGGCCGCCGCCCCGGCGTCCACGTCCGTGAGTGCCTCCAAAGCGCAGGTCAAGTCCTGGTCGTGCGGCTTCTACGGCGGCACCGTCGAAACGGTGTACGGCAACAACAACGACCGGGTTCGCGAAGTCCAGTGCCTGCTGGTCTACGTCTGGGGCTGGAACCTCGGCTCCACCGGCCCCGACGGTGACGGCGTGGACGGGGACTTCGGCGGCAAGACCCTCGCGGCTGTCAAGGGATTCCAGACGTGGGACAACAACAGGGGGTGCAGCATAAAACTCACCGTCGACGGCCGGGTTGGAACGCACACCTGGAGTGCACTGCGCTCTGACAACGGTTGTCCGACCGTCTGAATCAGCGCGCATCGAAGTCAGGCGTCCTGGCCGCTGATTTAGATGGCATCTGATCTGAAAACCGTCACCCTCAGCAAAAGCAAGCCGTAACACCCGGCCGGGACGGGGCCCCACGAGTAACGCTCACGCCCTGAGTACACAGGACCGGGGGCCACGTCATGCCCCTGCGACAACGGCAGAAAGCGAGAATCGCATGAACAGGAAGAGGCCCATCGATCGACTTGCTACACCCTTGGCGGCTGGGGCGATGGTGGCCGCGGCCTTGACGGTCGGTACCTCATCCCCGGCGGTCGCCGCTGCTCCGCCTACCGTCTCCCGGGCAGCCGCGCCGTTGTCGATCGATGTCGCGGGAGCCACATCCGTGGGCGCGTCCCGTCAGCCCGCGCCGGTGAGCCACAGCGCTGTACCGTTGGGTGCCAGTGTCACCCTCCCGAACCCGGTGTTTGGCATCAACAACTGTGACGGACGTCGGGAGGAGTTCACTCGCGGAAGCGACAACGCGCTGTGGCACCGGTGGGAAAAACGCCCCTCTGACACCAGTTCATGGAGCGGTTGGGTGAGCCTCGGCGGGGCAATAATCTACAACCCCTCGGCAGCACGCAACTCGGACTGCCGTCTGGATGTATTCGTGATCGGCATCTACCACGAGATGTTCCACAAGTGGCAGGATTCTGCAGCGAGCGGTGGCTGGTCCGGCTGGGAAGACCTTGGCGGGAACCTCGTAAGCTCTCCGTGGAACGGCTATTTCTCGGATGGCCGCATTTGGGTCGGTGCCTGGGGGCCGGATGGAATCGAGCACTTCAAGCGTCAAACCGCACCATCTCAGGGCCCATGGATCGGCTGGTACTAAGACCGACCGGCAAATGGATCACTTGAGGCGGCAGCTGGTGGGTCGGCCATCCCAGCGGTAGCGGCTGCGTGCCTGCCAGATCAGCATGCGAAGTGTGACGAGGGTAGCGGCGAGGTAGAGGTAGAAGTCCACGACCCTGCCGCTTCTCTCGGTGCAGCGCCGAAGCTTGCCGTAGCCGTTCATCCACGAATGCGTGCGCTCGACGGGCCAGCGCCTGCTGGCCTGGATCGGGGCGGGCACACCCCTGCGGGCGATCTCGGCAGTGAACCCCAACTCAGCCACAGCTCACGGGACTTGATGCTGTCGTAGCCCCGGTCGAGGTTGACGTTCACGGTGTCCGGCAGCATGCCAACCTGCTCCTGCGCGGCGTCCAGGGTCAGTCCCAGCAGTGGCGAGTCATGCCTGTTAGCCCCCGCGGAGACGATCCCCCGCGGGACGCCGCGGGCGTCGCAGGCGGCGGAGCGCTTCAGCCCCTGCTTGCCCCGGTCGACCGGCGAGCGGCCGGCCTTCTCCCTGCCGGACGGGGCCTTGGTGATGCAGCCGTCCACCGAGATCTCGCCAAGGTCGAGGCCGATCATCCGGTCGTAGGCGTCCAGGGCGAGAGCGTGCAGCGCTTTGGAAATCCCTTGCCGGGACCACTCTTTGAGGCGTCGGCGGATGGTGCGGTCAGAGCATCCGGGCGTGGAGATCCGCTCGTAGCCGAAACCATGGACCAGCGCGAGCACGATGTGCTCGAAAACGGTTCGGTCGGGGATCCGGCGGCGGTGACAGCCCAGCGGGTGGCCGACGACGAACTCCTCCCGGACGGGAAGGAGCGCGGCGAACTGTTCCCACAGGGGTTCGAGCAGGCAAGCTGGCAGCGCGGGCACGGCCGTCCTTCGTGATCACTGAGCATAGAGATTACGAGCATGAGGTACGCGCAGGGCGGCGGGTCGGCCGACCCTGAGCTCAGGGCAGGTTCACCACGGGAGGTTCCCGGATCGGTCGATGAACTGTCCCGTCGGCCCTTCCGGGCCGATCGTCGCGAGGGTCACGATGGACTCTGCGCCGTCGGCGACGCCGTGTCCGAGGCCGCCGGTGAAGTCGGTCGCGGTCTGCCCGGGGTCTGCGGCGTTGACCTTCACGTCCTTCAGTTCCTTGGCGTACTGCGTCGTGAGCATCGTGACCGCGGCCTTCGAGGCGCAGTAGAGGGGCAGGGCATACTGCGACTCGATCCGCGCCGGGTCCTGGGTCATGCTGAAGGAGCCCATCCCGCTGGACACGTTGACGATGACGGGGTTCGGCGACTTGCGCAGCAGCGGGAGGAAGGCGTGCGTGACGCGCACGATCCCGACGACGTTCACGTCGAGTACGGCGCTCACGTCGGCCGCGGTGTACTCCTCGACGGGGCCGACCTTGCCGAGGACGCCGGCGTTGTTGACCAGGACGTCGATCGTTCCCTCATGCGCGGCGACATCCGCGGCCGCGGCCTGGACCGAGACGTCGTCGGTCACGTCGATCTGAACGAACCGGGCGCCGAGCGACTCGGCCGCGGCCCGACCGCGCTCACGGTGGCGGGCACCGAGGAGGACGGTGTGCCCCGCCTCGACGAGACGACGAGCGGTTTCAAAACCGAGGGACTTGTTGGCCCCGGTGATGAATGTGGTGGTCATGCTGGCTCCTCCTGGTCCGAACAGCACGGTCGTGCGCTGTTCACACACCCCATGCTGGGTCCCCGGGAGGGTTGGCGGGAGCTACGGGACTTCCTGGTACCGCGCATACCACCCAGCAGCCTGGTCCACCGGACGAGGCAGAACGCGGGCCTCATCCCTGAGGAGACATCCTCTGGACCCCAATGGCCGCAAGGAATTCGAGTTTGCTGCGGGCGTCGGTGCCTGGCTGCGGCGTGTACACCACGAGGCGGAGGTTCGTGTCCTGGGTGTTGAGGATGTCGGAGTTCATGGCGACGTCTCCGACATCCGGGTGCTGGACGAGTTTGTGCGCACTCTGGTGACCGCCCACCGCTCGGCGGCTCCACAACTCGCAGAACCGTGGGCTGAGGTTCAGCCTCGATATCAACCCCGCGAGGTCGGGATCGTCGGGGTACCGGCTCGTCGTCGCGCGCAGGTCGGCGACGAGGGACTCCTCGAACGCCACCCGCTCGGCCGCCGTCTGCCGGACCCGGGGCAGCTCAGCCAGGAACTGCCAGACCAGGACGTTGCGGTCTCCCACACCGCGGACCGTGGGATCGCCGAACGTGGCCGCGAACAGCGGATTCCAGTGCAGCAACTGCCAGGTGGCGTCGTAGATCGCCAACGGGTTGCCGGCGAGTTGGTCCACGATCCGGTACAGGCTCCCTGGGATCATTCGTGGAACCCGGCTCGGATCCGCTGCGTGACCGGCCATGCGCAAAAGGTGAGCTTGCTCGTCGTCGGACAGGTGCAGGGCGCGAGCCAGGGCCGAGCAGACCTGCGCCGAGGGTGTCGCCACCCGTCCCTGCTCCAGCCGGACCACGTACTCGACCGAGATGCCGGCCAGCGTCGCCAGCTCCGCGCGTCGCAGACCGGGGACCCGACGGGGTGAGCCGTGTGCGAAGCCCACCGTCGTGGGGTCCAGCCGGTCCCGCCACGCCCGCAGCGCGGCACCGAGTTGATCCATGCACACCATCCTCCCGCACACCCCGCCCCGCTGGGTGGTACACGCTGCACCACGAAGTCCCGTAGCTCCCGCCGGCGCTCCCCGGGGGCTCGGTGTCGAGTCGTGAACGGCGCACAACGATGCTGTTCGGAGTCAGGAGGAGCAAGCGTGACCACCACCTCGAACCACTACGTCACCGTGCTGTGGGAAGCCCGGGCCAAATCCGGAAAGGAAGCCGCGATGAAGGCATTCATGACAGCCGCCGTCACCGCATCGCGCTACGACGCGGGCAACATCGACTACGAGGCTCACCAGGTCGAGGGACAACCGGGCGCGTTCGTCATCTTCGAGCGCTGGGAGAGCCGCGAGGCCCTCGAAAGCCACCTGCAGGCACCCCGCATGCAGGACCTGGTGCCCCAACTGCTGGAACTGATGGACGGCAGCGTCGAGGACGGGATCCGCTTCCTGCAGCCGTTCCGCCCGGCACGGTAGGCCGACCCGGAGCACAGCGGTCGTGATCGTCGTCCTCCGAGGCTGAGCGGTTTCGAGCAGCGAGACGCCGCCCGTTGACGCATCAGGGTGTAGCCGGCCTCGTTGGGAATGGTGTGTTCGATGGGCACCAGGACGCGGGGGGCGAGGTCGCCGTTGCCGGTGTCCTCGGCGTTGCCGCAGATCGCCAGGACCGGTACTTCTTCGGGCTCGGCGTTGAAGTCGCCGGCGACGGCCTGCTGCTGGGCATCCTCCACGGTGTTCGAACCGGTCTTCGCCGCCCCAGCGACGTCCTGCGCTACGGCGCCGCTGGCCACATCTTCCTCGGCTGGGTACCGCTCGCCTGATCTCCAACAGCTCTTCCGGGCACGCTGGCTTGGTGTGCCTCAAGCGCGGGGGGAGCGCAGGGTAGCTACGCATGAGCACCGTTGTGAGCGACCTCGCGCGCCCGGCCCCGTGTGCGCAGGACCTGGTGACTGCGACTGAGCTCCGCCCCTGCCCATCGAGCGGTGGCGGAGCTCAGCGCTTTGGCTCAGTGCTTTGGGCGGGGAGCGGATCAGGAGGAAGAGCTGGGGCTGGGGCCTTCGCCGCCCGGGCCGCCGCCAGGGGGACGGCCGCCCGCCGCGGGCGGTGTTGCGTCCGGGTCGACGGCCAGCACAATCGAGCCGGTCAGGCCCTTGCTGTAAGTGCCCGGCTTGACCTGCTTGAGCGTGACCAGCGAGGCCGCGCCCGCCGACTGGGCGACATGGTCTTCGGCCAGTTTGACCCGCTGGCTTCCCGTGTGCTTCGCGTACGGGTCCAACTTGGCGATGGCGTCGGCGACTTCGTCGGCGAAGAAGACCTGACCGGTGTGGGCGACGTGGCCGTCCTCGTACGTCCGGCCTTCGACCTCGCCGCCGTAGTGCACCTTGAGGTGGATGTGGGTGGTGCGGCCGTAGTACCAGCCGGGGAAGATCGTCTTGAACGTCGCCTTGCCGTGCCGGTCGGTGAGCTGTACTCCGCGCAGGAACGTCATTTCGTCGGTGTTCGGAACGTGCCCGTTCTCGTCGGCCTTGGTGGGGTCGTAGGGTTCGTCCGGGGAGATGGCCGTGTAGCCGGCGTAGACGCCCCCGGCGTCGCAGTGCCAGATGTCCACCGCTGCGTTGGGCAGGGGCTTGCAGGTGTTCGTGTCCACCACCTGGAAGGTCATGGCGAGCGATACGCCGGGCCTACCCTCCGTGATGTTGCTGCGGACCTTCTCCTCCTCCAGGTAGTAGGGGCCTGTCATCTGCTCCGCGGTGAGAACGCACTGCGGGATGGCCGTGGAACCCGTGCTGGCAGAGCCGGTGGTGGTCGCGTCCGTGACGGAACCGGCCGGTTCAGCTGACGCGTTGGCGGCGTAGGCGGCGATTCCGGCCGCGCCGAGCCCTGCTCCGCCGAGTACGGTCAGGACCTTTCGCCTGTTGGGTCCCGCCTTGGCAGGGGCGTTCTCGTCATCCGCTGAGCATGTGTGCTTGTCGTTTGACATGTCATGGAAGCTACAAACCGAGTGTGAGAGGGCTCTGGGTGGCGGCTGTGGATGCCCTGTGCAACATCGGCTCGCTCCGCCCAGCCCGCCCCGCGACGATCGGTTTGCCGTGCTGGTCACAGCCATTCGTTGAGGGCTGCAATGAGGATGATGGCTTCGTAGCGGATGGCGAGCTTCTGACCGGCGGCTGTGGGCTTGGCGCTGGCCGGGCTTCTCAGCAGGCTACCGCCGCGGCGCTCGCACCGCCGCCTCGGGCGCCAGATGACCTCAACGCCAGCCGACCAGTCACTGGCGGCTCAAGGCGGGCCGGCGCGTGCTGGGCGGAACGAGGCGCCGAGCCCCGCGGCCCCAGAGCGGCGCTGTTTGTGCGGACGACCAGCGGTGGGGAGTCCCTCCCGGCTACCACGCCATGCTCGGCATCGCCCGCCTCTGCAACCTCACCCTCGCCGGCTCACCCCGAACGTGTCAGCGAAGTCTGGGCGACGTGGCGGTCAAGAGACTGTGGCAGCTGGTGGGGTCCACCGGCGGGTGCGGGGCATCGCGCTGGAGATGCCGTAGTCCTTCTTGAGCTGTTCGGGGATGGCGTAGTGCATGACGCGTCCGCGGGTGAGAGAGGACAGCTCGAAGACGGTCATGAGGTGGCCGAGACGGTCCAGGGCCCAGGCCCCGAGGGGGGAGCGGTCCTCGATGGTCTCCAGGACGCCGAGGAGATGGGGCGTGGCCTTGACGACGGTGTCCCACGGGGTGTGCGGCACGTCGAGCCAGTCGGCGCAGGTGTCGCCGATGAGGTAGCGCATGAGAGCGGAGACGATCGGGTCGAAGAAGGTTCCCGGCACGATCTCCTCGTAGAGGTCGATGAGCTGCCGGGTCAGATGCGCGCCCTCTTCGGAAGGCCCCATGTGCCGGATCATGTACAGGTCCAGGAACTGGCGGGCCTCGTCGAGCGTCTTGGGGGCCGCGTCCTGGTCGATGCCGAGCATGGCTCCCACCAGTCGCCATGCGTAGTAGTAGGCTTCCGCGCCTTCCTGCGACATGTGGATGCCGAGGCGGTGCAGGCTGTCCAGCACGAGCAGCGAGAAGAACATCTGCCCGCCGATCATGTCCTCCTGACAGATCGGCACTCCCAGCGCGTCGGTGTCCCAGCGGTTCTCGCGCTTGAGGTGGTGACGGATGGAGGCGTGCAGGAGGCGGACCTTCTGGGCGGCAGGGATGAAGCGGCTGCTGGCTTCAAAGGCGTCGGGCTGCATCAGGTAGACGGTGAACTGGCCCGTCTCCGCCATGCGTTTGGAGGGGTACTTGAGCCCGTGGGCGGCCGACAGCAGCTTCGCCACGTGCGGTACGACGTAACAGGCGGGCATGGAGGCGAAGGACAGCGCGGTGGAGATGTGCACGTTGTTGTCGATGAAGAACAGCCGGGCCTTCTCCATTTCCGACCAGTCCACCCAGGACGGCGGGATACGGGTGGCCTCAAGGTACTCGCGCGCCACGTCCGGCAGACCCTCTGGAAGGGGAGCGCCGCCGGTGGAGACGTAGCGCATCAGGGTGTTGAACGTGCCCACCTGGCCGCGTTCGAACAGTGCGGCGACGGTGGCGTCGGCGAGTTCGTCACCGGCCTGCCGCAGGGCGTCCATCGATGCCTCGGTGCATGTCATGGCGGGGCTCCTTGTCTTCCACGGGATCGTCCCTGAGCGGCGCGAGGGGCAGCGGCTGGGCAAGACAGCAGGGTTGCGCCACCTCGGGGGCAAAGGGTCAAGAGAGACGGTCCGCCACCGACTGCGCCAGCGCGGTCAGGGCAGCGTCGGCGTGCGTAGGTGCATCCAGCTCGTGAAGGGCGCCGAGCGCCTCCTCGACTCGCGCGCTGATCATTTCCTCGACGCGGTCGGGTGCCTTCAGGCGGCGCATCACCTCGCGGACCGCGTTCAGAGCATCCGCGTCCAGGCGGCGATGGCCCAGCAGAGCGTGCAGCCTCTCGCGGTCGTCGGCGCCGGCGAGGCGCCAGGTCTCTGCCAGCAGCGCGGTGGGCCGGTGGCCGCGTACGTCGTCGGCGTTGGCCTTGCCGGTGCGTTCCGGGTCTCCGAACAGGCCGAGCAGATCATCCCGCAGCTGGAACGCCTCGCCCAGCGGCAGCCCGTACGCGGAGTAGCCCTCACGCAGCCGCGCGCCGGCCCCGGCGAGAGCACCGCCGATCAGCAGGGGATGCTCGACGGTGTACTTGGCGGTCTTGTAGCGGACCACCTTCAGCGACCCGGTTGTGTCCGGGCCGGCTCCGGTGCGCAGAATCTCCAGGCACTCGCCCGCGACCAGTTCGCGGGCCATCACCGACCACAGCGGGCGAGCGCGGGCGAGATAAGCGGCGGGCAGGCCGCTGGTGGCGAACAACTGCCCCGCCAGTGCCATCAGCAGGTCACCCACCAGCATAGCCAGCGACCTCGCGGCTGCCTCACCTCGCGGACGACGTCGTACGGCGCCGCGTAGAGCGACATGGGCCGTGGGTCGCCCATGCCGCAGCGGGCTGTCGTCGATGAGGTCGTCGTGCACGACCGCGGCTGCGTGCACCAGCTCCATGGACGCCGCCGCCCTCACCAGCGCACCGCTGTCCGGCTGCGCGCCAGCCCCAGTAGCAAAACGCTGCCCGCAGCCGTTTGCCGTCCGCGACCGCAGCCTCCAGCTGCTCGGCCACCGGGCCCAGAAGCGGATCGATCGCGGCGAACTGGTCGGCCTCCTGGGCGACGAACCGGCGCACCACCTCGTCGACACGGATCTTGAACGCGGCCTGCTCCCACCGGTCAGTCATCAGCAGCGGTCTTCCGAGCCAGGGCGTGCCGGGCCAGGACCTCCAGGTGGGCCGGCGGGATGGCCACGTACCGGTCCACCACCAAGCGCCCACGCGCCGCGAGGTCGTGCTTGGCCTGCGCCGCCAGCTCAGCAGCGTCCGAGCGGCGCAGCAGCCCCCGCACCGCCCCCACGGCCGAACCCAACGTGCTCACCGCCAGATCGGCCAGCCCGGCCACCAGCAGCACCGCCTGCTCGTCCAGGCCCCTGCGCCGTCCCACTTCTCGCGTCATGCTCTTCCCCCACCCACAGCACACCCCGGCGGCGCCGGTCACAGGCCGTCCGTTCGAGCATCGCGTCACCCCGGACGCGAACACGGAAGAACTCACGATCGAGTGATCACATCGATCGGCCGTACGGATCACCGCTGCTGCAGTCCCCTGCACGTCCGCGAGTGGACATGCGGCGAATGCGGCACCGTGCACGACCGCGACCACAACGCAGCACGCAACGTCCTCTTCGAAGGACGCCGAAAAGTCGCCGCCGGACGGGTGGAGACGCTAAACGCCTCGTGGAGCGCCGGTAAGACCAGGACGAAAGTCCCGGCACAGCGCGGTGAAGCAGGAAGCCCCCGGAAGGGTCAGCCGACCCAGACCGGAATCCCTGGACTTTAGGCCAGGGAGCACGTCAAAGCCAGCGTCAACCAGCCGGCAGCGAAACCAACGAAACGTCAAGCCGAAGAGCCGACGTCAGTAATGCCGTCATACCGCGACGATCAAGCAACGCCACCAGTCCACGGACACCACCAGTTCAACCCGAGTAATAGACCCGGGTCGGCGTATGCGGGCGTCCATCACGATTGCCAGGCAGTACGACAGGCAACGCCGTGCGGCAAACCGCCGCGCGGACACGTCATGGACTATCGCCAGTAGCAGATGCCCGTGTGGCTGCCGTTTTGGCCGTCACTGTAGTCGTATGCCTGGAACTTGAAGTAGGAGCTGGTCTTGGGACCGAAACGGCCGTCCACGCTCAGCACGTTGCTGCCCCACATCTGGTTGATCATCGTCTGGGCGTTCTTTACCGCCTGCTCGGTGGCGGGGCCGAAGTCCGAGTCCTCCGCGATGTTCTGGCCGAAGCAGGCGGTCAGGCTCTCCTGCAGGACCAGCACGGCAATATTATGGTTCCCCCGGACCACGACGCAGTTGTAATTTCCTGAGCCGGGGCTCGTCGACGGCAAATGGAGGTACCAGTCCCCCCAAGAAAGCACGTTGGTGAAGCCGGTGCACGGAACCTCGGCGGCGGAGGCCGTGGGGGCCGAGCCGAACAGGCAGGCAGCCGCCATGAACACAACGGACAGGATTCCAGCGCTTAAGGACTTCCTCATCAAGGCTCCTGGACAGGGCGACACCACGTAGTAAGAGGCGTCACCTGCGGTCTCGCGGACCGGATCAGGATGACAGTGTCCATGACATAGGACAATGGCGTGATCTGGTCATCGTTGCGGGCGCCAAGGGTCTGCAGGGCGGCCATCGGGAAAGGCCCATCGCGTGACCAGGTCCCATGTCACCAGGTTGGAGCCAGATCCTGGCTTGACAGCTTCATTGGGAATCAGTAGCGCGATTCTCCAACCCCCCACATTCCTGGGAGACTTCATGCGCCGCGTCGTCTTCGGCCTGCCCGTCACCACGCTGCTGCTGATCGGTATCAGCGCTGCCCCGGCACGTGCCGAGCCTCCTGCTGGTCGGGGGCTGTTTTTTGTGGTGTGCGTTCACCTGTCGTGTGGGTGAGAGATCCGGGTGGGTGACGCTGTCCTGGGGGCTTACTGCATGACGGATGACGTTGTCTCAGTTTCGTGAATTCTTATCCGCTGGCCGGGGTGGCCTTCACCAGCCGCTTTCCGCAGCTCACCGCGCGTCGAGCTCTGCACGATGCCGGGTTCCCTGAACGGATCCCTCGGACAGGACGTAGTCCACATCGACAATCTTCAGTTCCGATGCAAGCCGCGCTCCGCAGGGCTCTGGCCCTGGCACAGTCCAAAGCGGGCTGT
This sequence comes from Streptomyces herbicida, assembly GCF_032656585.1. Lineage (NCBI taxonomy): Bacteria > Bacillati > Actinomycetota > Actinomycetes > Kitasatosporales > Streptomycetaceae > Streptomyces > Streptomyces herbicida. The sequence continues at coordinate 232,601 of NZ_JAUYWJ010000013.1, forward strand.
CCCGATGGGATGGCTGCAGGGATGATGATCTTCCCTGCCCGGCTGTGGTTGTCGTACGGTCTCGCATGCGTGTCCCGCACGCGGGGGAGCGGGGCAGGCCGGTTAGGGGAGAGGACGGCATCGGGGTGGGCAGGGACGAAGGGTGGAGCGAGCACGCGGCGTGCCGTGCGGCCGATCCGGACAGGCTGTTCGTCGAAGGTGCCGCGCAGGGCAGGGCGAAAGCAGTCTGCACCGGTTGCGTCGTACGGACCGAATGCCTGGCCTACGCCCTCGACAACCGGATCGAGCACGGGATCTGGGGCGGCATGACGGAGCGGGAGCGACGTGCCCTGCTGCGGCGCCGGCCGACGGTGACCTCCTGGCGCAGGCTGCTGGAAGCGGCGCGCACGGAACATGACCGACAGACTCGACCCGACGATGACGGACGTTCGGCGATAACGGGCTGATTCTGCCGAGCCGTTTTCGGTGGGGGCTCGGTTCTGCGCGATTCGGCAGCAGCGAGTCCTGGGGCGGCCACCACTGCCGTGAGGGCAACGGCCGGTTCGCGGCGTTCGTGCGGCGGCGCGAGAGGGGCACAAGTTCCTGATGAGGGTGACCACAGACTCTCAGCAGGCTCGCGAGGCCCGATGAACAGGACACCGATGAAGGCGGCGTTCTCACCGGTGACCAGGCCGCCGCCAGGCACAGCCTCGCCCCGCAGTACGTGCGCTCGCAGATCCTCCGCAACCGCGAACAGCTCGGGCGCGAGCAGCTGGACCTGGCCCTGCTCCACAACCCGGAGCGGGACCACACCGCAGGCCGGCCGGGCCTGCACCGCACGATCCGGGACGCGTTCGCCGTCCTGGAGGAGGAGACGGCGGCCGGACACGTGGCCGGGTACGGCATCGCCACCTGGGCGGGCCTGGAAGAGGAAGCGTTCACGGTGGCGAAGCTGCTCGCCTTGGCCGGCGAAGTCGCGGGCGGACAGCAGTACCACCACCTGGTCGCCATCCAGATGCCTGTCAGCCTGGTGATGATGACGCCGATCACCCGATCCTCCAGCACAACCGCCAGCTGCCGGATTCCTGGTGGGCCGACCTCGCCGGGACGTTGGCGAAGGTGGCGGCCGTCGACACCGACCGTGTTGCCGTACGACAGCAGTGCATGGACCTGGCCATCCCCAGTTCGTGGGCATCCCGGTACCCGCCGTCAGCTGCTGGACCACCGCCCAGGCATTGAGCAACAAGGGACTGCTCACCAGCAGCCCGAACTTCCTCGTCCCGCGTCCACGCAGGAAACGCCTGGACCTGCCTGAAGACAGCGAGGTGGTGAGCTTCACCGTACACCCCGGCGAATAGCCGTCCCTGCTGCCGCGGCGAACGGCAGCAGGCTGCCGACGGCGTGCCAGTGGCGGGCGACGAAGCGATCGCGCAGTCCTCCGGGAGCCCTGACGCCGCATGGCGCGCGGCAGCTCGTCCGACTCCAGCATGACCGGTTGACAACCGGCCGGGAATGAGGACCTGCAGGGACTCAGGCGGTCCATGCGGCCACAGCACCCATATTCTGCGCGCCCGTGGTCGTCCATGGCCTTGTGGGCTGCCTTCTTGGCGCCCCGGAAGACGCTCTCGATCGAGAGTGAACCGCTCATGACAGGACGTTAGCTGCCTCGTAATGCAGGTGCGATCGAATTCGCGGACTTATGACTGGGATCAGAATGAGGTGCTTGCCGTTTGGGAATGACGGGATGTCAGGTCTCGTTGCCAGGCAGGGGGTGAGTGCGACCGATACGCGTAGTGGGGCAAGCCGAGGCTGGTCGAGGACGGGCCCAGGAAACGGTCCAGGTGCTACGGCGCGGGCGGCTTGCCTGGCGGCTCCCAGCCGTGGGTGAGGATGTCGAAGATTGCCTCGATGGCGGCCCGGCGGTCCTGCCGGCCGCGAGCGAGCACCGGGATCTCGAGTACGAATCGGGCAATAGCTACACACGCGAGGTTGTCGTGCTCCACGCCGAACTCGTCGGCGATGACTGCGCTGAGGCTGTCGGTGTACCGGGTCCACATGCGTTCGGCGTAGGCGCGCAGCACCGGCGTTGAGTTCACCAGGTTGGTGAACTCGGCCGCCTGAGGATGTGCCTCGATCGACGGCCAGGTGTCCAGGACGTGCTGTCGGAGGGCATCGAGGATGCTCTGATCGGAGGGTCGCTGCCGCACCGCGGCGATCAGCTGTGACTCTCGGTCTTCGTCCTGGTCGAATACCAGCGCTTCCTTGCCGCTGAAGTGCTTGAACACCGTAGCGGTCGACACGTCGGCGGAGTCGGCGATGTCACGGATGCTCACCTGATCGTAGCCGCGCTCCAGGAAGAGTTGCAGTGCGGCGTCGGCGATCGCCTGCCGGGTGGCCGCCTTCTTGCGGTCGCGGCGGCTGGTAGAGGGCACGGTCATGACTACAGCGTACTAGATAGTCGAATCAGTCGCTAAGTAGAGTCGTTGTACTTTTCGACTCACTCTGATTCTATGGATATGTGCGAGCACCTGAGCGGCACATCCTCGTCGGCCTGATCATCGTCTGCACCGCCGCCGACCTGTTCACCTGAGAGGCCCTCTGCGGGGCACATCCGGTTCCGGTGCTGAGGTCGACAACGCCCGGCCTGCTCGCCTCTCTTCGCCGACTGAAAGGGACAACCATGAACTCCCCAGAACCCGCCCGGGCACGCATCAGCATCATCGGTGCCGGCCCCGGCGGACTGACCTGCGCCCGCATCCTCCAGCAGCGCGGCATAGCGGTCACCGTCTACGACCGCGACCGGGGCCCCGACGCGCGCGACCAGGGCGGCACCCTCGACCTGCACGCCGACAACGGTCAGCTCGCCCTGCGCGAAGCCGGTCTGCTCGACGAGTTCTTCAAGCTCGCCCGCCCCGAAGGGCAGGAAATGCGGCAGATGGACCCGACCGGCACGATCACGTCCCATGAAGTCCCGGCGGCCGACGAACTCTTCAAGCCGGAAATCGACCGTGGCCAGCTGCGTAACCTGTTGCTGGACTCCCTGCAACCGGGAACTGTGCACTGGGGCCGCGCCCTCGACACGATCAGTGGACCCGACGACGGGCCGCGGCAATTGCACTTCACCGACGGCACGACTACCCAGACCGATCTGGTCATCGGCGCGGACGGCGCCTTCTCCCGGGTACGCCCGGCCGTGTCCCCCGCCGTCCCCGAGTACACCGGGGTCAGCTTCCTGGAAGCATGGTTCTCGGACGTCGAGAACCGGCACCCGGACATGGCCGAGCTGGTCGGCCAGGGCAGCGCCCACGCAGCCGACGGCGAGCGCGGCCTGTTCGCCCAGCGCAACAGCGGAAACCACATCCGCGTCTACATCATCCAACGCATCCCGGTCGGCTGGATCAGCACGAGCGGCCTGACCGTCGAGGACACCGACGGCATCCGCGCCCTGCTTCTGGGCGAGTACGCCCACTGGTCGCCCCGCATCCGCCGGATGATCACCGAAAATGACGGCCCCTACGTCAACCGCCCGATCTTCGCCCTCCCGGTCCCGCACACCTGGGAACACAACCCGACGGTGACCCTGCTCGGAGATGCCGCCCACCTCATGCCCCCGCTCGGTGTCGGGGTCAATCTCGCCATGCTCGACGCCAGCGAAATCGCCCTCGCTCTCGCGAACGCCGCCACCGTTGCCGACGCGATCCGCACCTACGAGAAGACCATGCTCCCCCGCTCCACCGAGACGGCCAAGGCCCTCGAAGGCGGCGCCGAACACCTGCTGTCCACCGACGTACCCGACTTCGGCAGCAACAACGACGCCCAGCACTAGGGACTGACTGAGGTCTTCAGCCGTCGCCAGCCGATGATGGCGCAGCCGAGGGTGATGAAGGCTTGGTGGATGTCGTCGCGGATCTCCCAGCGGATGCGCAGGCGCCGGAACCAGTGCAGCAGCGCGATGGCGCCCTCTACGACCCAGCGGTGGACTCCGAGGCCGGAGCCGTGTTCGGCGCCGCGTCGGGCGATGACCGGGGTGATCTCGAGCTGGCGGACCTTGTCGCGGTAGACGTCGTGGTCATAGCCGCGGTCGGCGTAGACCCGGCGGGGGCGGCGCAGGAGTCGGCCGCTCCTGCCGCGGATCGGCGGAACGGCCTGGATCGGCGGGATCAGCTGGGTGACGTCGTTGCGGTTTCCACCGGTCAGGGTCACCGCCAGAGGGATGCCGTACGCCTCGACAATCACGTGGTGCTTGCTGCAGGCCTTGCTCCGGACCGGGGAGCGCCCGGTGGCTGGTCCGCCCCTCATCGCGCGCACGTGCGAAGAGTCGATGGCGGCCTTGGAGAAGTCCCCGCTGTACGGCTGCTCCGGTCGTGTCCGTCACTGCCGGTAGGGAACGTGTCGGCCGCCGTGGCCCTCGTTGTGTGGGGTTCTCGAACCCGGCTCGGAACTGGGACACGGCAGCAGCGTGCATGTACCGGAGCCAGGCGGCGAGGTCGGTGGGGATGGTGAAGACGCCGACGATGCCGCAGGCGCCGCGGGGCCGGTGCCGTAGAGGTTCTTCAGCCTGGCCCGCAGTCGGGACGCCGGCGGTGCGCGTCGGCAGCTGCCCGGCGGCAACGGCGGCGAGTGGGCGGCCGACGGCCTCGGACCAGACGGTGCCGAGCGGCTCGGCTGCGCGGCGGTAAGGCTCCTCGTCTGGCGGGCAACGGCTGTCGGCGCCCTGCCGAAGGCGGCGCCGGCTGATCACGTGTACCTGGACGACATGCAGGTCGACGCGCTGGTCGACGCCTCGGGGGCCTACCGGGTGTTCATCCTGTCGGCAGCGGCCGGCAATGCCGGAATGGATGTGACGTCAGTGCTTGAGCGCGTCCTTGGCCTTTTCCTTGGCCTCACGGGCGTCACCCGTGCTCTTCGTCGCCTGCCCCTCTGCGGCCATACGCTCGTTCCCGACGGCGCTTCCCAGGGCCTTCTTGGCCTTGCCCTCAGCCTGCTCGGTCTTCGCCTTGGCCTTCTCGCCGGCAGTCATGGAACACGCCTCCTCGTCGTTGTTGTTCCGCTGTCGCGGTAAGCCGCTCGTGCCCCGGCTTTCCCTGTACAAACAAGGCGCCCACCGGCGAATGAGACGGAAAACGCAGGGCACACGGGCGGTCAGGAGGTCGATAACTATGGTTCCGCTGCTTCTCGTTCTGCTTCTCGCCCTGATCCTCTTCGGAGCTGGCTTCGCCATCAAGGTTCTCTGGTGGGTCGCCGTCGCTGTTCTGGTGGTGTGGCTTCTCGGCTTCGTCATGCGTTCCACCAGCGCCGGCGGCGGGCGCGGCCGGTGGTACCGATGGTGACCTGACCCGCACCTCTCTCCAGGGCCCGGCCGGCACACGGTCGGGCCCTGCGCGCGTGTCGGGTGTACGGGCACTCATTCACGTCATGGACGGGCCGCCCGAAAGAGTCCAAAACGGAAACAGGGATCGGCGTGTGAAGACTCGTCGCGGCACCGGCGTCGCCATACACACCGCTCGAAGACGGGGCAGATGCCGCAGCAGCACTACCTCACGGCAGAAGCGTCGAGGGGCCCGGCGACTGCCGGACCCCTCGACTCTCGTAGCGGGGACAGGATTTGAACCTGCGACCTCTGGGTTATGAGCCCAGCGAGCTACCGAGCTGCTCCACCCCGCGTCGGTGCCGCCACCCTACACCGCCCCCAGACACGTCAGTGACGCGGCCCGCGACCAATCTGGCAGGCGGGTTGCGCCGGCACACCGTTGAGGGCGCGCCTTGTGCGAGTCAGGACGTATTCCACGACGGCGGACAACTGTGTGTTGGCGCGCGGGGAGGGCCACGCGCAGGACGGTGAAGCCGTCCTCGAGCCGTACCGTCCAAGGACGACTCGGATGCCGATAGCCTGGTCGACCGCGGGGTGGGAGGCGAGCGCCTGCTTGAACTGCCGGTTCCCCGCGCGCAGCCGCTCGAGCACTGCACCTGGCTGGTCCGGCGGAGTTGACGTGTGCGGCGGTACGGGGAGGGCTTTCCGGTTTCCCGGCATCTGCCCAGTTCGGCCGGGTTGTGCGCTGCTCCGGCTGGAGACCACGGAGTGTGCGCGAAGGCGTCCTCGATGGTGCGTGGTGGCCGCGGTCGCGGGACATCGGTGCCGAGCTGCCCGCAGCTGCTGAGCGCCCTCACCGGCGACCTCGGCCCCGTCACGCGCGTTCGGGTTGGACCCCACGGCCTGGGAGGGGCTCCCGATGTGAATCGTCGTCGACGACCGGGTGGTGCACATCGACTCCGTTCCGTTGGGCGACGGCACAGTCCTGATCACCCGCGGCGACCAGGACAGATGGCTCAGGCCGTCCGGGTCGGTCGACAACAGCTACGGCGACTTCCAGCTGCGGGCCTACCAGCGGAGTCGTTGACGGACGGAGCAAGTCGAGACAGTGGGCGGGGGAGGGCTACGCCCTTGGCAGGGACGCTGGCGGCGGCGGAGACACTCGCCGGCGACGCCTGCCCGGTGGTCGGGGCCGGCGCCCAGCGTGGTGACCGGCGGCATCACCAGGGGCCCGGCCAGTACGAGTCCACAGGCTGGGCGGACCCGCAGCAACCGTGATCTCGTGCTCGCCTCAGGCACGCGGTCGGCCGGCGGGTGCTGCATTAGCGGCCCGTGTCGGCGTCGCCATCGTCATTCGAAGAATTCCGCTGCCTCCTGCCGCCCGGAGCGGAGCTGTCGCCTTGCTCTTCCAGCAGCTCGAGGAGCGCGGCATCCGCTCTTTTTTGATCTTCTTTCGTCAGCTCGACCGGTGCGTTGTTGTAGACGGTGTAGCGATCCGGATCGATGATGTTGGCGGCCCGCAGGGTGAACGTCAGCAGGCGGCGCCACCCCTTGCGGTGGCCGACCCTCGCTTGCAGCTGGACCTTGTAGTCACGGGCTTCGGGCATGAGTCCGGAAAACGGTGCCTCGAACTCGATGAAGAGTTGTTGTGCTTCTCTGCCGGGCACAACGAAGCCGGCCGGCAGCTTCGCATCCTCGTCCGGCCCCGGCTGGAGGCGAGACGGTGAGGACACCCACAGCAGCGGCAGGTGAGAAGCGGGCTCGTCGGGGAAGGTCAGGATGAGGTCCTGTACGACGATCGGCTTGGGGCCGGTGTTGTGAAGGACGAGCGGGAGCCGCAGGCGGGCCGTGGAAGAGTGGATGATCGCTGCGAAGGCATGAGGCTCCCACGTCTTCAGGCGTCCTTGTCTGGCGTTGAGCCACCAGAACGACGCGACGGTGAAGAGCAATGCGCAGATCGACACCACGCCGGCGCCTGTGAGTGATGAGGACGCGGCTTGATGGGTCGCGGTCATCGGCGGAACCACAGATTTCAGTGTGCCAGCCCCACCGTGGGCTCGCTGACAGGACTCAGGAACCTCTGCCGCCTGCGCGCAGCAGCGGACGAGCAGGACGGTCCTGCGTGTCACAGGTGGCCGCTGCACCGCTCAGCCCACGTCACGAGCCGACATCGGCAAGGAGCACGAGATACCAGGCGACCAGTGCGGCGCATACCACTGCGGGGACGAGTTTTGGCGGCCCGTCTCCCTTACGCACGTGCATGGCCACGGCACCGGCGAGCAGCATCAGGAGGCCGAGGCCGGCCAGCTCTCCGAACAGCGGCAGGACCGGGCCGACGGCCACGCCTATAGCGCCTGCCAGCTCCAGCGCACCGATCAGCCGGTAGGCCGCTGGGGTGAAGCCGGCGTGGGCGGCCAGCTTGGGCATCGGGCCGAGAGCCATGATCTTGGCCACGCCCAGCAGAGCGAAGATCAACACGATGAGACAGGCCAGGCCGGCGGAGAGGCTCATGAGGCGTCCTTGAGGGTGTGCGGATGACGGGCCTGACGGCGTTCTGTTCCCAGGCCGGCGAAATAGGCGATCAGGTCCGGGTTGTCGACCGCCGAGGGGTTGAGGACCTGCTCGGCGGGGGCGCCCTGGAGGAGGCGTTTGACCGGGACCTCGAGTTTCTTCCCGGTCTTGGTGTGCGGGATGGCCGGCACGGCGAGGATCTCGTCGGGGACGTGGCGGGGGGAAGCGCCGGTGCGGACGGCGTCGCGGATCGTCTCGCGCAGGGCGTCGTCCAGCGTGACACCGGGCGCGGGGACGACGAACAGCGGCATCCAGTAGCCGCCGTCGGGTTCCTCCGCGCCGATGACGAGGGCCTCGGTGATCTCGGGGAGGCGTTCGACGATGTCGTGGATGTCGGCACTGCCCAGGCGTACGCCGTTGCGGTTGAGGGTGGCGTCGGAGCGGCCGTGGACGATCACCGAACCGTGGGAGGTGAGGGTGATCCAGTCGCCGTGCCGCCATACGCCCGGGTAGGCGCCGAAGTAGGCCTCGCGGTAGCGGCTGCCGTCGGGATCGTTCCAGAAGTACAGCGGCATGGAGGGCATCGGGCGGGTGACGACCAGTTCGCCGACCTGATCGACGACCGGCCGTCCCGCGCCGTCGTACGCCGCCAGCGCCACGCCCAGGTTGGGGGCGGACAGCTCGCCGGCCCAGACGGGGGTCGTGGGGGCGCTACCGGCGAAGGCGGAGACGATGTCGGTGCCGCCACTGGTGGAGGCCAGCTGGACGTCGGTGCCCACGTGGTCGCGGACCCAGGGGTAGGCGGAGGCGGGCAGGGCGGAGCCGGTGCAGCCGACGGCGCGCACTGCGGACAGGTCGTGCACGGAGGAGGGTACGATGCCCAGCTTGGCCATGGCCAGCAGGTACTGGGGGCTGGCGCCGAAGACGGTGATCTTGTGGCGGGCTGCCAGCTCCCACAGGACGTCGGGGCGCGCCACCGGCGCCGGGCTGCCGTCGTAGGTGCAGGTGGTGGCGCCGGTCAGCAGGGTGGAGACGACCAGGTTCCACATCATCCAGTGGGTGGTGGTGTACCACAGCAGGCGGTCACCGATGCCCAGGTCGCAGTGCAGGCCGAGGATCTTGAGGTGCTCCAGCAGGACGCCGCCGTGCCCGTGGACGATGCCCTTGGGCAGGCCGGTGGTGCCGGAGGAGAAGACGACCCACAGAGGGTGGTCGAAGGGCACCGGGGTGATGGTGAGGTACTCGCTGCGGGTGGCGGCGTCGTCCCAGGGAACCGTCAGGCCGGTGTGCCGGGCCTCGGGCCAGGTGAGGCCCAGGTGGTCCACGAGCACCGTGGCCTTCAGCGTGGGCAGGGCGTCGGCCAGTTCGAGCGAGGCGGCACGGCGGTCGTGGGCGGCGCCGTTGAAGAGGTAGCCGTCAGCCGTGATGAGCACCGTCGGCTGGAGCTGGGCGAATCGGTCGGCGGCGGCCTTGGGCGCGTAGTCCTGGCCGCACACCGACCACACCGCGCCCAGGCTGGCGGTGGCGAGGAAGGCGATGACGGCGTGGGGGGTGTTGGGCAGGTAGCCGACCACCCGGTCGCCCTGTGCCACGCCCAGGTCGCGCAGGGTTGCTGCCACGGAGGCGACCCGGGCGCGCAGTTCCCGGCCTGTGATCTCGTAGCCGGCGCCGGTCTCGTCCAGCGCGGTGATCGCGGGCGCGTCCGGGTGCAGGCTGCGCAGGGCATGGTGGGCGTAGTTGAGGGTGGCGCCGGGGAACCAGCGGGCGCCGGGCATCGTCTCCTCGGCCAGCACCCGCTCGTAGGGAGTGGTCGCGTCGATGTGGAAGTACGCCCATACCGCGGCCCAGAAACCTTCCAGGTCGGTGACGGACCAGCGGTGCAGTGCCTGGTAGTCGGTGGGGTCCTGGATACCTTCGGCGCCCTGGTGCCGGGCGGACCAGCGGGCGAAGTGCGCGATGCGGCTGCCGGCGGCCGTCTTCGGGTCGGGTGGCAGGAACGGTTCCGGACAGGGCGTGGCGTGCGGGCTGGTCATGGTGCGGTGCTCCTCGGCAGCGGGACGGACCGGGCATCGGCGGTACGGCGAGCCGTGGACAGCAGGGAAGCCCAGGCGGTGGTGTCCGGGAAGTGGCCGGTGCCGGCAGGGACGGTGTCCATCACGACACGGTCGGGGCGCAGCAGGGCGGCGTCGGCCCGGCCGCGCGCCAGCCAGGCGGCCAGCATGCCGTCATCGCCCAGGTCACCGACGTGGAGCGTGGGTGCGTCCAGCGCCGTGGCCACGGCCGTCATCCGCGGGGTGGGCGGCACAGCGGTCACGACGGCGAAGGAGTCTCCGAGGATGTCGTCCAGGCGGACTCTCCTGCCGTCGCCGATCACCCAGGGCTGCGGACAGAAGGTGCCGGGCAGCCCGCGCCCGATGAGCCCGGGGCGGCGCCGGACGAGCGGGCCGGCGGGCAGCGCGGGGCTGAGGTCACGGCTCACCGCCGAGGTCACCCCGGGAACGCGGCAGGCCGTGGCCACGGCAGCCCGGCGGAGCGCCGCGGCGCGGTCCTGTCCCCCGGTCATGGCCCAGCCGACGGCGACCGCGACCCGGATCAGGTAGCGGGCGTGCGGCTTGCGCTCGTGCTCGTAGGTGTCCAACAGCCCATCGTCCGCGCCCTGTCGGAGAACACGGGCGAGCTTCCAGGTCAGGTTGTGAGCGTCGCGCAGGCCCGCGCACAGACCCTGCCCGATGAAGGGCGGGGTGAGGTGGGCCGCGTCGCCCAGCAGGAAGACGCGTCCCCGGCGCCACCGGTCGGCCAGGCGGGCCCGAAACGTGTACTGCGCCTGCCGGATCACCTCGAAGTCGTCGCCCCGCGAGACGCCGGAGGGCACGTCCACCCAGGGGGCGACCAGCTCACGCAGGCGCTCCAGTCCCTCCGGGCCGTCCAGCGCCTCGTCGTCGGCCAGCCGGAACTCCCAGCGGTAGCGGTCCTTGCTGAGGCGCATGAAGGTGGCGGGCTGGGTGGGGCAGCAGATCTGGTCGACGCCTTCCCAGGTGCGGACCGGGCGGCTGGTGCGCACGTCGATGACCCGCCAGCTCTCCTCGAAGTGCAGGTCCTCCCATACGGCGCCGACGGCGTCACGGGTGAGACTGCCCGCGCCGTCGCAGCCGAGGACGGCATCGGCCCAGACGTGCTCGTCCTCGTCGCTACCGTCGCGGCGGAAGGTGACCCGGACCGGAGCCGTCCCCTCGGTGCCCTGGCTGACGGACACGACCTCCACCCCGCCCCACAGCTCACACTCGGGGCGGCGCGTCAGGGCGGCGCGCAGCAGACGTTCCAGGTCGGGCTGGTCGAACATGCTGGTCTGAGGGAAGCCATGCTTCCCGTGCCGGGATCGTGCGAATTCGGCGATCACACGGTGCTGGGCGTTCAGCAGCCGCAGCCCGCGTGCCGGACGTGCGAGGGCGGCGAACTCCTCGTGGATGCCGACGCTCTGCAGGATCCGGCGGACCTCGTCGTCCACGACGACGGCGCGCGGCAGAGGGTAGATGTCCCGGTGGCGTTCCAGGACGAGGCTGCGCACTCCGTGCCGGGCGAGCAGGAGCGCGGCCGTGACTCCCACGGGCCCCGCACCGATGATCACCACCGGCTTACGCGCTGCGTCGCTCACGTCGCGTCCGCCACAGCGGTCCGCTGCTCACCCAGGTCGATGCGCCCGTCGGGGGTGGCGATCGTGGCGGTGACGAGGTCACCGTCGCGCAGGTAGCGGGGGTTCTTGGCCTGGCCGTTGAAGAACGCCTTCCACTTCAGGGCAGGCGGCAGCAGAGCGGCGATCTTCTCGACCGGCTTGGGCGGGGCCTTCAGGGCCGTGCCGCCAGGAGTGCCGGTGAGCAGCAGGTCGCCCGGGTCGAGGGTCTGGAAGCGGGCCAGCAGGGTGAGCGCCTGCGCGGGCCGCACGATCATGTCGGCGAGAGTGCGGTCCTGGCGCGGCACGCCGTTGACCGACAGCCGCAGCCGCAGGTCGATCAGACGGGCGAAGTCCTCGGGCTCCAGCAGGGCCAGATACGGCCCCGTCGGGGTGAAGGTCGGGTAGGACTTGCTCTCGTAGAACTGCGTCTTGGTCAGCTGGACGTCGCGGGCGCTGACGTCGTTGGTGAGGACGAGCCCGGCGACGTAGTGCGGCAGGTCCGTCTCCTCGACGACGGTGCCCACCGGCAGGGTTGCGCCCATGACGAGGCCGAGTTCCACCTCGTAGTCGAGGAACCTCACGTGCGCCGGGCGGACGATCGCCTCGTGCGGACCGCTGACCGAGCCGGATGCCTTACGGAAGAAGGTGGGCGGGATGTCGCCGGTGAACCCGGAATCCTTGGCGTGGCTGCGGTAGTTGACCATCTGGGCGACCACACGGCAGGGGGTGGTGACCGGGGGCAGCGCCACCAGGTCGGCGACGGGTGTGCCGCTCTCGCCGGAGGCGGCGGCCTCTCGCACGGCGGCCCGGTCGGCGAGCAGTTCGGCGGTGTTGACGGCCTTGGTCTCGATGCGGACGGCGCGTTCGTCCCGGACGGCCCACCAGCCGTCGGGGGTGCGCAGAACGTTGGTGCTCATGAGCTCATCGCTTTCATCAGGCCCAGCAGGCGTGCGGGGTCGAGTTCGTTGTCGTCGCGCAGGGCCGTCATGACCTCGCGGAGCTTGGCGGGGGAGGGGTTGGTGCCCAGGAAGTCGCGGGTGACGGGCGGGCCCCACTGGGCCAGGCCGCTCGCCGACATCGGTGCCCATCCGGGTTCGAGGTCGCAGGAGAACAGGTCGCCGTCGGCGAAGTGCTCCAGCATGAAGCGGTCGGGGTCGCGCCAGTAGTCGAAGAGCTGGCTGCCCTGGATGTGCCGGCCGATTCCCCAGCTGCGCTGGTAGCCGCGCTCGGCGAGGTACTCGCCGCCGACGGCGATCGAGTCGAGGTCGGTGACCTGGTAGGCCGAGTGGACGTATCCGGTTCCGGGCCCCAGGTGCAGGGCCAGCGTGTGGTGATCGACGGCCAGGCTGCCCTGGTCGCAGCGGATGAACGCCATGGTCGGCCCGCGCTGGCGCTGCCCGTCCAGGAACAGGAAGTCGGAGACGATCATCCCGAGGGTGTCCAGGTACCAGTCCAGGGTGCGGGCGAACGTCCGTGTCTCCAGCACCACATGGCCGAGGCGCTGGATGCGGGACGGCTCGCGGGGCGGGCGCTGGGTGGCGTTCGTACGGCGGGGTTCGGTGCCGGTGTTGAGGGCCAGCGGCGGCTGCTCGGGCAACGCGGGCAGCGGCTCAGCGCAGTGCACGACCCGGACCGGCAGGCCCGAGGGGTCGAACAGGGCGACCGACCGGCCACCACCCGGCACGTCGATGTCCCGGACGGTGTGTCCGACGGCGCCGGCCAGCCGGTCCACATCGGCCCGCTCGGCCGCGCGGAACGCCGGTCCGAGGAAGCGAGAGGCACGCCCGCGCCGGATGACCATGCAGGGTGAGCCCGCGAACGTGCCGCGCAACCACAGCTCGTGCTGGGTGCGGGCGGCGATCGCGAAGCCGAAGTCGCGGGCGAACACCTCGGCCCGGTCCAGGTCGGGCTTCTCGAACTCCAGCCAGGCCAGGTCCGCGACCTTGATCACGGGATTCCGGGCTCGTCCGGGGTGCTCTCCGCGCAGGGCGCCCTGCTCACTGTGGAGGTCTTGGTGGGGCGTCAGAGGACCGCCCTTGTCAACGGGGATGTGGGACATGGTGTCCTCCAAGCAACACTGCCGTAATGAGGAAATCATCAACTCTGGCGTTTCTCGTCGTCAATAGGTGCAGCCCAAATAATTGAGGATCTCATCAGTAATGGCAGAGTCATCGTCGCGGCGGTTACACTGGGCCGTATGCCGACGTCAGCCCCGCCCAAGAACCGCTTCGAGCGGCGCCGCGCCGAGACCCGTCAGGCGCTCGTCCGCGCGGCCCGGCAGATCCTCGCGGAGACCGGGGACACCAGCGCCAGCATCCAGGCCATCGCCGAGCGCGCCGATGTCGGTTTCGGATCCTTCTACAACCACTTCGAGTCGAAGGCGGAGCTGTTCGACGCCGCGGTGTCGGACGCCCTGGAGGAGTTCGGGCAGGTCATCGATGCGCGCGTAGAAGGCATCGACGACCCGGCCGCGCTGGTCGCGGCCGGTTTCCGGCTCACTGCCCGGATGGCGGACTCCCACCCGGAACTCCTGCGGATCCTGCGTGACCGAGGCCTGTCCCACATCCACTCGGACAGCGGTCTCTCGCCGCGCGCCCTGCGCGACCTGGAGATCGGCATCGCGTCGGGCCGCTTCACCTGCGACAACGCGACCACCGCTCTGTCCGCCCTGGGCGGCACCCTGCTGTCCCTCGTGGCTCTCAGGCTGGACCGCCCGGACCTCGACGGCGACGAGGCCGCCTCCGACCTGGCCGAGATGGTCCTGCGCATGCTCGGTGTCGCCCCGGACGACGCCCATGAGGTCAGCCGGCGCCCGCTACCCGGCCTCGACTGACAGCTGCCTCACTCACGACGTCCCGCACCTGCAGCGCTGCCGCCTGCGGTGCCACGCCGGCGTCGACGAGGAACGCGGTGGCTGCGGCCTCGTTCGTGGGGGTCCGCCCACGCGCTCGCGGCGTTCTCCTCGGCGAGGGCCAGCATCAGTGCTTCCAGCGCCTGAGCGAGGACGGGCGCTGGGACATGGTCCGCGAACACGCCTTGGCGCTGACCGCGTCGTAGGGTCGCGACGGCCTCGTCGCGGACCGGTGCCAGGGTGGCGCGGATCGCCTCATCGCCGAGGTGGCGTCGCCCCAAGGAGATCAGCGTGCGGTACTGGTCGCGCACCGCCCATCCCGACAGGACCATCCGCGTCATCGCCCCGAGCGGATCGGCACCGGGGTACCGGCTGTGGCGAACGCCTGCCGGAGCGCTTGGTCCGCTTCCTGCGTCAACTCAGCGACCAGCGCCTCCCGGCTGGAGAAGTGTCCGTAGACGGTGCGCCGGGCGACGCCCGCCGCCTGAGCGATGCTGTCGAGACTCGCACGGGGTCGTCCCGCAGTCTCTGCCGAGCGATCGCGAGAATGCGTCTGCGGTTCGAGCGAGCATCGCTGCGCCGCGGAGTGCGGCCCAGGGCGTCGGCCGTCTGCATGGCTCCGTCCCTCCGGGGGCTCTGGCTGCCGGAAAACCGCGGGCGCCGGTGCTCCCTCAAGCACCGGCGCCCACTCACCCCTGCCCGAGGTGGCTTCGATGTCCCGCTGACAGGCGTCAGGGCACCAGGATGAGGCGGATCGGGTCGCCGATCTTGTTCTCCAGACGGCTGACCGCGTCGGCCGCGTCGATGAGGGGGATGTGGTCCGTGATGGAGGGGGCCAGGTCGAGGCGGCCGGCCGCGGTCAGCCGCACGAGCTCGGAGACGGACTCCGGGAAGCCGCCGTAGTGACCGCGCACTTGCTTCTGCAGGTAGTTGAAGGTCAGGCCCTCGGTGATGGTGAGCGGCCTGGGGGTGATGCCCACCAGGATCAGGGAGCCGCCGAGGCCGAGCGCGGAGGCGGCCTGCTCGCGCGCGGCGGCCACGCCGGCGCAGTCGAAGGCGAAGTCCAGGCCCCGTCCATCGGTGGCCACGCGGACCTGGTCGGCGAAGTCGGGGGCGGCCGGGTCCAGGGCGTAGTCCGCACCGAAGGCCAGGGCGCGCTCGCGCGCGCTGGGCAGCGGGTCGACGGCGATGATCGGTGCGGCGCCGACCAGGCGGGCGAGACGTACGTTGTGCGCGCCGACTCCGCCCACGCCCCAGATGCCGACGGACTGGGCGGGACGGACGCCCGCGGTGGCGACGACGGCGGCGTAGGGGGTGGAGACCGCGTCGGGGATGATCGCGGCCTGGTCGAAGGGGAGGCTGTCGGGGATGGGGATGAGGGTGTCCTCGCGGGCGATCACGTACTCGGCCCAGCCGCCGTTGTAATCGATGCCGGCGGTGAGCATCTGGGTGCAGGGGCGGTGGCGCACGCAGCCGGCGCACTTGCCGCAGGTCTTGCCGGCCTCCAGGGTGACTCGGGTGCCGACGGGCAGGGCGCGCTTGAGGTCGGGGCCGAGCGTGTGGATCACACCGGAGACCTCGTGGCCGACGGTGACCGTGTCGGAGGTGGCGAACAGCGGGACGAGGGAGCCGTCGAGCAGGTGGACGTCGGAGAGGCAGACGCCGGCGGCCTTGACCTCGATGAGGACCTCGCCCGGGCCGGGCACGGGGATGGGGACCTCCTCCACGGCGAACTTCTTGCTGTCCAGGTGGAAGCGTCCGGCGAGCATGGTGGCCATGAAGATCTGCTTTCTGTGAGTGGCACCGCCCGCGGTTCGGGACATGGGTGCCGTGTGGTGTCTGGAGGGCTTGTGGTGGCCGGGAGGCGTGCGGAGTGGCAGGACGGGGCCGCACGCCTCCCGGCGGCTGGGGGCACACGCCATGACGGCGTGCGACGGTCAGGCGAAGACGTCCTGCTGGTAGCGCTCGTCGGCCTCGAGCTGGGCGAGCCACTGCTGGGCGGTCTCGTCGTCGCTGCCGGTCCGCCGGCGGTGGATGGCGGCGAGGGCTTCGCGGACGGCGGGGGCCATACGGCGGCCGTCACCGCAGACGTAGATGTACGCGCCGTCCTCGATGGCCTGCCACACCGTGTCGGCGGCATTGGCTATGGCGTTCTGCACGAACCGGGCCGGGTGGCCGGTCACCGCGGAGAAGGCGGTGTGCACCTGTGCGATCCCGGCCTGCTCCCAGTCCTGCATCTCCTGCTTGTAGAAGTAGTCGTGCTCCGGGTGGCGGCAGCCGACGAAGACCTGCGACAGGCCGACCTCGGTGCCGTTCTCGTGCTGCCGGGCCCGCTCCTCCAGGAAGCCGCGCAGCGGCGCGATCCCGGTGCCGGGGCCGATCAGGAGCAGCGGCGTGGCGGGGTCGGCGGGCGGGGCGAACGTCGGGGAGGGCACGCGGACGTAGCCGTACACGACGTCACCCGGCTCAAGACCGGCGATGTAGGAGGAGCAGGTGCCGCGGTACTGGCCGTCGCCGGACAGGGCCGGACCCTCCAGCAGGCCGACGGTCAGGCGCACATGGCGCGGGCTGGCCGACGGGGCGGAGGAGATGGAGTAGAAGCGAGGTCGGATCGGCCCCATCATCTCCAGGAACACCGCCAGCGGCAGCTCGACCGCGGGGAAGCGCTCCAGCAGGCCCAGCACCGAGACCCGCTTGCCCAGGATCTCCTTCTGGTAGTGCTCCTCGGCCTCCGCCGTGTCGGCCGCGTACGCCTGGAGCTGCGGCCGGGTCCACGGGCACTGGGTGTACTCGGCCAGCGTCTGGATCTGGGAGCGGGTGGCCACGTCCTGCAGCTCCAGGAACTCGGTGAGCAGGATGCCGGCGGTGACGGGGACGCCGACCGGCAGGTGCGTCCGGCCGCCGCCGGGCTGGTCGAGCCGGAGTACCTGGCCGTACTCGACACCGAGCCGCCTCAGTGCGCGCCCCACCAGGGCCGCTTCGTTCTTGGCGAAGACGGCCAGGTGGTTGCCGGTGTCGTAGGTGACACCCTCGGGCAGCTCGACGGTGATGGACTTCGCGGACGGCCGCGGCGGCTCGATGCTGAAGTCCCACAGGCCGGTCGCGTCGGCCACGAGCTCCTCGTTGGCCACCACCGTGAGTGGGTACGCCTGCTCGGAGACGATGGCGGGGCGCACGTCGGACTCGGTGAGCAGCTGGACCTGGTAGCGCGGGCCGCTCGCCTCGGAGGTGTCGGCGGCGTACTCCTCGGCCAGGGTGGCCCACAGGGTGTCCATCCAGCGACTCGCCATGCCGTCGAAGTCACCGGCGGCGTCCGCGATGCCGCGCTCGACGACGGGCGTGGCGCCGGCGGCCAGCAGACCGTCCTCGATCCGCTTGGGGAATGCCTGGTAAGTGGCCACCCACTGGGTGTTGCCGGCGCCCAGGAGCGCGAACCGCACGTGGGACAGCGAGCCCTCGGGCAGGCCGGCGGCGAGCAGGTCGTCGAAGCGCTGGGCGTTGTCGGGTGCCTTGCCGTTGTAGCTGGCGGCTACGACGACGAGCAGACCCTCGGTGGGCAGGTTGTCGCCCAGCTCGTCCAGGCTCATCAGCGTGGTGCCGAACCCGGAACGCTCACCGCGGTCGGCGATGGTGCGCGCCAGGTCCTCGCAGGAGCCGAGGCTGGAGCCGTAGGCGACGGTCAGGTTCACACCGACGCCGCTGACCGCTGTCTGCGCCTGCGTGTCGCCGGTCTGCAGGTCGGCGGCGCCGAAGTCGGTCCGCTGGTGGTCCTGACGCTTGCGGACGACCAACTGGAAGTCGCCGGGCTTGCGCGTCAGCGCCTCGCGGACGTCCATCTTGTAGTCGGTGGTGTCGGAGAACCTGAACTTCTGCAGCACGAGCGCAAGCGCCAGGCGGGCCTCGGTGAGCGCGAACTGGCGGCCGATGCAGGCACGCACACCGTTGCCGAACGGCTTGTAGGCGTGCGGGTGCTGTTGCACGCGGTTCTCCGGCAGCCACCGGTCGATGTCGAACTCCTCCGGCCGGTCCCACGCCTTGGGGTGGGAGTGCAGCGCGCCCATGAGGATGTTGGCCCTGGTTCCCTTCTTCAGCTCGTACCGGTCGCCGATGACGGTGTCGTCGATGGGCGCCTTGGCGATCAGCGGGATGGGAGCCCACAGGCGCAGGGTCTCCTCCAGGATCCGCGGGATCACGTCGAGTTGCATGATCGTGTCGTAGTCCGGGACCGTGTCACCGGGCAGCAGGCGGTCGACTTCGGCGTACGCCTGCGCCAGCACGTGCGGGTTGCGCATCAGCGAGTACGTGGCGAACGACAGCAGGCCACTGGTGGTCTCGTGACCGGCGATCAGGAAGGTCACCACCTGGTCGCGGACGTTGTCGTCCGCCAGCAGCTTGCCGGTCTCCGGGTCGGTGGCCTCCAGCATCAGGCCGAGCAGGTCCTCCTCGCCGGTGCCCTTGCCCTCGCGGCGCTCCTTGATCACGCTGTCGACCAGGTCGCGCATCAGCTGGATGTTCTGGCGGTACTTCCTGTCGTCCGCCTTGCGGAGCTTGGTCATCATCGGCAGCTCCTGAGAGCGCCGCATCGACTCGATCAGCGCCTCCAGCAGCGAGTTGAGGAAGGGGTGCAGTTCCTCCTTGTCGTAGGACTGGAAGCGGTAGCCGAAGCCGGACAGGGCGATGGTGTCCAGGGTGAGCCGGGTGTAGTCGTCGGTGATGGCGACCGGCTGACCCTCCCGGCTCTCCCACTTGCCGACGAGGTTCTGGGCGATCTCCAGCATCTGACCGAAGTAGGTCTTCATGGCCCGCTGGCTGAAGGCCGGCAGCAGGATCCGGTGGGCCATGGCCCATTCCTCTTCATGCTGGTGGGCCGTGAACAGGCCCGCCCCCGTGTAGTCCCGCACATGGCTCAGCGGCGTCTTCTCGATCTGCTTGAAGAACCGCGTCTCGTCGCAGACCTCGGCCACCAGGTCAGGGTCGTAGACGAAGACCTGCTCGATGCCTGCGATGTCCATGCCGTAGATGCCCTCGGGGAACCGCTTGGACAGCTCGTTGAAGTACTCCACCGGGTTGGTGTCGGGGAGCTGCGGCGTGTGGCCGAGCAGGGGGATCCCGCGCGGGGACCGAATGGGGCGAAGGTCGTTCGCGGAGTGCGTGGTCATGACTTGCTCCTCTGCGTGGAGGGGTGGGCAAGGGCGCGCTGCGCAGGTCGACGCTGTGGCGCCGTACGGAAACATACGCCGTATGGAATCGTTACCGTACGACGTATGAAAACTTGGCGCAACCCCCCTGTCGTGCAGGTCGGCCCTGGGATTCGGGTCATTTCCATACGGCGTACGAAACTGGTACCGTACGGGGTATGGAAAAGAAGGTGAGGCGTCCCCCGCGGGGAACCAGGAAGAGAGACGTGCCTCTGACCGAGGCCGGGATCTATGCCGCCGCCCTGCGGCTCATCGACGAGGACGGCGTCGAGGCGCTTACCATGCGCAAACTCGCCACCGAGCTCGACGCGAACCCGATGTCGCTGTACCACCACGTGCCGAACAAGGAAGCCGTGCTGCGCGGCGTGGCGAGAATGGTCGGAGCCCAGTTCCGCACCGTCACGCTCCAGGACGCTCCCTGGCAGGAGCGGATCCGCCTGCTCGCCACGGACTTCCGGACGCTGGCACACCGTCACCCGAAGTTGATGGCCTACTCGTTCAGCCAACCGGACTTCATCCAGCCCGACGACCCGTTCTGGACCGCGCTCACCGCTATCGTGGCCGCTGGCGGGGTGTCGCAGTCGGAGGTCTCGGAGATCGCCGCTCTCATGGTCGCCGTCGTCGTAGGTGTCCTCGGCGCCGAACTCAACGGCTCGCTCCAGCAGTGGGCGAGCCTCGAGTTCCCCGGTGCCGCCGCCGGCGCGGACGAGGCCATGGACGCAGGCCCTGCCCCTGATCAGGACCACATGTTCCGGCTGGTGATCGACACGCTCATCATGGGCCTGGAGGGTCGGCTCGCCGCCGGTCGTAACGGCCAGGGCGCCGGCCGCTGAGTCCGTAGTCCCAAGGCGTTGCGGCCTGGGCGCGTCCGTGGTCGGGCGAGTTCAGGCCGCGGTGCGACGCTGCGACGCACAGGGAGCAACCGCTCCCCTCCAGAACGACCATCCCGATGCGGCCGCTACCGGTGCGCGGTGTGTTGCGGCTGGGCCGGGCGGCCGATCTGTGACCCAAGGCAGTGCTCAGCGTCCTCCTGGCGACCTCCGTGCCGAGGCTGGTCCTGCTGTCAGCGGCCGAGCAGCCCTGGTGGTGTACACCGTCGGTGGGATCAACCCCCGCTCATGCCCCTGCCCCGCCCTGATCCGCGACCGCATCGCCACCCACCGGCGGATCCTGCTCGACTGTCTGCGGCGCATCAAGCGCGAGCGGGAGTCGGGCCTGTGCTGACCGCTGGAGTCCGTCGGCGCCTACCAGCACATGAAGGCCCTCGCACTGCCCTTCGAACTGCACCCCGTCTGCAGGGCAGCCGGTATCCCTGACCGCCGCCGCAGGCTCTGCTCTGCCCACCGGGCCACCGTGTTCAGGCAAACATCCCTACCAGCACCGCAGCCACCACAGTGAGCACCGAGACCGGCAGTATGACCACACGCGGCCAGCCCACCGACCGCTGAGGGCGGCCCTGTCCGGCGGCGGTCGGTGTTCGGCTCGCGTCCGCGTCCGGTGCCCTGATCAGGCCGAGGTCTTCGGCTGCGACTCGCGGCTTTGTGTGCGCAGTTGCTCGTTGATGCGCTGGGCTTCTTCGAGCTGGTCTTCGAGGATGACGATGCGGCAGGCGGCCTCGATGGGGGTGCCGTGGTCGACGAGTTCGCGGGCGCGGGCGGCGATGCGCAGCTGGTAGCGGGAGTAGCGGCGGTGGCCGCCCTCGGAGCGCAGGGGGGCGATCAGGCGGTGTTCGCCGAGGGCGCGGAGGAAGGCGGGGGTGGTACCGAGCATCTCGGCGGCCCGGCCCATG
This sequence comes from Streptomyces herbicida, assembly GCF_032656585.1. NCBI lineage: Bacteria > Bacillati > Actinomycetota > Actinomycetes > Kitasatosporales > Streptomycetaceae > Streptomyces > Streptomyces herbicida. The sequence goes on from NZ_JAUYWJ010000013.1 coordinate 253,910, forward strand.
GTGTAGGCGGGGTAGTCATCATCGTCGAGGTTGTCGACGGGCCGGGGACTGGCAGGGGGCATAGACCTCTTCTTCCGGGGGACGCGTCGGGGGGCCCGGGCGCCGTACTGGCGCTCGGGCCCCGAGCTTGCAACACCATCTACCGGCAAACTGCGCCGGCCTTCTGTGTCCGCAGGTACCGCCTGGGAGGGCGGGGCTGCGGGGATCGCGTATGCGTGACCGGGGACCACCTTCCAATCCGGGGCCGTGCGGTACCCGGGCGGACTCCTTCTCGCCCGGGCGATCCTGATGGCGTTCTGCTCCTTACCTTTGGTTACTCGGGTACTGCTCACGGCCGCTGTGGGCCGCGTCCTACTTGACCTGCCTGCACGGCAGTTCGTGTCTGCCGTGCCCACTTCGACGTCCTGAGTACGACAAGACAGTAACCCCGTGACGCACCAATGTCTACTTCCGCCGCTATAGATTTTCCTTATGGGTGGTGGGTGGAGTCCTGTCGTAAATACACGCGAAAGAGTGATGCCCCGGGTTATCTCCCAGCTCAGCGGGCACACGCTGAGCCGGACAGCCCAACCGATCCAGGCTGAGCGGGTCGGCGCCATCGTTGAGGTCAAGGGCGCGTTCCCTACGGAGCGGCTTCGGGCAGTGCCCAGTATCTGTGCGGAACCGGTGGTCTGCGCTACCAAAACGTTGGTCCATTCGATGCCTCCGGCATCCCTGTGCTGCCCTTTCGCCTGCCTGCGGCTACGGATGACCCGGACTGCTGGATCGCCCGGCCCACCGCCAGAGCGTTGGGCCCCTGGTCGGGTTCGTGGTCGGCCTGACCACGGGAGGCCGGATGTGTTTGCTGTGGGATTGTGACTGGTGGTCGTGGTCTTGGTCAGGGGTGCCGTGTGAGTTGACGGCTATGGATTTCGTGTACGTCTCCCTCATCACGCGGCGGCCGATGCCGCGGGGCTTTCGCTCGAGCAGCGCCTTGGCGAGCACGCCCGCACCGCCGGGCCGCAGCTGAGGCAGCTGTACGTCCGCCACCGCGGGGCCTTCGCCTACGTGGAGTCGGAACTGGCCGACGGCGAGGAGGTCCAGCTGATGCGCCTGCGCTACGGCGGGACCATCAGCAAGTGGAGCTGCGCCCCCTACTACGCCAGAAGCGACCGCTACGAAGACTCCCTCCTGCCCAACGGCACCCTCGCCGGCGGCCCTCAAGACGCCCTTGACTGAAGATTCCCCGTGATCTCGGACACGGTTCTGTCACGCGGCAAGGGAATCCGTGGCCTTCTCACACCTCGTCGGCGTCCGGTTTCGCCGCACCCTCAGATGCGGGCGAAGACGTTGACCACCACTCCGATGTAGAGAATGACGAGGATGGTCCAGAAGGTGTAGACGATGCCGGGATACCGGATGTAGAGCGGTATGCGGATGGTCGGGTAACGCTTGCGAAGTTCACGTGGGGTCGGCGTACCCCCGAACTGCTGAGGAAGAGCCGCCTTACGCCACACCCTGTTGAGTTCGGCCTCACGCCACTGGCGGGGATTGAGCATGACGGCGGCGCGGTCGTCAGCCACGATGAGCACCTCGCCGGCGGTGCCGCTGGAGTTGATATGGGTCCGGGCCACGAAGCCGGGCCCTTCGATGACGGTCAGTCGGCGCGCCCAGTTGCGCACCAGGACGGCGCCATCCACGAGTGCGACATACGTGTTCATGGTGTGCAGGACTGCGTAGGTCACGTACCACAGGAAGGGGAGCGCGACGAGGGCGATGGCCGCGGGTACCGCCATCGGCCCGAGCCCCTCACTGGTGCCGCGCCCGCGCGCGAGCATGAGCGTCATGCTTATTCCCGGCACGATGACCGCCGGGACGATGGCCAGTGCCACGCGCCCGAACCGGCTCTTGTCCGGGGATACGAAAAGCTCTGTACGGCGGTCACTCACAGCTGCTCTCCGGTCTCTCCACACGCGACGCCAAAACGAAGGTCGTCACAGACATCATCCGCCCCCCAACTCCGTTCCGCTTGTGTTCACTCCTGCGCTCCTTCATTGGATCTCGGTGTCCCTGGTAGGGCGCAACTGCCTTGGCTGCAGGTCGGATTCAGACCGCAGGGGGCCGCGCTCCTGCTGGACACGCTCCGCGGGCAACCGCTGCTGCGGCCGACCACCGTGCCCTGTCAGTCGTGGGCGTTCTTGCGGTTCGTGCCCGGCCTGCCGGTCTCCGGTACCAGTAACGCGCTCAGCGTGGTGCCCTTCATCCAGGACTCAAGCCGGTCGACGTCGATCAGCGTCATGTGACGGCGAGCGGCGGTCCTGCGTTCGCGCTCGTTGAGCGGCCCGAGGACGAGAAAGATGGTCACCTCAGCACCAAGCTGTGCGCGAGCGGCGTCGTCGGACGTTCGGACGTGGCGGGCGTCTACAGAGCGGTCGCCGCACTCTCGGCTGCACTTCACGGTAGCCTTCCGGCCGTCCGGTGGATAGCCGGTCATGTCGCCGCCCAGCGTGTCGCCTTCACCGGAAGCGCAGTAGCGGAACACAACCACGATCAAGCCAAAGCCCAACGCCAGCACCAGTAACGTTCCCACGCACGATCTTCCCCCTCTTGTCGCCCCATCGTTCCCGCATCCCGCGATGTGGCTATCCCACGCGGATCAGGTAACAGGTCCCAGGGCCAGCACTTTGAGTGTCCTGAAGATCTTGGAATCGCGCCAGGCTTGCACCAGTTCATACAGATTGACATTCACGGGTATTCGGGGGCGACTCGGGCATTCGGGGCGGGATCTTCAGCGGTCTCCCAGACTAGGCGGAGACAGGGAAGTCCTTGCGCTTGATCTTGGCGCGGCGACCGTCCGGGTGGTGGAAGACGATGCCCTCGGCCAGGGTGCCGGGGGCGAAGCGGCTCTCCAGTTCGGCGAGGAAGTCACGAAGGCCGGCGTAGTCGCGCGGCACGCCCTGGTAGACCGGCACCTCCAGGTTGAACGGCACGCACCGATGGTCGTCCAGCCGCAGGGGGTTGCCCTGGATGCGGGGGCCGAGCGCTTCGCAGGAGTGCTCGCCGTCCGGCCACGAGGTGACATCAGTATTGCGGGCGGCGGCGAGAACCCACTTGTCCTCCGCGGCACCCTCGGCGGTATCGACGTACCAGCCGTCCTTGATCCCCTGTTCCTTCTGCAGCTTGCTCGGGTTGCGCCGCTTCTCCACCCGTACCAACTGGCCAGCCCGGACGGTGAGGCGGACGTTGGTTCCGTCGAGCTTCTCCGTCGGAGCCCCCTCGCCATCGAACACCCATGCACACTCCGCCCGTGGCCGGTCGACGACCCGAAAGCCGCCGTCCCGCTCGAAGAGCGTGGGGATCTTCTCCATGACCTGCATGCCCTTTCTGACGTGGCCGATCAGTTCCTCGTGAGTGATGGCACCAGACGCCAGGCCGCCCGCCAGTGCGCGGACCAGGTCCGCGACCGAGACCTCAGCCTCGACGGCAACCCGCTTCAGCGCCTTCTTCTCCTCTGGCGAGATCCAGGCGACCAGTCGGGACCAGCCTTCGGGTGGCGTCCATCGCGCGAGCTGCTCCGGATTCTTCCGGGGCCGACCGCGTCCTTTGCGCTCCTCCATGGGCAGGAGCCTAGGCTGGCATTTGACGATGCGTCAATTGGCATAACAGAAAATGGCAGGCTGGGCTTTCGGGTGGTGTGGCCGGGCCGCCCAGGCTGGCCAGAACGACGCGACAGCCACCGCGGGGCCTTCGCCTGCATGGGGGCGGAACTGGCCGACGGCGAGGAGGCCAAGCTGATGCGCCTGCGCTACAGCGGGACCATCAGCAAGTGGAGCTTCGCCCCCTACTGCGACAGAAACCACCGCTACGAAGACCTGCCCATGGCATCTGACCAGGCGACACCCACAACACCGACTCCGCAGTCAACCCCCGAAGGATTTCTGAACTTGACCACTTGGTGGTCAACTCCGAAAGTTCTTCGGGGCTTGACGCGATTGGTGTGGCTGTGTGGGACACGTCAGGCTGGGCAGCGGCGAAGGCCGCTGCCCAGCGCTGATGAGGGGTCACATGGGGTCGCTCCCGCGTCCAGGGTGATCCCTTGCCGTCCTGGCGGGGTTCATCGCGGGAGCCGCCTCGTGGTCGGCGCTTTCTGTGTGTTGTCAGGCGACGCGAAGGATGCTCTTGCCGTGGGTGGTGCCCTCGGTGAGGTGCTGCACGGCCATGGCCAGGTCCACGAGGGCGTACTCGGTGGTGATGTCCATGCGGACTTTGCCGTCGGCGACGAGGCTGAGTGCGTGGCGGGCACTGTCGGCGAGCCGCTCGGGGTGGGTCTGGCTGAGCAGGTTGCTGTTGTAGGTCAGGAGTGACTTGCCGTGCATGAGGAGGTCGTTGGCGTCGGCGAGGACGGGTTCGTACGTGGCGAGGTTGCCGTATGCCACCAGTCGGCCGTGTACTGCGAGCTGCTCGAGGCTGGCGGTGCGGGTCGAGCCGCCGACCGGGTCGAGGATGACGTCGAGCTTCTCGTCGCCGAGCTTGGCCGGGAACTCCTCGCGGAGCAGGAGCTGGTCGTACCCGAACTGCGCGGCGTAGTCGGCCCTGTCGGCCGTGCCGGCGACACCGACGATCCGGTCTGCTCCAGCCAGTCGGGCGAACTGGGCGGCGAGAGTGCCGACTGAGCCGGCGGCGGCGTGGATCAGCACGCTTTCGCCGGGCCGCACGCGCGCCGCGGTGTTGATCAGGTCGTAGGCGGTCGGTGCGCCCCACCCGAGACCTGCGGCTGTCCTCAGCGGCATGCTGCCGATGCCCAAGGTGAGCGTGGCGGGTGTCAGGACCACCTCGGCGTAGGCGCCTGAGGTGGTCAGCGCGGTGACGGCCTCACCGACACGGCGTGCGTCGACGCCCTCGCCGACCGCGGCGATGTGCCCGGATGCCTCGAACCCCGGGACGAAGGGGCGCGGTACGGGGAAGTGGCCGTCCCGGACCATGGTGTCGCCCCATTGGATCCCGGCGTAGGCGACGCGGACCGCCACTTGGCCGGGGCCGGGGGTGGGCTGATCGAGTTCGGTGACCCGGTAGTGGTCATCGGTGTCGAGGATGACGGCCTTCATGGTTACAGCCCCCTGTGTTGGCTCAGTATCCTTACAGTCGAGAACGCTAGGCATATAAGGTTCCTGAGTCAACCCATGAACCTGTTAATGGAGAGGAGTGCACGGTGGAAGCCCCGATCGAGAACGACCTCTGCACCCGGATCAGGCGGTCGGAGCAGGCGCTGATGGCGCACCACGAGGCAGTACTGCGTGCCTACGGACTGACCATGACGCAGTACACCGTGCTGTTGATCCTCTCGCGCGAAGGCGGCATGTCCGGCGCTCAGCTGGCCCGCTCCTGCGGGGTGACGCAGCAGAGCATGAGCAGCGTGCTGACCAATATGGAAAACAAGGAACTCATCCGCCGCGAGACGTCCCCGGTGCACGCCAAGGTGCAGATCGCCACCCTCACCGATGAGGGCCAGGTGCTGCTGGACCGCGCCTACCAGGAGGTGGTCATCCTCGAGCGTGCGCTCACCGACGCGTTCACGCCCTCCGAACACGCCTCACTCTGCGAACTTCTGGAGCGCGCCACCACCGTCCTGATCCAGCAGACGCGCCACGCGACAGCCCCGCCCGCCAGCTGAGCCCGCGGCCGCCACACCCGCGGGAGCCCCATCACTGCGTACCCGCTCTGGAAGATTCGGTCACCCCGCCTGCGATGCCTGCCTGTTCTGCCGTGCCCGTGGCGCTTGATGCTGGACGCGGTTGAGGAGATCTCCAGCCCTTGATCGGCCAGGCTCGGTGCCAGGCCCTGGCTGCGTTCGCGACCCGTCGGAGGCCGCCCGGTGCTGCTTGAGCCGGTTGATGGCCCGCTCGATGGTGTTGCGCCCGGCGCGACGAGGTTCACGGTGAAGCTCGCCGCGGGTCCGGACGGCTGACCACCTCCCGTCACGGCGCTCAGGGCTGAGTGGACGCGCTCTCGGCCGCGGCGCGGGTGGCCCCGCTCTGTAGGCGCTGGAGCTGTCCGCGCATGAGGAGCAGTGAGGCAGTGGTGCCGGTGGCGACCGGGATGAGCGGCCAGAACCGGGGATGGTCGGTGCCGAGGGCGGCGGGGACCAGGGCCAGCGGGCCGATTGTGGCCATTCCGACGATGATGCCGAGCGTAACTTCCCAGTTGAAGTCGACCGGGTCGGCCAGGCCGACGCCGCACCGGCGCGCCATCCGAGTGCGTGTCGCCACCGCCAGGACGATCAGGTAGCCCATGGCCAGGGGGTAGAACGCGAGCAGGATGTTGCCTCCGGGGCCGCTGTGCCACCCTCGCCACACGTAGTCCCCGTCGAGCTCGACTACGTGTCCGTGCCACAGGCCGACCTGGGCATGGTCGCCCACGTCCAGCACCCTGCGGCCGCCGCCCCTCACCGACTGCAGCTCGCCGTTCACCCGCAGTTCGAGCGTGACCTCGTACCAGACGTGCGTCTCCGCGGAGCGGTCCTGGCCCGTGCCGCCGAGTGCCTCCTTGCGTTCTTCCGTCCGATTCACCACGGTGGCGTCCGCCCGTTCCAGGTTCCCCGAGGAACGGGCCCGCGCGATGGCCATCTCCTCGTACGTACGCCAGGCAAGCAGCGCGATCACCACCGCCATGGTCAGGCGGAACACCACCACGACTATGCGGGCGCGTCTCGACCGGCCCTCGCGTGCGTCCGACATGGCCGCCTCCCCTGCGCACCCCGCAGCTCCTCCGTCACGGAGATCATTACCCCCTCGGCAGGCCTCCGCACTGTTCCGGCCTCAAGTTCCGTAGCGGTCTGCGTGATTTCACTGAGGGGGCGTTTAGAGGCCCTAACAAAGCCGCTGCACATGCCGGTAGGTGATCAGACAGGTGGCGACGAGGAATGCCTCGTGGATGTCGTCGCGTCGTTCCCAGCGGATCCGAAGCCGACGGAAGCCGTGCAGCCAGCTGATCGTCCTCTCGACGACCCAACGAAAGACGCCCAGGCCAGAGCCATGTTCTTCGCCCCGCTTCGCAATTACGGGGCGGATGCCGCGCTGCCACAGCAGACGCCGGTACTTGTCGTGGTCGTAGCCCCGGTCGGCAAGGAGCGCGTCCGCTCGGCGTCTGGGCCGCCCGACCACACCGGCGACGGCGGGGACCTTGTCGAGCAGGGGCAACAGCTGGGTGACGTCGTTGCGGTTGCCGCCGGTCAGCGACACCGCGAACGGGATGCCCTGGCCGTCGGTGATGACGTGGTGTTTGCTGCCCGGCCGTGCGCGGTCGACCGGGCTGGGACCGCTTTTGGGCCCCGGCGGGCCGCCCGCACGTGGGAAGAATCGATCACCGCCCGCGACCAGTCCAGCTTGTTCTTCGCCCGCAGCTTCTTCAGCAGTACCACGTGCAACTCATCCCACACGCCGGCCTCGTTCCAGGCCGCCAGGCGCCGCCAGCAGGTCATCCCCGAACCGAAGCCCAGCTCCTGCGGCAGGTGCTCCCACTGAATGCCGGTGTACAGGACGAACAGGATCCCGCACAGGGCCTGCCTGTCGGGCACCCGCGGCCGCCCCTCGACCAGCTTCGGCCCCGGCTCCGGCAGCAACGGCTCGACCAGCGTCCATAGTTCATCCGACACGATCCACGGCTGGGACTGTCTCTTCCCCACGACGAGACCAACGAGCGGACGAGTCAACAGTCACACGATCAACCACTTCTGTTAGGGCCAGTAAGGCCGCCCCTGGCAGCGTGTCGGTGCGGGCCGTTAGCCTGTCGGTATGCCTGAGCGTGTCATTCCGGGGCGCAGCGGCGGCCTGATTCCTTTGGATGCCGCAGACGTTCTGTGGGTCGGTTTGACGACCGGCAGCGCTGTGCCGACGGTTTCTGCGGCGTTCACCGGTTCTCCTGTCAGTGCCCGGGTGGGGTACGTCCTGCTCGGTGCCCGTGTGGTGGCGACGGTGAAGGCAAGCGGCGGCCAGTGGGGTGTCCCGGAGGTTGAGGTGCGCCGGGCGGCTGCGGAACTGAACGCGGTGGAGATGGACTGCCAGGACCTGGTTCGCATCGGTCCGTTTGGTGGCGCGCCGAAGAAGGAACGCAACCAGGGAACGCTGCTGCGCTGGCGCCAGCGCATCGCCCGGGACCTGCAGGAGCTGGGCGACCTTGAGCGGGCAGCACGACGTGAAGGCGGCTGGCTGTCCCATCTGGCGGGGATCGACTGGCGGCAGATGCTCGTGGAGCAAACTCGCGGCCGGACGGCGCGGACATGGTGGCTGCCGCGTGCCGTGGTCAGGCTGCTGGACGCGGCCGAGCACACCGAAATGCAGTGGCTGCAAGCCGCGCGGACCCGCCGGGCAAGCGCAGCTGCCACCGAGCTGTCCTCCCATCACCGGCAGGGCCGGGCTGCTGACGGCAAGCAGTCGACAAGCCCCGACGGATCAACCGCCCCGCCGCGCACGTACAGCGGGGAACTGGAAGGCCACCTGTACGGGGTACTCAGCAGGAAACCCGGTACCTCGCGCAAGGTGGGTGGGTGGATGTGCGCCGTCTGCCGTACAGCACCCGCCGCCGTACTCGATCACTGCCACGAACACGGTTACGTCCGTGCTCCTGTCTGCCACTCCTGCAACACACAGGAACGAGCCGACCACCTCTACAGCAACGACATCCGCGTGGCCAGCCACTACACACGCCTCTTCGACACCGACGCCGCCGACTGGCTTCGCCACTGGCACCGCTGCTCCGGTTGCCGCACCCGTACCACCCTGCCGCTGCCTCACCTTGCCGCATGGACCGCCCACGTAGCCTGCCGGTCGCTGCGCCCGACCCACCGCGATGCCCGCGGCTCCCGCGCGCGCAAACCCTGTGGTGTGCTGCGCGTGTCCTGGACGGGCAGTTGGAACGCGCCCCGTTCCTGCTTGCTGACTGTCGCCGTCGACTTCTGCCCTTTGGGCGAGCATCGTGTCCTGGCACAAGTGCCCTACCGGGAAGCAGCCGAGCGGTTTGGCACCTGGCTGGCCGAGACCGCCCCTGCAGTGGCCGCCGCGGCCGGACCCGACCGTCTGGACGGCCTCCCCGACCGGTTCCGTCCAGTCATCGCGGACACCAGCGGTGAGGGCCTGTCGCTGTTCTGAGTGAACGTCGACAGATCCGACATCAACGCCAACCCGCACCCGCTCGGCGCCGGTCCGCAGCTCACCCGGACGTGACCGGGCGTGGCCGCAGGAGCGACGAGGCCAACGCGCTGTTTGTGGGCGTCGCCGCGCACACCGCTAAACGGCCGTACACCACCGATGCCGGCGAAGCGTAATTCCGCTGCGTGGTCGGCTGGTGGGTAGCTCATAGTAGATGCATCCTTCTTCGACCGATCAGAATGGACGGCCGTTGATTGTGACGACCGCGTACAGCGATTCCCCCACTGAGCGGGTTCCCAGGCGAGCCTGGACGATCCGGCTACCGGACACCGCGACCACTCCGCCACCCTCACGTGCAGCAGGGAGGGGTGCCGAATGCCGGTCCGCTCCCGCGATCTTGCGGCCTTGCTCGCCTTCGCCGCGCGGCATGCGGCTGCTCACGCGAAGGCGGCCCCTGTGCGTCCCAACGCCTTCTGTCACTGCGGTGCTCAGCAGCGCTCCGCCCACCCGGGCATGGTGCACTGTGCAGACGCGGTGGGGCTGATCCTGCGGCACGACCCGAGCGTGGGACAGCTCTGGAGCGTCGAAGAGGTCTGCCGGGCGTGCGCACCACTCATCCCGAACGCCACCGTCGTGGCCCGCGGAGCACGCCCGAGCCGTACCGCCCAGCCGCCGACACCACGCATCCCCGCACCCGTCCGACCGGGCGTGCCGGGTGGGTTCTCCTCTTCTGCCGCGGCCCCCGACGAAGGGACTGCGCCCGCGCGGCGATCCGGTCGGCATCCTCAGCTGGGTCGGCGCCCGGGCCAGTAACGCTGAGACGAGTCTGGACTCGTGAGCACGGCCGATCCGGCACCATCGCCGGGGACGAGCGGCCCGAGCTGGCCGGCGCCCGCTCTCCGTTCCTTGTCGTGTCGCTCGTGCGGGCTGGGCGGCTATAGAACCGTTTCGCTGGGATTCGTGTCCTGTTGGGACTCGTCGTCGCGCTTTTGTTGGGTCTGACGGTCCTGGTCGGTCTGCCGCTGTTGCGGGGTGAGGGATCGGGCGGCGTCGCACTCAATGCAGGCTGCTGCGCGGGGTTGACCGAGGCGGCAAGGGCCTCTTCCCGGGTGAGTGTCCGGTCGCTGGGGGTGCAGCCGATGACGTGGAGGAGTGTGGCGCCCGGGTGTCCGGGGCGGTGGGGCAGGTACTGGAGTGTCCATGCGGGCGGGCGTGACTGGGGCGGAGTGTCTGTTGGGGACAGACGGTGGGTCGGGACGTGCTCGTAGGAGACACCGGGTACGGGGCGTGCGTGTGCGGGACTTACCCAGACTCGCTGCTCGGCGGGTTCGCCCAAGCCGTTTGTGCCGTTCTGCCAGACCAGGATTCCTACCTGGTAAAGCCACCCGTCCTTCACCTGTCGGCGGGCGTGCAGCCGTCCGCGGACTTCCTGGGCGTCGGGGAGTATGACGAAGATCGGAGCCACTTGAGGGGACGTTGTGGTCACGATTGGCGATCTTGGAGCGCGAGCAGTGCTGCCAGGGCTCTGGCCAGGTCAGGGTCGGGTGGGCCGATAGGCCACCAGTCGCTGTCTTCCTTCCGGAACGGGTACCAGCGGCCGTCGCGGCCGTAGCGCAGTTGGCGGTCGCGGCCGACGACGGTGAAGCGGTTGCGCCACGCGCGCACCTGGGGAGGCTGTCCGTCCGCCCAGTCCTCGGCGAGCGAGGCCCGGGCGCGGGTGAGTACGGACGGGGCTGGGGTCCAGGGGTCCTCCAGGACCGCGAGTGCGGCTGTGCCGCCGTGGCGCCAGGCCCGTACCGCCTGGGCGAGCTCGGACAGCGGGCGGCCGGTGCTCTCGGCGATCCGGGCGAAGACCTCTTTCTTCGGGTGCTCGGCGGCGATGCGCACAGCGTCCTGCCACTCCGTCAGGTCAGCCGGAGGCGGTGGTGCGTCGTCCGCCAGCGCGGTGGCGAGTCGGCGACGGGCACGCTCGGCCGCGTCGGCGGCCAGGGTCTCCAGTGCCTCCGGATCGATGCCCGGTTCGGCGGGACGGGACGTTGCGAAGACGGGCGGGTGCCCGGCGCGTTCGGGCAGGGGTGGCGGCCCGGGCAGCGGTGGCAGGTCGGCGCGCGCCGCGAAGGCCTCCCGGGCCGGTGTACCTGTGGGTGCGGTGGGAGTGCGCGGGGACGGAACCGACGCTGATGCCGAGGCCAGCGCCTTGGATGCCGCGCGGGCGGCGTTGCGGCGGGCGAGTTCGTCCAGCAGCTGCTGTTCGCCGCGGCCGCGCATCAGCAGCAGCACGAAGGGGTCCTCGTCCAGCAGGCGTGCGACCTGGTAGCACAGCGCGGCGCCGTGCTTGCACGGGTAGCCCCAGTCGGGGCAGGAGCAGGCCGGCTCCAGGTCGTTGGCGGACGGTAGCAACCGTACGCCCGCCGCCAGCGCGTCCTGTACCAGCTCGGTGGGCATGTCGCGGTCCAGCAGTGCGGCGATGTGCCCGGCGCGCGCAGCCACTGCGTTCAGGAGCCGGTCCCATTGCGCGTCGCTGAGAACGGGGATTGCCAAGGACACCCGGTAGGGCCGTGGCCTGCTGCCCTGCACCGGGGCGCTGATACGGCCCGGGACCACGGTCATCTCGCCGACGGATCCGCGCCGCGCGTAGGTGCGACCGCGGGTGAGGCGGCCGGAATCGAGTGAGCATTCCTCCAGTGCCGACACCCACGCCTGGCCCCACCAAGTTGAGACGAAACCGCCCCGGCGGCCGGGAGCCGGAGGGAAGGGAGGGAAAGTACGGGCGAGCTGATCCTGGGCCCGCTGCTTGGACTTCGTCGGGCGCGGGCTCACTTGCGGCTTCCCCTCGTGGTGCTCTGGCGCGTGGTGCTCTGACGGGCCGTGCTCCAGGGCGTGGTGTTGTGGCGCATCGTTACCAGTTCGGCCAGCTCGGCGTCGGAGAGTTCGGTGAGTGCCGCCTCGCCATGGCTCAGCACGGCGTCCGCGAGCCCCTTCTTTTGCGTGAGCATCTGCGCGATCCGGTCCTCGACCGTCCCCTCCGCGATCAGTCGGTGCACCTGGACAGGCTGGGTCTGGCCGATGCGGTACGCGCGGTCGGTGGCCTGGTCTTCGACGGCCGGGTTCCACCAGCGGTCGAAGTGGATGACGTGGCCGGCGCGGGTCAGGTTGAGGCCGGTGCCGGCGGCCTTGAGGGAGAGCAGGAAGACCTGCCGTTCGCCGTTCTGGAAGCGGTCGACCATTTCCTCGCGCTGCCTCACCGGCGTCCCGCCGTGCAGGAACTGCGCCGCCATGCCGCGGGCTGCGAGATGCAGCTCCAGCAGCCGGCCCATCTCGACGTACTGGGTGAAGACGAGCACTGAGCCGTCCTCGGCCACGATCGCATCCAGCAGCTCGTCGAGCAGCTCCAGTTTGCCGGAGCGGCCGGCGAGTTTCGTGTTCTTCTCCTTCAGGTACTGCGCCGGGTGGTTGCAGACCTGCTTGAGGCCGGTGAGCAGCTTCATCACCAGGCCGCGCCGGGCCATTCCGTCCGCCTCGCCGATGGCCGCCAGCGACTCGCGCACCAGCGCCTCGTACAGGGACGCCTGCTCCTTCGTCAGTGAGACGGGCTGGTCGGTCTCGGTCTTGGGCGGCAGCTCGGGGGCGATGCCAGGGTCGGACTTGCGGCGGCGCAGGAGGAAGGGGCGGACCAGGCGGGCGAGGCGGTTCGCGCTCTCCTGGTCGCCGTCGGCCTCGACCGCGCGGGCGTAGCGGTCGCGGAAGGCGGTGAGTGTGCCGAGCAGGCCGGGTGTCGTCCAGTCGAGCAGGGCCCACAGCTCGGAGAGGTTGTTCTCAACCGGGGTGCCGGTCAGCGCGATGCGCCCGGCGGCGGGGACGGTGCGCAGCGCACGCGCGGTGTCGGAGTACGGGTTCTTGATGTGCTGCGCCTCGTCCGCGACGAGCAGGCACCACGGCACGGCGGTGGCGGCCAGGCGCTGGGCGTCGCGGCGCAGTGTGCCGTACGTGGTGAGGACGAGCGCGTTCGGTGTGAGGTCGTCCAGGGTGCGGCCCGGGCCGTGGAAGCGGCGTACGGGGATGCCGGGTGCGAAGCGCTGCACCTCGCGCTCCCAGTTGCCGAGCAGGGACGTCGGACAGACCACCAGGGTGGGGCCGTGGGCCGATCGCTCGTGACGGCGCAGGTGGAGGGAGATCAGGGTGATTGTCTTGCCGAGGCCCATGTCGTCGGCGAGACAGCAGCCCAGACCGAGGGAGGTCATCCGGTCCAGCCAGTTCAGGCCCCTCAGCTGGTAGTCGCGCAGGGTAGCTGCGAGCATGGCGGGTTGGCTGGTGGTGGCCGATGCGGCGGCCGGGCCCGCCTCCGGCTCGGCGATCCGCGCGCGCAACTGCTCCAGGGCGCCGCCCGCGGTGACCGGTACGGACGTGCCGTCGATCTCTACCGCGCCGGTCAGCGCCGCGCCCAGGGCGTCGATCGCGGTGAGCCCGCGGCCGCGCTGCTTGCGGACGTTGCGGACCAGCGCCTGGTCGACCACCACCCACTGGTCGCGCAGCCGCACCACCGGACGGTGCGCCTCGACCAGGCGGTCCATCTCCTCCTCGGTCAGCGGCCGCCCGCCCAACGCCAACTGCCAGCGAAATTCGAGGAGTTGACCGGAGGAGAGGAAGGTCTCCAGGTCCGAGGGCGTCTTCTTGCGCCGGGGCGGCTCCAGCAGGCCGGTCGCGGTCAGCTCCTTCGCCAGGCCCTTTGGCAGGTGGACCTGGATTCCGGCGGCGGCCAGCCGCTCCGCGGCCTCGCCGAGCAGGTCCAGCAGCTCGTCGTCGTCGAGCTGCAGCACATCGGGCGCGGCCGCGGAGAGCAGGCGGGACAGCGGCGGCCATGCCTTCGCGCCGCGGCGCAGCGCCAGCAGCGCGTCGATACGGGTACGGGCGCCGAACTGCTCCGGAGCGGCTGCATCCTGGGCCCACAGCTCGGCCGCATCGACTACCAGGGTGGGGTCGGCGAGGCTGTGCAGCTGCACCACGGCCCGGAACTTGGGCCCGGCGCCGCCGCTGTTGTCGTAGTCTTCGCCGTCCCAGCCGCCGCTCCACGCGTCGCTGTCTTTCTCCAGGCGCAGGGAGACGCGCACGCCCGCGTCCATCCCGGCGGCCACCTCGGCCGCCCACTCCCGCTGTTCGGGAATGGGTACCGGCAGCCGAGCGGCGAAGGCCGGACCGGCCATCAGGTGGCGCGCCCCCGGGGATCGCGGCAGGCCGTCCGCGACCGCGTCCAGAAAGGCGCGCAGCAAAGGCTCGGCGGCGGGCAGCGCTACAGGCGACGAGCCCGGCAGCGGGACCGCGCGCGCCTCCGGCGGCATCGCCGCCGCGAGGTCTCGGATCCGGCACAGGTCGTCGCCGTCCAGCGGACCGAGCCGCCAGGCGTCGAACCCGGCGGGGCTCAGCCCCGGCAGCAGCCGCCCCCGCGCGGCAAGTTGAAGCGCGATCAGGGCCCCTGCTCCCCACAACGCGGCGGAAACGGAGGCGTTGCCGCTCTGCACCAGGGCGCGAGCGCGGGTGAGTACGGGCACCGCCTGCGCAACCGGCAGCAGCACCGCGCTCACGCTCCGCCGCCGGACCCCGCTCCCGTGCGGCCGCACGACGGTGAGCTCCCCCGGCTCTCCATCACAGTCGGGCACCTTGCCGCCGTCCGCCCGCCAGAACGCCACACGGCCTTTCCTGGCCGGATCTCCGGGCAGGAAAACGGCTTCGCATGCGCTGAGCGCGGCTGCAGCAGCCGGCGCAACCACTCCCGGCTTCCTCCGCTCGGCAGGCTCATCCACTTCGACGACCTGGAGGCCACGCGCCATGATCGGATGCCCTTCGAACCGGGGTGCGGATATGCGCTGAATGACGCCGTCACGCCGTGTCATCGCGCATTCACAAGCTGTACGACAGAATGCTATCGGGTGCTGTCGACGATCTTGTGATCCGGACGGTCTGCCTCCGTGCGAGCAGGACGCGTTTGCGAAGGAGATCGAGGCTGGCCCGGCCGAACATCTGACGCTTCAGCATCTTGAGTCGGTTGATGTTGCCCTCGACGGCGCCGGAACTATGAGGCAGGGACAGGCCGTTGCGGACGGCGTCGAAGTCGCGGCGGAGGTTGCGGGCGAAGCCTGCGAGTGGGGCCAGAGAGTCCTGTTCGGCTCCGCTGATCCAGTCCTCCAGACGGTCGCCGTGGCGTGCGGTCATCATGACGGCGAACTTCCTGACGTGCCCGGTGAGCCGGTCCAGCTCGGGATCGCGTTCACGTAGCCGGTGGAGCTTGTCAGCCTCCTAGTCCCGCAGGTGTTCGGGATGAGTCATGATCCATGAGGTGACTTCGCGGACCGAGGGAGGCTTGGGACCCGGGTCGGGTGCGTGTCCGCGTCCGGTTCGGTAGCGCCGCAGATGACGCTGGACTGCCAACTCACCTCCGGGGTAGCCCTGTTCCTGAATCTCACGGCAGAGCTGAGCGGCGTTTCTGACGCCTGCGTTCCAGCGCCGGTGCAGGTAGCCGACGTATGGGTCGACGACGTGCGCCCGCTGCAGGCTCGTGGCCACGACGTCATCCGCGGAGGGGGCGTTGACCAGCTTGCGGACGGTGGCCTGGTGCAGTCCGAGTTTCCGGCCGATCGCCGCCTTCGACATCCCCTGCTGCCACAGCTCGTGGGCGGCGGCATGCTGTGCACGGAGCCGAGTCACGATCTTCAGCTCTGTCGATGGCTGGACCACCTGCGGCTCACCGGGAGTGTCGGCGGGTTCCGAAGGCGGTTCAGCCAGGCGGGAGCGATGAGCGTTGACCGTCTTCTCGACCGCCTGGCCGAGATTGGCCCACAGGTGGTAGCGATCAGCGACCTGCTCGGCCTGCGCCGCCCCGACGCGTGCGCCCTCGCTGTAACCACTGGACCGGTCCCGACAGATCACCTTCACCTCGGGGTGATCGCGGTGCCAGGCGGCCAGGTCCTCGCCCTCGCGCCCGTCGTAGATATGCAGTGGACGGTGGGTGGCCATGTCGATCAGCACCGTCCCGTAGTGGTGGCCCTTGCGGAATGCGAAGTCGTCGACGCCGAGGACCGCCACCTCACCGACCTCCGGCTCGGGCGGGGCCCTGACCAGTCGCAGCAGCGTGTCCTTGCCCACGGTGATGCCGACCGCGGAGGCCAGGCGGGCTCCCGCCCGGCCGGCCAGGGCCAGCCCGATCTGCGTCAGCACCCCACGCAGCAACGGGGTCTGGCGACTGTGTGGGGTCGTCAGGCCCTGGATCTGTTCAGCGAACGTCACGTCGGGCAGGAAGAGTTCTCGCATCGGAAGCGGCGTATGCATTACTCGATCACGACACCGAGCCCGCCCATAGGGACGTCACGCAGCTTGCGTACATACCGGCCGTGCACCCGTGCCGAGCTGTGGCCGCACCGGCAGGCCGCGGTTGCCGCCCGAACCCGTGTCCGCAGCACCACCTTGTCCGGACGCCGCTCGACCTCTTCGATCAACAGGGCGGACAGATATGGAAACAGCTCCAAGAGCACATCACGAGAGCACGCGATGCATGATCGCGAAGGGCGGACACAGCCCGCCCAGCCGTCCGGATCACAAGATCGTTGACAGAACCCGAATCTTCACGTTGATGGCGTCCACGAAGACGACCGGATAGACGCGGTCCAGCGGGCGGGCCTGCCATTCCGCCATGCACTCGACCACCTTGTCCGTGATCGTGGTGATGGTCTGCTTGGAGACCTCCGCTTCGTACACCTCGGCCAGATGAGCCGATATCTCCCCGTGGGTGAGACCCTTCGCGAACAGCGAGAGCACCATCTCGTCGACACCGGTCAGGCGCCGCTGCCGCTTGCGGACGATCTGCGGCTCGAAGGTGCCAGCCGTGTCACGGGGCACCTTCACCTCGACCGGGCCGACGTCGGTCAGCACCGTCTTCGACCGAGTGCCGTTCCGGCTGTTGCCGCTGCCTCGGCCTGCCGCGTCGTGCTTGTCATGGCCGACGTGATCGGTGATCTCGCCCTCCAGGGCGGACTCGAGCACCCGCTTGGTCAGCTGCTGCAACAGCCCACCCTCACCCGTCAGCTGGAGGCCGTCAGATCGAGCGTGGTCGACCGGCATCGCGATCAACTGCTCGTCCGACACTGCGTCCGCGGCCGACTCGACCACCGGCTCCTCCGCGGCCCCGTGCTGGGTGATGGTCTCGCTCATTCAGGCGTCTCTTTGATCATCGGATCCGCCGTCTATGGGACACTCCCTTGCCTGGATGAGGAGCAGGGCGATGTCGTCCTGGTGTGAGGTCGGGGGGCGGTAGTTGATGAGGGTGTCGGCGAGGGCGTCGATGGTCTGGTCTGGTACTTGTGCGAGGTAGGTGACGAGGTCGGCGGTGGCGTGGTCGATGTCGGTTCCCGGGGTTTCGATGAGCCCGTCTGTGTACAGGGCGAGGAGGGCGCCGGGTGGGAGCGGGATCTCGGTGGTCGGGTAGGTGGCGTCGGGGTCGATGCCCAGCAGCAGGCCGGGTGGCAGGTGGAGGATCTCGGTGTGGCCGTCGGGGTGGCGCATCAGGGGTGGGGGGTGTCCGGCGGTGGCCAGGCGGGCGCGGTGGTGTGCGAGGTCGAGGTTGGCGTACAGGCAGCTGGTGAACAGTCCGGGGTCGAGGTCGATGAGGAGGCGGTTGGTACGGGCGAGTGCTTCGCCGGGGGGTGTTCCGGCGGTGGCGTGGGCGTGGACGGCGATGCGGACTTGCCCCATCAGGGCTGCGGCAGTGATGTTGTGTCCCTGCACGTCGCCGATCGCGGCGGCTGCGGATGCTTCGCCGTAGGGGATGAGGTCGTAGAAGTCGCCGCCGATGTCGATGCCGTGGCCGGCGGGCTGGTAGCGGGCGGCTGCGTTTAGACCTTGGATTGTGGGGAGGGCGTGGGGCAGCAGGCCGGTTTGCAGGGTGTGGGCGAGCTGGTGCTTGATGTCGTAGAGGCGGGCGCGGTCCAGGGCCTGGGCGATCAGTCCGGCCAATGAGGCCAGGATGGCGCGTTCTGGCGCGGGGAAGGGGCGAGGTCGGTCGTAGCTGAGGATGAGCGCGCCGACGGTGCGGCCGGAGGCGATCAGGGGCAGGACCGCGCAGGCGGGCAGCTCGTCTTTGTGGACGGCTGGGGGGTAGGCGCGTTTGAGGTCGGCGAAGGTGGCGTAGAAGCCTGGGTCGCCCGTGAGCAGGGCCCGGACGGCGGGGGTGTCGGAGGCCAGGCGCTGGGAGTCGAAGATTTCGGTGAGTTCGGCGCTGAAGCCGCAGGTGCCGGTGACGCGCAGCCGGCCTTCCTCCGCGGTCATCAGGGCGAGGGCTTGGGGGCCGAAGGCGGGGACGATCTGGTCGCAGGCCAGCTGGACTACGTCGTCCGCCCCGACAGCCTGCGTGAGGCTGGCCGCCAGGTGGGTGAGGTGGTACAGGGCTGTCGCTCCGACCTCTGGCGCCGGTGGGGTGTGCTGCCATGGCATGGTGGGCTTGGCGTGCTCGGCTGGGACCTGGGTGATCTGGATGCTGATGCCGCTGTCGTCGGGGTGGAGCTGGAAGAACAGCCACTGGTCCGGCGGCCGCAGGATGGTGAAGGAGGCGGGCCAGCGGCTGACTACTGCTGCCCGGTACCGGTCTTCGAAGAGGGGGTTGCGCAGCCACGGCAGGCTCTCCCAGGGACGGCTGCCCAGGAGGGCGCCGACACCTGTGCCGAGCAGGTCGCTGGCTGCGGTGTTGATGAAGGTGACCCGCCCGTCCAGGTCGAGTGCGCAGCAGCCCTGCGGCAGCCGTTCAGCGAAGTCGAAGGCGGCTGGTGCCTCGCCCGACACCATGCGGCCGGAGCGCAAGGGGGCCAGCACCCGCGGCTGGGTGGTGGGCAGCAGCGGCTGCCCTTGGTCGGCAGCCTGTTGCAGGAGCCCACCCTCGCTTTCACAGCACGTGGATATCGCATCCCGTTCACGTGAGCTCAGCTGTGGCGGGTGCCAGATGGGCCACAGCAGTACCAGGCCACCCCACACGCTGGTGCCCCAGGTGACCGGGGCGGCAGCCAGCATGAATTCGTACGGCAGTACGAGCGCGAGCTGGGGGTAGCGGCGTGCCACTTCCTCCTGGCTGCTCAGCCACACCAGGCGCTGTTGTCGTACGGCGTCCGCTACCGGGAGGGGGGCGCCTACCGTGATCCGCGCCCACGGAGCTGCGATCTGCTGGGATACCCCGGATATCACCGTCAGCTGCAGCACCCGCTCACCGGGCGGCAGCAGATACAGCAGGCCCACAGAGGCGCCGGTGTCCCGCATGACGTCGGCCAGGGGAGCATCGAGCTGCTCCAGGCCGGAGCCGGGGGCGAAGTCGGCAAGCTGCTGCACGTCCCTCACCTCCTGCAGACGCCAGAAGAAGCACGCATGTGTCCGCAGCGGGTGCAACCGGCCTCGGTACTGATCCCAAGTCCGGCACCGATCTGCGCCCAGCCGGCCGCAGCCTCCCGGTCGGCCAGCACCGCCGCTCGCACCAGCTGCCAGGCCAGGTCCGGCCCCCGCGTCACCACGGCACCGTGCCGGCCCGCCACACCTCCGGTCGGGGGCAGCTGCCGGACTGCCCGCACAGTGACGGCTTGCCCCTGGAGACGGAGCTCCGCACCGGCCGTCACCAGCGCCCCTCGCGCCGCCTGCTGCCGCCTGCGACGTGCACGCCAGGCCGCCTGCCGATGCGCCGACCCGCTGTACCGGCGGTCATGCCCCATCGGCTCCTGCGGCGCAGCCCCACCCCAGCCGCACAGATCGTCGCCCATACACGGACACTACGCCCACATCTGGCGACGGTCGCGTGGTGAGAGCGGCGCCCTGCGCCGTGCGTGGGCCCGAGCCGGTGACGGTTGCGCGCGGTGGAGTGCTACCGCTGATGGGGCGGGTGCCGTGGCAGTGCCGGGATGGCCTCCCTGCCGGGTGCGGCCTCCGGCCAGACCAGCAGGACGGCGGGGGCGTGGTCGACGATGAAGCGGCTGGCCGGGCCCAGGCTGCGGGGCCCAGGCCGAAGACACCAGCCAAGCGCGCCGCCGCGGCGGGCGGCCCTCTTCTGGCAGTGCTGCCCCGGAGCCTCGGCGGACGGGGGCGGTCAAGCCCCGGCGGCCCGCCGCAGCACGGACACCGGCTGCTCGACGAAGTGATACAAGGTCTTCATCCCGTACGGTTCCTGCTCGTCGTCACTGAGCTGTTCCCGCCCGTTGGGATGCGGGAAATGTGAACCTGCATGAACGGGATTTCGTCATTCCCCTTTGGGATTACCCACCACATCGAGGCCCAGTCCGGCGCCTGCGTCATCCGCATCACCTCACTGCTCCGATAGATCCTCGACTGGTAACGGACGTAGTCGTTGCCTTTCTCGGTCAGCCACGCAGGAGCATCGCGCACGTGCTCCTGCCTCGGCGAATCTGCATTCCACGAACGCTCGATCGATCCCTCGTCGCTGTTGGCGAGCTTGCAGCGGTCGGCTCGGATGAACGAAAGCCACGCGGACAGCTCCACTCGCCCCTGCCCGGCTTCCAGCGGCACCTCGACGACGGCATCCTTGGAGAAGTCGTCACCCGGGACGAGCAGGGCGCCCGCGTTGGAGATCTGCCCCGCCGCCAGCAGGCGGGGATCGGCGTTGAACTCCTCCTGCCGGTAGGTGTCCTGGCCGTTGCCCAGCGCCTGCCGCCACTCCTTGCGTTCCGTCCCCTGCGCACGGAACACGGACGGCCACAGTTGCGCCGACCACAGCGTCCCCATCACGAAGACGCTCACCGACCCCTCATTGCGGAACGTGAAGTGGGTTGGCACATACAACCGCTTCCTGTCCGGATTCAGCACCGGTTTCCCGAAGGACACCATGAACGGCACCTTGGGCGGCGCCACGTACGGGACGTACATCGCCGAATAGGTCACGCTCGCGGAACCGATCAGCGCAGACAGCGCCACCCCGGTGGCGAAACTCCGGGGATGGGGCACCCCCTGCCAGGCTGGGCGTCAGCCCCAAGACCTGGGACGTCTACAAGACACACCCCCAGATCGCCCCTCACCTGACCAAGGTCAAGGGCGTGGAGCACTGCCCGCGCGGCATCGTGCAGGCCTTCCGTACCGGCAAGAAAGCTGGCGCCGACGCCGGACCCAAGGGCCGCCCCAGGGCAGCGGGGACATGGTGCCGCGCGACGAGATCTCCGCCCGGGTGGGCGACCTGCTCGACGAGGACCCGGCGGTGACCCTCGCAAGGGTCCAGGAGCACCTCGGCCATGTCCTACGCCGCGGCCGCGCGTGCCCTTCCCCGGCTGCGCGGGGAGCGGATCGCCGACCTGCTGGAGACCGAACCGGACCTGACCCCCGAGGAAGCCGACGGCGACGTCCTCGCTGCGGCCGTGGCGCTGAGCGGATCCGGCACGCCTGCCCTCGTGTGGGACGAACGCTACGGCTGGCGCACCGCCGTCAGCCGGCGCCACCCGATCGGCAAGGAGTCCGGTACCCCGCCGCAGGGCGAAGGCATTCGCTACCTCAGCGAGCACCAGCAGCCCGAACCCGCCCAGCTGCTGGCCGCACTCACCGACGCCAGGCGCGGCTTGAAGCACCCCAAGAGTGTTCACCGGGCCGGAGGCACCCTGCACGGCTGAACCCAGGACCAACAAGAAGTCCTGCCCCGTACCGCGCGTACGACGCAATGAGGACGGGATGGGAGGAGGCAGCGTTGGACCTGGTGTCCATGTCTGCCGGCCGCGCATCCGAAGAGGGAGCGTGGACGTGGCCGCCTAGCAGTGTGCAGGGACATCGACTTGGAAGCCAGTGATCGTTTCATCCTGAAGTGGCCGGCGCTCCCGTGGTGGCGAGGGACCCAAGGAGGCGGACGCTTCGCGCGTCAGTCAGTCACTTGTAGATCTTGCCGGGCTCGGCCTTGGCCGGAGCGAGCAGCTGGGAGACGGTCACGAAGGTGTAGCCCTGCTTGCTGAGCGCCTTCAGGATGGAAGGCATGGCCGGCACGGTGCCCTTGTGCAGCGGGTGGAGAAGGATGATCCCGTCGCGGCCGGCGCCCGCGAGCACGCGCTTGGTGATCAGCGCGGTGTCGTTGGTCTCGTAGTCCTTCGCGGTCACCGTCCACAGCACCTGCGCCATCCCCATTTCTTTCGAGACCTTGGAGACGCGGTCGTCGGTGCGGCCCTGGGGCGGGCGCATCAGCGTCGGCTCGCTGCCGGTGATGCTGGAGATGGCCCGTGCCGTGCGGCGCAGCTCGTCGCGGATCTGCGCATCAGAGACATCGGTCAGCACCGCGTGCGTCCAGGTGTGGTCCCCAATCTCGTGGCCCTCTTTGGCGATCCGCCGCACCACATCCGGGAACTTGTGGATGCGCCGGCCCTCAAGGAAGAACGTCGACGGTGCCTTGTACTCCTTCAGGAGGTCCATCAGTCGGTCGGTGGGTTCGCCCGGGTTGCCGTCGAAGGTGAGAGCGATGCACTTGACCTTCCGGCAGTCCACCTGTCCCGACGGTACGACTGCTCCAGACGCGGCCCGGTCACGTTCCTCGCCTGGGGAGAGCGTTTCCATCTTGTTCGCCTGGATGACCATGACGACGGTCACCGTCACGACCGCCACCACGGCCAGGGTCAGGAGTATGAGTAGGCGAGGCCGCCTCTTCAGGATCTTCATCCCAAGGAGAAGATTTCAGCGCCGGAAGGGTTGCCCAGCGGCCCCGATAGTGACGCAGGACACGTGTGTGCAGCGCGTTTCACGTGAGCTGCGGCGCCACCTCGGCTGCGATCCGCTCCAGCGCTTCTCCGACGTGCTCGGCCGCCGACGGTGGCGCTGGTGTGCCTCGCGCCGGGCAACGGCCCGCTGCTGCGGCCGCCGCCAGGCGGGCCACCTCGGCTTCCGCCTCCGCGAGTTCCTTGCGCAGCTGCTCGACCCGGTCCGCCAGCACGACCCGCCGCTGAATCACCCCCGTCAGCACCGCGGCCACCCTCCGCCCCCCTCTTCCGCCCCGTGAACTCCCTTGAACAGGCAGCCTGATCGCTTTGCTGCTGTTCGCGTGTCTACGACGTCCTGATCGAACGCTCTCGACAGGTTCAACGGCGGTGCGGTGCCGGTTCGTTCCCGAAACGGATGTGGCGTTTCACCCGGCCTGTTGGCCTGTCGCAGTACCCCGCAGCCGCCCCATACTCCAGAACCTGACGAACCAACAGGTGAAGGAGCACGGTGAACGCAGCGGCGGCGGCAGGGACCTGGAAGCTCGGGGACCTGGAGGTGAACCGCGTCGGCTACGGCGCGATGCGGCTGACCGGCAACGGCATGATGGGGAACTCCGACGGCACTCCGATCGACCGCGATGGCGCCGTCCGGCTGCTGCACAGGGCGTTCGAGCAGGGTGTCAACCACATCGACACGGCGGCCTTCTACTTCTCGCCGACGCGCTCCGCGAACGAGCTCATCAACCGGGCCCTCGCGTCCTGGCGCGACGACGTGGTCGTGGCGACCAAGGTCGGCCCGGGGCGCGATCCTTCCGGCGAGTGGCTCTCCATGGCCCGCCCCGACCAGCTGCGCGGCCAGGTCGAGGAGAATCTGCGCCAGCTCGGCCGGGATCACCTGGACGTGGTGAACCTGCGCAGCGACGGCATGGATTCGATCGCCGAGCACTTCGGCGCCCTCGCCGAGCTGCGCGCGGCGGGACTGGTCCGGCACCTCGGGCTCTCCAACGTCCGGCCGCAGCACGTCGCCGAGGCCCGGGCGATCGCGCCCGTGGTCTGCGTGCAGAACTCCTACGGCCTGGACTGGCGCCGCGCCGACGAGAGCGGGCTGGTGGACCTGTGCCGGGAGCAGAGCATCGGCTTCGTCCCGTTCTTCGCCATCTCCGGTCTGCGGCGCGAGGCGGCCCCTGCCCAGGAGCAGGACGCTCGAGTCCGCACGGTCGCCCGCGCCCACGATGCGACGCTCGCCCAGATACGGCTCGCCTGGACCCTCCACCGGGGACCCCACGTCCTGGCCATACCCGGCACCACCAACCCGGCCCACCTCGCCGAAAACATCGCCGCCGGCGCCCTTCGCCTGACCGAGGAGGAGCTGGCCCTCCTCGACCAGCCGAGCGAGGCCGACGCCTGAGCGCGCCGGTGTCCGGAGCCCGGCCGCACAGGCAGAAAGCGTTTCGTCACCTGGTGGGAGGTCCAGCCGGGGTGCTGCAGGCGCGCATCGGGGCAGGGCTCGTCAGCGGGCCAGCAGCCATACCAGTGCGTTCAGCGCAGCGGTACAGGCGAGCAGGACGCACGCGGTTGCGGCGTGCCGCTGCAGCAGAGTCCGGCGCAGGGAGCGGTAGCGGGTCTCGTATTCGCCGCGCAGACGCCCGGCCCGGTCGGCAGTCGCCTGGAGGGCCTGGCGGGTCAGGCCAAGGCGTTGCTCGATGTAGTGGAGGGTGAGGTCTTCGGCCTGTCCGGTGGTGAGCCAGGGCAGGCGGGCGCACAGGGCTTCGGCCTCACGCCGGGCTTGCTCTCGTTCGGCGTGCACGAGGAGGTAGCCCTCGACGTCGTTGGCGATCGAGCGGGTCCGACCGCCCCGTGGGCCGCCAGGGCGGCTCGTCGACGTCACCGGTGGCCGCCTTCCGGCTCGATCGCGTCACGCTTGCCGATGTTCGCCGCGTATTCGAGCTCAGCTACCTCGGGGTGATGCAGGTCGAACGCCGGCGATTCGCTGCGGATCCGCGGCAGGGTGAGGAAGTTGTGGCGCGGCGGCGGGCAGGAGGTGGCCCACTCCAGGGAACGGCCGTAGCCCCACGGGTCGTCGACGCCGACCGGCTTGCCGTACTTGGCCGTCTTCCACACGTTGTAGAGGAACGGCAGGACCGACAGGCCGAGCAGGAACGAACTGATCGTCGAGATCGTGTTCAGCGTGGTGAAGCCGTCGGGCGCGAGGTAGTCCGCATAGCGACGCGGCATGCCTTCGGCGCCCAGCCAGTGCTGCACCAGGAAGGTTCCGTGGAAGCCGGTGAACAGGGTCCAGAAACACATCTTGCCCAGACGCTCGTCCAGCATCTTGCCGGTGAACTTGGGCCACCAGAAGTGGAAGCCGGAGAACATCGCGAACACGACCGTCCCGAAGACCACGTAGTGGAAGTGGGCCACCACGAAGTACGAGTCGGAGACGTGGAAGTCCATCGGCGGCGACGCCAGGATGACACCGGTCAGGCCACCGAACAGGAATGTGACGAGGAAGCCGGTGGCCCACAGCATCGGGGTCTCGAAGGACACCGAGCCCTTCCACATGGTGCCGATCCAGTTGAAGAACTTCACACCGGTCGGCACCGCGATCAGGAAGGTCATGAAGGAGAAGAACGGCAACAGCACGGCACCGGTGACGAACATGTGGTGGGCCCACACCGTCACGGACAGCCCGGCGATCGCGATGGTCGCAGCCACCAGACCCAAGTAGCCGAAGATCGGCTTGCGGGAGAAGACCGGGATGACCTCGGTGACGATGCCGAAGAACGGCAGGGCGATGATGTACACCTCGGGGTGGCCGAAAAACCAGAAAAGGTGCTGCCACAGGATCGGGCCGCCGTTGGCCGCATCGTAGACGTGGGCACCGAACTTGCGATCCGCCTCCAGGGCGAACAGTGCGGCCGCGAGGACCGGGAAGGCGAGCAGCACCAGGACAGCGGTGAGCAGCACGTTCCAGGTGAAGATCGGCATGCGGAACATGGTCATGCCCGGCGCGCGCATGCAGATGATCGTGGTGATGAAGTTGACCGCGCCGAGGATGGTGCCGAAGCCGGAGAAGGCCAGACCCATGATCCACATGTCGGAGCCGATGCCGGGTGAGCGGACCGCGTCGGACAGCGGCGTGTACGCGAACCAGCCGAAGTCGGCCGCGCCGTCCGGGGTGAGGAAACCACCGACGGCGATGGAGGAGCCGAACAGGTAGAGCCAGTAGGCGAACATGTTCAGCCGCGGGAACGCGACGTCGGGCGCGCCGATCTGCAGCGGCATGATCCAGTTCGTGAAGCCGGCGAACAGGGGGGTCGCGAACATCAGCAGCATCACGGTGCCGTGCATCGTGAACGCCTGGTTGTACTGCTCACTGGAGAGGAACTGGATGCCCGGGCGGGCCAGCTCGGCACGCATGAGCAGCGCCATCACGCCGCCGATGAGGAAGAATGCGAACGACGTTGTCAGATACAGCGTGCCGATCGTCTTGTGGTCGGTGGTCGTCAGCCACTTCACCACGACATTGCCGGGCTGCCGGGGCCGCAGCGGGATCTCGTTCGCGTACGAGCCTTCAGCTACCGCGCCGCCGTGGGGTTCGTTGAGAATGCTCACAAGCCGTGTGTCTCCCGATGCTCGCGGTCCGCTCATGCCTGACGCCGGTTACCGGCATCCTCGCCGTGCCGGGGTTCAGGGCCGAAGCCCGCAGCGGTCGACGCAGGGCCAACCGGATGACAGGTGCGCACGAACGGAGCAGCATGGGCGCGCTCGGACGTACCCCAGGTCTGCGGCCGGCCTGCTGCGCGGCGGGTGACGGGGCCGTTCGGATGCGTCGCTGCGCGCTCGCTGCAGCACCGCAACTGGCCGGGCAGCGGGCGAAGCACCGTCTGACAAGGGCGCTGCCTGCGCTTGCCCGTGCTGCGGGCCCACTGCTCCTGCCATGACGTCGACGACGAGCTTGCCGCAGCCCAAGCCACTGTGCTGCGCGCCGGGACGTGACCGCCCGGCGATGTCGGGCGGTGCCCGGGACTGACTGCGGTCCCGAAGGCACGGGCGAGTCCCAGTAACGCACAGCGAGCCGGGGTGTGACAGGCGGGATCCGTAACGGGTGCGTGGCCGGGCGTGGCCGGGTCAGTGGGTGCGGGTCGGGTGTCGGGATCACGGCATGTCGGCTCTGTTCTCGTCAGGTCGGTGCTGCCGTGGTGCAGCAGGTCGAAGGCGACGAAGTGTGCCGGCCACTGGCCGGCCAGCTGAGTGGCGGCTGCCCCGCGCCGCCCGAGGCGCTGTTGCAGCCGCTCGAAGGCCAGACGGGCCCTCTTGCCACACGACCAGCTCGCCGTCGAGCCCCGTGTCCGACGGCAGCTGTACGGCAGCCGACGCGATCTCTGGGAACGTGGCGGTCATGTCGGAGCCGCGCCGTGAGCGCAGGAGTACCCGCCCACTCGCATACCGGGGAGCTGTGCCCGGTAGCCGTCCTTCTCCAGACTTTGATATGTCTCATGAGACATCAGCTCGCTGTCTGGGCCACTTCAAAACTGGCGCATGATCGGCAAGCAGCTCAATATCGCCGAGGCCCGCCACCGCCTGGCCCGGCGGATCTTCTTCGGCCAGCGCGGCGAACTGCGCCAGCACTACCGCAAGGGCATGGTGGACCAGCCCTTTTTCCGCCCCGCGCAGGCCGGCCGCCGACCGCTGCGCCAACCGTCGGCCGATGAAAACGCCAGCGAGGCGAAGCGGAGCGTTGCCCAGGGCAGACAGTTCACGTTTCGTAGCGGCCATGGTGCGCGCGTGAGAGGGCGGCGGCGCCCTGGCAGGCGATGGTGGCGGCATCGTCGGCGTACTGGGGGATGTCGTCGGGCCATTTCGAGGTCGGCTGGAGGATCAGCAGCGAGACGGCACCGTGCAGGCACGCGCAGATGGCTCGGGTCAGCGCCGTCGCATCGCCGTGGAGCACGCCGGCGTCGGCGCATCGCTGCACCGTTTCCCGCAGGAATCGGAAGCAGGCGTCGGCGACCTGCTCAGTGGCGGCTGTCGCGGGTCCGGTCGCGACCAGGCGGTAGCGCAGGGGATGGTCGAGCCCGAACCTGATGTAGGCGACACTGCGCTGGTGGAGTTCGGCGAACGGGTCGGTGGTCTGGGCGCTGATGCTCAGCATCCGTCGGCCGAGCTCGTCCCAGACCCCGAGGCACACGGTGTGCAGCAGTTCCAGTCGGTTGTCGAAGTGCAGATATACCGAGGGGGTGCTGACCCCGACAGCCTGTGCCACCGCACGGATGGTCACGCCGTCCTCGCCGGCGTCGTCGAGCAGCGTGCCGGCTGCTTCGATGAGCTCGTCCCTCAGTCGGCCGCCGTGGCCTCGCTTGGCGCGACTGCGCCGACGGCCTTCGGTTGTGCTGGCGCGGCCGTCGGCCGTGGTCTGGCCGGGTCCCTTAGTCATGGCGCCTCCGGAGGGCGACGAGTTGAGTGACGCGGACGCAGAGCCGGTCTTTGTCATCCCTGATGTCGATTTCCACGGCGACCGTTGACTTGCCGACGTGCAGCGGGCGGGAGGTCGCGAAGGCGCCGGTGCCGTGTACGGGCCGCAGGAAGTGGGTGGTGGATTCCATGGTCGCGGGGACGGTGTCGGCGGTCCCGTTCAGCGTGGCGCACACGGCGCCGGCTACATCGGCCAGCCCCATCAGTGCCCCGCCGTGCATCGCGGCGCCGACGGTGGACTGCTCGGGCGTGTAGGCGAGTTGCGCGGTGACAGCGTCGGCCTTGAGGGATGCGAAGCGTATCCCGAGCGTCCTGGCGAACGGCGCCAAGGTGTAGACGTCTTGCGCGGTGATGGTCATCGCGGCCCCTCAGGTTGTCGCCGTTAAGTTAACGGTGACATGTTATGTGGACGTCACGGTTCGCGTCCACGCCTGTGGCGCGAGGTTGCAGGGCTGTGCAGCCTTCCGGTGCCGATCGGAGGCGTGCTGAGAGACGCCGAGCTATCACTCGGATGAGACAACTTCAAGGAGCTACGCGGACAGCCCGGCCGTTTCGTCACCCGGAACGAAGCTGCCCCAGATGAAAACGAAGCTGCCCCAGATGAATGGGTCAGATCTTCAGCGACGAGGTCCCTGCCACGGCCATCCTCGACCGCCTCCTGCACCACTGCGGTGTCATCAGCATCAACGGCCCCAGCTACCGGCTGGCTCCGATGTTGCCGGGCTTGCCGTGGCCCTTCCGAACGTGTCGAGCTGTCTCCCGCGACCTGGCGGCTACCCGGATAGGGGGGACCATGGAATCGGACACAGGCTGCAGCCTGAAGCCAGCGTGAACCGGGCGTCGGGGCCGCATGTCGCGCTGGCCGGCGGAGGGAGTGCCTGGGATGAGGACAGCCGACCTCTTCGGTGCCGAAGGCGACCAGCCGGGCCCTGGGCCGCCGCAGCGCAGTGGGCTGCTGGATCTGCTCAGTGTCGCGGCGGTGCTGCTGGATGCCGAGGGGCGGATCGTGCTGTGGAGCCCGCAGGCCGAGGAACTGTCCGGCTACACCTCGCAGGAGGCGCTGGGCCAGGACGCGGCGCGGCTGCTGGTCGATGAGCAGCACCTGGACCTGATGATCAGGCTGTTCACCCAGGTGATGCGGACGGGCCGGGGAGGGGCAGGCGCCTTTCCTGTCCGGCACAAAGACGGCAGTACTCGGCTGGTGGAGTTCCGCAACATGCGGCTGCTGGACGAATGCGGTGCCTTCTATGCCCTGGGCATCGCCACCGACGAGGCATTCCTGCGCCAGGTGGAACGGGACGTGGCCCTGTCCACGCGGCTGGTCTCGCAGTCCCCGATCGGGGTGGCCGTCCTGGACACCGACTTGCGGTACGTGGCCGTCAACCCGGCGCTGGCGCAGATCAACGGCGTCCGAGCCGAAGACCACCTTGGGCGACCAGTCCGCGAGGCCCTGCCTTTCCTGGACGTCGATGCGATCGAGGCCGCGCTGCTGCAAGTCCTTATGTCCGGAGAGCCCCTGATCGATCAGCACAGCGTGGGACGCACTCCCGCCGACCCCGACAACGATCACGCATGGTCGGTCTCCTACTACCGGCTCGACGGTCCCGGCGGGCGGGTACTCGGGGTAGCCGTCCTGTTGGTGGATGTCACCGATCGCCACCGTGCCCGGCAGCGCTTGGCACTGATCGCCGACGGCTCCGCCCGTATCGGCACCACCTTGGATGTGGGACAGACCGCTCGCGAACTGGCCGACGTCGCCGTCCCCGAGCTCGCCGACGTGGCGGCGGTGGACGTGCTGGACTCTGTCCTGGCCGACCGCCCCCCGACGGGTCCCGGCGCCGGCCGGGCACTCTTTCGTGCCCTCGCAGTGAAGGCCGCGTACCCGACTGAGGCCGTCCGTGCCGCCGACCCTCCCGGCCACCTCGCCAGCTACGGCGCGCAGCGCCTGGCCACTCAATGCGTGCGGACCGGCCGCGCCCTCCTGGTACCCCACGTCGGCGAGCGGGACCTGGCCCGCATCGCCCGTGACGCCGAGGCCGCCGCCATCCTGGCCCGTGCCGGAATCCACAGCTATCTCCTGACACCCCTGATCGCCCGCGGCGAGGTGCTCGGCACCCTGGGCCTCACCCGCGCCCGCAACTCGGTGCCCTTCGACAACGACGACCTCACCCTGGCCGGTGAGCTGGCCGATCGAGCCGCGGTGTGCATCGACAATGCCCGTCTGTACCAACGCGCACGCAACACCGCTGTGACCCTCCAGCGAAGCCTCCTGCCGGACCTCCCACCGCACCAGGCGGGCCTGGAGGTCGCCTCCCGATATCGGCCCGCCGGAACGACCATCGAAGTCGGAGGCGACTGGTTCGATGTCCTCCCCCTCGTGGAAGACAAGACCGCGCTGGTCGTGGGCGACGTGATGGGCAGCGGCATAAGCGCCGCCACCACCATGGGACGCCTGCGCACCGCCACCTCCACCCTGGCTAACCTTGACCTCCCACCGACCGAGGTGCTGCACCACCTCGACAAGATCACCGCAGACCTGGAGCAGTACGCCACCTGCGCCTACGCCGTCTACGACCCGCACCGCGCCCTGTGCCACATCGCTGTCGCCGGACACCTGCCCCCCGTGCTGATGCGCGCGGGCGAGCCCCCCGAACTGCTCGATCTCCCCACCGGCGCACCCCTCGGGGTCGGCGGTGTCGCCTTCGAAGTCACCGCCTTCGGCCTAGCCCCCGGCGACCAACTGGTCCTCTACACCGATGGTTTGGTCGAGACCCGCCACCACGCCATCGACGAGCGCCTGGAACTCCTGCTCCAACTGCTCCACAGACCCGACCGGTCCTCGGAGGAAACCTGCGACCGGCTCCTGGACGTCCTGCGCGATCCGGACGACCACGACGACGTCGCCGTACTCATCGCCCGAGCCCGACGCTGGCCCCGTCCTTAGACGGTGTCTCACGTGGCGATCTTGGAGAGCTTCTTGTAGCAGGTCATGACTGCGGCGAGCCCGAGAAAGGCGAGGAAGTGACCGCCCTTGCGTTCATAGCGGACGGTCAGACGGCGGTATCCGAAGAGCCAGGAGATCGACCTCTCGATCTTCCATCGATGCCTTCCGAGGCGTTCGGAGGACTCCACGCCTGGACGGGCGATCCGTGGAGTGATATTGCGTTCGCGTAGCCACGCCAGGTTGTCGGCGGAGTGGTACGCCTTGTCGGCCCGGACCTTGTTGGGGTGTCGCCGACGGGGGCCGCGGCGTGAGCGGACAGCTGGGATCCCGAGGATGAGCGGGCGAAGCGCTTGGACGTCGTCAACTTTCGCGGCGGACGCCCCGACGGCCACGGGCAGCCCCTGCGCCTCGGCCAGAACATGCAGCTTGCTGCCCGCTTTGCCTCGGTCGACCGGATTCGGCCCCGTCAACGGACCCCCTTTTCGCGCGCACCGAGGCGGCATCGACGATCACGGAGCTCCAGTCGAGTCCGCCACGGGCTTCGATTTCGTCCAGAACCACGCGGTGCAGCCGACGCCACACACCGGATGCGGTCCAGACGGAGAACCTCCGGTGAGCCGTCGCCGGCGACACTCCGAACGTCGGTGGCAGATACCGCCACGCGCACCAGCTGGTCAGCACGTACACGACGGCCGGGAACACGGCACGTTGGTCGATCGGCGCGGTATCACCGCCCTGCGGGCGCGAGCGGAAGGACGGCAGTACCGGCTCGACCATCGCCCATAGATCATCCGGCACGGGCCGCTGCGACAGATCCCCACCCATGACGATCATGATGCCGCTGCCGGGTAGCCCCTGGCGGCGGCCTATGCAGGCGTTGGGCCGGGTGCCCCCGCGACCTCAGGATGGGTGCATGGCCACTCTTCCCATCGACCCGCGCCCGCTGAACGCCGACGAGCGCGCAGTGCTTGAGCACATCCTGTCGGCGGAGTTCGTCGGCGCGTCGCAACTGCGGAGTCAGCTGGACCGCACCGAGGTGATCGCCGTCTGGGGGCCCGACTCCGTGAGCGTCGACCTGCAGGTCCACGAACCTTGCGAGCATGCAGCCCTGCCGGAAGCGCTCGTACCTGTAGACGGGCAAGTCCATGACCCGTCCGGCGCCTACGTCGGCGAGATCCTCGTGTGGACGGACCGGGGCGCCACGCTCGCAGCCCTGGAGTTCGCCTGGGTAACCGACGAGATGCCCGCGTCTCTCCCGGCCATTGTGGACGGTCGGCTCAGCTGGCCAGCCTGAGGCTGTCCCCACCCTGAGCGCCCACGGCCCTGCAACGGACAAGATCGCCACGTGAGACACCGTCTTAGAGATCGTCTCAACTGGCCACTCTGGGTGCCCAGGATCACCAGGGTCGGGTCCTCTCATCGCCGGTTCCTCTCCCGCACCTGGCAGCGCAGGAGTTCATGGATCTGCTGGTCGGTGCCGTCGTCCCGCCAGGCGGCGAAGTAGTAGTACGTCGCGCTCTTCGGCGGCAGGTCGTTGGGCAGGAGAGCCCACTGACAGCCGGTCCGGGACTGATAGAGGATCGAGTTCACGATCTCCCGCATCGAGTAGCGGCCCTGGTGGCCGCTGACGGAACGGTGCCGGTTCTTCCAGGCCGTGAGCACCGGCTCGATCAACGCCCATTGCTCGTCCGTCAAGTCGCTCTGGTACGGCTTGCGTTCACTCACCCCACCGATCCCAGCAGGCCACCGGCATCGGACCGGCACGTTCCGCCTCTGTCCACACCATCAGGCGACACCAGAATGGCTCATATACTCACGAACCGCCCACTGACCTGTACTCCGGGTTGCTCAGCGCACGCACCGGCAGCCAGGCCCAACTCCATGCTATCCGCTCTGTGCTCGACGCCTCCGCGCAAGAACATCGTCGAACTGACCCCAAGGGCCGGGACCGAGAAGGCGCGCCGAGAGGCGGAGCGCCGTTTCCTCGCCTCGCTGGACGAGGAGACGGCTGCATCACTCGTACGGGCCCTGCAGGCGCTGGTGCTCACGGTGTGACCGTGTAGGTCTGCACGTCGAAGGTATGCCCCAGCGAGTCGGTCGGCGCGACCGTCACCGAGGTCCCCTGCACGGTCACCTTCAGGAAGTGGTAAACCTGCGCGTCGTCGGTCGGCACCGTGCCGGCCCCGCAGGCCGAGCCACGATTGCGGCTGTAGGACCAGCCGATTCCGTAGGCGTCGGTGGCCGAGCAGCCGTTCTCACCCACGGAGTGCACATCGGCGCCGCCGCCCCCGGTGACATACGAGACGATCCGGCCGGGGCCGGCGCTGTTGCGCTGGTAGAGGTGCGAGTGGCCGTTGAAGACGAGGTCCACACCGCCGCGGAGCAGGGTCTGCTCGACATTCGAGAGGAAGGCGTCGCTGGGCTCGCTCGCGCTGTCGGAGCGCAGCGGGAAGTGGAAGAACGCGAACTTCGGCCCGCTCGGATGGGCGGCCAGATCGGCCTTCAGCCACTCATACTCGGCCACCCCGTCCCGCCAGTGGGCGTGTGCGTCCTGCTCGTAGATCGCACAGTGCGACCCGCACGAACCGCCCGTGGCGTCACCGGTGTTGGAGTTCCCCCAGGCCGCGTCCAACATGTAGAAGCGAGCGCCGCCCGTGGTGAAGGCGTAGTACGACGTCGGATAGCTGGTCGCGCTCGAGTTCAGATACGACGGGTAGTCGACCATGCCCCACACCCCGCCCGACGCGGCCGCCAGCGCCGACTGCTTCCACACCGACAGATAGGTGGCCGTCATGCTGTGGTTGCCGACCGTGCCGATGAGCGGGATGCGCATGCCGGGCTGCGTCCAGTACGACGGCCCGAACCACGAACTCACCTGCGCGCCCGTCTGGTTGAGGTCGCCGTACTGCGTCTGCGAGGTGCCTGGATGGGTGTTGTCGCCGGTCTGGACGACGAAGCGAGCCCCGCTGGACGCGATCTGGCTCATCACGTTCGCTTGGTTCACGTTCAGGGAACCGTCGTCGACCCCGGCGTTCGTGGTCTCGCCGGTGTCGCCGAGCACGTCGAAGGTGAAGGGGGCGGTGGAGGTCGCCGAGTCGGGGGTGGTGAAGCTCGGTGTCGCCAGGGTGGTGAGCAGGTCGGTGCCGGAGGCGGTGTACACGCGGTAGCAGTAGCCGGTATTCGCGCTCAGGCCCGTCAGTGCCACCGAGTTGGCGTACTCGCGGGTGGTGCCGACGGTGATGGGGCTGCCCAGGGTCGCCGAAGTCGCTGTAGTGGCGGCGCAGTTGCCGATCGGACCGTAGCGCACCGACCCGCGGCTCTGTGTGGTGGTCGCCCAGCTCACCTGGACCGATGTCGTCGTGGCGTCCGAGAGATACGGCGCACGCGTCAACTGAGTGTCTGCGCCCGGGAGATCGGCGTGGGCAGCGGGCGCGAACGACAGCGCCGTACCTGCCCCAAGGGCGAGGGCCGATACGGCGCTGCGTAGGTTCTTGAGCTTCTTGGGCGTGCCTCTTCTGGTCATGTTCTTCCTTCCCTTCTCCTTCTGATCCCCCGCAACCGGGTCAGGCCGGTGACCGCGCCCACCAGCAGCAGCGCGCTGCCGGCGAGGCGCAGCAGGCCCGGCCAGTAGTCGAGGGGGTCATGGCGGGCGGCTCGCGAGGGATGTACCGAGGGGGCGGCCGAGGCGGGGACGTTCCGCAGCCGGCGCAGGGCGTCGAGTGCCTGTGTGCCGTGCTCCACCGAGGGTTCCACATGTGAGTTCTCGCTGAACTCGTTCCAGCTGATCAGTCCGAGCACATCCGGGCGCGAGGCCATGGCGGCCGCGTACTCGGTGCGGAGTGTCCGGCCACCGTGGCGGGGGACGGCCTTCGTGCCGCCCACCAGTCGGGCGTCGAAGCCCGGCGCGAACGGTGCCATCCAGTAACCCTTCGCCCGGTGCACAGTGTCGGCCATGTCTCGGAGCTTGGTCTCATGACGGTCGTTGGTGTCCGGATTCACCGACGACCAGTAGTAGGCGTCCCCGTCGGTGACTTGGGCCAGCCTGCGGATCCCCGTCGGGTTTTTCTCCGTGTCGAGCACCAGCATCTGCTTGCGCACAGGTCCGGTGATCCGCGCGACGTCCGCGGCCGAATACTCCCAGGTGCCGCTGAACACGGTGAGCGGTTTGCCGCCGAGCCGGAAGAACGCCGGGTGGTAGGCGTAACGGTCGTGCAGGAGACGGAAGTCGGCCGCGACCCGGGCGGTCTCCAACGGTCGCCGGTGGAAGTCGAGTCCCTGATAGATGACCGCCACCTTGAAGTTCCGTTCCTGTGCCACGTCCAACAGCAGCTGCAGACGGCGGTTGTTGGCGGCACCGGATTTCCAGCTCACCACGAAGCCATCGATCCCCGCGGACCGTGCCCAGTCGATGTGCGTACGGATCACGGAGGCGTCGTCGCTCGAATAGCGGCCCAGGCGCGGGTAGTCGGTCTTCGCCCGCTGCCACGAGGACTCCTCGAACCATTGGTAGTAGTAGGCGAGCAGCGGCACTCGCCGCCCCTCCATCGAGGTGGCGGAGGCCGGGAACAACCCGGCCAGCACCAGCGCCAACCCGGCCAGCAGTCCGGCTCTCCTCACCCTTCACCACCCCGCTGTCTGCGCAGTCTTCGCCCGATCACCAGCAGTCCGGCGGTCAACAGGGCCAACACCCCTACCACCACGGCGAGATCGGCGCGGCTGACGACCCGTACCTGCACACTCTGTGTCTGCGACAGCCGGATCTGCCGGGTCGCGCGCAGTCCCTGACTGCCCGTCACTTCGACCTCATACTGCCCGTGGGGCAGGTCCCGCAGTGTCGCCGACCGGTCCGCGCCGAACGGCACCTCACGTACCGACCCGTCCGGCAGCCTGATCCGTGCGGTCCGCCCCGCCGCCGATCCGAACACCGCATCGCGCGCCGAGACCGTCAGATCGTGGAACGGCGTGACGAAGGCGACCTCACGATCCAATGCAGGCCGAAAACGCTGGCGCCCCGCGTCCACCGTGTTCGCCCCGTAGGCGTCCGCCGACTGAAGGGCATAGCCGACCGTCCGCGAGGTCAGCACGCTCTTGCGGTACACGGGCAACAGCCCGTCCAGCCACACCGGTCGGCCCACGGGCAGCCGCTGGGTGTCCCCGGTATCGCTGCGCACGCTCAGATACGGCACCCGGTCCCGGGGTACCGCCCTCCCTTCCTGGTCCACACAGCGCACGGTCACCCGGTACCGCGCGGTGAAAGCCGCCGTCACCGTGTAGTCCGCCCGGAGCGGCAGCCCCTCGACCGTACGCCTGAACGCCTGGTCGGGGTCGCGCTGCCCGGCCCACCGTGCAAAGGTGAACTGTCTCTGTGGTGAGGTCAGTCCGGCGTCGTCGACGGACAGGGTGTGTCCGGCGAAATCGTGCGCGCCGGTGAACTGCGCCGTGCCGTCCGCGCCGGTTGTGGCCGTCTGTCCGTCGAACAGGAAGCGGACACCGGCGAGTTGGGGTGTGGTCCGCACGGTGACGGTGACGGGCGTCGCCGCGGCGGCCCGCGTCGGAGCCAGGCCCGCCAGGACGACCCCGGAGAACACCAACAGCCTCACGATGTACGCCATTTCGGCCACACCGCCCCCCACATCAACCCGGCCACCACCGCCGACGCCACGCCGTACACCGTGTACACGGGCGCGGGCGACGGGCGCCGCGCCACAGGAAGGGCCGCCGCTCGGGCATCGGCGGGAATGAGTTCCGCCTGTCGTGGGGGCGCCCCGAAGTCGAAGGCGTCGGCAAGACTGTGTGCCCCGGTCGTACGCCCGCCGAGCGGCCGCAGCCCCCAGTTCTCGACCACGAATCGCAGCGCACTGGCCGCCTCGAACTGCCCGTGCTGCACGCCGCCTTGCGGTGCGTACGGACTGACCAGCACTGCGGGCACGCGCAGCCCCCGGCCGGACGGCGGCTTCACATGGTCGTACCAGCCGCCGGAACCATCGTATGACCACAACAGGGCGCACGAGGACCAGTAGTGACTGACCATCAGCTGAGAGGTCAGCTCTCGCGCCAAGCGCTGTCCGGCTGGTACCGAGCGTGCCGACCGCTCGCCCGCGCCCGACGACGCGATGTACGCCACCGCCGGCAGCGTCCCGCGCTCCAGGTCCCGGTAGTACTCGCCGAGGTCGGCGATGTGCGAGTTGAGCTTCGGGCCGTCTGCGAAGCGCGGGATGTCGAGGAGCGGGACGCGTACGGTCTGGGTCGTGAGGGCGTCGGACGAGCGGTAGGTCTGCTTCGGGTCGTAGTTCTGGACATAGAACTTCCAGCTGACACCGGCCTGTTGGAGCCGGTCGAAGATCGTGGGGCCTTTCAGGTCCGAGGTGCCCGCCACCCAATGGGCGCGGTTGGTGCGGGTGCCGTCCAGGGAGGAGGCGAAGAAGTGGTCGAAGAGTTCGTAGCGGTCCGCCGCGTTCCAGTAGAAGGGCAGGTCGCGGCGGTCGTAGTAGCCCATCGCCACCCGCCCGTCCCGGCCTTGCCGCTCGAAGGCAAAGACGAAGGAGTCCATCCGCCCGCCGTCGAACTGCCGCTGCACCAGGCGGGGTCCGGCACCGGGGGAGACCGGTCCCGAGCCGTGCAGCGGGTACGGTGCGACGGCGCCGGCGGCCGGGTGCGCAGGATCGACCTCCTGTCGGTCCCCCTGCGTCAGACCGTCGACACCCGGATAGGTGCCGAAGTAGTGGTCGAAGGTGCGGTCGCCCTGCATGAGATAGACAAGGTGCTCAATGGGCGTACGGGTACGTGGAGTTGACGCCGTAGCCGGTCCGGCGCCCGCCAGCAGGAGGAGCAACGCGACGAGCACAACCCTCATGACGGCCTCACTCGGTAGATCACGACCACCTTCACCCCGCTCGCATTGCGCGCCGTGAACACGGCATGCCCGTGGTAATGCTTCACCAGTTCCGCCAATTTGCCGGTGAAGAACTGCGTACGGCGGGCTGTGTACGCGTCCCACACCAGGTACTGGAAGTCGCCGTCCCGCAGCGCCCGGTCCGGATTCGGGACCGCGCGGTAGCTGGGGTTGCGGCGGGCCGGATCGGGCGAGACGGACAGCGCGGAGACCGGACGCAGACCGTAGTACTGCACCACGTTGGCCATCGACGGCCCGATGGCCAGCAGCCGCGCACCCTCCGGCGCGTACGTCCGCACCCATTGCCCGGCCTCCCGCCCGCCCGGCAGTCCGCCGGTCCCGGCCAGGAACCGGGTGCTTGTCTGGGGTTGGATGCGCACCCAGGACGGAAGGGCCAACGAGCCCACCACCAGCCAGATCGCCGCGGCAGCCGCGAGGCGCTGCGCCCGCACCACGCGCGGGAACGAGGTGAGCGTCCGTCCGGCCAGCACCGCGAACACCGGTGCCGCGGGCAGCAGATACTGGAAGCCCTTCACCGGCCACACCGTGAAGAACAGCGCGGGCACGACCACCCAGCACACCAGCAGCCGCTCCCGCCAGGTGTTCTCGCGCCGCAGCCACACCAGCCCCGCGACGGCCGCCACGACCACCAACGGGCCGACGGCCCACGGAACTTCACGGCCGTAGAAGTAATAAGGATGGTTGGCGCGGCGGAACATCTGCCACAGCAGATAGCTGCCACCCGTTCGCGCATGCCCGGCAAGCAACTGCGACAGTGGATGCGCGAGGGCCACCACCCCGACCACCCCGAGCGCGGGCAGCAGGTGCCACCAGCGGGTGCGCACGGCCGGGGTCAGCGCGAAGAACGCGTAGAGCGATCCCAGGAGGACGATCGACGTCTCCTTGGCCAGGACCGTGAACCCGAGCATGCCACCGGCCGCCCACAGCCAGCGCGGGGCAGGGGATTCCGCGTACCGCACGACGCAGTACAGCGCCCCGGTCGCGCACAGCGTCATCGGTCCGTCGAGGAGCACCTGTCGGCTGACGACGACGTGGTACGGCATCACGGCCAGCAGCAGCGCGCCGACGAGCGCGGCCCGCCGCCCGTACAGCCTGCGCCCCAGCCCGTACGTCAGTGCCACCGTCACCACCCCGAGCAGCGCCGGCACCACACGCGCCGCCCAGTCGCTCTCGTGGATGCGCAGCGCGAGCGAGACCAGCGACTGGAACAGCACCGGGTGAGCCCTGAACACCGGGAAGAGCGACCCCAGTCGGCCGTCCCCGGCGAGCGAGGCCGCCGTACCCGTGTACACCGCCTCGTCGCTGTTGAACCCGGTCGCGGTCAGCTGCCACAGTCGCAGGAACGCCGCGACGAGAAGGATCAGGACCAGTGGCACCACGGCCCGTACCCCGGCGCCGGAGGGGGCCGGCGCCGGGGCGGTACGGGATGCTCCCGAGGGGAGCACGGAGCGGTCGGTCATGCGGCCGAGCTGGGCTGCAGGCCCCACCGGGGCCAAGCCTCGGCGCTGCTCACCGGCGGCCGTTGGCCCTCGCCCGCCAGCAGCCGCGGGATCTCGTCGGCCCACCCGAAGCGGTCCGACGCGATCACCCGCGTACGGACCCCGGAGAGGAATCCGGCGAGTATCTCCCGCTCACGGGCGCGCAGTTGGACGTGGTCGAGACCGTCGATGTACAGGGCGGGCGCGAGATGGCGGTACGGCGGGAAACCGTACGCGTCCTCGGTATTGACCAGCATCCGTTCCAGGGCCACGTCGGCATCGAGGTCGTACAGATCCGGCGCCCCGCGCTCGATCACGAACAGGTCCCTCACCTCGGTGCTTGACCCGAGCCGGCACGGCACGAGCCGGTCGACGTTGTACTTCGGCGGCGGCACCAGGATCTGCGTGAGCGCGTTGATGCCCATGATGGGCAGGTTGAATCGGGACAGCATGAGCGCGATCGACCGGCCGCCCTTGCTGTGCAGCCTCGACTGGATGTTGAGCCGCCTCCACTCCTTCCTCGTGAGGTCCTCGGCCTGCACGGCACGCAGCGTGTGCGCACTGATGGTGAGCGGCTTCGGGAAGCACACGGCCAGCCCGGTCGCGTCGACGACGGTCATGTCGTCCGACAGGAACCGCCCGCCGTGCTCGCGCAGCAGCCGCAGCACGGTCGCCGTCTTGCCGGTGTCCGTGAGCGCCGACAACATCACGCCCCGTCCGTCCAGTTCGATGCAGGCGGAGTGCAGCAGCATCCGCCCGCGCGAGATCAGCACGAACCGCAGCAGCGCCTCGACCACGTTCGTGTACACCACATGCGGCGAGCGGGCGAGCAGCGGGCCGACCTCGACGGTGATCGGCGGGCCCAGCCGGACCCGGAAGTTGGCGCCGAAGCGGCCCAGATGCTCCTCGTAGCGCAGCGCTGCCGACGCGCTGCGGTCCTCGGTCAGCTTGGCCCGCCCCCGCGGCCTGCGCCTCCCGACGTCCCCGACCCGTACAGCGATGTCCACGTCCGCGTCCGGAATCCACTGCGCGCGGAAGAACTCCAGCTCGGGCAGTCGGATCTGGGAGCCGATGGTGACGGTGCCGGCGACGTCGTAGCGATACGGCAGGTACACGGACCGCTTCTTGCTCACGGGCGGCACCGGAGAGTCCGTGTCGACCAGCATCTTCACGGGATCGCGCCGCTGGACCTGCTTCTCGCCGCCGCTGTAGATCATGCGGTCGCTGATGAGGAAGCGCAGGAGGAAGAGCAGCACGAGGGTGAGCGCGTTGGCGGTGAGCACGCCCATGCCGGCGATCACCAGCCACTGCAGCAGGGGCAGCCGGGCGACGAGCAGCAGGTTGTTCATGGCGAAGAAGCGGCCGGCGCGCCCGTACCAGGTGCCCTTGCGCTGACCGTTCCGGTAGACGGCGGCATCGGTGAGCACGAAGTTCCAGGTGGTG
Source organism: Streptomyces herbicida (assembly GCF_032656585.1). Taxonomy (NCBI): domain Bacteria; kingdom Bacillati; phylum Actinomycetota; class Actinomycetes; order Kitasatosporales; family Streptomycetaceae; genus Streptomyces; species Streptomyces herbicida. The sequence goes on from NZ_JAUYWJ010000013.1 coordinate 294,979, forward strand.
GAGAACTGGGTCGCCAGTGCCGCCCCGACCAGGTGGTGCACCCCGAGCACATTGAAGAACAGCCATAGCGCGGTCGTGTTGACGGCGATCCCGGACGCTCCTACGAGCCCGAAGGCGGTCATGCGGATCAGCTGCCGCTGCCCGCCGGCCACCCCCCGACGCAGCCGCGCGACATGCCGTACGAAGGCGAGGCCTTCCCTGACCGAGGCCTTGGACCGGCCCGCCTCCCGGGGGCCGAAGGTGTAGGCGACCTCGGCGACGCGGGCCGCCGGATGCCGTACCAGGATCTCCAGGAGGATCTTGAAGCCGACGGGCCGTAGCCGGTCCGTGTCGATCGCGTCCCGGCGGAAGGCGAACAACCCGCTGAGCGGATCGCTGACGGTGGCTAGGCGGCGCGGAAAGGCGGCCTTGACCAGGCGGGTTGCGGACGACGAGGTGGCCTGTCGGCCGGCGCCCGAGAGCCCCTCGGACTGACCGGTGCCGGCGTACCGGGTGCCGACGGCGATGTCGACGCCCTCCCGCATCGCGGTCCTGGCCAGCAGGGCGGCCGCCTGCGGCGGATGCTGGAGATCGGCGTCCATGACCAGCACCCAGGCGCCGCGCGCGGCCCGGGTCCCCGCCACGACGGCACCGGACAGCCCGCCGCCGCGCAGGCCCTGCGGCCGGTGCAGGAGCCGGACCGGCACGGGAGATGCCGGGGCGACGGCGGCGATCTCGTCGACCGTGCCGTCGTCGCTGTCGTCCACGAACAGAATCTCGGCCCCGAGCGCGGCGACCGCGGGGCCGAGCCGGTTCAGCAGCAGCGGGATACTCTCCTGCTCGTCGCGGGTCGGCACGAGGACGGTCAGCCGGGGCGCGGCGCCGTCGCCGTCACCCCCGCCGAGTTCCCTGCCAGCCGTAGGCGTGCCCTCCTGGGCAGCCGTACGGGAATGGATCATGTGCGTCATGGAGTCCCCCCAGAACGCGTGCCGTCGGCTCAGCGGCGCGACGGACACCGAGACCGCCCGAGGACACGGGCGGAGGAGCGAGCGGTGACCCTCGCGGACGTACGGTCTCGACGCGGCGCGGGGAGGTGCGGGACGTGCCAGAGGTACGGAAGGACGTACCGGCTCCACGGTCAGGAGCGGATGCCAGAGGCTAGCAGCGGGCTCGCGCAGTTCGCCCGGGATTCGCCTCGAACAAGCTGCCAGTTAGCCTGATGTTTACGTGCTTCGCTCGCTTGCGTCACATCTGTGTAGGCCTGCACCATCCGTCCCGGTCAAACGTAGGCAGATATACGCCTTGATTACGTAGAGGTGAAAGTCTCCGCATTCTTCACAGACGCTCTGCTGAACCTGTGATTCCGCGACAAGCATGGCCCTCATGTCTTCCGACGGACCGAACAGCGCCGCTCCCACGGCGGCCCGGGACCACATCGCAACCCTCATGGATGCGATGCGCGCGGTTCTCGCCCTGATCGATGACGTGGAAGCGCTCAGAGTCGAGAACCGCCAGCTCAAAGAGGCCGTGGAGGCCCGCTCCGTGATCGAGCGCGCCAAGGGCATGCTCATGGCCCGCCGCGGCTGCGACGAGGCCACCGCCTTCCAACTGCTCGTCACCCTCGCCCGCAAAGAGCAGCGCAAGGTGCGCGCGATCGCCGCGGACTTCGCGGACGACGCAGGGGCGCATCCGCTCACTTGACAACCGGGAGGTGGCGGAATCCGACCCCTGTATCTAGCCGTTCCATCACCAGTGGTGGCGCGTCTGTGCCGGCCGCAGGTGCGCCGCGGCCGGCTCTCCCTCAGGTGGATATGCAGGTGAACGGCACGTGATCCCGTCCGCGTTACATGATCTTTGCTCCTGGCCAACGGCGAAACACGGCGCTTGCCCGGGCTTGCGGCGAACGTGGACGGCCGGACCCTCACGGGCCTGGGACTCGATCCCAGAGCCGAACAGCTCTTCCTGTCCGGCACAGCGACCACGGACGAGGTGGTCGAGGTCGGTGACCGGCTGCTGGCCGTCAGCCAGCGCCGGCGCCTTGATCATCGCCGGTATCGGCTTCGCCGGGTTCCTGCGCGGCGGTCCGGGCGCTGGCGATCAAGAGGGGCTTCGGGGACTTCTCCTATGTCTTCCCGGTCGGCATCGACGCGGGCTGAGGCTGATCCCTTGGAGTGGACACCCTGAGTGGGACGCCAGGCTCCGTACCCGAGTGTTCGACGATCTCGCCCAGCCCGACACCCGCGCGATCGAGGACGGGTCTCGCCGGAGCTTCTCGCCGTCGTCTCCCACCCCTGGCCAGCCCGGGGCGAACACACGGTGCCCCGTGGCGGCATAGCGGTCGATCCACCGCGTTGGCGCAGATGTCCACGCTCGCCTGCGGCAATGCGGGCGACAGTGGCCGCGTCACCGGCTTCCTGCGAGGATGCCCCGGCGTTAGGGCCGGGGAGGAATCGGACTCCTGCGGAGCAGGGCAAAGGTAGCCGGATCGCCGTCAGGCGATCCGGCGTCCACTCCACGCCGGGTGAGGGAGCCCGGAAGGATCAAGAGCTCTCAACTGTCAGTCCTTCCGGGTAGGTTCGGGTGCATGACGACGGAAGCGATCACGGACGGGGCCGAGCATGCCCGGTACACCTTCCGTGTGCGTCTGTCGTCCACGGCCCGGCGTCAGCTCGAAGCCGAGTGGGACCGGTGCCGGTGGATCTGGAATGAGTGCGTCGCGAAGTCCAAGCAGACGCACCAGCGAGCCAAGTCCACGGGGGAGAAGCTGACCTGTGGTCCGGCTCAGCTCGACAAGATGCTGACCGAGGCCCGCAGGGTGACGCCCTGGCTCGCGGCAGGGGCGTCCGTGCCGCAGCAGCAGGTGATACGCGACTTCGCCAAATCGCGGGCGAAGGCGCTGAAGGACATCATGGACCGGCTTCCGATGCTCCGCCGGGCGGGCATGCCGTGCTGGAAGCGCAAGCGGGATGCCCGGCCGTCCTTGAATTACACCCGGCGCGGCTTCCGGCTGAAGGATGGCCGTCTGTACCTGGCGGGGAACGTCGTCGTGACGGTGGTGTGGTCGCGGGAGCTGCCCGGGCACCCGTCCAGCGTGCGCGTGTACCAAGACACGCTCGGGCACTGGTACGCCTCCTTCGTCGCTACCGCAATCGTTGAGCCGCTGCCCGAAACCGGCAGGGCACCATGACAAGCACAGTGCCGCGGCGACCAGACCGGCCGGGCCTGCTTCGGCAGTCGAGGGTGAGCTGCCCCCGCTTCGCCCGAGCCCGTGTCAGGTGGTCTTGATCTGGCCTCCATCAATGACGAATTCGCCACCGGTGATGTTGCCGGCGCGCGGGGAGGCCAGGAAGACAGCGAGGTCGGCCACCTCCTGAGGTTCGGTGATCCGCCCGGTCGAGATGCCCATCTGCTGGGGCACGACCTCATCCAAGGCCTCCTTCGCCGTACCGCCTGCACCGGCCGCGACGATGTCGGCGAAGGCGCCGGGGGCGGTCCAGAACGGGGTGCGTACGGGGCCCGGAGCAACGGCGTTGACGCGGACACCGCGGGGGGCGAACTCCTCCGACAAAGCCTTGGTGAGGTTACTCAGGGCGGCTTTGGCTGCCGAGTAGTCCACCACCATGGGGAAGGGCAGTCGGGCGTTGATGGAGCTGATGTTGACGATCGCCCCATCGCCGTGAGCCAGCAAGTGCGGCAACGACGCACGGCTGGCGCGCACCGCACTCAAGAACGTCATATTGAGGGCACGTACCCATGCTGCGTCATCGACGTCGAGGAAGCCGGAGCGTGGGCTGGTGGCGCCAACGTTGTTGACCAGCACATCGATCCTGCCGTGCCGGGCCGCCGCCTCCCGGATCAGCGCGTCGGCACCGTCGGCGTCGGCCAGATCGACCTGATGAAAGGCGACGTCGAACCGCTGGCGCAAGGCGGCCAGCTCAGGTGTCTCCGTGCGGCTGCCAACAACGACACGTGCGCCTTCACGGCCGAATGCCTCGGCGACGGCCAGGCCGATGCCCTTGCTGCCTCCAGTAACGACGGCGACCTTGTCCGTGAGGTTCAGCTCCACCAGAATCTCCTCCGCGGCATACTTCAACACCATAGAATCAACCCAAACCGGATGCTTTGAGTGAGTATCGGGCCTACATTCGGCACAGGTGTCCATCGCCACGCAGCGGCCGCTGAGGAATGCTGCGCACCAGCGTCCGAGCCAGGGACGTCCCCGTCGTCGAGCACCTCGCCCGGCACGCCACCAAGCCCGAGGCGACCGGGTACGGCAAGACCGATATCCGCTTCGGATACCAGCTGCTGGACCGGCGGCTTCAAGACCACCAGCGGCACCGACAGCACCGTGGACGGGACCGTCGGGATGCGTCAGTGACCTTGTGTAAGTCCTTGGGCTTCAGTCGGTGTTGAGTCGGTCCTCGAAGAAGAGTGAGAACTGGTTCAGCGCCTTCTTCCAGTGTGCCGCGACGTGGTTGATGTCGCGGGTCTTGGGGTTGATCAGCTCCCGGACGGCGAGGTAGAGCACCTTGAGAACCGCCTGCTCGGAGGGGAAGTGCCCCCGGTTGCGGGTGGCCTTCCGTAGCCGGGCGTTGATCGACTCGATCAGTGACCCTGATCCCGGTCGTGTCGGCGGCGGTTGAACGCTGGTCGGGTAGCCCGGGGGAATCGCACCCCCGGGCTACCCGACCGCTCGTTTGGCAGACCCGAGAACCTCCGGCTGTCCACAGCGGAACGGCAGGCGGCTGCCAGGAACGCAGAGCTCCAGCAGCGACTCCGCGACCAGGACGGCCATCTGCGTGTCGTCAGTGGCTTCGCCTGGGTCCCAGCCACCGCCTCCGCACATCTCGCCACCGGCACCAGGCGCGGGAAACCGCGCGGAGAATGCTCCCTGGGGACCGAACTCGAAGGGGCCGCCCAGGGCGTCACCCACCGCTGACCCGACGGCCGCGCCAGCGGCCCGCTGAATCCGCTTCATTCGCGCAGGCCATCTGTGCCGCGCCGACGGCCGCGCGGCGCAATTCCTTCTTCGGCCCCCCGAACCATCGGCAGCGAACGCGTCTCGTCTACGGAGGTGCGCCGCCTGCGACACCGTGGGTCTGAGACACCCGTGCAGATCACATAACGGCTTCGGACACCCAGGCGCACCAGGTGGGCCGGTCGGCGCCAGCGTCGCCCAGGTGTTTCTCGGCTGCGGTGAGAGCGCGCAGGACGGCGCGTCGTTCACTGTGGTCGCCTCGTGCGGCGAGGGTGCGGGCGAGGCGCACGGCAGGCCGGCAGGAATCCGCACCGTCGGACGGGTTGATCCGCGGCACGGTGTCCACATGTCGCATGAGCGGCCTGGTCTCCGTCACCCCGGCCCTTGGCGGGCTTCCATGGTGTGGGTCCGGGGTGCGTCGATCGGGTTCAGCGGCTCTTCGTGGAGATGTCTCGGGTGGCTTCGAGGAGGGGCAGCGGGTGGACACCGTCTGCCGGCGTGGCGTCGGAGGGTTCTCCCTGCGACTGGACCGACATGACGACGACCACCTGGTAGTCGCCGGGGTGCTTGTCCACGTCGGACCACGTGGTGCCGGGGCAGAGGCTGTCGATCGGCAGGGTCTTGGTGTAGGGGCGCTGGCCGACGGGGTACAGGAGGGCCGACAGGCGGGCCGGACCGGTGTGGGCGACGGGCTTCTGGCGACCGGCGATGACGCCGTGCTTGAGTAGGAGGGCTGTGGGCGGGACCTGACCGATCGGCAGGCTGAGTGCCTGAGTCCGCTCACGGGTGGTGATCTTGTAGGTGGTGCGAAGGGTGGAGCCCTGGCGCCGCAGGGATGTGACGGTCAGTTGCAGAGGCTCGTCGGGGCCGCTGACGACGACGGGGCGTTCGACGGTGCTGTCGCAGGGCAGGGAGCGGTCCTGTTGCTTCAGTGGCGGGGAGGTGGTGGTGGTCGGGGCGGGGTGGACCTGGTCACCGGTCACCGCGTCGGAATTCCCCCCGCATCCGGCGAGGGCGAGCAGCAGGACGGGGACGGCGGGCAGCGGGGCGCGACGCATGAGTTCCTCCATGAGGTGTCGAGAGCAGTGCGAGTTGAGAAGGAGAGGCAGGCCCTGAGGTCTGCCGTTCATCGGGCCAGGGGTGCACGGGCGACGATCAGTGAATCGGGGGCCTCGGTGCCGGATGGCGCGGCAGGCTGGGTGACGAGGACGACGGCCACTTCGTAGCCGTTCTTCCACGCCGAGCTCCAGGTGGTTCCCGCGCACGGTCGGCCCGGCACCGGTGCGAGTTCGGCGCGGTGCGGACGGGCGGGGGTGATAGTCACCTGGTGCGCGGTGTTCTCGGATGCCGGTCCGGATGGATCCTGACCGGCCACGACCCGGCCGTCCTTCAGGACGAGGATCTGTGGCCCGCCGGACAGGACCGATGGGGCGGTCGCGGTCACCGCATAGGTGATCTGCGGGGCTCCGTTTGGGGCCGCGCGCACGTCGGAGATGTGCACGGTCACGGCTCCCCGGCCGGTACTCGCCGGGATCCTCGCGCCGCAGGTGTAGTGAGGGAGCCCCGGAGGTGCGCCACTGGTCGCCGGAGGCTGCCTGTGTACCTTGCCCGCCGGAGTCTTGATCTCCGGTGTCGAGGCGGACGGCAGCGTGTTCAGCACCACTGCGGCGGCCACGGCCAGGCCCGCTCCGGCCACGGCGGTGTACCGGGCGGCTCTGCGCCGGCGGACCCGGGTCCGGATCCGCTCGGTGTCGATCTCGGGCAGCGGTGTGCGTTGCGCTGCGGCCAGCAACTGTTCGCGCAGGTCGTTGGGCTTCATGTCTCGAGCCTTTCCTCCGCGACGTGCTGGGTGGGTGGCCGCAACCGGGCGCCCAGTCTGGCCAGCGCGTCGCTCAGATGACGTTTGACCGTCCCCTCACCGCAGCCGAGCCGCGCCGCGATGTCCGTGGTGGACATGTCCTCGTAGTAGCGGAGCACCACGCAGGCCCGCTGCCTCGGCGACAGGCCGCGCATGGCGTCCATGAGGTCGATCCGGTGCAGGACGTCCGTGCTGTGGTCGGCGACCGGTGCCGAGGACACGAGCCGTGGAAGCGCGCGGTTCCAACGGGTTCGGCGCCGGTGCAGGTCCAGGTAGCGGTTGAGCATGGTGCGACGTACGTATGCCTCCGCCTCCCCCAGTTCCCACGCACGGCGGGGCCGGGAGAAGACCCGTACCAGTGCCTCCTGAACCAGGTCGGCGGCCTCCGCGCGATCGCCGCACAGCAGGAAGCCGTACCGGTTCAGCTCCGCGCCGCGCTCCTGCGCGAGCTCGGACAGCAGCCTCGACCATTCGGCCACATTCCCTCCGATCCCCTCACCCGGTATCACGAACAACTTCCTCGTCCGGTTGGGGCCTTGCGGCCAGGAAGTTCGACGGGTCGCCGGGGGCGGTGCGGCGCGGGATGCCGCCGTCATGTGCGATGGGCACCACAGGCTCCGGGGAAAGCTCCGTGGTGCCCATCGCGGCGGTGCCGGGTTACGGGTGTGGGTTCAGCTTTAGGCCGAGGCTGTGGAGGATGTCAGTGGCCTCCGTCCACGCGATCTCCCTCGGACCGTCGCCGGCGGAGACGATTCCGCGCGCCTGGCGGCGGCTGTGGTTGACCGTGAAGACGAGGCCACCGGAGTCGCCCTCGGTGCCGGTGTAGGACCCGAGCCCTAACTACCCGGCCTTGGCTCAGGGCCCCCTGGCTGCTCGACCCTGATCCTGGTCTGCGACGCCTGGGAGCACGCCTTCTACCTGCAGTACAAGAACCAGAAGGTCGACTTCATCCAGGCCATGTGGAAGGTCGTCAACTGACAGGACGTGGCCAAGCGGTACGCCGCCGCCGAGGAACGCGGCGACAGCCTGCTGCTTGCGCCGTGACGGCGTACGAGATGACCTACTCGTGATCATCTTCTCTGCTTTCGCCGGGTAGGCAGCACCTCGACGGGTGCCCGCGAGGACGTGACTTGCGCGAGTCCTTCCGCTTTCGAAGCGATCAGCGGTCACCGCGAGTCACCACCTCGCCCTTTTTCTACGAATCGGTTTCGATCCAGGCCGTCGCTTGGGTCCGGAGGACGGTGCGGGAATCATGGGGCCATGCACCGGCTGCTCCGCCTCCACGCCCCCGAGTGGGTCACGGCAGACGATTCGGTTCTGAACGTCGCGCTCGTGTACCCGATGCAGGGGCCTGCCGGTATCTTCGGTCCCACCTGTGAGGCGTGCGCACGGCTGGCCGCCGAGGAGGTCAACAAGGCGGGTGGCGTCCTCGGCAAGGAGCTGCGGCTTCTCGAGGTGGACGGCGGCCGGGACCCGCAGGCGGTGGCGCGGGACGTGGAGGCGCTGGTCGCGACCGGATCCGTGCACGGCGTGACCGGCTGGCACATCTCGTCCGTTCGTGAGGCGGTGGCGCCGCGTATCGCCCACCGGGTGCCGTACGTCTACACAGCCCTGTACGAGGGCGGCGAGCGCACCGAGGGCGTCTTCATGACCAGCGAGACCCCCGACTGGCAGCTGCTGCCGGCCATGCGGCTGCTCGCCGAGACGCGAGGCGTGCGCCGCTGGTTCGTCGTCGGCAACAACTACGTCTGGCCCCGGCACACGGCCCGCGCCGCCCGCCGCTACGCGCGCGCCAGCTGGGGCAGGGTCTGCGGCGAGGGGTACCTCCCGCTGGGCACCGACGACTTCCGGGCCGTGCTGCGGCGGATCGAGCACGCGGACGCGGACGGCGTGCTGATGCTGCTGGTCGGCAGCGACGCGGTCCGTTTCAACCGGGCCTTCGCCGCCTCGGGGCTCGACCAGCGGTGCCTGCGGCTGAGCACGCTGATGGACGAGAACATGCTGATGGCCAGCGGACCCGAGACAACTGGCGACCTGTTCAGTACGGCCGGGTTCTTCACGTCACTGGCCAACCAGGACACCCTGGACTTCCATGGCCAGTACGCCGCCCGGTTCGGGATCGAGGCGCCCGCCCCGGGCAGCCTGGGTGAGTCCTGCTACGAAGGCGTGCTGCTGCTGGCCGCGCTCATCGAACAGGCCCGCACACTCGACGTCTGCGCGATCGGAGCCGCTGCCGAGGCGGTCTCGTACGAAGGACCGCGCGGGCTGCTCCGTCTCCACGACCGGCATGTGCGTCAGCGCATCTACCTGGCGGAGGCGGACGGGCTCGACTTCAACGTCCTCGCCCAACTGCCCGCCCCGCACGACCTGTTGTGACCCGGCTTGCCGGCGTGCCTTCCAGCGCATCGGCCAGCCGGTTCAGCAGGACGTGCAGTTGCTCCCCGTCCTCGTCGGCGAGGAGATGTTCCAACTGTGCCCAGTCGGACCGCACTTCGCGCACCAACTGCTGCCATCTCTCCATGCCCCGTGGCGTGAGGTGGGCGAGGATGCGGCGCCGGTCGGCGGGGTCGATACGGCGGTAGACCAGGTTCTGGTCCACGAGTTGGTCGATCAGCTTGGTGAGGCTCGGTGCGGGCAGGAAGGCGTGGTCGGCGAGGGCCGTCATGTTGTGCCCCTGCCCGTCCGAGAGCAGGTCGAGGACCCGCCACGCCTCTATCGAAACGGCGAACTCGTCCAGTACTGACTGCACTCGGCGTACGGAGAGGCGCTCGGCCCGCGTCAGCAGATGGAGCAGTTCCTGGGGCCGCCTCGCCATCGCGCTCCTCCGCTCGAAGCCGTAGTTCTCCATGCCAGGTTGCCTGTTGAGCCTACCGTCGATCGCCGCGCCCCTGACAAGAGGAACCGGGAAAATAGATCCTTTCCGCAGGAAGCATTAATTGCCGCGGCTGGGATACCAGCCAACTGTCCAACTCGAGCGCGCATTTGTCATGTGGCCGGTCTTTTTTACTTCCACCAGAAACTGTTCTTCAACTACGCCGCAACGCGCCGGAAACAGTTTGCTCGCAGGCTGTGGACGCACTTCAGCGACCAGCCCGGACGGCACCCCGATTCGGCTGGGGATCCGTGCGACAAACGCCGCCGCCTCTGAAGCGCGCTCCGTCCATTCCCTCCCCAGAGCCGTTCCGCTCTCTTCGCACCGCCCTTCGGGGCATGGAGGTTTTGTATGTCCGGGCTCAGCATCAGCAGACGTGGCTTGTTGGCCGGCATTTCGGCGGCGGGCGCGTCCGCGGCCCTCAGCGCCTGCGGCGCCAAGACGGGCAGTGACACGTCATCGGACTCCGCAGCCAAGGCGGATACCTCCGGCAGCACCGTCAAGGTCGGTCTGCTCAACTCGCTGTCGGGCACGATGGCCATCAGCGAGGTCACGGTCCACAACGCGCTGCTGCTCGCCATCAAGGAGATCAACGCCGCCGGCGGTGTACTGGGCAAGAAGCTCAAGCCCGTGAGCCAGGACGGCGCCTCCGACTGGCCGACCTTCGCGGAGAAGGCGGAGGCCCTGATCAAGGACGACAAGGTCGCGGTCACCTTCGGCTGCTGGACCTCGGCCAGCCGCAAGGCCGTCAAGCCGGTCTTCGAGCGGTACAAGTCGCTGCTCTTCTACCCGGTGCAGTACGAGGGCCTGGAGCAGTCCCCGTACATCTTCTACATCGGGGCGACGACCAACCAGCAGATCGTCCCCGCCCTCGACTACCTCAAGAAACAGGGCCTGACCAAGCTCTACCTGGTCGGCAGCGACTACGTCTTCCCGCGCACCGCCAACAAGATCATCAAGGCGTACGCGAAGGCCAAGGGTATGACGGTGGTCGGCGAGGACTACGCGCCGCTCGGCTCCACGGAGTTCGGAACCATCGTCAACAAGGTCAAGGACTCCGGCGCAGATGCCGTGTTCAACACCCTCAACGGCGACAGCAACGTTGCCTTCTTCAAGGAGTACAAGTCCTCCGGATTGACCGCGAAGAGCATGCCGGTGCTGTCCGTCTCCATCGCCGAGGAGGAGGTGAAGAGCATCGGTACCCAGTACCTCGAGGGCCAGCTGACCGCGTGGAACTACTACGAGACCACGCCCGGCGCGGCCAACACCAAGTTCGTGGCGGCGTACCAGGCCGAGTACGGCAAGGACAAGCCGACCAGCGACCCGATGGAGGCCGCCTACATCTCCGTCTACCTGTGGAAGGCCATGGTCGAGAAGGCGGGTTCCTTCGACGTCGCAAAGGTCAAGGCGGCCTCCGACGGCATCACGTTCGACGCCCCCGAGGGCAAGGTAACCGTCGACGGCGCCACCCAGCACGTCTACAAGACGGCCCGGATCGGCAAGGTCGGTGCGGACGGGCTGATCACCGAAGTGTGGAACTCGGGCGGCCCGATCAAGCCTGACCCGTACTTGAAGGGCTACGACTGGGCCTCCGGCCTGTCCTGATCCCCAGCCCCCTCGTGGTGTGACCCGGCCTCCTCACCGGCCGGGTCCGCCCCGCGCCCGCACCTCCGTCCCCGACCCGGAGCCACTTCATGACGGTCATCCTCAACCAGTCCTTCACCGGCATCAGCATCGGTGCCGTGCTCCTGCTCATCGCGCTCGGCCTGACCCTGACCTTCGGGCAGATGGGCGTGATCAACATGGCGCACGGCGAGTTCATCATGGCCGGGGCCTACACGACGTATGTCCTGCAGAAGTCCATCAGCAGCGCCGGAGTCTCGCTGCTAGTGGCCCTGCCCGTGGCCTTCCTCGTCGCCGGTGCCATGGGGGCGCTCCTGGAATGGCTGCTCATCCGGCGCCTGTACACGCGGCCGCTCGACACCCTGCTGGTCACCTGGGGCGTCTCCCTGATGCTCCAGCAACTGGCCCGTGACATCTTCGGCGCCCCCAACGTGCAGACCCACGCCCCGGACATGCTCACCGGCAACATCTCCCTGGGCGGCGGCATCACCTTCGCCAACAGCCGGTTGTTCATCCTCGGCCTGGCCCTGCTCTGCGTCCTCGCCCTCACACTGATCCTGCGGCTCACCCCGCTCGGCCGACGCATCCGGGCCGTCGTGCAGAACCGCGACCTCGCCGAGGTGTGCGGCATTGCCACCGGCGGGGTCGACCGCCTGACCTTCTTCATCGGCTCGGGCCTCGCGGGTGTGGCCGGCGTCGCGCTCACGCTCGTCGGCCCGATCGGCCCGACGATGGGCACCAACTACATCGTCGACGCCTTCCTGGTCGTCGTCGTGGGCGGCATCGGGCAGCTCAAGGGCAGCGTCATCACCGCCTTCGCGCTCGGCGTGCTCCAGTCGGTGCTCGAGTACTCGACGACGGTCAGCGTCGCGAAGGTCATCGTGCTCGTGGCGATCGTCGCCTTCCTTCAATGGCGACCCCAGGGCCTGTACACACTGCGCACCCGGAGCCTGGCATGACGACCACGACCCCCACGGCGACCCCCGTGCCCCTGCTGGAACGCTTCCGCGTCCCCGCCGCCTTCGTCCTCGGCGCCGTGCTCCTCCTCGGCGTCGCCCCGCTCGCCCTGTCCGACTTCCGTCTTTCGCTCCTCGCGAAGTACCTGTGCTACGCGATCGTGGCCGTCGGCGTCAGCCTGGCCTGGGGCCGGGGCGGGCTCATGGTGCTTGGCCAGGGCGTCTTCTTCGGCCTCGGCGGCTACGCCATGGCCATGCACCTCAAGCTCACCGACGCCGCCGCAACCGGCGAGACACTCCCCGACTTCATGCAGCTCTACGGCACCGGCGACGCCCTGCCCTGGTGGTGGAAGCCGTTTGCCAACCCGGCCTTCGCGCTCGCCATGACCGTACTGCTGCCCATGGCGGTCGCCGCGGTGCTCGGCTTCTTCGTCTTCCAACGCCGGGTCAAGGGCGCCTACTTCGCGATCCTCAGCCAGGCGCTGGCCGCCGCCCTGTCGATCTGGCTGATCGGCCAGCAGGCCACCACTGGGGGCACGAACGGCCTCACCGACATCCAGGGCTTCTTCGGCTACTCGCTGGACGACCCGGTCAACCAGCGGATGGTGTACTTCGTCATCGCCGTCGTGCTGCTCCTGCTGATGGCCGCCGCCCGCCAGTTGTTCGCCAGCCGCTACGGCGAACTCCTCGTCGCCGTACGGGACTCCGAGGAGCGGGTGCGCTTCCTCGGCTACAACCCGGCCAACGTCAAGCTCGTCGCCTACGTCGTCGCGGCCGGCATGGCGGGACTGGCGGGCGCCCTCTTCGTCCCGGCCGTCGGCATTATCTCCCCGGCGCTGATCGGGATCGTGCCGTCCATCGGGTTCGTCATCGGGGCTGCGGTGGGCGGCCGGGCCTCGCTGGTGGGGGCGGTGCTCGGTGCGATCGCGGTGGCCTGGGCACAGAGCACGCTCTCGGACGCCTTCCCCGCCGCGTGGACGTACCTCCAGGGCCTGCTGTTCGTCGTGGCGGTCGGCTTCCTGCCCGGCGGTCTCGCCTCCCTCAGCATCGTCCTGCGCAAGCGCCGTACCAGTACCGGCGCTGTCACTGGTACTCGTACTCGTACGACTGGAGAGACAGCATGAGCGGCGAGGGACTGACCGTACGCGACCTGCGGGTGACGTTCGACGGCTTCACGGCCGTCGACGGCGTCGACCTGGAGATCGCCCCCGGCGACTTGCGCTTCCTCATCGGCCCGAACGGCGCCGGCAAGACCACCCTGGTCGACGCGGTCACCGGCCTGGTGAAGGCGACCGGCTCGGTCCGCTTCGGCGGCGAGGAACTCCTCGGCAAGCCCGTGCACCGCATCGCCCGCATGGGCATCGGCCGTACGTTTCAGACGGCAACCGTCTTCGAGGAACTGACCGTCCTGCAGAACCTCGACATCGCGGCCGGTGCCGGACGAGGTGTGTGGACGATGCTGCGGCGCCGCAAGGATGTACCGGAGGCGGTGACGAAGGCACTGGAGACCACCGGCCTCACCGACCTGCGCGACCGCCCCGCCGGGGTGCTGGCCCACGGGCAGAAGCAGTGGCTGGAGATCGGCATGCTGCTGGTCCAGGACGTGAAGCTGTTGCTGCTTGACGAGCCTGTTGCCGGCATGAGCCACGACGAACGCGAGGCCACCGGCGAGCTGTTGCAGCGGGTGAGCGAGGACCACACGGTCGTCGTCATCGAGCACGACATGGACTTCATGCGCTCCTTTGCCCGCAGCGTCAGCGTCCTGCACGCTGGCAAGGTCCTCAGCGAGGGCTCGGTCACCGAGGTCAAGGCCGACCCCCGGGTCCAGGAGGTCTACCTCGGGCGCGCCTCGAAGCCCGAGCCCACCCCCGCAGCTGTCACCGAGGAGGCGTGACGTGACGTCCATGCTGGAGATCAACACCGTACGGGCGGGATACGACCGCACCACCGTGCTCCACGGCGTGACCGTCGCGGTACCGAAAAACGGCGTCGCGGCCGTCCTCGGCCACAACGGCGCCGGCAAGAGCACCCTCCTGCGCGCCGCCGTGGGCCTGATCAAGCCGACCGGCGGGACGATCCTGCTGGACGGCGAGGACATCACCCGCCTCGCCCCGCACCAGCGGGTCGGCCGCGGCATGGCCTACGTCCCGCAGGGCCAGCAGTCCTTCCCGCACCTCACCACCGCCGAGAACCTCCAACTCGTCGCCGACGGCCGCTCCGATGGTAAGGAGGCGATCGCCGAGGCACTGGACCTCTTCCCCGTCCTGCGCGAGCTGTCGGCCCGCCGGGCCGGCCTGCTCTCCGGCGGCCAGCGCCAGCAACTCGCCATCGCCCGCGCCCTGGTCACCCGCCCGCGACTGCTCCTTCTTGACGAGCCGACCGAGGGCATCCAGCCGTCCATCGTCGCCGAGATCGAGGAGACCATCCTGACCCTCGCCCGGCGCGGCGGACTCTCCGTCCTCCTCGTCGAACAGCACGTCGGCTTCGCCATGCGCGCCGCCCAGCACTACTACGTCCTGGAGGCGGGCCGGATGACCTCCTCCGGCGAGGGCGGAACGGGCGCCGAGCAGACCGTACGGGCCGCGCTCAGCGTCTGAGGTTCCGTGTGTGCTGTCAGCGGACGACGCGGGTGTGGGAGACGAGCCGTTCGCCGTCGGAGACGTGCAGGGTGAAGGCGGGCGGCCGCTCGAAGTCCAGCGCGTCGTCCTCGGACCACTCCTCGGGAAGCACCAGTTCGCCCGGCATCATCAGCGTCGAGACGACACCCGGTGCAACCACCAGCGGCAGTCCCGCGAAGAGCGCCGAAGCGGCCGTGTGCGCATGCCCTACCATTGCGGCCTTCACCTGGTCGTGGCGGCGCAGAACCTGCTCCAGCCGCTCCGGGTGGTTCAGCCTGATTGCGTCGACCGACGGCAGGCCCAGCGCGATCGGCGGGCGGTGCATGCCGACGAACACCGGCCCCGCGGCGCGGGCGAGTTTCGACTCCAGCCAGTCGATCGTCTTGTCGTCAAGATGGCCGTCGTGACGGCCGGGGATGCTGGAGTCGCACAGCAGGATCGCGAGCCCGTCGACGCGCAGCGCCTGATTGACCGGCCCGGCCCTGCCGTCCCTCCCCGGGTGGTCGAGGAGCACCTTGCGGAACTCCGGCGGGGAGCCGTGATTGCCGGGGCAGACGACGGTGGGCGCGTCGTCCCGCATCGCCCCCCGGGCGATCTCGTAGTCCTCCACCAGGCCGTGATCAGTGATGTCCTCGGTGACGACGACGGCGTCGACGGGGGAGGGGAGCCCGTTGAGGTAGTCCCGTACCCGCGCGGCCCGTTCCATGCTCTGCTCGCTGCCGCGATGTGGATGTCGCTCACGTGGGCCACGAGCACGGGGAAGCTTCAGGTCGTCGGAGAAGTCGCAGTTGTCGAGGAGCGGGTTGTGGCCATGGAGAGCGTTTGGGACGACGATGCGCTCCGGCAGGTACTCACCATCGTCACGCTCAGGGGGTTCGAGGTGCGCCAGCCAGCCAGCTCGAGCTGCCGGTCGAGATTGCGGATCTCCTCGCCGTCCATGAGGCCTCTCGCTGCAGCCTCGGCGGCACCGAGTTCGCCGCCCTCTTCCAGGACTCGACACAGCAGCTGCCGGGCAGCCCGAGTGCGCCTCAACTGGTCGGCGATCTTGTTGACTGATTCCGCGGTGCCCAGACGGGCTTCCTCATGGAGCTGCCCGCCGTACATCCGCTGCAGTGTGGAGCAGTGGACGACGATCTGATCGCGGGTGTGATCGACGTACTGCTGCTTTGCGTGTTTCAGGGCCGCCAGGGCGCGGCGGAAGCGGTCCTCGTGCCGGCGCTTGACGTCCTCGAGGCATTCCCGATCGAAGGCGGGCGGTCTCGGGGGCATCGATCTGCCGGTGGTCCTTGGCACACAACAGGATGAGGTTGTCGAAGTGCCGACGCTCATTCGACAACACCGACGTTGCCCTTGCCGAAAACTCATCCGTCCTGGTGGTAGCCGGTGTGTGGGATGTCGACCGCGGTTGCTCGCGTCGGCATCCTCACGTGGCTGTCGATCACCGCGGCATGATGATCGACCGTGTTGCTACGACTTGCCTACCTGAGCGTGACGAACGGATTCGGCCTGCTGCGCCTGCTGTTGATGAGCGCCCGTGACAAGGACGCGGAGATCCTCGCCCTGCGTCATCAGATCACGGTGCTGGAACGCCAACTCGGCAAGCAGAGGACGCGGTTCACCCCGACCCACCGGGCGTTCCTGGCGGCGCTGCTGCACCGGCTGCCACGGCATGTGCTGCGCAGGACGCGGCTGCTGGTGCGCCCGGACACGGTGCTGCGATGGCACCGCGACGTTCTCGCACGCCGCCACGCGGCCCGTTCTCGACCCAAGCGCCCGGGACGACCGCGCACCGTGCACTCGATCAGAGCCCTGGTGCTGCGACTGGCACGCGAAAATCCCAGTTGGGGCTACAGGAGAGTGCACGGTGAGTTGCTCGTGCTGGGGGTGAAGGTGGCCGCCTCCACGGTCTGGGAGATCCTGAGGGAGACCGGGATCGACCCGGGCGCCCGAACGGAGTTCCAGCACCTGGGGCGACTTCCCGCGCTCCCAAGCCGATGCCCTGTTGGCCTGTGACTTCTTCGAGACCGTCACCCTGACCGGGGTGCGGCTGTACGTGTTTGCCGCCATCGAGCACGCCAACCGCCGGGTCCGCATCCTGGGCGCCACTGCTCATCCCTCCGCACCCTGGGTGGTCCAGACCGCGAAGAACCTCGTCATGGACCTGGAGGACGCGGGCTGTCGGGCAAGGTTCATGTTCCGGGACAGGGACGGGAAGTTCCCCGCCTTGTTCGACGCAGTCCTCAAGGACGCGGCCATCGAGGTGGTGCTCAGCGGCGTTTGGATGCCGTGACCGGGCTGGAAACAGTCCGCAGATGCGGTCTGGACTCGGCGATGGGATGTCGCCCTGTCGGACGTGCTGGGGGGGGGACTACCTGGCCGACATCGGCACGCCGCCGCAGACCCCACCGCCCGCTTTGCCCCCGCGTGGTCGACGCGCATGTCCGGCAGGTGGGCGGTGATTGACCGCGGCGGGGGTGGCTGCTGCAATGGCGGCATGTTCTCCGCGACGTTCCTGGTTATCAGGGCTCACATCGACTTCGGTCGGGTGTGGTCCGCCGCGTGTCGCTGACCGCGCCCCCGATTCGCCAGGTCCGTCCGTACCGTACCGGAGTGCATCATGCCCGACCCCACCCCCAGTGTGTCCGTCCGCGTTGACCCGCGTGGGCCGCGCTTCGCCGCCGTCCTCACGACTCTCCTCCTCCTTGTGGTCCTGGCCACCGGCAGCGTCGTGCTGCTCGCGGCGCAGGCCTTTGTCTTCGCCCTCGGCGCAATTCTGGGACTGCGCTGGTCCCCGTACGGCTGGCTCTACCGTCGGCTGGTGCGTCCCCGTCTCGGACCGCCGCAGGACCTCGAGGACGAGCGGCCGCCACGGTTCGCGCAGGCGGTCGGCCTGGGCTTTGCGGTCGTCGGGGCGGCGGGTTACCTGTCCGGTGCCATCTGGCTCGGCATCGCCGCGAGCGCTGCGGCACTCGCGGCGGCCTTTCTGAACGCCGCCTTCGGCTACTGCCTGGGCTGCGAGCTCTACCTGCTCGCGGTCCGCAGCCGGGCCCGGCTCAGCCACGGGTGAGGTGGCCGTGAGCGATCCGACCGGGTTGATCGTGGCCGTCGTCGTGCTGGCGGTCGCGACCGTCTTCGGGCTGGTCCATGCCCGTCGCGACGGCAGGCTGCGCGACGGTGGCCGGGGCGACGCGCTGCGGTTGTCCTTCGGTGAGCTGGGGGCGGCGCTGGGCGAGCGGGCGACGCTGGTGCAGTTCTCGACGGCCCTCTGCGCGACCTGCCCCAGCACCCGGCGCCTGCTGGCCGACGTAGCCGCCGGGACGCCTGGCGTGCGCCATGTGGAGATCGACGCCGAGGCGCGGCTCGACCTGGTCCGTCGCGTCGAGGTGATGCGCACGCCGACCGTGCTCGTCCTCGACCGCGCCGGTCGCGTCGTGCGCCGCGCTTCCGGGGCCCCGAGCCGGGCCGACGTGGTGTCGGCGGTGGAGCTGGCCACGGCGGACTGAGGGAGCATCGCGTTTTCCGGGGTTCCACAGCTGTGGTGGTCGGCGTCTTACCAGGCCAGGGTGTGCGGCTGGTCGACCGGGGCCCAGACACCGTTGCGCGGCTTGAGGGCCACTGACGTCCGTCCTGAGCGCCGCTCTCCGATCAGCGCTGCATCCTGTCAGCTCAGATCCCCACGCCGACCAACGGCATGTCCGCCTGGCGAGGCGGCTCGGACCCCGCTGTTCTGGTCCCACGTCCGCCCGTACGGGGAGGTGAGCCTCGACATAGACGCCCGTTCTGAACCTGGCTGCGGCCATTGTGCCGGGCCCCCGAACACCAGCGGACACCGACGACCAGCAGCCAGCCGGGCATCCATGAACTTATTCGAAAGTGGCGGTCAAGCCTGGAGCGGCTTCTACGATGGGCCGGTGGCCGAGACACTGCCCCCTGCGGGCATTGACCTCCTCGACGTTGAACGGCTCCTGCTGACCGAAGCCGCGGAGCCGCCACTGCCGCCCCAGGACGCCCAGGCCCGAGACCGGGTGTGGGACATGGCGGTCCGGGCCAACCCCACCCTCTTCGATGGGCCTGTGGTGGCGTGTGGGGGACTGGAGTGGACGGGCCTGCGCATCCTGCGTCTGTCCTGGGTGCGTGTGACCTACCGGCACTACGCCTTGCGTCGTGTTCCCGGCGCCACCGCACTGCCCTCGTTGTTCGTGAACGTCGTCCAGCCGACCGACGACGCCGTGTGCTGGCAGGGAGGATGTCGCCTTCTACGGCCGCACCGGGCCGCTGGCAGTTGCCAGGGGGGTCTGTGGAGCCTCCCCAGGACGGGGCGGGGCTGGACGAGTCTGCACTGGCCGGCCAGGCTGCGCGAGAGCTCGCCGAGGCAGCGGTCCCGTAACGCCCCCAGGTTCTAGCCGCCGGCTAGTCGTTTTCGACCAGGTACTTGACGGAGTCCACCACGAATTCGCCGTACTGGAGAGCCGATCCGATGGCCTCCAGCCTCGTGTACTGCTCGGAGGACAGCGAGACATCCGAGGCGCAACTGATCGCTCTCAGCAGCACCCGGAAGGCCAGGTCCGGAGTGCACCGGCGCGCGCAGTCGACGAGCGCCGCCCGCACGTCAGGAGCCAGGAACCGGGTTGCCTCGATCTCGGCCACGACCGCTTCGAGGCAGGCCATGCCGTCCTCGGTGTCCGCGCCGGTGAGCGGCCATACGTCCGGCGCCGTGGACAGCCGGGCGTCGCACAGGTCGACGACGGACCGGGTCCACTGCGCCCCACTCCCGAGCCGCTCCCAATTCGCCATGTACTCCGTTCCGGCCTCCCACAGCACCTCGAGCGTCCCCGAGGGGAGGTTGTCGAGGAGCGTCTGGGCGTCACGGCGTACTGCCAGGGCCGCCTCGTCGCTCCACCCCGCGAGGTGGTTCGCGACGATTTCAGCGGCCGTGTCCCCGTAGTGGGTCCCGTCCTGATGGAAGAAGTCCATAACCCAGGACACACCGAAGTCGAACTCCGTGAAACGTGGCACTGTGCCTCACCTCCCTTACTCTGGAAAACACGTCTGCACGTAGTAGCCCGACTTGTGCCCCTTGGCTCGGACAAGTTTGATGCGGTACGCGTTGCCCGCACCCTTCACCGTGCCGTCCGGATAGTAGGCCTTGCCGAGGGAGTTCCGCGCTCCGAAGGTGCCTCTGAATGACAGTTCCGAATCGGATAAAGCCACTTGCGAATCCTGTTCGCGTTGTTGGCCAGCGCGTAGTCCACGACCTGTTGGACGGTCTGTTCGTCGATGAACAGGCTGTTCGGGACGACATACCCGAGCTTCTCCGTCTTCGCTTCGGCAAGTTCCTTCGCGCGCTGAGGAGTGACGTTGCCGGCTCCGTGCTCGTCGAGCGTGTGAGCCTGCCCGGGGAACTTCTGCGCGTCGGCCGCGAGGTCGTTGCAGTTGTGGACCAGTACGGCCATTCCGGCGGGTGTTGGGGAGCAGATGGTCGAATTAGAGCAGCAGTTCGCCCAAGCGGAGCCATCTCCGCGGTCGCGGGCAGCAGTAGAGGTCGGGAAGTTCGGCGATCTTGCAGATGGGACCATCCCCGCGGGCGCGGGGAGCAGGGGCGCACGCGCCTCGCGCAGACGTCGGCCTTGGGACCATCCCCGCGCCTGCAGGGGGCACCTCGGCGGCTTGACGCGCCGCTCCTTGAAGAGGGGACCATCCAATCGGGTCAACTGGGACCTCCCCGCGCCCGCGGGGATGGTCCCCAGGAACACAGCTGCTCAATGAGCGCCCGTACCTGCTCCCCGCACCCGCGGGGATGGTCCCCGCGACACCGCGACCGGGCGGGTGTTCGGGCCCTGCTCCCCGTGCCCCACCGCGGCCTGACCAACCTCGCTGCATCCATGGCGACGTCCCCACTGCCCTTGCCGCCATCTCCACCCTCGGCTGGAAGGGCCGCCACCACCGGGTCCTGGGCGACATCCGCTGGCCCCACGGCGACATCGACCGTGTCGTCGCCGCCTTCGAAGCCGCACGGACATAAGCAGAACAGCACGACGCCCCTGGCGAGCGGGCCATCGCCCAGACCCACATCGCCCTGGTCACCCGCCTTCAGCAACCTGGTGCGTGCCGACGATGAACTCGTCCTCGCCCACCAGCTCTTGACCCAACTCGACCAACGGGCCACATCCTCCTCGCCCACGTCGCTGCCCTCGCGCGCGACGCCGGCACCGACCACGACATCACCGGCCGCGCCACCCTGCTGCGGACCGAAATCACCGTCGCCGGGCTTCCCTGGCTCACCCCGCTCCTGGACCCCGCCCTCGCTTTCCATTACGCCGTACGCGGCGCACACAAGACCTGGCAACCACCATCGACCGCCTGCGAGAGGCCACCGCGAGCGGCGACTTCGCCTCGACAGTGAATCCACCGTCCGCACTCGCTGGCGCGCTCTGGTCACCACCCGCCAGCACCTCCTCGGAAACTGACCGGCCCGGGCCACGGTCACCGACCACGGCGCCGAACGTTTTGTAATCCGGCTGAGTGGACACCCAGAACGACGTACTTCGGATGGAATTCCTGTAGGGAGACTGTCTATTCCTGCGGAAGGGTTACTTCGAGTTCTGCTTTCAGGGCATGCTGATGCCTTCGGGCCCTGTCAAGCGTCCACACATAAGTCGCATATCCGAAGCTGCCCAAAGCTATGTATGGCGCAAATTGCGGGATCTGAGGGGAGAGTAGCGCAGAGGCAGCAACCGCGGCGGCCGCTCCCAGCTTGCGGGCCGGTCCTTCAAAGTGGGCAAGCTTCAGCCGAAGAAGCGTCTCCGTGTACCTTGAGCCTTGAGCCGCCTCCATTCGCAAAGCCCTGGCGTAAGCCTTGAAAAGGGTCTCTACCTCACGCCTCAACGATTCATTCAGTGGGTCACCGCGCCACTCATTTAGGGCCGCGAAATACTCCGCTCCGGCGGTTTGCTTGCGTACCCTGATGAGTCTTCTTGGGTCCATACCTAGGAGGACGCGAGGAGGGGGAATCCTTGCTGTAACCGTCGTCTCGGTTATCCCCGTTGGATTATCGACACCAGACACCTCAAGGGAGGTTAGCATGACTTGACTAAGCTCTGGGTGAAAGTTAGGAAAATTCGGCATTACCCCAAAGGCGCGAGCCTGATTGTATGAGTAGCACTCGTTCATCCAATAGCAGAGGACCTTCAGTGCGAGGAGGCGTTCGGGATCCCTCACCTCGTTGAAGAGCTGGCCTATGTCATCGACCGGTGCCCCTCGGAGTCCAACTGACTCTCCCAGTGCCGCCATATACGAACCCCGTCGAAATCCTGAATCATCTCTCGCCCTAGCGTTGTCGAAAGATTCATGCCTCCAATGGTGGGTATCATTCCATAACTTTATGATTTGCCGAGTTTCGGCAGGGGGTACATCGCCCTCTGGCTGAAGAAAAGATGCGAGCCTTTGCTCATACATCGCGCCAACACTCTCTGTCGGCCAAGGGGTCGACGCAAAGTCTTGCGACTCCTTCCCAGAGCGTGCAGATATGTCGAGTTGTCGCGCAATCTGTTTGCAGACTTCGGGAGCCAGCAGGCCGCGTATTCCGGTGTCGCGAACGGTCTCGTACGCGGTCTTGAAGTCGTTGCAATCCGTGTCACGGAATGCGGATACCGCAACTCCTTCGGCAATGCTTGCCCCAATCAAGCTTTCCCTGTTCTCGTCTACGG
Source organism: Streptomyces herbicida (assembly GCF_032656585.1). NCBI lineage: Bacteria > Bacillati > Actinomycetota > Actinomycetes > Kitasatosporales > Streptomycetaceae > Streptomyces > Streptomyces herbicida. The sequence continues at coordinate 317,569 of NZ_JAUYWJ010000013.1, forward strand.
CACATTTTATGTGGTCTGCGAGCCCGCTGGATATGAAGAAAAATATATCCGGAATTAGCACTGCCGTCTCGAATAGGAGATTGGAGAGAAGGCTGCGCTCAAGAACCGACTTGCGCTGGGGCGGATCAATGAAGGACTCCGCCTGCCTGTCTAGAGCGGACAGGTAGACTGTTCCGCGTGGAAGCGTTCGGCGGTCCGTGTCGGACGTGTCTCGTCGCATTGATGATCCGGACTTTCTGGGGAGTGCGAAGTGTGGGGTGCCTGTCCTGCTCCCATGGCCTTGAGCCCAGATCCTTAAACTTGACTTTTGCCTCGATACGCAAGAATCAGTAAAACTTCTGCACGTTTGAATCGTATCTGGTGACTCCGCACCCCGCACCCCTCGCTGGCTGGCGTCGGCGGCGTAGGCGCCCCTGCGGCCCGCTGGACCGATGCTTACGGCTGGCCGCGACGAGCTCATCCCAACTCAGATCGTTGGGCTGCCCGTTCGCTCCGACCAGGTGTCGTCCCACTCTTCGTAGGGGCGCCCCTCCTTGGCCTTGCGGCGAGCCTGGCCGAATATCCAAGGCCCGACTTGCCCCGTCAGTCGGGGCGGTTCAACTCCCCCCAGATCGCCGACATGCGGGGTGGGGCGTCGGGTTCTGCCTGCTCTGGAGTGAGTCGGGCCGGAGGCGCTCACGGCGAGTCGGAAAAAAATCTTGGTCCAAGGTGACAGGATCCTTGCCCCTGCTCCGTCTCCTCTTCAAGCCCAGGGTTTCCCACCCCGGGCCCATCGGACTCGGTGCCCTGGCCTGCGCTGGAAGCTGGGGACCGGCGGTGAGAACGCCGGCGCCCGTGGTCAAGGACGGCGTCGTGTACGCGTGTAGGAAGGACCGCTGCGTGTACGCGCTGGACGCGGAGAAGGGGACCGGCACGGCCCGTACGAGGTGAGACGGGCCGCTCGACCCTCGTTGGGGCGGGTGCGACGGCCGTGGGTAGGGTGGCGGCATGTACACGCGGGGGCGCAGACTCAGATTCACAGCGGTGTCGGCGATGGTCGTGCTGGCGCTGACCGGGTTCTCGTCGGGCCGTGGTCACGGGAGCCGCAGCCATCACAGCGATGGCGGGGGCGGTTGCAGCAGCTCCAGCCAGGACCATGACAGTTCGTCGACGTCGGGCAGCGGTGGCTCGCACGGCTATTCGTCCAGCGGCTCGTCCGGCAGTGACGCGTATGAGCCTGGGACGAGTACCGGTGGCAGCGGCGGCGGCACGTACCGTTCGCGGCCCACCCACCGTTCCACCCCCACGGCGTCCTCCTCCAGCGATACCGCCCGGCCCATGAGGGACGGCACCGCTGTGCTCATACACTGCGCGAGCACGGACGACCCGTACGCGACCGTCGAGGTCAGCAACCCGAACGGACGCGAGGGCCTCTTCACCGTGAAGATCAACTTCAAGAACGACCACGGCTTCACCATCATCGACACTGGCGATCAGGTGTCGGTGCCCGCGAAGGACAAAGCAACCGTCCGGGTGCCCGTTGCCAGCACGGGGCGCGTGGACGAGATCGATCACTGCGAGGTCAATCCACGGGCCACTGCCGACCGGTGACGGCAGGGCTGCGGTCAGGGCTTGTTGCGGCGGCTCGTTCCCGGATGCGGCGGGAGCTGCGGCGGCCGATGCTGGAGGCATGAGGGGCACAGCCACGTGGTCGGGCACGTTCGCCTTCGGAATGGTCGCGATTCCCGTCCAGCTGTGCGCCGCCGCCGAAGAGCGCACCGGTAGCACACGTTCGCTCGTGAGCAGTCCCCGAAGCGGAACCGCGGCAGGAGAACGAGCTCGGGTGCTTACGCCGTAAGCACCCCTCGAGCATGCTGGCCCCGCCCGGCGACTACCGCTCGCCGCCCACGATGATGCTGGTGTGTCTCGTAGGCTGGGTGTTCTCGGGGCGTGCTGCGGAGGTGGGTCATGCCCCGGACGATCTGGAGCGGTGCGATCAGCTTCGGTCTGGTGACCGTTCCCATCCATGTGGTGTCCGTGACCGAGGACCACAGTGTGCGCTTCCGCCAGTACCACGTTGAGGACATGGGGCGGGTGCGGGTGCGGAAGGTGTGCGAGCTGGAGGATCAGCCGGGCGTCCCCCGGCCGCCGCCGGTAGCCTCTTTCGGCAGCGGCCGGACCCATGCGAGCACAGAGTGCCGCATAACGCAAAAATTAGTCCTGATAAATAAGGTCCGAAATTCAGGGAAACGTGCTTAAGCGCCTGCTGTTGATGTGCACGGTGATCTGGACGCCGCTTGTGGCGCTTCCCAGGGCGCCGGCGGCGACGGCAGCGGGGCCGTTGCCGGTCAGGGCGAGGACGAGCACCGTGGCGAGGGTCGCCAGGGTGGTCACGGCGGGCAGCCACGGGTAGAGACGGGCTGCGGAGGACTCCGTACCCGAGCGGGTACGGTCCCGGAACCGCGGACGCTCTCAGCGCATTCCCTCACCCCGGTGCCGCGTCACGCCGTACAACCAGCCACACTCCCTGGTGGTCTCTTACGTGCCCGGACCAAGATCCGGCTCACCGTTCCTGGAGAAACATGCGTATTCGTACCGCCGCGGCCGCCACCGCCGGAACCCTGGCGCTGCTCGCCTTCGTGACGCCCGCCGCCCGCGCGGATTCGAGCAAGGGCGACGCCGTCTTCAGTGCGATCACCTTCAGCAGGACGACTGTCAATGTCGGCGTCAGCACGGCGCACACGCTGAGCGTCACCGCGACCGCCAAGGACGACTCCGGGATCAAGATCATGGCCGGTGACAAGCTGGTCAGCTCCGACGGCCGGATCCTCTACGCGAACTCGACGTCCTCGTCCTGCTCCCGGCCGACGTCGACGACCATGAAGTGCACGTTCACGTACACTCTGGACCCCGACCGCACCGACTACTACGACCTGAAGAACAGCTCGGCCGGCACCTGGTACTTCGACTCGGAGGTCGCGGCCTACGACGGCGATTATTACGACCTCGACCCCGGCACCCCCGTCAAGGTGAAGCGGTACGCCAAGCTCACGAACACCCAGGCGTCGCCCGAGCCGGTCGCCAAGGGCGGCACGCTCACCGTGAGCGGGACGCTTACCCGGGCCGACTGGGACACCAACCTCTACGCGGGCTACGGCGGAAAGTCCGTGGCCCTGCAGTTCAAGAAGTCCGGCTCCTCGACGTACTCCACGGTCAAGAACGTGACCACCGACAGCAGTGGCAAGCTGAAGACGACGGTCACCGCGAACTACGCGGGCACTTGGCGCTGGAAGTTTGCCGGTTCGAGCACGACGAGCGGCGCGACCGCGTACGGCGACGGCGTCGCCCTCAGCTAGTAGGACTCCGTTAGGTCTGTCTTGATCTTGGTGTGGTTCTGCTGGGCAGGGGTCGGCGGCAGGTGGTGCAGATGCCGGTCCAGCAGTTCAGGAGGTCCTGGAGGGCGTCGAGGATGTGGTAGAGGGGGAGTCCGGCGTGTCGGCTTTTGGGGCCAGCCGCTGCTCGGTGAGGAAGGCATGGGCGGCGGTGACCAGGGTGGCGTGGTGGTGCCAGCCGTTCCAGGAACGGCCTTCGAAATGGTCCAGGCCCAGGCCGTGCTTGAGTTCGCGGTAATCGTGCTCGATGCGCCAGCGGATCTTTGCCAGCCGCACCAGGTCGGCGACCGGGGTGTCGGCGGGCAGGTCGGACAGCCAGAACCGGGTCGGTTCGTCCTCGCCGTCGGGCCATTCGGCCAGCAGCCGTACCTCGGGCAGGACGCGGTCCCACCGGCCGTGCTCGGCCACCGCGGCTGCCTGGGCCAGCCGACGCGAGCGCACCCCGGCAGGCCGGACCCGCATCGCGAGGAAGCGTGAGGTCATCGGGCCGCGGGAGCCTTCCCGCCA